>JAGCFO010000023.1 GCA_017650105.1 Bacteroidaceae bacterium | reverse complement strand
CCTTTCAAGCTTGATTTTTATTATATGTTATAGTAAAATACTTCATTGTTTGAAAGCCGCTAAAGCTCAGTCGGTAGAGCGACGCATTCGTAATGCGTAGGTCGTCAGTTCGAGTCTGACATTCGGCTCAAGAGAAGGAACAACACACCGAATCCACCTGCCTGCGTTGGTTTCGGTGTTTTTTTTCAACGAAGACCATTATAACACATACGCACCATGAAACGACACATCGCACTCCTCATCTCCCTCGCTTGCGTCACCCTCATCAGCGCGCAACAGATTAGAACACATGTACCTCTTGACAGCATATTCTTAAGCGACCCCTTCGTGCTGGCGGACGAACCTTCACAGACCTATTATATGACAGGCACAGGAGGCATGCTATGGAAAAGCAAAGATCTACAGTATTGGGACGGCCCTTTTCGTGTGACACAAACCGACGAAGATAGCTGGATGGGCCCCCGTCCGATGATATGGGCTGCTGAGATACATGCCTACAAAGGTAAGTACTATTATTTTGCCACGTTTACCAACAGAAAAGTCATCATTGACCGTGTGGATGGGCGCGATATCGAGCGAAGGGCATGCCACGTACTGGTGAGTGATAGCCCTGAAGGACCTTATCGTCCAATGAAGGACAAGACTTATCTGCCAGCCAACAAGCCTACACTAGATGCTACGTTTTGGGTTGACACCGATGGGAAGCCATACATGCTTTTCTGCCACGAATGGCTGCAGAACGGTAACGGAACAGTAGAGAAGATTCGATTGAAGGATGACTTGAGTGGCACGAAAGGGAAAAGCAGCATCCTCTTCCGAGCCTTTGATTCCCCATGGAGCCGAGAGCGATATGTCGATGGCTCCGAAGGTCCCAATAAGGTGACAGACGGTCCTTGGCCTTTCCGCACACAGACGGGTAAACTTGGTATGCTCTGGACAAGCTGGAAATACGGAGACTATACGCAAGGCGTTGCCTACAGTGAGAGCGGTACACTGGACGGTCCTTGGGTGCAGGAGCCTGAACCCGTCACACCTCCCAACTTCGGGCATAGCATGCTGTTTCGTACCTTCAAGGGCGAATGGCTGATGTCTATTCACAGTCATGCTACTGATGCTCGAGGGCGCACCATACGCCATCCGCGTTTCTTCCGTGTGGATCTCTCAGGAGATAAACTCGTTGTGGGTGAACCCTATAACCCCGGATGGACAACCGTAAAGAACGGGCATTTGTGGATGGACGACGAAGGGCACTCGGTGCAGGCTCACGCTGCTGGCTTTCTTTACGAGAACGGGATGTGGTACATGATAGGTGAGGATAGGGCCTCGTCGTGGCATCCCGATGTAAATATGTACTCCTCGAGCGACTTGCAGCATTGGCATTTCGAAGGCAAGATTATTGAAAACGGCGTCACGCATCCCGAATTGGGAAAGAGCCGTTTCATTGAGCGCCCAAAGTTAGTTAAGTGTAACAAAACGGGACAGTATGTCGTGTGGTGTCACTGGGAGGGTCCAGGCTACCGTGCATCGGAGGCAGCATGCTTCGTTGCTGATAACATTACTGGCCCTTATAAGTTTGTTGAAGGAGGACGTCCCCTTGGCGTGAAGAGTCGCGATTGTAATCTCTTTCAAGATGAGGACGGTACGGCCTATTTCATCTCAACCATCGAGGAGAACCGTCATTTGGGGCTTTTCCGTCTGTCTGACGACTACTTGCGGGCAGAGGAGTGTACGGTACTCTTCCGTGATAAGGGACGCGAAGCTCCCGCAATTGCAAAAGTAGACAGATTGTACTACATGCTCTCGTCGGCATGTACTGGATGGGAACCCAATCAGTGCAAGCTGTCTTGTACCAGCGACATCACAAAGGACTGGACTCCGCTTCACAACATCGGCGACAGCATAGCATACGATACACAGGCTGCTAACATCCTTACTATTCACGGTACGAAGCAGACTACTTACCTATATGTGGGCGACAGATGGATGGACCCAGATTTGCCTCGCTCGAAAACAATCATCTTCCCCATTAGTTTTAAGGACGGGGAGTGCGACTTTACCTATCGCGAGCAATTTGAAATAAACTTTGAAACAGGAGAGTGGCGATAAATGAAAAGTTGCTGATATCTATTGTTGATTCATGCGCTCTTCAAGCCGTGAGGCACGCGTGGCATCCCAATAGTTGCAGTCTAATTCAAAGAATGTGGTGGTGTAAGGGATGAGAGTCGGTGTTTTTATCAGAACCACGCTGAATAGTTTCCCTGCTTCGTCTAAGCGCGAGATAAGCTCTTCGTGAGGGATGCTCTGTGCCTCTTTGCCGCAAATAACTTCCATTTGCCTTCTCAAAGCTGTTATTCCCGGCGCGTCTTCTTCGGGGATGAAAGAAAGTTCCTTGTCGTAGTAGACGTGTGCAAAAACGTGAGGAGCTTCGTTAATCATCGCATTCACTTTGCCCAGCACTGACTCGTAAGACTCGTTTGCCCAAAGGGTTATGATGCCTTCTGATGACTGGAGCGGATAGGCCATATCAGCGATAACAATCCAATTGCGATGTCCGAGATAGGGAAGTTTTTGCTGTAGGATTTCTTCCCAGTTTTTTTCTTCAGGTTGAGCGGTTTCTTTCATGGAACACGAATGAAGTGTTAGTATTGTCGGAAGGACAAGGAATAGTAATTTTTTCATGTGGGTGGTTGACTTACTGAGTTATTCGCCGAACGCTTTCTGTTGCTCTTCTACTTCCTTTATGGAGGCATCGTCAAGGAGGGCTTTGGGGCTGATGTTGTTGAATCGAGCAGATTGGAATGAACTGTTGCTCTTTATCAGCTTCAATTCTTTAGCACTATAGATGAGTGTATGCTCCGAGGGGATGCTCTGAAGGGTGATTTCGGCGCTGACGGGCTTCTGAGAACCGCTATAGAGGATGTTTGCACGGACTTTTATCTCTCCGGCAGTGGTGGTAGATTGCACGATGACAGGTGCCGTTCCCCAGCGAACAGGTGCCGGGTTTGCCATAATGGATGCGTCGCCAAGTAATCTTCCTTCCCCTTCTATTTCGAAATAGATGAAGTCGTTGTTGAGCCGTTTCACATTACCATATCTGTCGCAGACGGAAGCAACGATAACTACGCAGTCGGAGCCGTCGGCATGAAGAGGAGTTCCCTCATTGTCAATCTGTAATTTGATTTGCTCAGGGCGACGGGCGGGTGACACCTTATGGGTGGCAACAACCTTCCCGTTGACAATCCCTTCGGCAAGCAGGTAGACGTCTTCCTCGCTACCTCTGTGGTAGGTGATGTCTTTACCCTCCATAAAGTCATAGGCATCGGCAAAAGTGAAGATGGGTGACGGCATTCCTTTACGTAAATTGTCTTTGCGAAGGGTGTATGTCTTGCCTCCCTTGTTGACGGTCAACCGTACCTCCTCGCAGTTTGAGTATACGTTGACGTCCTTTCCTGAGAAGGGTGTCATCTCATGTGCAATGAAGACCATCGGACCTTCTCCCACATGCTTTTCTTCATCGATCAGATTCCCGAGAGGACGCTGAGCCATGAAGAGATAGTAAGAGTACTTAGGCTGTCTGAATACATCCATCACTCCCCCATAGAAAGGATCTGGGTGATATCCTCTCTGATGGTCGAACGAATGCCACAAACAGCCTCCCACATGCTGCCTCTCCTGACGATAGAGCACGTCGTAGCTTGTAGCGCTATATGCGGGAGATGCATAGTGCCTGGCTTGGACAAGCATGGGTTCTTCACCCCAACTGCGTGCCACGCGACTGTTGCTGTTGTGTGTTCTCCAGTTGTCCACATTGTCGCCCCATTCGCGAGTGAAGTAAGTTTTCGTAGAGTCGTTCTGCTTACCTCTGGCATCCATCGTGTTTTTGGGATGCGTGAATTGAACGGGGAAAATTTCAGCCCCCTGGGCATGAATGTCGCTTGCAGAATAAGCCCCCGGATACTCCTCGCTCACGGTGCGGAGGGCTTTTTCGGCAAAGTCGGCGGGGTAATGCGTCTCATTCAGGATGGGCTCCCACAGCCAGAGACAGGCATGATTTCTGTCGCGGCGTACCAGATTGCGTATGTCGCTATAGACGCGTTGGGCAAAAATGGGGTCGTTGTTCCAAAACTGCCAACCGGGAGTGTTGTCGATGACGAGCAGTCCCAACTCATCGCAGGCATCCAAGAAGGCAGGGTCTTGCGGACAGTGAGCATTGCGTATTACCTCCATCCCGGCATCGCGGAGCTTATAGGCATCGCGCCAATGGAGGCTATTTGGAACAGCGTTTCCCAAGACAGCGAAGTCTTGATGTCGGTTTGCTCCTATGAGAGGATGATCGTAGGGCTTGCCGTTGAGGTAGAAGCCGTCCTTGCCTCTGAATTCGATACTTCGCACTCCCAGCCTCTGACGGAAGCCATCGACGATTTTTCCCT
The DNA here is from genome assembly GCA_017650105.1 of Bacteroidaceae bacterium. GTDB lineage: Bacteria > Bacteroidota > Bacteroidia > Bacteroidales > Bacteroidaceae > UBA1189. The sequence goes on along the minus strand of JAGCFO010000023.1, from coordinate 153,021 downwards.
TGTTGTCCTTAATGAGCACGTGAAGATTATAGAGCGTGGGTCTTTGGGGAGTCCAAAGAAGAGGATTCTTCAGCGAGACGACACTCCGAGTCGATAGGGCGCTCTTTGCTTCCACCTTAAATGACTTCGTGGAGCGCGCTATCCTTGTGCCATCGGGGCGGAAAAGAAGATACTCGACGTAACCTTTGAAGGGATGACTTGTTTCGTTCCGGAGATGTGTTTTCAGCAGAATGTCTGCCGTTTTATTGGATACATTGCTGTACGAGACAAACAAACCTCCGCCAGCTACTTCGTCTTCCTTATTCGGATCGGTAATATACAAACCATTATGCACAATGAGCCAACAGTCACGATAGATTCCCCCGAAATATGTATAGTCAAGCACCTCTTGAGCTTTGCCGGGAGGGTAGGTGGGGTCGTTGCTGTTATCGGCACACACGGCAATCACATTCTCTTGTCCGAAAACAAAGTTTTCAGTAACGTCAATTACAACTGGAAGATATCCTCCGAAATGTTCAGCAACAAGTTTCCCGTTGACAAACACCTTGCTCTTGCCCATGATAGCTTCAAAGTGCAACATCAGTTTCTTTCCTTTCCAGGCAGCATCGGGAGAAAAATGCTTACGGTACCAGACAACACCCTGGTAGTTGATGCATCCGCTAGCTTCCGTCGGGAGGTATTCGATTCCGTGAGGGAGTGACACCACGTCCCAACTGGAGTCATCGAAATCAGCTCTATAGGCATCTTCCACATCTCCTTTCATAAAACGCCAAGCAGGGTTCATGCTAAAGACCTCCCTCCCAGTACCCTCAAGGGCAAAGAATCCGGCAGTAGAGAACTCGGGACAGCGTGTGACATTGTCTCCAACAGCTTTAAGGGGTAGGCAAGCAAGAAGAAAAACTAAGCAAAGCAGAAAACGCGTGTATTTCATGATCTATTCCTTATTAATATTATTCGAATGAAGGAGGAACTACTTTTGTGCCCCATTTCTTGTCGGGGTGTTTTGAGGTTCGGAACTGCAGGCGTGCTCCCTTTCGTAGATCGTCCCACGAAAGCCAAGTGCCCTCGACAGTTTTATCGTTCAGACGCAGAGAAGTGATGTAGATGTTCTGCTCACTTCCGCCTTCGATGACTATCTCCGATTTCGGAAGATGGACTGTAATACGTGGGAATACTGGCGTGTTAATAGAAAAGCCTGCGACTGCTGGAATCTCAGGATAGAGTCCCATCGACGCAAACACATACCACGCACCCATAGAGCCGAGATCGTCATTTCCGGGCAAGCCATTTTCACAATCGGTATACTGCTCACGTAATGTGCGGGCAATTACTTGTTGAGTTTTCCAAGGAGAACCAGTCCAATTGTAAATCCAAGGGATTCCCCACGAAGGTTCGTTTCCCGAAGCAAACCATTCATCGCCGTATCCGGCATCAAGACGGTGGAAATATTCATCGAGGCGCCTTTCGGCTTCCTCTTTTCCGCCAATAATGTCGATAAGTCCCTTGATGTTGTAAGGAACCATCCAGAAGTAGTCTTTGTATGTAGCCTCGCGCCAGTCGTCACCTTGATTTTTCCAAGAGCCGTCAGCATTGCGAGAGCGAAGCCATCCCGTTTCCTCACAGAAGAGATTTTTCCACGAGCGGGCAAAATGGAAGTATCGCCACGAAGCAAATTCGTCGCCCACAGCATGCAGGGCATATTGTCCGATTGCAAAATCGGCAGAAGTGTACTCAAGCTGCATCGAGGCATTCATGTAACCTTTCTCAAGGTATTGTTGCAGGAAGGGGCGTGTCTCCTCATTCTGCGATTTGGCTCCAGGCACCTCTGCTCCTCGCTTCATTATCTCAAACAGCGGCTTGGGGTCATAGTTGCGTGCACCGAAAGCCCACGCGTTAGCAACAAGTATCGACGAAGGATCACCTTGCATGATTCCTGTTTCTACATTTGCAAGTACCCAACGAGGGAAGGAGCCTCCCGACTGCAGAGCAAAATCTTGATGAGAAAGCACGATGTCGGAAGCAACGTCAGGCTCCAGCATGGAGAGCAGTTGAATCTGTGTGCGATAGGTATCCCAGTTGCTGAATTGGGAATACTGAACTGCATTTGTCTTATGCACACGCCAGTCGGCACCCATGTATTCTCCGTTTACGTCACTTGATATGCTAGGATGGATAAAAGCGCGATAGAGATGAGTATAGAACTGAGTACGTCGGCTTTCACTTCCGCCTTCCACTTCAATGAGAGACAGCATCTCATTCCATTTCGCTTCCGCCTTGTCTCGCACCGAATCGAAACTCCAGTCGGGATTTTCAGTAAGGAGATTTTCGCGCGCATTCTCTACAGACACATAGGATACCCCAACCTTATATTGAATAGTCTTGTTTTGCTTGGTGTCGAAGGTGAAATAGACTCCTGATTCTTCCCCTTGCGCGAAAGTGGCTCCAGGGTGTAATACTTTACGCTTCCACGTCCCCGTCTGAACGGCATCGGCGTCAAACTCGGCAACGAAGAATACTTTATAAGGAGTGCGTATCCCGCAGAAATATCCCCCGTCGGCATATCCCTCGCATCTGTTGGGAGCGGTAATGGCTACGGCAGCTTCCGTGATAGGCGTCGCTGCTATTCCGGCACCGATTATCACGGTACCGAAGTCGGCATCGGCAGGATAGCTATAGCGCGCCATTCCCGTGCGAGGAGTAACGGTGAGCTCTGCGTGGATATCTTCTTGCACCATAGTTTCGTAGTAGCCTGCATGCCCTTTCTCTTCGCTGATGTTGATGCGGGCATTGCGTATCATATCGGGAGAAACGGTGAGTTTGCCTTTCACGGGAAAAGTGGGGAAATTCCCCATATGCTCACATCCGCCTCCGCTGTTCTGATTTATCACAAACCCCGCCTGTTTGCAGAAATACGATGGAGTGAACTGAACCATTCCGTGAGGGTAGGTAGCTCCGGGATAGAGATATCCCGAAGTGAGGCCTGCCCCTTGTGTGCCGATAAGTGTATTTACCTGCTTAGCGTAGTTTGTCTGAGCCGAAAGGGTCAGAGTTATAAAAACGGCGACTAAAGTCAATGCTATTCTTTTCATTCTATCTGTTGTTTTTATGTGGCAAAGAGGAAATTCTGGCATCACGCTCTGTGAGCAGATGTTGCCCTTCCTGATGTGGTGAGGACAATTGCTTAAGCTGCACAGAACTCTGTTTGCAAATTACGGAAAAAATCTTGACATCTGCAAACAATTTGTTCGAAATCAGTAAGACTTGAAGAGATTTGTTTCCCTCTATTGGGACAACGCAAAATTATGAAGAAGGGATAATTATTTTTGGAGAACAAATATCGCGAGATGAAGAAGGGAAAAATTTTTTTTCTTTCTTCATATTTGCGGGAACTCAAAGCATATATCCACACCAACATATTAAATAAGGAATAGAAAAGCGAAAAACGTTGGTTTTCGCTTGTTTTGTCGGAAATGTGTTTTTACCTTTGCCCTTCGGCTAAAGGAGGCATCGCCTTCCTCGCATCTGACGAACTCGACAAAAATGGATCATCTACCCTTGGACGACCTTCCGATGCTGGTGTCGGCAATCAACATGCTGCTGCGTGACGGCGAGTTTGAGAGTCTTGACGACGTGTGCTCTTCGTTTGGCGTAGATCCCCAGATGCTCCGCGAGAGGCTCAGGCAGGGAGGGTTTGAGTACTCCGAGGAGCTTAATAAGATATGGTGAAAAACGACTTTTGACTATCTATAAAAACTATACGACATGAAAATGAAACGAAACATTCTCTTTCTCAGTGCACTCGTGCTGTTTGCTGCGGCTTACGCTGAGACGATTCCTGTAACATCATTCCGTCACGTGGGACCTTTCGCTGTGAAGGCTCCGTACATGATGGACAGCGTGAGTGTGAGCCAGAAAAAGTGGAACGAAGGAAGCCTTCTCGGTGCAGCATCGACGCTTCCCAAATCGCTGCTCGAGGGAGCCGCGCTGTGGAACGACAGCATCGCTCCTAACACCTCATCCGATGTTGGAGATGGCGAAGACAAAGGTTTCAGCATCCATCTGCTCGGATTTACGCTGACAAACAGCAGTTATGTTCCCGTTAAACTTTCGGTTGAGGGCTTGGCACATAGCCAGACGTTCGTTGATGGCACTTCAGCCGGACGAGACCTCAAATTGGAACCTGGTACGCACGATGTCGTCATCCGCTATCTTGCAAAAAAAGATAAAGAGGAGAAATTGAAAGTGAATGTTGAGACAGAGAAAGAAGGTGTCGTCACCGTTTCTACCGACAGCAAGAAACTCTATACTATTCACGAGGTGCTGGAAGCCGATAGGTTCAGCGGAGTGCAGCTCTCGCCAAACGGTAAGTATGCTATCGTCACTGTTTCGCATACCGAACGGGGAGGGCAGAGCCGCTCTGAGACTGAAGTACGCGAGTTAGCCTCTGGACGCGTTGTGGGCACAGGACAAGGGCTGCGCTGGATGCCTTCGTCCAACGAGTATTACTACACCGAGCGCAGAGATGGCAAACAAATCGTCTACGTCGTTGATCCTGTTACCAACAAGAAGCGCACCTTTGCCGATAATCTGCCAGCCGACGGATACCTCTATTTCTCGCCCGACGAAGCTCATGCCGTCATAATGCAGACAGAAGAAGGTCCCAGGGAGGATGCAGGAGTCTACGAAGTGGTTCAGCCTGAGGATCGTCAACCCGGTTGGCGCAATCGTACGAAACTTTCTCTTTATTCCGACAACAACGAAGTGCTTCAGCCACTGGTGTTTGGGTATCATAATGTACGAGTTGCGGATTTCACCTCCGACGGGCAGTATGCCCTTCTGATGAAGAGCACTAGCCGGTTGACGAAACGTCCCACGTCGCTGGTGACAATTCTGCGCATGAACTTGCAAACACTACAATGCGACACGCTTGTTGAAAACGACGGATTCATTAATGGCGCTTGCTTCTCGCCCGACGGAGAGCAGTTGCTCATCTGGGGCTCACCCGAGAGCTTGGGTGGTATAGGCATGAACGTTCCCGAAGGGCTCGTTCCCAGCATGACCGACATCCAGTTATACCTCTTTGATATCGCTTCGCGAGACGTGAAGTCTCTCACGCGCAACTTCAATCCATGTGTCTCAGATGTTCAGTGGAGCAAGAGAGACGGGTTCATTTACTTTACGGCAGAGGATGAAGACTACGTTCATCTTTTCCGACTGCAACCTAAAACGGGGCGCATCGAGCTGATGAAAACGGAAGAAGACCTTGTGAATCGCTTCACGCTCGCAAGAAATGCCGACGTGCTGATGTACTACGGGCAAGGCGCTTCCAATTCCGACAGACTCTATCTCGTCGATACGAAGAAGTGGAAAAGCACACTTGTTGAGGACTTGAGTGCAAAGACGCTGAAGGATGTTGAACTTGGTGCCTGCGAAAGATGGACTTTTGTAAGCCAGCGAGGCGACACCATCGTGTGCCGATATTATCTGCCCCCGTTCTTCGATGCTACCAAGCAATATCCGATGATTGTCAATTACTATGGAGGTTGCAGTCCTACAAGCCGTAATTTCGAGAGCCGTTATCCTCAACACGCCTATGCAGCTCAAGGATACGTGGTGTTGATTGTGGAACCGAGCGGCGCCACAGGATTCGGGCAGGCATTCTCGGCACGACATGTGAATACGGCGGGAGAGGGTCCTGCGGAAGATATCATTGAGGCAACGCAACGTTTCACACAGAGCCATCCGTATGTGAATCCCAAGAAGATTGGTTGTATCGGTGCCTCGTACGGAGGATTTATGACACAATATCTGCAGACAAAAACCGATATCTTTGCTGCAGCTATCTCTCATGCAGGCATTTCCGATCATACAAGCTATTGGGGCGAGGGTTATTGGGGATATTCTTATAGCGAGGTATCAATGGCTAACAGCTATCCTTGGACCCACCCCGAACTCTACACGAAACAGAGTCCTCTCTTCAATGCTGACAAGATTCACACGCCTTTGCTCTTCCTGCACGGTGATGCTGACACAAACGTGCCAGTAGGAGAAAGCATCCAGATGTTTACGGCTCTTAAACTGTTGGGAAGAGAAACGGCGTTCGTTGCGGTAAAGGATCAGAATCACCATATTACGCAATACGACAAGCGCCTAAAGTGGCAAAACACTATCTTTGCCTGGTTTGCAAAGTATTTGCAGGATGATGATACTTGGTGGGAAGCGATGTATCCGGAGAAGCAATTGTAATTTTTTGCAATCTCTATACTGATTTCGAATGACAATCTCGCGTCAAAGTGTGAAAGGGAGATACTATATGATGTTTTTGCTGCTGATGTCCTTCATGTCCGCAGCAGCAGGCATTGTCCCGCATCAACTTAAATGCGAGCATATGGTGAATCCCTTCACGATTGGCGAGCCGAATCCTCGTTTTTCGTGGATAAACAAGCCATCCAGCGAGTGGACCACCGGAGAACGACAGACGGGTTATCGGATTTGTGTTGCATCATCAAAAGAGAAACTCCTCTTGGGCAATGCCGATATGTGGGACACAGGTAAAGTTGTTTCGGAGCAATCTTACCTTATCCCTTACGAAGGAAAACCACTCGCTTCGGGAGAAACATATTGGTGGCAAGTGAAAGTTTGGAATAAGGACGGGAAGGAATCTTCGTGGAGCGAACCTTCTTTCTGGGGAATGGGATTGCTTGATGCATCAGAGTGGCAGGCAAAATGGATTGCTGCTGACTTTGAACGTGGCGTAGCGCCGATGTTCCGACAGACTCTCAACATCACGAAACCCATTCGTGGAGCTAAGATGTATGTTTCGGCTTTAGGCTACTACGAGGTTTCTATTAACGGCAGGAAAGTGGGCGAAGATTTCTTCGTTCCTAACATCTCTAATGCTAATGAACGCCCTCAACTTAGTTCGGCATTTATTGCTATTCCGGGAGACTTTACCGACTATAGAGTTTACTATCTTGCCTACGACATCACAGAGTTATTGCAAAAGGGTAACAATACAGTTAATGCTCTCTTAGGCGAAGGATTCTATAATGCTGTTTCTCATTGGGTGACTCCTTTCGGCGATAATGCCTTTCTTTGCCAAATAGAGGTTATCTATTCGGATGGCACGAAGGAGATAGTGGCTACCGACGATAAGTGGCAAGTAGCTGAATCGCAGATAGTATTGAATGGAGTATATGCGGGAGAAATATATGATGCTACTCGGAATGCTGATTCGAAAGCGATTCGCTGGCAACAGGCATTTATTAAGGAACCGCCTACGGGGAAGCTGTCGGCGCAGATGTCTCCATCCGATAGGGTTGCTGAAGTTCTCAATCCAGTCTCTTTCTCCAAACAGCCCGATGGTTCATATAAGGTGGATTTTAAAAAGGAGATTTCAGGATGGGTTCGTTTGAAGGATATTTCAGCTAAGAAGGGCGACACCATTCAGGTTCATTACATTTGCGAATCTCCTCTCGGCGTGCATAAATATATAAGTGGAGGAAAGGAGAAGGAGAGCTATGCTCCTCGTTTCACCTGGTTCGTTTTCCGCAGCGCCATTATCGAAGGCTGTGAATTGACGGAAGAAAACGTGGAGGCAGAAGTTGTCTATTCTGATGTGCCCCTAGCTGCTCGGTTCAAAACTTCTCACACGCTATACAATCAGATTCATGCCATTTGGCAGCAGAGTGAAAAAGACAATATGCACGGAGGAATCCAAAGCGACTGCCCCCACAGGGAGCGTAGTCCCTATCTGGGCGACGGGCAAGTGGTGTGTCCTACCGTGATGGAGACGTTTGATGCTGCTGCGTTTTATCGGCAGTGGCTGCAGACTGTTCGTGACGTGCAGGACAAGACAGGCTATGTCCCAAACTCAGCTCCTTGGCAGCCTGCGTGTGGGGGAGGCGTTGCCTGGGGCGCTGCTGCCAACATCATCCCCTGGGAACACTATCTGCATTACGGAGATATGCGTGTCCTTAAAGAGAACTATGCTGCCATGAAGAGTCAACTGCAATATATGCTCACTTGGCTTACCGAAGAGGGTACTATGTACTCACGTCGATGCAACGTAGGCGCAGATACTCCCAATAAATGGTTCAATCTTGGGGAGTGGGTGGCACCGTTCGGTTTGCCGGCAGAGGAGCTGGTTCACACTTTCTACCTTTGGTATTGTGCTCACATCAACGCAAGTGCGGCATCTGCACTTGGATTAAATGAAGATGAAGCTTATTACAGCCGTTTGGCAAACGAAGTGAAGGAAGCTTTTCATAAAAAGTTCTACAATCCTGTTACAAAGAGTTATGGCGACTATGGAAGCAACGTCTTTGCTCTCTATATGGGAGTGCCCGATGAGGTTCGTGCGGATGTAGTCAACACACTCAGTTACGACCTTTCCGTGCGTTACAAAGGGCATCTCGATACAGGCATTTTCGGCACGCGCTTCTTACCTGAAGTGCTTATTGAGAACGGGCTTTCGGAACTTCTCTTCCAAATTTTCAATCAGACTGATTTCCCCAGCTACGGATATATGTTAGCTGAAGGCGCAACGGCTCTCTGGGAGCAGTGGGATGGACAAAACTCCCACAATCACCCTATGTTCGGTGGAGGGCTCACTTGGTTCTATCGCTATTTGGCTGGGCTCAAGCTTGATTCCAATCAGCCAGGTTACAAACATTTCATTGTCGCACCCATTCCTTCTCATGTGGAGCACGTCCTCTATTCCATTTCCACTCCCTACGGCATTGCTTCGTCGGAGATAAACCGAAAGGACGGCGTGCAGACGTATGAGATAACGGTTCCTGTTGGAGCTACTGCCACATTCTTCCCTCCCGAAACGGGCGAGAAGTACGAACTTCAGCAGGGGCGTTATCGCTTCAGTTTTGTTTCTTCTAAAGAAGATATGCTTTCTTCTCCTCTCGCTATGAAGAAAGAATCCGCCCGTATGCTCAAAGAATAAAATATCCTAACAATAATCCCTAAAAACAATGAACATGAAAAAAAGAGTACTGTTTATCCTGATTCTTTTGATGCCTGTGTTCTTCTCGCAGGCACGAGTGGTTACCGACAGCATTCAAAGCAAGGTGCTGGGTGCCACAGTCAAATACAACGTATGGCTTCCCTGGGGCTTCGAGCGTAGCACCGAAGGGCAGTATCCCGTTCTCTATCTGCTGCACGGATTTACCGATACCTACTCTGCATGGGTTGAGAAAGGGCGTGTCGATGAGATAGCCGACGAATTGCTTCAGACGGGAGAGATAAGCCCTATGATTATCATCATGCCGAATGCCGGAGGACCCGACACACGTAATGTCTGGAACGGTTACTTCGATATGGACGGCTGGGCATACGAGACATTCTTCTTTACCGAGTTCATCCCTGCTGTGGAAAAGAAATACCACATTGTGGGAGATCGTCAGCATCGTGCCGTGAGCGGCCTCTCGATGGGGGGAGGAGGAAGTACTGTTTATTCCCAAAGACATCCCGACATGTTTTCTTCCTGCTACGCAATGAGTGCTTGGCTCAACTCCGAGAGTGGGGAAGTTGATCCAGCCAACAAAGCTTCTTATGTGATGAAGGCTGTTGGCGATCATGCAGCAAGTGCTTTCGTGCAAAATGCTTCTGATGAAGTAAAGGCACAGCTTCGCACTCTGCGTTGGTTTATCGATATAGGCGATGATGATTTCCTCTTCGACCAAGATATAGAACTCTACGGAGCAATGCGTCGCGCCCGAATCCCGTGTGAGCTGCGCGTAAGAAATGGAGGACACACTTGGGAATACTGGCACACCGCCCTTCGCACAAGCCTCCCGTTTGCTTCTCGTGAGTTCAACAAATAAACTTCAATTCGCAAATGTGTTTTTATTCCTCAGTAGTAAGCTTGTTTCTAAGACAACAATTAACTAACTGAGCCAACAAGTAATAAGATGGATAAAATGAAAAAAGTATTCCTCACGTTCTGCCTTTCAGTCATTACTCTCGCTTTGTCAGCACAGACGGATTATGTTACCGAGCGTGACATTCCTTATCGTACGCAAGACGCGGGAGATTATGCTGCTGAGCGCTGTAAACTCGATTTCTACTATCCCACAGAAATAAAGGATTTTCCTACTGTGGTTTGGTTTCACGGAGGTGGTCTTGAAGCTGGAGGAAAAGAGATTCCGCGTGAGTTGCAAAGAGCAGGACTTGGAGTGATAGGAGTGAATTATCGCCTTCTGCCCCGAGCTACCGTTGACGAAGCTATCGACGATGCAGCAGCAGCTGTTGCGTGGGCTTTCCGAGAGGTTGAGAAGCGCGGAGGAAGCAAGAGCCGCATCTTTGTTGCAGGGCATTCTGCGGGAGGTTATCTTACCGATATGGTTGTGCTCGATAAGTCGCGTCTTCAGCCTTATGGCATTGATGCCGACAGCATTGCGGGAGCGTTTCCTTATAGCGCACAGGTTATTACACACTACAACGTGCGCAAGCAGTCTGGAGTAGGTTCTTTAACTCCGCGACTTGATGTTACGGCTCCTCTTTGGCACGTGAGAAAGTTGCCTATGCCTATGCTTGTGCTCTCGGGCGACAGAGAACTGGAACTCTTCGGGCGATATGAGGAACAGGCTTATTTCTGGCGCATGATGAAATTGAACGGAAACGTCGACAACGTACATCTTTACGAATTCGACGGTTACGATCACGGCTCGATGGCCCAGCCTGCCCATAGTGTAATGAAACGCTGCATACAGGCAGTTTGCAAAGGCGAAAGCTTCCGTCGTTGACGATTTCTTCTGTCACACCTTTTCGACTTTCATCTTACTGACAGTCGCGCAGCGTGCGGCAGACATAACGATTCTCGTAAAAAACATATCATCTCTCTTAGAAGAGAAGAAAAATAGGCGAACTTATCTTTTTACCCCTTCAGGGATATTTCCAGAGGGGGTAAATTATTCTTTCTTCAAAATTTTTTTTTCTTTCTTCATATCGCCGTATTCCTTCTTCATAATTATTTTTCCCTTCTTCATATTAATCTCTGCCGAAATACTCTCGCTCTAGTCTTGTTGATAGGGATAAAAATGTATGTTGTATAGCATGTTTTTCTAAAAAAACTATTGTTGAAGTCGCAAAAAATGCCCGAACTTTTTGTGTGTTTGAAATGAAATCCCTATTTTTGCATGTTGTATAGCGTAGAAATACGTTTGCGACGTTTTTTTAAGAGAGAGTTCATTATTAATATTTATTTATTGTTTAACCTAAATTAATCGAGATTATGAAAAAAGGTTTACTTTTTCTCGTAGGTCTGGCAATGTCATTCACAATGATGGCTCAGACTACATTTCCCGTGAAGTTTACACCAGCCGACGGCCTGCCTGAGCAGACATCAGCTGCTGCAAACACTTTCAAGGATTGGATGTCACCTGTGCTGACGTTTGACGAGCCTGTAACCTCGTTCCGTATGACGGTTACCCACACCAGCTGGCAGGACGCGTACAACACCAGCACTAACGGTGGACGTGGCTACATCTTCTTCACTCTGGGTGAGTTCTATCTGAAGGATGCTGCCGGCAACCCCGTTACGCTGACTGCTGACAACTTCTACGGCAATGCTACCGAGTCGCCCAACACGAACGATGGTTTCATCGAAAACCTTTGTGACGGTGACATCACCACGCATTATCACACTCAGTATAGTGCCACTCTGGAACCCCGCCCCATCGGGCAGGAGTACTATCTGGAGGTTACACTTCCCGAGCCGATGACTTCGTTCTCGTTTGGATTCTACAAGCGTAGCAACAGCGCCAACATCCCCAGCGAGATTATCCTCACGGCAGGCGGCGTTGATGCTGATCCTTATCCCGAGTATGGCTTTGAGCTGGGCGAGGAGTCTGCAACTCTCGAGGCTAACAACCTTTACGTCTTCTGCGACAACCAGATTGCATGGGAAGGCGCTGAGGACCAGCTGACCGTTTGGCTCGCAACGGGTAAGGATTCCCGCTTCGCCAGCCCTGCAGGTACCGACAAGTACTATCGTATCCGCAAGACCCCTAACTTCGACTGTGTGTTCAAGGCTATTCCTACCGACGAGGAGGGTAAGTTCTATATGCAGTCGCTGCTCGGCGGTAGCTATATCAAGACTGTCGCTGAAACCGACGGAAGCGTCTTCATTGAGCAGGCTACAGACATCTCCGATGCTGCTAAGCTCTATCTGGACGAGGACGGCTATCTCGTTTGCAACAATCACTACTATTCGCTGAACAGTCAGGAGACGCTGGTTGCTTATGATGCCGCTCGCCGTTTCCTGCATCCCTACAAGGCAAAAATCAACAATAAATTCTTGGTTGAAGACCTGAAGAAAGACATCGCTAAGGGCGACGAGGCTATCACTAAGTACAAGCAACTCTACGCAGACCAGAATGCCGATCAGGGCGAGACAGCTGCCCTTGAGGAAGCCCTCAAGACTGCTAAGGCTGTTAACGCCGAAAGCGAGCCAAATGCTATCCTCTCAGCTCAGAGCGACTTGCAGACTGCTACCGTTGAGTTCCTCAAGGTACGCATCTATCTGTTCGTTGACGAAATCAACGGCTACCTCGATGAGAGCCTCTTCGACAACACCGTAGGCAACTATCCTTCTGTTTGGGAAGGCCGTCTCGCTGAACTGCTCGAAACCGTTCAGAACGACATCGACACCCGCACCTTCGCTATTATTGACGAGTGCTCGAACTACATAAATGGCATTCAGGCCAAAATCGACGAATTCCTCGCAAGCAAGATTGAGGGTTACACCGAGATGCCTGTCTTCATCGATGCTCCCGAAGGCCAAGCTCAGCTGGGTACGAAGGTTGACTACTCTTCTGTTGACGCTAACAACAAGGAAAAGTACGTTTACGAGTCGCCTGTCTTCATCCTTGAGAATCCTGCAGAGCGCTTCTATGTAACCTTCCTCCACACCAACAGCGGTGATGCCGGAGGCGGCTGGGAGTGCACAGCTCTTGCCGAGTTTGAGGTTTACGATGGAAACGGCGAGAAGGTTGACCTTGCTGCTACCGACTTCAGCACCAATGCTCAGGAACCCTCCGAGGGCCCGATGGAAGGAATCTGCGACGGTGACCTTACAACATTCTTCCATACTCGCTGGTCAGAGGAGGATTTGAGCACTAACGAACACTGGATCTGTGTAGAACTGCCGCAGACCTTGAGCTGCTTCAGCTTCAAGTACATCACACGCGGTACGGGTATTGCTCCGAAGAACATTGTTGTTTCCACCGAGGAGCCTTACCACTATGTTCCTACCGAGACTATCGAAATCAAGAAGCAGGTAACTTCTGTTTCCGAACTCGATCCCGACAAGTACTATATCTTCTGGGGAAATCTTTCCAGAGTATCCGACGGTACAGAAGGTTCTGGCTACTATTCTGGTATCAGCTGCCCATATGGTGATATACCACAGCCTGAAGGAGTGTTCAGGCTTGAGCCAGTCGAAGGAGGCGGCTATAAAATACATTTCCTCATTAATAACTTTTATTTAACACAGCCCTCTGGCTGGAGTGGATGTTCAACCACAGGTAAAGAGGAAGATGCTGGCGTTTGGTTCTTTGAAGATAGTCCTAATCTAGATGATGCTTTCAAAGTATTTGCTGAAATTAATTTGACAGGTAATTTCCGAGGAATTGATTTTGAAAATCAAACGATGCCTTGTGTTTTGCAAGACTGGGGACCAAGAGAATCAATGGGCTACTATCCCATTGCTCCTCGTATTTGGGTTGTAGATGATGAAGAAACACAAGCAGGCCATGTGGAAGAAGCTACTGGAAAGTGGGATTTTGACGATACCGACGGTGAATCCGACTGGTACATCTACGAGACAGCAGTTCCCGCTTATCTCGTTCCTGTTAAGCCTATCTATAAAGCTTCTGAACTCAACACCACCGATACGTATGCTATGTACGGAAACCTCGGTGTTCTTACCGACAAACCGACTCCTGGCGGATACTATCGTGCCGTAACCGCTGTTGGCGAAAAGCATACCAACTACACCCTCTTCAAACTGGAGCCCGGTACCGCAGCTGGTACCTACAAGGTACACTTCCTTGAGGACAACGTATATTTGAAGAATCCCACCGACTGGGCTGTTATGGAAGTAACCGAGAATGCTAGCGAAGCAGCAGAACTGTACTTCGAGGAGAGTACGCGTATGAATGGCGCCTTCTGGATCTACTCGAAGGGCAAGTTTACAGGTGAGAATGCCAGCAAGATCAAATACGTCGATGCTGACGCAATGTATCGTCTGCAAGATTGGGGCAATGATGGCATGGGTGCCTATCCTATCGTTCAGCTTTCTGAAGATGACGCCGACGGTCAGTCTGACTGGATTATCAAGAAGGTTTACGACATCGATGTCGAAGTGCTGAACCGCGACGACTATCTGGGCGAGTGGACCTACTACTGGAATAACTACTGGAACAAGAACGAGACCAAGTCGTTCAACTTCACATTCGTTGCTGATCCTAACGATGAAAACGGACTCATCATGGATTGCTACGATGCCGATGCCAACAATCAGGAAGGTCCTTGGTACGGTGTTCTCGATCCTATCGGTCACACCATTACCTTCAAGGGCGGACAGATTGTTTATGAAGGAGATGAGCGGTATTATGGCGTAGTTAGAACCACATCAGGTCCTGAGCAGGATATCGTCTTTACGATTGATCTCCTTAATGAAGAAATCTGGTTTGGCGGCCAGCTTGGTATCGTTTACGATCCGAGAGAAGAAGGCGGCTCAGGCGGTGGCTGGTGGATGCTGTCAAACTCAAAGGTATGGCTCGTTCAGAGAACCCACTCCGTTGACACCAAGGTTGAGGAGAAGACTGTTGAAGCAGGCGAACTTATCTCTACCGAGTTCTACAACCTGAAGGGCCAGCGCATTGCTGCTCCCGAGAAGGGTATGAACATTATCCGCAGAACTTACGACAACGGTGTAATCTCCGTACAGAAAGTTCTGGTAAGATAATACCCTGAGATTGTTTAACCAAAACAGAGAAGGGTGCTCCGCAAAAAGCGGGGCACCCTTTGTCTTTTTTCCTTTCACCTGGACAAAAAAATTTTTTCCTTCTCGATAAAACTTTTTTCTTTCTTCATAAAACTTTTTTCTTTCTTCATAAAACTTTTTTCTTTCTTCATAAATATTTTTCCCTTCTTCATAATTTCTTTTCCCTTCTTCATAATTTTTTTTTCCTTCTCGAAAATTCATTACTCCTTCTTGAAAACTCAGAAGTCCTTTTCGGTAATTATTCGCTTTTTTGCTTCGGCAAATTATTGTTTAACTCCGCAGATTTATTGTTTAACAATGAGAAATTATTGTTTAACTTTACAGAATTATTGTTTAACAATAACTGAGCATTCGGGCTTTTCCGTAAAATATAGTTGCGTATGTCGTTGTCCTGTTGTAATTTTGTCACCCGAAAAGAAATTAAGTATATTGATTTGAAAATGAAAAGAACTACCAAGATATGTAAGCCTCTGCTGGGATTGTTGTTGCTCTGCCTTTTCAGCATACTTCCCACAAAGGCACAGGAGGAAGCGTCGGCATCCTCTGAGAAGGTTGTGAAACCGAAGGCTGTGGCTGATATGACGTTTACCTACGCCATTCGCGAGTCGGATACGTTGAAGTTAGATATCTATCGCCCTGCAGCAGGAAGCGAGACCACCTATCACGGCAAACAGAAACCCACCATCCTCTATGTCTTCGGAGGTGGATTCATTGGAGGAAGCCGCGACGAAGGCTATAACCGCGAGTTTTTCTATAAGTTCATCCAAGAGGGCTACCGAGTCGTAGCTATCGACTACCGTCTGGGGCTGAAGGGTGTTCACAAGATGGGCGTGGGGCAGGCGAAAGTGCTTCAGAATGCTATCATGATGGGAACGGAAGACTTGTTGGCTGCAACACTCTGGATTACCCGCTACGGCTCACAAGTTGGCGTGGATCCTTCCAATATCGTGCTCTGCGGCTCGTCTGCCGGAGCTATCATCTGCATGCAGACAATCTACGAGTTGTCAAACCATACTCGACTGACAAGAATCCTCCCGAAAAGTTTCCAGTATGCTGGAGTGATGTCGTTTGCTGGCGCTATCTTATCCACTAAAGGGAAACTGCGTTTCAAGGAGCCCCCTTGCCCGACGATGTTGTTGCATGGAACGAATGACAGGCTTGTTGTGTACCACTCAATTCAGGTTCTCAACGTGGGCTTCTTCGGTTCCGACTGCATTGCCGAGAGATACAAGAAATATGGTTTCCCCATGCGGTTCTATCGTCACAAGGACCACGGGCACGAGATTGCCAGCATTATTGGGGAGAGCATGACGGAGATTAACGCCTTCATTAAAGAGGATGTGATGGATAAGCGCGCCTCCCATATTGACGAGACAATCGATAGCACGTGGATACCTGTGTGGAACATTTCACCAGCTGACGTTTATAAATAATGAGAAAGTGCAAGGGCTTTCTTGCAGATATTAAGAAAAGGAAAACTCCTTCTGCTATCAATATTTATTGACATATATGACATGCTTCTTTGAATCTCTTTTAACCTGCGCGTTGTTTACTGCGTTTGTTGCCTTGATGGCACGCAATCCCGTGAAGATGATTTTCAATTATCCGCCTGCTATTGTTGAGAGGGCTAAGTCTCTTGGGTTGGTTGATGAGTCAAATAAACCGAAAGGGAAGGTTTTTTTCGCAAAAAAGATTGCGGCTCTTCTGGTGTTTGGCATCATTCTGGGACTAATCGTGCGCTTTTTGAACGATTGCCACTCGTTTTGGCGTGGAGCCCTTCTTGCTTATTTTATTTGGTGCGTTGTGAATTGGTTTGATGCATTGGTGCTTGATTGTCTTTGGTTTTGTCATGATAAGCGTTTTGTCATCAAAGGCACAGAGGATATGACGAAAGCATATCACGACTATTGGTTCCACATAAAAGGGGGATTTTTTGGAATGCTTCTTGGAATTCCTGCCTCGCTGATAGCTGGCTTGATAGCAAGTATATAATCGTCAAAAAAATACAGGCGCCTGTTGCATTAAGCAGCAGGCGCCTATTCTAATGGCAATAGGGGAGAAACTATTTCTCAATAAGTATACGCGCGTCAACAGCAGATATCTCCGAGCCATAGGCAATAAGCGGATTGATGTCCATCTCCTTAATTTCTGTAGCAAAGCGGAGAAGGGTAGAGAGACGCACGATAATTTCGGCAAATTTCTGCTCGTTGATGCCGGGTTTCCCGCGTGTTCCTTTTATGATGCGGTATCCTCTTAGTGAACGAATCATGCTGTTTGCCTCTGCGTAGGAAAGGGGAGCCAATCCGCTGCTGACATCTTTCAGCACTTCCACAAAGATGCCGCCCAAGCCACAAAGAACCACATGCCCGAAACGAGACTCGTACTTCGCGCCGATAAAGAGCTCTGTGCCCGAGAGCATTTGCTGAACCATAACTCCTGTCGCATCGGGAATCTTCATCAGCCTGTCGAATTCGAAAGCAAGGTGCTCACGGCTTCGAATGTTGAGCGTTACTCCGCCAACGTCACTCTTGTGAATGGGCCCAACAACTTTTGCCACAACAGGAAATCCTGTCTTCTCGGCGAAAGCGATGATTTCATCTTTGTCGGATGACACTTTCTGGGCAACTAACGGAATGCCTGCGCATGAAAGTATTTCGCGCACGCTGTCTGGAGAGATGTATCCATTCTCTTTCGCCGAATCCACAATGCTTCGAATACGAATGAAGTCGACTCCATATAGTTCCACTTCAGGAGGAGCCGGGGAAGGTGTCTTCATAATCTGCGTGAGGGCTGTTGCGAGCGTCACTTCATCGCTGAAGTTCACGTGTCCCTTCTTTAGAAATTCTTCCACTTCAGGCCCTGCTGTATGCTGACAAGGAAGGATGGGGAAGATAGGCTTTTTGCATTCCAGAATCTTTTGGTGTAGCACATCGTAGGCCTTGTATAATGTGACAAGTCCGGGAGTTCCGAAGATGACAAAGATGGCATCTATCTCGTTAAACTTTTTCTCGCAATAGTCGATGGCAATGCCGAGATGCTCGGGTGTGCCTGTTGCAAGAATATCGATAGGATTGCTTACTGCGGCGCCAGGGTATAGCTTCGATTTCAATTCATCCACATCGGGCCCTTCAAGTTTTGGCACGCATAAGCCTCCTTTCGACAACGCATCAGTTAGCATTACGCCCGGGCCTCCAGCATGCGTG
The DNA here is from genome assembly GCA_017650105.1 of Bacteroidaceae bacterium. Lineage (GTDB taxonomy): Bacteria > Bacteroidota > Bacteroidia > Bacteroidales > Bacteroidaceae > UBA1189. The sequence goes on along the minus strand of JAGCFO010000023.1, from coordinate 134,796 downwards.
ACGATAGCGAAGTTTTTGCCCTTCAGCTCTGGAAGCATGAAGATGGAGCCTACTGTCGTTAACTCTTCGCGAGAGAAGCAACGCACAATGCCAGCCTTGCGGAAGAGAGCCTCTACTGCGCTGTCGCTGGAGGCAATAGCTCCTGTGTGCGAAGATGCTGCTCTGCTCCCGCTCTCGCTTGAACCAGCCTTGATGGCAGCTATGCGGCAGCCCTTTCGAATGAGGGAGCTGGCGTGAAAGAGCAGTTTATCAGGATTGGCGATATTCTCTATATATAGCAGCTTAACTCGTGAATCTGTTTCGGGATTGAAATGAACATCCATATACTCCAAAACGTCCTCAATGCCTATCTGTTTACCGTTGCCGACGCTCCAAACAGAGTTAAAAGCCAATCCTTTTGTCACAGCCGACTCCAGAATGAAAACGGCTGTGGCTCCACTACCGCTGATAAAATCTGCCCCTTCAGGAGTGAGTCGAGGAATGGGTTTTGTGAAGACACTATGGTGATAAGCGTTGAGAAGCCCGATGCAATTGGGCCCTATGAGTGCTGCGTTGTATCGCTCACAAGTATCAAGGATTTCCTTTTCTAGCTCAGCGCCTTTCTGAGTTTCCTCGCTGAAACCCGCAGAGATAATGATGAAAGCTCGCACCCCCTTTTCTGAAGCAAGTTCCTCAGCGTAGGCAGGGCACATTGCTGCTGGGACTACAAGAATGGCAAGTTCGGTAGGAGGAAGTTCTTTTGCATCGTGAAAGACCTTGATGCCTTGTACCTCATCTTCTTTCGGATTGATGATGCGCAGAGTGCCGGGATAGTTTCCCGCAATCAGATTTCTGACGATGGCTCCTCCTGGCTTGTGTGTATTGTTGGAGCCTCCTACGACAACAATGCTTTCGGGATGTAATAGTTGTTGATTAATCATTTCGTTTCCAGATAGAAGGGTAGTATTATAGAAAGGAAAAAGAGAAATCCGCTCTGCTCTTTTCAGTTTATTGGCGGATTTCTCTTTTCACATTCAGCATAGGATTACCACGCAAACAGAGGATAACCCTTCATGATGTCGTTTACTTGTGCTCTTACGCGAGTGATAACCGACTCGTCCTCGGGAGCATTCAGAACGGTTTCTATAAGAGATGCAATTTCAATCATCAAGTCTTCCTTTGCTCCGCGAGTGGTGATAGCTGGGGTACCCAAGCGGATACCGCTCGTTTGAAAGGCGCTGCGGCTGTCAAAGGGAACCATATTCTTGTTTGCCGTGATGTCAGCAGCCACGAGAGCCTTCTCGGCTACCTTTCCAGTTAAATCAGGATACTTCGAGCGAAGATCCACAAGCATTGAATGGTTGTCGGTGCCTCCGCTGACGATGTTGAAACCACGTTTAATAAGTTCTTCGGCAAGACAAGCTGCGTTTTTCTTCACTTGCTGCTGATAAACCTTGAATTCGGGTTGCAGCGCTTCGCCGAAGGCAACTGCCTTAGCTGCAATGACATGCTCTAGCGGGCCTCCCTGAATGCCTGGGAAGACAGCGCTGTTGATTAGGGCCGACATCATCTTGATTTCGCCCTTTGGAGTGCGTTTGCCCCAGGGATTCTCAAAGTCCTTACCCATTAAGATGATACCTCCACGAGGACCGCGCAGCGTCTTGTGCGTTGTGGAAGTAACGATGTGAGCATACTTGAGCGGATTATCGAGAAGTCCTGCGGCAATGAGTCCAGCTGGATGAGCCATATCAATCATGAGGATGGCGCCGATTTCGTCGGCAATCTTACGCATGCGTGCGTAGTCCCATTCGCGGCTATAAGCAGAGCCTCCGCCGATAATCATCTTGGGACGTTCGCGAAGAGCAATCTCTTCCATTTCGTCGTAATCGACACGTCCTGTCTCCTTATTTAAATTATAGGCGCAGGCGTGATAGATGATACCACTTGTGTTGACGGGCGAACCGTGCGAAAGATGCCCACCGTGACTCAGATTGAGTCCCATGAATTTATCGCCAGCCTCAAGGCATGCAAGGAATACAGCAGCGTTTGCCTGGGCACCCGAGTGGGGTTGAACGTTGGCATACTCGGCGCCGAAAAGTTTGCAGACGCGCTCGATAGCCAGATTTTCGCTTTTGTCAACCACCTCGCAGCCTCCGTAATAGCGCTTGCCGGGATATCCTTCGGCATACTTGTTTGTCATGTAAGAACCCATAGCTTCCATCACTTGGTCGCTCACAAAGTTCTCAGAAGCAATCAGTTCAATACCCTTCAGCTGACGCTGGTGCTCTTCCTCTATGAGGCTGAAAATTTCGTTGTCTCTTTTCATTTCTGATGTTTGTTGGAAAATGTGCGGTAAAGGTACAACTTTTGTCGGAATTACAAAGCCGAAAAGTCCAAATTTTGTATCTTTCCTTTATGAATCGGTGTTCTTTCTTCCCGATTCAATATGAAGAAGGGAAAAATTTTTTTGGAGAACACATATCGCGATATGAAGAAGGGAAAAATTTTTTTCGACAAAGGAAAAAATCACAACGTTGCTTCCCACACGAAGCAGTTCGGAAAATTCTCCTCAGTTGCCTTATATCCCTCAAGATGGAAGAGCCCATACAGCGCTGAACCGCTGCCCGACATTGCGGCATACAAGGCACCCTTGTCATAGAGTTTCTGCTTAATGTTTTGCAGTTCAGGATGCAAGGCAAAAACACTCGTTTCGAAGTCGTTAGTGATCATCTCCTTCCATTCTTCGATCGGAAGCAGGATTTTCTTGTCAAGAGTCACTTCCGGCTTCTTTGGGGTGACTCGGCTGAACGCTTCACGCGTTGATACGAAAACAGGAGGCTTGACGACAACAATTCGGTATCCCTTGAGCGAGAGAGGCAGAGGCGTGAGAATGTCGCCTGTACCTTGTGCGTAGACAGGGCTGTTGTGAAGAAAGAAAGGACAATCGGCACCGAGCTTTCCGGCAAACGCTGCCAACTCCTTATCGCCGATTTGGAGGCCAAACATACTGTTGAGAGTAGTCAGCATGAAAGCGGCATCGGCTGATCCCCCTCCCAGGCCTGCCCCTGAGGGAATCCGCTTGTAGAGCCAGACATCGACGGAAGGAATGTCGTATCCCGCATCGCGAAGCATTCTCCAGGCGCGAACTACAAGATTATCATGCAGTTCTCCTTCGAGCTGATGTCCAAGCAGATGTAGCTGACAATCAGCTATGGACTCTTCGCTCTGAGCATTTCTTGATACGATTTCAAGACTGTCTTTCAGCGGGATGGGGTAGAATACTGTATCGAGGTTGTGGTACCCGTCGGCCCTCTTTTCCGTTACCTGAAGGCCGATGTTGATTTTAGCATTGGGGAAAACGATCATCCGTGTTCTATTTTTTGACAAAGATAATGCAAAAAAGCGATTTTTCCACGAACAAAAATCATTAATTTGTACCTCTTGTCCCCAACTTCCTCACATTTTGCGAAATAATCCGTTTTTCCACATTTTTCGTTGTGATATGTGGAAAACAATGTGGATAAAAAACATTGCGGAATCTTTTGCGATATGCTTTTTCTTTTTACTTTTGCAGTCCCTAAAAAAAGAAACATTATGCCAGAAAACAATACAAGAAAACGTACCCCAGCGAAACGAACGGTTCAGGTTCGGCAGATGGATGATTATGGGCATCTTCAGCCACAAGCAGTTGACCTTGAGCGCGCTGTGTTGGGTGCCCTTATGATTGAGAGCGACGCCTATTTGCGCGTCGGGGAGATGCTGAAACCCGATTCGTTCTATGAGATACGCAATCAGAAGGTTTATCAAGCCATTCAGAATCTTGCCATCGAAGAGAAGCCCATTGACATGCTTACCGTAACGGAGAAACTGCGCTCGATGGGCGAGCTGGAGGAATGCGGAGGACCCGTCTATATTTCGGAGTTGACGGGAAACGTGGTGTCGTCGGCACATATTGAGTATCATGCCAAAATCATTGCTCAGAAATATCTTGCACGACAGTTGATAACCTTTTCGAGCGAAGTTCAGACTTCAGCATTTGACGAGACCCAAGATGTTGACGATGTGATGCAGAGCGCTGAGTCAAACCTGTTCAAGATCTCGCAACAAAACATTAAAAGGGATTATGTCCAGATAGCTCCTGTCGTAGCGCAGGCTTATGAGCAATTGAAGATTGCTGCCAAGAATGACACGGGACTCACGGGGCTTGCTTCCGGGTTTTACGATCTTGATAAGATAACGAGCGGTTGGCAGAAGTCGGACCTTATCATCATAGCAGCACGCCCTGCGATGGGAAAGACTGCGTTTGTGCTCTCTATGGCAAAAAACATCGCTGTCAACAATCAAGTTCCTATAGCTCTCTTCTCCCTTGAAATGAGCAATGTTCAGCTTGTCAACCGTTTGATTTCTAACACTTGCCAGATACCGGGTGACAAGATCAAGAACGGGCAACTTATGCAGTACGAATGGATGCAGTTGGATGCGCACATCAGCGAACTTCAGTCGGCACCTTTATACGTCGACGACACTCCATCCCTTTCCATCTTCGAACTCCGCACAAAAGCTCGTCGTTTGTGTCGAGAACATGGTATTAAGTTGATAATCATTGACTACCTGCAACTGATGAACGGCGGAGGGGGGTACGGAAACCGTCAAGAAGAAGTCAGCACCATTTCCCGTTCACTAAAGGGTTTGGCAAAGGAACTAAACATCCCTATCATTGCCTTGAGCCAGCTCAATCGTGGTGTTGAGAATCGTGAAGGGGCGGAAGGCAAACGCCCGCAGTTGAGCGACTTGCGTGAGTCGGGAGCCATTGAACAGGATGCCGATATTGTTTGTTTCATTCATAGGCCTGAGTACTATCATCTTTACGAAGATAGTCAGGGTAGGGATTTGCGCGGATTGGCAGAAATAATCATCGCTAAACATCGAAACGGAGCAGTTGGGGATGTAAGGCTACGTTTTGTTTCGGAATATGCTCGTTTCCAAAACAACGATAAAGAATCTATTCACTCTGAGCCCCAAACATTCGAGTCTAAGAAAAACCGAAAGGCCAAGGGCGATGCAGCTCATGCTGGAACCTCAGCTGGGATGCCAGCAGAGGACGAACGATTCCCTCTTGGGGGAGTACCGCAAGATCCGTTGCCTTTCTGATAAAAATTGGTGATAAAGTCGTTTTTTTCGCTTAAAAATATAATAAGGAGAGAACCTTTTTCTGCTTTATGATAGAAAAATGGGACTCTCCTTTTCATTTTAAAGAAAAAGATGTAATTTTGCAGTTTGAAATAAAAAGGTTAAAAAAACAGTAGTATGAATATATCGTATAATTGGCTGAAAGAGTACGTCGATTTTGATCTTACTCCCAATGAGGTAGCAGAGGCTCTTACGTCTATAGGTTTGGAAGTAGGCGGAGTAGAAGAGATTCAAACCATCAAAGGCGGACTTGAGGGTATTGTAATTGGAGAAGTACTTACCTGCGAACCGCATCCAAATAGTGATCATATGCATGTAACCACAGTTAATCTCGGTTCGGGTGAGCCCGTTCAGATTGTCTGTGGCGCTCCAAATGTGGCAGAAGGACAGAAGGTTGTTGTTGCTACGCTTGGTACGAAACTCTACGATGGAGACGAGTGCTTTACCATCAAGAAATCGAAACTGCGCGGCATCGAATCCAATGGAATGATCTGTGCTGAAGACGAAATCGGTATCGGAAAGGACCATGCAGGTATTATTGTTCTGCCTGACAGCGCCGTTCCTGGAACTCCCGCTTCCGAATATTACGATGTGAAGAGTGAATACGTTATAGAGGTGGACATCACTCCTAATCGAGCGGATGCTTGCAGCCATTATGGCGTCGCACGTGATTTAAATGCTTATCTGGTGCAGCACGGCTACAAGACATCTCTTCATCGCCCTTCGGATGCTTCGTTCACAGTCGACAATCATGATCTTGTCATTCCCGTTGTTGTGGAAAACAAGGAGGCTTGCCCCCGATATGCTGGCGTGACAATTAAAGGTGTCAGCGTGAAGGAAAGTCCCGATTGGCTCAAGAATAAACTGAACCTTATTGGTTTGCATCCAATTAATAATATTGTTGACATTACCAATTATATCCTTCATGCGTATGGGCAGCCTCTTCATTGCTTCGATGCAGATAAGATAAAAGGCGGCAAGGTGATTGTTAAGACTCTGCCCGAAGGCACTCCTTTCGTAACTCTTGACGGAGTTGAACGTAAGCTTAGCGAACGTGACTTGATGATTTGTAATGCAGTGGAGCCGATGTGTATAGGAGGAGTGTTTGGCGGATTAGACAGCGGTACGACAGAAGAAACCAAGAATGTCTTTCTTGAGAGCGCCTATTTCCATCCTACTTGGATTCGAAAGAGTGCACGCCGTCACGGACTACAGACCGATGCTTCTTTCCGCTTTGAACGAGGCATTGATCCCAATGGTACGCTTTATGCACTGAAGCAGGCAGCAATCTTGGTAAAGGAATTAGCTGGTGGAACTGTTTCGATGGAGATTACCGACAGCAATCCTCATCCCGTGGACGACTTTGCTGTTGAACTGAAGTACGAATATGTTGACGCTCTTATCGGCAAACATATTCCAGCCGAAACGGTTAAGAGTATTGTTGGCAGCCTCGAAATGCGAGTTGTTAGCGAAGACGAGAAGGGACTGAGTCTATTGGTTCCTCCTTATCGCGTGGATGTTCAGCGTCCTTGTGACGTAGTGGAGGACATTCTTCGCATCTATGGCTATAATAACGTTGAGATTCCTTCATCTCTCAAGTCGAGTCTGCAGACAAAGGGGGCAGTTGACCAAAGTCAGAAGATGCAAAACTTGATAGGAGAGCAACTTGTGGGTTGTGGTTTCAACGAAATATTGAATAACTCGCTCACTAAGTCCGCTTACTATGAAGGGCTTGGAAACTTCAATGTCGAGAATTGCGTCAAGATAATGAACCCGTTGAGCAACGATTTAAACGTTTTGCGTCAAACTCTTTTGTTTGGGGGACTCGAGAGCATCGCTCGTAATGCTAATAGGAAAAATGCAGACCTTAAGTTCTTTGAGTTCGGCAATTGCTATTACTTCAAAGAAGAGAATAGACGCGAACTAGCTCCGGCTCAGCCTACGTGTGTTGAAGGCATTTATAAGCCCGATGTAAAAGCTGTGCTTTCGGCCTATAGCGAAGACTATCATCTGGGCATGTGGCTGACAGGAAAATCTTTCTCGAACTCTTGGGCTCATGCGGACCAAAATTCCTCTATCTATGAGTTGAAAGCATATGTTGAGAATATCTTCTCGCGTCTAGGCCTGCCCGTTCGCTCCTTTGTTTGCAAATCTTTCAAAGACGATGTCTTTGCTCAGGCTATTCAATATGAGACACGCGGAGGTAAGTGTATTGCACAATTAGGTATCGTTTCCAAGAGGATAACTCAACCATTTGACATCACTTCGGATGTGTATTATGCAGATGTTCAATGGACAAAGTTGATGAAAGCAGCCAAATCGGTTAGTGTGAGCTATACCGAGTTGAGCAAATATCCGGCTGTGAAGCGCGATTTGGCTCTTTTGGTAGATAAGAGTGTACCTTTTGCCGAAGTTGAGCGCATTGCATATGAAACAGAGCGTCGATTGTTGAAGGATGTGTTCCTGTTCGATGTGTATGAAGGAAAGAACCTTGAGCCTGGCAAGAAGAGCTATGCCGTTTCCTTCGTGTTACAAGATGAGAACCAGACGCTTACCGACAAACAAATAGAGAAAACAATGGAGCGTCTGATACAGAATTTCCAAAATCAGTTGGGCGCAACACTCAGATAATTCTAAACAATTAAATAAACATTTTATTATGGGAAGAGCATTTGAATTCCGTAAAGCAAGAAAACTGAAGAGATGGGGCAATATGGCCCGTACGTTTACCCGCATCGGTAAACAGATTTCTATTGCCGTTAAAGCAGGAGGCCCCGACCCTGACAGCAACGCTGCACTGCGCGCCATAATCGCTACTGCCAAGCATGAAAACATGCCTAAGGACAATATTGAGCGTGCGATAAAGAACGCAATGGGTAAGGATACCAAGGACTACAAGGAAATGACTTACGAAGGGTATGGTCCTCATGGAGTAGCCGTTTTCGTTGAAACATTGACAGACAACACTACACGTACTGTTGCAAACGTGCGTAGCGTCTTTACAAAGTTTGGTGGCACTCTGGGTACAACTGGCAGTCTTTCCTTCCTCTTTAATCACAAGTCGATGTTTACATTCAAGAAGATTGACAATCTTGATATGGATGAATTGATTCTCGACCTAATCGATTATGGCGTAGAGGATGAATATGACGAGGATGAAGATGGTATCACTATCTACGGTGATCCTAAGTCTTTTGCGCAGATTCAGCACCATTTGGAGGAGCAGGGCTTTGAAGTCGTAAGTGCTGAATTTACTCGTATCCCTACAGACTTGAAGGATGTTACAGACGAACAGCGCGAGACAATTGACAAAATGGTTGAGCGCCTTGAGGAAGACGAAGACGTACAAAATGTCTATACCAACATGCGCCCGTTAGAGGGTGAGGAGGAATAAGTCCTTTCCTGTTTTTGACTTTTGTCATTAACTTTCTTTCAAGAATGTCATTAAAAGCATCTCGTGGAGATGCTTTTTTTATTCGTTTTTTGCTGAGGATTTTTTCTCACTTCTTTTATTAAAAAGGATTTTGTTTTTTCAAATAAATTCATTATCTTTGCCCTTAATAATACGTTTTCAAAATGAAAAGACATTTCACTATATTATCTGTCCTTGTTTTCTCTTTTTGTGCCTTTGCCCAGAAACCTATGGGTGACGGAATAGTTCCACGTTCCCTTTCCGATGTTAATCAAGTGAAGGACCTTACACTTGACAGTATCAACATAGCTAATTCCGCTCGCCCTATTTCTGGAAGTTCAAGAAAAGGAAACAATCCGGTTCTTTTCCTTGTTGGAAACAGCACGATGCGTACTGGAACGTTGGGTAACGGAAATAACGGACAATGGGGTTGGGGTTTCTTTGCTCATAACTATTTTGATGAATCGCGCATTACAGTCGAGAATCACGCTTTAGGGGGGACAAGCAGCCGCACCTTTTACCGCAGGCTTTGGCCTGATGTGTTGAAGGGAATAAGAGCAGGAGACTGGGTAATCATTGAATTGGGACACAATGATAATGGACCCTATGATGAAGGGCGGGCACGTGCTTCCATTCCAGGAACAGGGAAAGACAGCCTTGTGGTAACAATTAAGGAAACGGGAACTGTGGAAACGGTGTATAGCTACGGAGAATATATGCGTAGGTTTATCGATGATGTGCGCAGTCGAGGCGCATATCCAGTCCTTTGCTCACTTACGCCCCGCAATAGTTGGGAGTCAGACGGAAGCATAACTCGCAAGGCCGCTACTTTCACTCGTTGGCAAAAAGAAATCTGCAAAGAGAAAAATGTTCCGTTTATTGACTTAGAAGGAACAACAGCACGTAAATTCGAAACTTTCGGTCCTTGGAAAGTGGCATATCATTTCTATCTTGATAAGATTCACTCTAGTGAGTTTGGGGCTCGTAACAACGCTCTTTCTGCTGCTGAGGCAATCCTTGCTTGCGAAGGACTGGAGCTAAAGAAATATCTTCTTCCACAAGAAAAGTGGTATCCCCTTCAAGTTCCTCCACAGACAGGGAACTATCGTCCACGTGTGTTTTTCTGCGGAGATAGCACTATGCAGAACGAAGACAAAGACGACGATAGCATGTGGGGATGGGGTAGTGTGGTTTCCCCCATATTTAAAAAAGGTAAGGTAGAAGTAATTAATGCCGGTAAAGCGGGACGTAGCACTCGTACCTATATTGAGGAAGGACGTTGGGAAAAAGTCTATAATTCCCTCCGTCCTGGTGACTTTGTCGTCATTCAATTCGGACATAATGATATGGGTGATATATCCTCTGGAAAAGCTCGTGCCTCAATAAGCGGCATTGCCGACTCAAGCCACGTTTATCGTTTGGAAAAGGACCGTTCTTATAAAGTCGTTTATACCTATGGGTGGTATCTGCGCAAGATGGTGGAAGATTCTCGGGAAAAAGGAGCCTTTCCTATCCTTGTGTCGATGACTCCCCGCAATGAATGGAGGAAAGACCAGTCGAATCGCAACCGGATAGAGCGACGTCCAGGCTCTTGCGCCACTTGGGTAAAGGAAGTGGCAGAACAGTTAGATGTTCCTTTTGTGGATATGCATAATCTTACTGCCGACTGGATGGAAGCTCATGCGAGTGGAAAAGAAGATGCGGAGGTTTATTACAAAAATGATCATACTCACACTTCTCTCAAAGGTGCAAAAGTAAATGCAGCAATGTTTGCAAAAGGATTGAAAGAAACGGATTCTCCTCTAAAGAAGTATCTGAAGCGAGGAGCCCAAAAGCCCAAGTTCAAATAGACTTTTTTTGATAGCAAAATCGATAACAATGTCCAAATAAATATTCAAGTAACGAATGAAAAAAATCCTAATTATGGCTTCTATAGCCCTCGCCCTTTTCTCGTGTAATAATCGCGAGAATCCTTTGCTTTCAGAGTCTTCTGATATGTATGGCGCTCCTCAGTTCAGTAAGATTGAGTCAAAAGACTACCTTCCTGCTTTCAAGGAAGCTTTCAAGCAGCAACGTGCTGAGATTGACGCGATAGCAAATCAGAAGGAACAACCCACTTTTGCCAACACAATCGATGCTCTCGAAAAGAGCGGACGTTTGTTAAGTCGTGTTCAAGGTATCTTTTCGAACGTCAACGAGACGGATGCCGATGACGTAATGAAAGAAACAGAGCGGATTATCACTCCTATGATGACGGATCAGTCAGCATACATCACTATGAATGAGCGCCTTTTCAAGCGAGTGAAAGAAATATACGATAACAAGGCAACTCTTGGGCTTACTCGTGAGCAAGAAATGGTGCTTGAGAAATATTATCGTATGTTTGTCAGAGGAGGAGCGTTGCTCGATGCTTCCAAGAAGGCGGAATTGGTCGAGATAGACAAAAAACTCTCGTTGGCAACCTTGCAGTTTGGCGACAATTCTCTCGCCGAGACGAATGCCTATACGCTGCTGATTACTGACACAAAAGACCTCTCGGGTTTGCCCGATGACGTGATAGCTTCAGCTCACGATAGGGCAGAAGCTGCAGGCAAAGAGGGTTGGTTGTTCACGCTCCAGAAACCATCGTGGGAGCCTTTCCTGAAATATGCTGACAATCGTGATTTGCGACGCGAGATGTATCTTGCATACACCAATAGGGGTAATCATGACAACGATAATGACAACAAAGCGCTCATCAAGGAAATCTTGAGTCTTCGCTTGCAGAAAGCTAAAATATTCGGATACAAAAACTTTGCCGAATATCAGCTCGAAGACAAGATGGCCAAAACACCCGAAGCTGCGTATACGCTGTTGATGAAGATCTGGGAGCCCGCTTTGGCTAAGGCTAAGGAAGAAGCTGCCGACTTGCAGCAAATGATCTACGATGAAGGGGAGAATTTCAAACTGGAAGCCTGGGACTGGTGGTACTATAGCGAAAAGTTGCGCGTGAAACGTTACGCCCTCGACGCAAATGAGTTGAAGCCTTATTTCTCTCTCGAAAATGTGCGTCAGGGAGTCTTTATGGTTACCAACAAACTGTATGGCGTTTCGTTCCGCCCGCTTACCATTTCGGGTGTTCCCTCAGCGCCTAAAAATGCAGAGGTAAACGTAAATGCTGATGCTCCCGACGTATATCATCCAGAAGTGTCCTGCTATGAGGTTCTGGATTCCGACGGCAGTCATTTGGCACTCTTCTATAGCGACTATTTCCCTCGCAAGACGAAAAGAGTAGGAGCGTGGATGAACAACTTTGTTGAGGCAGTTCATTTGGATGATGTGAACCAAGATCCCGTTATCGTTAATGTCTGCAACTTTACCACCCCTACCGGCGATACTCCTTCGCTGCTTAGCATCGACGAGGCTCGCACGCTCTTCCACGAGTTTGGGCACGCCACTCACGGGTTCCTCACTAAGTGCCATTATCCTATGGTGAGCGGAACTTCCGTTGCGCGCGACTTTGTAGAGTTGCCCTCTCAAGTGCTTGAGCATTGGGCTGTTGAGCCTGAAGTGATGAAGCAGTATGCTCATCACTATCAGACAGGAGAGGTTATCCCCGACAGCTTGATTGAAAAGATGCAGAAGGCTGGAAGTTTCAATACCGGTTTTGAAACAACGGAGCTTGTGGCAGCAGCTCTACTCGACTTGGAGTTTCATATGCTGTCGGACTACTCAAACTTCGAGGCTTCTTCCTTTGAGAAACAGGTTGCCGACAAGCTCGGGCTTATCCCGCAGATTGCATTCCGCTATCGTGGCACCTATTTCAACCATATTTTCAGCGGAGGTTACTCTGCAGGATATTACAGTTACTTGTGGGCAGAAGTGCTTGACGCTGATGCCTTTGAGGCATACAAGGAGAGTGGGAATGTATTGAATGAGGAACTCGGAAGAAGCTTCCGTAAGAATATCCTTGAGATGGGTGGAAGTGAAGAACCGATGGAACTTTATCACCGATTCAGAGGAGCCGACCCAAATCCTGATGCTATGCTCCGCACGCGCGGTTTGATAGATTGACAATGTAGGAATATGTATTACGCAAAAATATTTTTTCCTTCTTCATCTCGCGATATTCCTTCTTCATCTCGCAATATTCTTTCTTCATCTCGCGATATGTGTTCTCGAAAAAAAATTATTCCTTCTCGATAATTTCTTTTCCCTTCTCCAAAAATGATTTTTCGCAATACATATTTAAAAAGGAAGAGGACCTGCAAACGCAGGCCCTCTTCTTGTCAGATTCGGGGTTTTTGAATGACTCGTATGATGAGAGATATCATATAGATGATTAAACCATACATCGTAGGAATCATACTTACCTTGCTTCCGCCGTACGTAATGCTTGGGGATACATCTGAAACGTTTTGCAAGTATGAAATCATCTGATAGATACCTAACATTTGGGAGAATAAGCCGAAGGCTAATGCCAAAAGTCCAAGTTCTTTGACTTTGCCTGGAGCTTTCCAGGCAGCCAACAACACAAGAATGAGAATGATTGTGAGGATCGTTGAACCGATGGGGCCTCCCTCAACAAACCACGTTACGATGGAAAGAAAATTAATAGCAGTCATACTTGTAAATGATTAGTGAAACATATTTAGGAATTCCTGCTGCAAAGTTAAGGGGGCAAACAAAAATATGCAAAGTTAAATCCTTCTGTTGGCGCGTTAAATCCCCTTATTACGGTTGAGGGGTTTTGCTGAATGGGAAAAATGCATTACTTTTGCTTGCAGAAACTTGATAGACATGAAAAATTGGATTACCATAGGATATTGGACTTTGTCAGTTTTGCTGATAGCACTTATTGTCGGAAGTCTTGGTTATCGCTTTGCCGATTCATTGTTTATCGGTGCGATGTTTCTACCTGGGGCATTGTCGGCAATTTATCTTTTGCCGAAGATAAATTCAGCCAAAAAGGAAGAGCGCTTTTTTCATTTCGTCTGCGTTGTATGCGCCATTCTGTTGCTTGAATTCATGCTGATGGTTTTGGCAAACATCACGATCAAGACGATTCACGATGAGTTTGCCTATTATGTGAAGATTCCTGACGTTCTCGTCAATCCGATTTTTACTGCTGCAATCCTTACTCTTTTGGCTTTGGGCTATTTCTTCTTGGATAAATACCTGAAATCCAAACTCCCGAATGTGGAACGACCTGTCACGTTTGTTTCAGACAGAAGAAATGTAAGCCTTCTTCCTCATGAGATTTGTTATGTGGAATCTCGCGATACGGAAGTTTGGATTCATGCTACCGACAACAGGGATTATCGCAACAAAACGGGTATAGCTCAATGGGAAGCGCTGTTAGATGATGATTTCATCCGGGTACATCGTTCTTTTCTTGTGAATAAGTCAGCAATTACTTCTTTCGGAGCCGAGTTTGTCAAAGTGGGGGATGAGGAAATCCCTGTTTCGCGAAAATATCAAAACGTCGTAAAGAAACTTTATCAAGAATAGCTTTTTTCCAAAAACTACTGTTGAAAGAATAATTTGAAAGGTATTACTTTTGCCTTGCTGATGTGTTGCGTTCCCAAAAGACACCGTCGGCATAGCCCTGAATGGTTTTGTCTTCTTCGGCAAGAGAAAGACGTTTCTCTGCCAAACATGCGTAGGTCTTATCTCGCTCGACCCCAAGATAATGTCTGCCGAGTTTTTTAGCAACTACGCTTGTCGTTCCGCTTCCCACGAAGGGGTCGAAAACCAAATCTCCCGGCGCTGAGGAAGCGAGAATAAGCTTAGCAATCAATTTTTCGGGTTTTTGGGTAGGATGCGATGTGTTTTCCTTCATCGACCAATAGGGAATGCTTATATCATCCCAGAAATTCGAAGGGAAAGTGTTGCGAAAGTTACCATTCTCGGTTTGCTCCCAATCCTTTGGCCTGCCGTTTGCTTTGTAGGGCGCCAGAACCCTTCTGCGCTGTTTCACGGCATCAACATCAAAATGATAGTTGTTTGTGTCTGCTACAGCATACCAAATATCTTCCATCCCATTTTTCCAGTTCCGCATAGCCCCTCTTCCTTTTTCGCGTTGCCAAGTTATTCGATTGAGTACGTGGAGAAAAGGGCGCAATTCGTCGTAGAGAACAACGCTGCTTCTCCAATCCCCACATAGATATAGAGAGCCGTCGGGCTTCAATTTCTCAATCACTCGCGGAAGCCACGAGCGGATGTAAGCTCTGTATTCATCGTCGGTTGTGGCGCGGAAATTGTTGTTACCGAATTGTTTATTAAGGTTGTATGGTGGGTCAATAATGATTAAGTCAGCGCATTGCTTTGGAATCTTGTCGATGACGTGAAATAAATCTGCGCAGATTGTGCAGTCGACGAACTGCTCAGGTAATCGTCGTGAGCTGAAAAGGCGCTTGCTCAACTCGCGCTTTTCATCAGCCGTGAGAGTCAGAGTCTTATTTCTGGGAGAGCGTGCTTTCATCGAAACCCCAATTATTCTTTTCTTTTACAAAGATAGTGCAAGGCGAGAGGAGAACAAAATAAAACTCGTTTATTTTTTATCCCGAGCCGCAGCCTATCTAAAATACTCGGTTAAAGATAGTGCAAGGCGAGAGGAGAACAAAATAAAACTCGTTTATTTTTTCTCCCGAGCCGCAGCCTATCTAAAACATTCGGTTAAAGATAGTACAAGGTGAGAGGAGAACAAAATAAATCTCGTTTATTTTTTATCCCGAGCCGCAGCCTATCTAAACCAACAGGTTAAAGATAGTACAAGGCGAGAGGAGAACAAATTAATTCTTTTATATATTTAGCATATTGCGTGAATAAGCCAACTTTTAGAAATTTTTGGATAGAAGACTTTTTTATTTCGATAATAATCACTACTTTTGCACAAAATTCGGGTTCGAATGAAGTTAAAAGAGGTTATTGCAGCCCTTGAACAGTTCGCGCCTTTGCCCTTGCAAGACGATTTTGATAATGCCGGATTGCAAGTCGGGCTGACAGAGGCGGATGTTACAGGGGCTTTGTTGTGTCTGGACGTTACGGAAGCGGTTGTTAAGGAGGCGATTCAATTGGGCTTAAACCTGATTGTGGCTCATCATCCGCTGCTGTTTCATCCGTTGCGCCACGTTACGGGAAGTACATATGTGGAGCGCTGCACAATGCTTGCCTTACAGAATGGCGTTGCAATCTATGCTGCACACACTAATCTGGATAATGCATTCGGAGGAGTGAATTTCGAGATAGCCCGACGCCTGGGGCTCAAGGATGTTAAAATGCTTGTAGCCAGACATGTTGACGGAATAGAAGGCGGTTCTGGAATAATAGGCAAATTATCCGTCCCTGTTTCCGAAAAGGACTTCCTCAGAACCTTGAAACAGGAGTTCGGTGTGGAATGCTTGATGCACAATGCATTGACAGGACGTCAGATTCAGAACGTCGCCTTGTGTGGAGGAGCGGGCTCCTTCCTTCTTGGAGAAGCGATAGCGCAAGACGCAGACTGTTTCATAACTGGAGAGATGCATTATCACGATTTCTTCGGGCTTGAAAACGGACCTTTGGTTGCTTGCTTGGGACATTACCAAAGCGAGCAGTACACCACATCAATTTTTGAAAGGATTCTCCAAAAGGAATTTCCCGATTTGAGAATAGAAATAACATCATTGAATACTAATCCTATACAATACTATTAATATGGCTACAAAAAAGATTAATCCCCAGGACATGCCTGTGGAAGACAAGCTGAAAAACCTTTATCAGCTCCAGACGATTTACAGCGAAATTGACAAGATCAAGACTCTGCGTGGAGAACTTCCTTTGGAAGTGCAGGACTTGGAGGACGAAATCGCTGGTCTTCAAGCACGTATCAGTAACTTTACTGCCGACATCAACACGATGAAAGCAGCCGACTCGGTGCTGCGTCGCAACATTGAGCAGGCTAAAGCGTTGATTGAGAAGTACACGAGAGACCTTAATGAGGTGAAGAACAATCGCGAGTATGACTCACTTAACAAGGAGATTGAATACGAAGACCTTGAAGTGGAGTTGGCAGAGAAAAAGCTGCGCGAGAATGCAAAGAAAGAAGGCATCGCTGCTGAAGAAATTGAGAAGATTCGCGAAATCATCGACGATAAGAAGCTCACTCTTGAGGATAAGAGAGGGGAACTTGATGAAATCATCTCAGAGACTCGTCAGAAGGAAGAAGAACTGCGCGATACGGCTAAGAAGAAAGAAATGCTTATCGAGCCGCGTCTGCTAATGGCCTACAAGCGCATCCGCAAGGCTGCACGAAACGGTTTGGGCGTTGTTTGCGTTGAGCGTGATGCTTGTGGCGGTTGTTTTAACAAGATTCCGCCCCAGCGTCAGCTTGATATCAAGATGAGCAAGAAGGTAATCGTTTGCGAGTATTGTGGGCGTATCATCGTTGATCCTGAGCTCGTTGGCGTTAAGGTTGAGAAGAAAGCCGAAGCTGCTCCAAAGAAGCGCACCATCCGTCGTCTGAAGAAAGCCGAAGCTGCCCCCGAAGTGAAAAATGAAGAAGAAGCCTAAAAATTAGGACTATTCAGATAATGGAATAAGGCAGGATTTTTCCTGCCTTATCTCTTTTTAAATATGAAGAAGGAATATAAAATTTTGGAGAAGGAATCTCGCGATATGAAGAAGGGAAAAATTTTTATTTAGAAAGAAAAAAAATTTTTTCTTTGAGCAAAATCCGATGAGAGTTTATCGTGCTTTATGATGAAAGGAAAAGCTTGTCGGCAGATATTATTTCAGCTCTTCGTATGTGGGAATGTCGGGTAGGAAAGTGTAGGAATTTTTATCGTAGTCTATCTGGCAGCAGAAATGCTTCATCCCGTTGCTCACAATAAGGTACTTTACCTTCAAGACGATGTTGTAGCGGCATATCTGGTCAAAGGTCTTCTGCGTGATTTGGACGTTTGGCGCTTTGTATTCAGCTATCAAGAGCGGTTGGAGGGAACTGTCGTACAGAACCGTATCGCATCGGCGCGACATCCCGTTCAACTTTACCTGCTGCTCGTTACTCATGTGCGAGAGTGGGTAGCCTTTCTGCTCGATGAGAAAGTGCACAAAATGTTGTCGAACCCACTCTTCGGGCGTCAAAGCGACGTATCGCTTGCGGATAACGTCGAAGATTTGGGCTTTATCTCCATTTTGAATAATTTTTTTTTCAAAAGGAGGAAGATTTAATTCCAACATTTGTTATATTTGCAAATTGAATGATGTTACAAAGATAGGGCAAGGCGTGATAAAAGACAAATTTTCCAGCACTTTTCCTCGCTACAGCATATCTGCGAAACAAAATGACGGATAGAATAAAGCAATTGAAATGGCGGGTACTCTCTTGCCTTTCCTTGCTGAAGTCTATGAGAAACAGACAATAAATGTCGGAGGAACGGCTCTGCGGATGATTTTCACTCTGTATAACCGCTCCTTCAAAAAAAATAGAGATTCTATGAAAACGAAAGAAGAAATTGTTAAGAATTGGCTTCCGCGCTATACGAAACGTGCGTTGGGGGACTTTGACGATTGCATCTTGCTGACAAACTTTAATAAGTATGTGGAGATGTTTGCTGAGCATTTCAATGTAGATGTGCTCGGGCGTGATGCGAATATGATTTCAGCCTCTGCTGAAGGAATCACGATAATCAACTTTGGTATGGGTAGCCCAAACGCTGCCATCATCATGGATTTGCTTGCTGCCGTGAAACCTCGCGCATGCCTTTTCCTCGGAAAGTGTGGAGGTATTACCCCCAAGACGCAAATCGGCGATTTCATCCTTCCGCTTGCTGCCATCCGTGGGGAAGGCACGTCAAACGACTATTATCCGCCCGAAGTGCCTGCTCTTCCTGCTTTTATGCTTCAACGTGCCGTTTCTTCTTCTATTCGAGACAACGGGCGCGACTATTGGACGGGTACCGTTTACACAACAAACCGGCGCGTTTGGGAGCATGACGAGTCTTTCAAGGAATACCTTCTTACGACAAGGGCGATGGCTGTTGATATGGAGACAGCAACTCTTTTCGTTACGGGATTTGCCAATCATATCCCGACAGGCGCTCTTCTTCTTGTCTCAGATCAGCCGATGGTTCCCGAAGGCGTCAAGACGGAAGTGAGCGACAATCTTGTGACGAAGAACTTTGCACAAGAGCATCTTGAAATTGGCATCGCATCGCTTCGTATGATAATCGATCAGAAGAAAACGGTTAAGCATCTGAAATTTGACTGGTAAGATGGCTGCAATTTCTTATGGGAGTCTTGTCAAGGAGATACAGAGCGGGAAATTCCGCCCTGTATACTACCTTATGGGAGAAGAAACGTATTATACTGATCAACTGACGGACTTGCTGTCAACTTCGATTTTAACAGAATCGGAGAGAGAGTTTAATCAGCTCACTATTTATGGACAAGATACTACCATAGATGCAATCATCGCTAATGCAAGGCGTTTCCCTATGATGGCAAACCACGTTGTCTTAATCATTAAGGAAGCCCAAAACATCAAGGAAATAAACAAGTTAACTCTTTATCTTGAAAAGCCCTTAGAATCGACAATTCTTGTTTTTTCGCACAAAAACGGTTCCCTCAACAAAAAAACAAGCCAGAAACTAATAACGCAGATTGAAGCGAGGGGAGGAGTCGTTTTTGAATCAAAGCTGCTTGACGAATCAAAGGATGGAGCAAAACTCTACTCCTTCATTAGCAGCTATCTGCAATCCAGGAACCTGAGAATTGAAGACAAGGCTATTTCAATGCTAATTGAGGCAGTAGGAGGAAGTTTGAGTCGTCTGGCAAGCGAAATGGATAAGCTTGTCATCAATTCAGGGGAGACTAACGGACTGATTACTCCTGAAATGGTGGAGATGTTCACGGGAATAAGCAAGGAGTATAATCTCAATGAGTTGCAAAATGCTCTTGCTAATAAGAACTCCAAGAAGGTATATCGTATCGTGAAGTTCATGGAGGAAAACCCGAAAAACTATCCTCTGCAAAGGATTCTACCCACTCTTTTCATGTATTATTCCAATCTAATGCTGGCATACTATGCTCCTCGTCGTGATGTAAAAGGCCTGGAAGATTTCTTTCACTCAACTTACAGAGTTATGGATTATGTGAATGGATTAAGAAATTATAGTGCTTTCAAGGTTTTAGACATTATTGATGCTTTCCGCAGGTATGATGGTATGGGCAAAGGTGTGGGAACGACTGCAAATATGACAAAAGAAGGATTCCTGCGTGAGTTCATATATTTTATCCTCCACTAATTGTTTCGGTTTTAGAGAAGGGATTTAGTCTTTTCCTTTTTTTCTTTTTCCATATTTCAAAAAACATTTCTTTCGGTCACAAGCAAAACTAGAAAGGAAGGGGGAGTACCCAGATAAAAGAAAAAGATTTGCAATTTGATGGAAAGAATTCTTTGTTCTTTCTGACTTTACTAAGATTAGGAGAGGCCAAGCTTCTCCTTTTTTTATGTTGTTTTTTATTGAATCATTCCCCCGAATAATCCTTTCTTGCTTGTATAATTAATTTCGCTTCTATGAAAAGAAAATGGTGTTTACAAATGTAACGATTATGGAGTATGTCGTCAGTTTACAAGAGTAAACTCTATGATGAGAATTAATAGTTAGTTGTGTTTTTACATTTGTAAAAGAAAAAGCAATCCGTTATTCTTGTTTTCTATTTTTCTTCTTTGGGGGATGTAATATGTGTTTTTTAACGATAATGCCAGTTTTTGAACACGTTATAATGAACTTAATATCAGTACTATTAAAAGATGATTGTTAAAGTTATTTGTTAAGTTGGAAAGCTTGATTATTTTCTTAAGTCTTAATAACCCTTAATTACGTGATTATTGATATTTATGTATTTACATATCAGCAATTTGATCTTATAAAGTTAAAGTGGTTTATAATGTATGTGTATGGTGTATGGTGCTTTCTTCAGTTTTCATGGACAATATGGTTTGTTGTGTATAATTGTAAACATTAAATAAAACGGTAAATAATTTTGGATTTAGAGAAATGATGTTTACTTTTGTAACGTCTTTTCTTATTACACACTTCGATGAAGAACGAACAAATAACCGAAATCCTTAAAAAGGAAAATATAACTGCTTCCGATTTCTCTCAGAAGACAGGAATACAACGTTCGGCAGTTTCACATTTGCAAAACAACCGAAACAAAGTAAGTCTGGATGTTGTTACCCGAATTCATACCGCTTTTCCTCACATCAGTCTTTATTGGCTGTTGGATGGAACGGGTGATTATTATGTGGAAAACAAAGAAAAAAACAGTATTCTTTCTCAACCGCAAGAGATTCCTTCTACAAAAACTCCTGAGAAAGAAGCAGAAATCAGCCAATCAGAGAGAGTCACTTCTGTAACTAAGCCAACAGAGGCTCTTCCTTCAGAAGTATCTTCTTTGTCAAAAACTGAAGATTTGGTTCCTATTTTGGGTGAGAAACCTGATAACAAAAGGGGCACGGAGCGTAAGGTTGTTGAGATAAAAGTTTTCTACGATGATGGAACTTACGAGAACTATCTTAAGGAATGATGCTTAAAAAATGTTTCTTGATGTGATTATCCTATAAAAAAAATACAAGTTTGACAAAAACATCTTACTTTTGCAGTGCGTTTTATGATTATAAGGTGTTTTATGGAAAATAATATGGTTTCTCGTATGTTCAGCCGCATCCTTTGCATGTTTGTTTTTTCATTGTTGTTTTTGACAACAGTAGCTGCAGACGATGTTGTGGTGATGCCCGAATTCCCTGGAGGCGTAGAGGCGCTAAAACAGTATCTCAAGGAGAACATTGTGTGCCCTACGACTGTGCGAAAGATGGATATTACAGGAGAAGTGGTTGTGGAATTTACTGTTGAACGAGCAGGGCAGCTAAGTGGCGTAAACATTGTAAAAGGCGTTTGCAGCGAACTTGATGAAGAAGCCCTTCGCGTAGTTCGAAATATGCCTCGATGGAAGCCTGGAACAAAAAATGGAGTTTCAACCCGCGTGAAAATGACACTTCCCATCAATTTTAAAATCTACAAATCCAGCACGAAATATGTTGATGAGTCACAGGAAGTGACAACAAAGAAACGTTTTCGTCGCAGAAGATAAACCCTTATTCCTAAATCTAATAATATGAAACACACAACTCTTTTTCCTTTGGCATTGTTTGTCGCAATGTTTGTATCATGCAGCAATCAGTCTGCTGTTGAATCCTCTTGTGTAGATAACCCCGTGGTCAACACTATCATGGCGCGCCGAAGTATCCGAAAATATCAAGATCGTCCCGTTGACAGAGCTCAGATGGACACGATTTTGCGTTGTGGATTGAATGCACCAAATGGGATGAATAGGCAAGATTGGGCAGTTCGAGTTGTTGACAACCCTGAGTTTCTTAATGGTATAACCTCGCTTTATCTTGAAAAAATGGGTGAGCGTGGTGTCCGAATGGCATCAGAACCCGGCTGGCGCAATATGTTTAGGAATGCCCCAACGGTTGTTTTCGTTGCTGCCCCTGAAGGTGGGGAATTAAATGTAGGTTTGTTGGGTGAGAACATGATGCTTGCAGCTTGGTCGATGGGAATCGGTTCCTGCTGTCTGGGAGGACCTATTGCTTTCATGCGCGACGAAGCCGCAGCACCCTATGTAGAGCGTTTGAAGCTGCCCGAAGGCTATCGCCTCGTATATGCTATCGCTATGGGCTATGCTGATGAATCGCCCGAAGCAAAACCAAGAGACTTGTCAAAAGCCTTCTATGTAGAGTAAACTACTTCACTATCCTTGAACGATATCTTTTGAAGGATAATCATCATAAGTCATGAAGAAGTGCATTATTATTCTAATCTGCAGTTTCGTAGTATTTTCCGCGAAAGATCAGCTACTTGGCAAGGAAACATGGACAAAAATCAGCCACGAGGTTGAACAACTTGTAATAACAAATGATAGTGTTCAATCTGAATTGGAGAAACTGTTGTTCTGTACAAAACAGGATACGCTCCTGAGTGTTTTTGAGGGATACGAATATTTTCATTTGTAAGGCGAAGAAGATACGGACTGTCAAACGCTTGAATTCCGTTTAAGCAATTATCCATATAAATCCGAAAACCTTATTGGTTTTTTGCTATGAATGGATATTTGTTATTTGTTCATCATGAGTTGCCTGATTTTTTAATGTCAATAGGTGATAAGAAAACATTCACCTATATTGAACACAAATTAGGTAGTATTGACATGATGGAAGACGACACGCCAACTTGGATTATTGAATACAAGAAACCTCAATTAAAACTATTGCATTATCCTTCCAAAAAGTATTGACGAACTAAGGCGTGCAGCACATCCAACTTCGGCGTAGGAGCTTTCCTGCTTGCCGCAAGTGAAGTGTACAAGCTCGCAAAAGATACTCAAAGCAAAAGAATTTTTTCCTTCTTCAAAAAAAAAAATTTAGAAAGAAAAAATATTTTTCCCTTCTTCATATTGAATTACTATTCAAATAATACCGCTATCATGAAAAAAGTATTATCGATTTTGTTGGTTTGTTTATTATGTGGTTGTTTGTCATATAATAAAATAGACAATGATGCAGTAAGCTACGATGTGGCTCAGAGTGAAACGCTCATTAGACTATGGAGTAAAATCATAGACAGAGGGACAATAGAATTCCTGAGTTATGAAGATGGCGTTTATCAGTTGACGGGATATTCATATCGAATTGACAAAAAACACCATATAGCGCATTGTACTCTACGTTACAAAGAACCATACAAGCCAGATCAGGGTTCTTGGGTTACATCAACGCATTTTAAAAAACATGGCCAGCAGAATAAAAGTGAAGCATATTTTAATTGTTTCTCAGAAGGCTTTTTTGACCTGACGAATGACGAGAAGATGTCAGTATTGGAACAATTGTCAAAACAATGATTATTACTTACACTAGGCTTTATGTGTAGGCGATTTTCATAAAAACATGAAGGAGAAGGTCAGAAGACAAAAGCTAAGGTGAGAAACAAAGGACAATCTTTCTTTTGCGTCGTCATGAGAAAAACTTGTCCGTTTATGCGGTTGATTCAACTTTTCTTCGTATGTTTGCTCGAAAATTATCCGTGACTTATGAAGAAACAGTTATTTCTTTTGTTCCTAATGCTTCCCTTTATGGCTGTGGCGCAGAATCCAATTATTCGCAATCAGTTTGCAGCCGATCCTACAGCACGTGTTTTCAATGATAGGATTTACGTCTACCCCTCGCATGACATTAGTGCTCCCGAAGGACAGCGGCAAGATTGGTTTTGTATGGCTGATTATCATGTTTTTTCTTCGGAGAACCTAACCGATTGGACAGATCATGGAGTAATCCTCTCGCAAGAACAAGTGCCTTGGGGCAAACCGGATGGCTATTCCATGTGGGCTCCAGACTGTGTTTCGAAAAATGGGAAATACTACTTTTATTTCCCGGACGCCCCTCGTGACGGAAGAGGCTTCGCTATAGGAGTTGCAACTGCTGATAGCCCCGAAGGCCCCTTCATGTGTGAGCCGAAACCCATTCGGGGAATAACGGGAATTGACCCTTGTGTGTTATTAGACGATGACGGCTCTGCATATATATATTGGAGTGGTATGGGAATACGAGGCGCAAAGTTGAGAGACGATATGTTAGAAGTAGATGGCGATTTGGAAACTGTAGAGATGCCTCAGGGCAGGGGGAGCTTTCAGGTTGCTGGAAAGAACATGGACGGTCTGCCTGAGGGATTCAAAGAAGGGCCTTTTGTTTTTAAACGCGATGGTTGGTATTATCTCACATTCCCTTGGGTGCGAACGGAGGGGGGTACTGAAACTCTTGCGTATGCAATGTCGAAATCACCACTAGGCCCTTGGAATTTCAAGGGTATTTTTATGGCAGAGCATGCTGACCATTGCTGGACAAATCATCACAGTTTTTTGCAATACCGAGGAGAGTGGTATCTTTTTTATCATCATAATGACTATTCACCCAGTTTTGACAAGCGCCGTTCCGCTCGAATAGAAAGAGTTCTATTCAATAAGGATGGAACAATTCAAGAGGTAAAACCTACGAAGCGTGGCGTGGGAATAAATCAGGCAACAGACAAGATAGAGATAGATTGTTATAGTGCTGTCAGTGAGGGCGTTTTTACGCAGTTCGTTGATTCTGCTGACACATTTAAGGGCTGGTATTGCACCTTGCCGAAGAAAAACAGTTGGGTCAAGTACAACGATATATCATTTGACTGTTTGGATGAAGGATATGTGATTGTATGCGCCAAAGCGGAAGAAAACACTGAATTCTGTATACGAGATAAAAAAGCAAAAGGTAAAGTCGTAGCAACATTGAAAATGACCGTTCTCAGTGAACAGGGGCCCTTCCGCCGTGATATGCGTGGACAATGGCTAACGCTGACTGCCCCCCTGAATTACATTCCAAAGGGGGTGACAGATTTGTTTATTACATGTGAAGGGGCTCCAGTAAGTGTCGATTGGATTCAATTCAAAAATCGCCCAAAGTATTTCTCTGTTGTTCCGAAAGGTTCTTTGCCTGCATGTCCCGACTCTGCAGGCTTCATTCGTCGTTGGCTTCTTCAAGAACCGATTCCTAAAAGCATTCCTTCAAATACGGTCTTTACTGACTCATATCTGCGGAACACCTTCACGGAAGAATTAGCAAATATAGGCAAGCAAAAGGTTAAGAGCTATGCCCTTGAAAGCGAAACGTATAATGTGAGACTTTTCCGCTTTGGAGAGTTGTGGGCCAATCAGACATATGGTTCGTTTTTCTGGGCAACTACTATCATTGATTGCGAAGATGAGATACCCATTGTTCGACTTGCGGTAGGATGCAACGGAGCCTCAATGTGGTGGTTGAATGAAGAGGAGGTATTGTTGCTTTCTGGCGATAGACGTATGGTAGAAGATGACGCTATGTCTCCACGCCTTACCCTCAAGAAAGGCCGTAACCTTTTGCGTTGCGCACTTGTCAACGGACCTGGATTGAGCGATTTTTGTGTTCGTTTCCTTGATGAGAAGAATAAACCCGTTACCAACTACACAATAATAGCTAAATAAACTATGAAACGTTTTTCAATTACCATACTATTCCTTACTTTCTTTATGTTCTGTTATGCCCAGATTGGTGCGCCATATATTCACGACCCTTCCACTATTGTTGAATGTGATGGGAAGTATTATACATTTGGCACAGGAGGCGGGGGACTTATCTCAGAAGATGGATGGACCTGGAACGGAGGTGCCGTACGTCCCGGAGGAGGCGCTGCCCCTGACGCGATGAAGATAGGGGATAGATACCTTATTGTATATGGCGCAACAGGAGGAGGATTAGGCGGGAATCACAACGGACGGATTCTTACCATGTGGAACAAAACACTTGATCCAAATTCACCCGATTTTGATTTTACTAAGGCAATTGAAGTTTGCTCTTCCGATGGAATGGAAGATCAAGATGCAATTGATCCAGGATTATTGCTCGATCCCACGACTGGGCGGCTTTGGGTATGCTACGGAACTTATTTCGGTAGCATCAGATTAATTGAAATTGATCCTACGACAGGGGAAAGAGTTCAAGGGAACAAGGAACTCGATATCGCTATTGACTGCGAGGCTACGGATCTTCTTTGGCGCGATGGATGGTATTATCTTCTCGGCACGCATGGCACTTGCTGCGATGGAGTGAATTCGACATATAACATAGTGGTAGGACGTTCGCGCAATGTTGAAGGCCCATATCTCGATAATGTCGGACGAGACATGTTTCATGGAGGAGGGAAAATGGTGATTGCGGCAGGTAGCCGTGTGTGTGGACCTGGGCATTTCGGGCGAACTATTATCGATGAAGGAGTGGAAATCATGTCTTGTCATTTTGAGGCTGACTTCGATCGTAGTGGAAGAAGTGTTCTTGGCATACGTCCACTTCTTTGGAAGAATGGATGGCCTGTTGCTGGTGAATCCTTTGTCGGAGGTGATTTTGAGATTGAGTCAGAGCGTCGAGGGTATTCTCTTGAGTTGGTAGTAGATTTCGTGCGTATGAAGCAGGAGCGAGAGCGTTTCTGGAATATGGATCAGTCGAAGCCCCTCGTTCGTATCCCAAATCAGAAACTTGAAGATGTTATCGGAACATGGCCTGAAGGAAACATTTCCCTTCGCTGCGGCGATTTTATGATGCGTCCCCATCAGCGTTGGACTGTTGCTCCTCTCTCCGATAAGGGAGGATATTTGGGCGGACCTTATTTCAAAATTACGATTGAGGGCACGAAGCGCGCGCTTACAGCCACAGCTGAGAAAGAGTTGACTACAGTTCCTGAGTTTACTGGAGCAGACGAACAACTTTGGCGTATTGAGCAGCTTACCGACGGCACTTTCAGATTGATGCCAAAAGTAATTCCCGGGATGGAAGGTGTAAACACTAAGTATTGTCTTTATTCCGCTGGTGATTCCACTCCGACTCTTGCTGAGTATGATTTCAACAGCGATAATTCTAAGTGGAACTTCCGCACGCACAGCTATTTGGAAGAGTAGCAAGAAGGAAAGTACAATAATGAATTTGCTCGGCAAACTTATAGTCTGCCGAGCAAATTTCGTTTTATATCACTCTTGAACTAGAGATATTTCTTTCTCCGTTGTTATTCCTCCACCTTCAGCAAAGCACCATTGATAGGATCAAGAATTACTTTGGTATTGTTTTGCTTCCGGAATAGGCGTGAAGATAGTATCTCTGTTTCGCCGAATTGGGGAAGGGAAGTCGTGCTTTCAATATAAGTGCGATTTGAAGAGTAGACTTTCATGTCCGTTTTAGCAGGAAGGTTGTATAAAAGTCCCTCGTAGCGTCTTGCCCGAGCGCGAGTGGCCTGTTCTGTAGGGTTTATACGGAGAGGAATTTCCTTTTGACATTTCACATCCAAGAAGATGGGTGAACCTGCCAAATCGTCGCTGTCAACCAATCCGAGCTTGTGTGAGAATCGAGCAATAATCTTTTTTGAGATGTTGTCGTCAGGCACGATTCGAACCGTTTTGTTGAAAACCTCGCGTTCTGTCACACCCTCAAAAAGCTGCAAGAGCGCTTTTTCCTGAAGGTTCAGGTTTTCAGTCATAATCTTGAGTCCTGCGCCGTCGGAAGGCATGTATTCACTTTCTCCTTTCATCAGCGCATTACGGCTCTCGCGTATCTCATATATTTGCCCCGCTGCCAGTTCGGCAAGTTTTGCTTTTGAGCCGGCCATCAACATGTCCTCAGTCATGTATGTGCGAGTGTCGATGGCGTTTTCCGTCTTTGTTTCCTCAGGCAGCGCCACTTCCTCAAGATAGGGATTATCTGTGTTTATTGCCAATAATGTGCCCTCGCTGCTAAGCATGACGTTGGGGGCTACCGACTTGGTATTGAAAGGAATGCGATAGCATTTAGATTCGTCTGCAAGAGGTGCGTAGCTAAGAGTTACGGATGTGAGTTCAAAGTGTACGTCCTCTTTGTCTGACACATTCGACAAATGCATATACCTGTCGGCGTATTTGCAAAGATCCCCAGGAGTATAAGTTACTTTCGTGATGGTAAATGTCACGTCCACAGCTGTTTTGGGAAGGAAGTAGACGGCTCCTTCGGAACTTACGCCTGGAACATAGTCGGTGGCATACTGGGCATTTATCGTGCTTGCCGAGAGGCAGAGAACGGCACATGAGAGAAGCCTGATGATATGAAGATGTTTTTTCATGTCGGTGTAATTTTTTGGCAAAAATACGTTTTTCGCTCGTATTATCAAACTTGCGCCTCAAGTTTTTATGAAAAGTTTGGATTTCGGCTCCTTAATATAGGCAAACCATCTTCAGCTAACGGCTTTTCAAACCATCTTGAGTGTCATCTGGAACGATTGTTTTGAATAGCGCAAATTATTCTTTCTTCATAAATTTTTTTTCTTTCTTCATATCGCGATATTTGTTCTCGAAAATTTTTTTTCCCTTCTCGAAAAAAATAGATGTATTCTTCATTTTTTTTTGAAGAAAGAGTCACTCAAGATTGCTACTTTGAAATATTTGGTTTATTTTTGTCGGTGTTTTATCCCAAAAAACCTCTGCTATGAACTCCATTCAGATTAAAGACAAAAAGTTTGAGATTTCCATTCCCGAATCTTACATTCAGGGAAAAGTGAGAGAACTAGCCGAACGCCTCAGCAACGACCTTGAAGGGAAGGACCCTCTTTTCCTCGGCGTGCTTAACGGTAGCTTCATCTTTGCTGCCGACCTGTTTCGTAACATCACCATTCCGGCTCAGATTTCCTTTGTGAAGCTTGCTTCTTACGAAGGAACAGCCTCGACGGGCGTAATAAAAGAAGTCATTGGTTTGTCGGAAAACATCAGCGGAAGGTGCGTCGTCATTGTTGAAGACATTATCGACTCGGGACTTACCATGCAGAAGCTGATAGAGAATCTCGGCACGCGCAATCCGGCAGAGATCCACATCTGCACCCTTCTCAGCAAGCCCGAAAACATTAGGGTTCCACTCGATATCGAATACGTCGCGCTGGAGATTCCCAACGATTTCATTGTGGGATACGGTCTCGACTACGATGGCTGGGGACGAAACACACGTGACATCTACTCTGTGGTTGAATAATAAACACCTTATTTAAATATTTATGCTAAACTTCGTTATCTTCGGTGCGCCCGGATCAGGGAAAGGCACCTATAGCGCAAAACTGAAAGAGATTTTCCAGTTAGAACACATTTCCACGGGCGACGTCCTTCGCGGAGAGATTCGTAAAGGTTCCGACTTGGGTATAGTGGCAAAGAGTTACATCGACAAAGGCCAGCTGATTCCCGACGAGCTGATGATTGGAATCCTCGCGAACGTCTATGACAACCTTCCCGCTGGCAGCAACGGCGTCATCCTTGATGGCTTCCCTCGAACGATTACTCAGGCAGAAGCTCTCGCTAAGATGTTTGACGAAAGAAATGAGAAACTTACTGCCGTCATCGACCTTGAAGTGAGCCAGGATATCCTCCTCGCACGTTTGCTTCGCAGAGCTAAGTTGGAAGGGCGTGCCGACGACAACGAGGAAACCATCAAAAAGCGTTTCGAAGTATATCACACTCAGACAAAACCCCTTGCCGACTATTTTAAGGAGATGGGTGTGCTGAAGTCGTTCTACTATACCGACGAGCTAGGCCCTGAGGGTATGGTGAGAGAGATTGCAGAATACATCAAGAGCCTTTAACACTCATCCTATAGTCATCCACCTGCGCCGTTTGAACTGACAGAAACAGATTTATGGAATCAAATTTTATCGACTACGTAAAGATTTGCTGCCGCTCGGGAAAGGGTGGGCGAGGCTCCACCCACATGCGCCGCGTCAAATATAATCCCAACGGAGGTCCTGACGGAGGCAACGGCGGTAGAGGAGGGCATGTAATACTCAGGGGAAACCGAAATTATTGGACTCTTTTGCATCTGCGGTATGAGCGACACGTCTTTGCCGGAAATGGACAAAACGGCTCGCGCAACAAATCCACAGGTGCTGATGGAGCAGACAAAGTGATTGATGTTCCTTGCGGTACGGTTGCCTATGATGCCGAGACGGGTGAATACCTTTGCGACATCACGCGTGATGGACAGGAAGTAATTCTCCTTCGAGGAGGACGTGGAGGATTGGGGAACTACAATTTCTGCACGCCCACACGAAAGGCTCCTCGCTTTGCCCAGCCGGGTGAGCCCATGCAGGAGAAGATGATTATTCTCGAGCTGAAGCTTTTGGCTGATGTAGGACTCGTGGGCTTCCCTAATGCCGGCAAAAGCACTCTTCTTGCTAGCGTCAGCGCTGCTAAACCAAAGATTGCGAACTATCCTTTCACTACGATGGAACCGAATCTTGGCATCGTGAGCTATCGTGAGGGCAAGTCGTTTGTTATGGCCGACATTCCGGGCATTATTGAAGGCGCTTCGGAAGGCAAAGGGCTTGGGCTTCGTTTCCTGCGTCACATTGAGCGCAACAGTGTGCTGCTTTTCATGGTTCCGGGCGATACGGATGACATTCGTCGCGAGTACGAAATCCTTCTGTCGGAGCTGAAGACTTTCAATCCCGACATGCTTGACAAAGAGCGCATTCTGGCGATAACCAAATGTGATTTGCTGGATGAAGAACTGATTTCTATGCTTGAGACAGGACTTCCTTCCGATGTTCCTCACATTTTTATTTCTGCGGTTACTGGATACGGCGTTTCGCAACTGAAGGATCTTCTTTGGCAAGCTCTCAATAGCTCAAACGCCCGTATATCTGCTGCAGACGGAGGGGCTACGGATTCGTTGGTTCATCGCAATATGTCTTCGAACGAACTTGCGGAAATCAATGCTGCCGAAGGGGAGATTTCTGTTCCTGAGATGGAGGAAGAGGAATATGAGGAGTTGGAAGACTTTGAGTATGAGTTTGATGATGAACCATAAATGTCTCAAGGAGCTCAAAATAATGAATCAGCTTTTTCCCTATGGACGATTTCTCCAAAATACTAGAACACGGAATAACTTTTCACAAAGACTCCTCGAACGATGAGCAGAGAGGAGAGAGAGTTAAGACTAAGGCAAAGAAAAAAGGTTATGCCACAGGGCAGCATTTCAGCGCCTCGTCTAAGAAGAAAGCAGAAATTCGCAGGCATCGTGCAAGTAGGCATAGCCAGCGAAAAGACTGAATAGATTAGAACGATTGTTTTTCTTTAAAATCACAGAATATCATGGAAGAAGTTTATCAGTTTCTCCGTAAATGCGAATATTATTTCCTTGCTACCTGCGAAGGAAATCAGCCCCATGTGCGCCCCTTTGGTACAGTGAATATCTTTGAAGGAAATCTCTACATCCAAACTGGGCATGTGAAATCTGTTGCGCATCAGATAGAGGAGAATCCGAAGTGCGAAATATGTGCTTATGATGCTGCCGAAAACACTTGGGTGCGTGTCGCTGCCACCTTAGTAGAGGATGCGCGCCTTGAGGCAAAAGCTTCTATGCTTGACAGTTACCCCGAGCTTCGTGCTATGTACAATGAGCACGATGGCAATACGGTGGTGTATAAGTTGACAGACGCTATAGCAACATTCAGTTCCTTTACGACTCCTCCTCGTGTGGTGCGTTTCGGTTTCAAGGAAGCTGCCGAAGGGCAAATCAACTGCCAGGAATGTGGTGCTGTCTGCGACAAACACGATGTGTTCTGCCCAAATTGTGGAAACAAGTTAGATAAACGCCAAATGTAACTGTAACTGGATGAAACGCTGTCTGCTCCTGTTTTCCCTTGCTTTATGTCTGTTGGCATCATGTGGAGATGCGAATAAAGCATACGTCAAGAAAGCAGTCCGAATGATGGATAAGCGAGGGCTCTATGCCGAAGGACCCGCTTGGGAAGCAGCCAAAGACTCAGCACTGTGTGTTTCTCCCCAAACTCTGGAAGAGGCTCAGGAGATAGTGCGTGAGGCGCTTAAGGTGGCAGGAGGGAAACATTCTTTTCTTCTTACAGCCAACAAAGTGCAGGAAGCCAATCAAGCAGAATGGATAATGCCTTCTTTCGAAAAAAGCGAGGATGGAGTAGCTATCATTACTCTTCCTGCATTCTCGGGTAACGGAGAAGACGCCCCAAAGTATGCTAATTCGGTGCTTGATGTCGTCTCTGAAGACTTGAAGGGCGTAGTGATTGACCTTCGCGGAAATACGGGAGGGGATATGTATCCAATGATTTCTGCTGTGCACCGATTCCTCCCCGATGATGCTATACTTCGGTTTAAGCATCGAGGGGGAACAAGCCCAGTATCAACGTCTTATGTTAATCGAGTGATGGGTGTTACTCCTCGTGAGCGCATCGTTTGTCCTGTGGCAATTCTGACAGATAGCCTGACAGCAAGTTCAGGCGAAGCGGTGCTGATTTGTTTTCGTGGGTTGGATAATGTTTGTGTTTTCGGCAAGCCAACTGCGGGATACGCCTCAAGTAATGTTCCTCTTCCTATGCCTGACGGTTCAAAGTTAGTTTTGACTACTGGATGTGATGTGGCTCGTACAGGAGAAATATTCTGCGACGACCCAATTGAGCCTGATGTATTGTCTGACAATCCACTTACTGAAGCTTTGGCTTGGATTCGTGAAAGATAGTTTCTTGTTGTAGCATATTTGTGACCATAAGATTTTGGAAATAATCGATGTGGAAGACATTGTCTGGAATATGCTTTCTAAATAAAAATTTTTCCCTTCTTCATATCGCGAGATTCCTTCTTCATAATTTTTTTTCCCTTCTCCAAAAATCGCTATTCCTTTTTAAATATTGGACTGGGAGCAATAGGTTACAATTTTGCTTTACATTTTTCGATTAAAAAATCGTTGTCTTTGCTTTGTTCTCCTAATAGGAGTTACCTTCCCGTTTTTTTGAGATTTTTTTTATTCACAAAATGATAAAAATAATCTTCAATTTGTTGTGGTTTTCCTGCCTTTTTCGTAATTTTGCAAGTCTTTTTTCCAATTGGGAAAGGATTTTGTAAAAATATCTTATCTCTACACGTCTATGGGTGGTTTTTTTGGTATTGTTTCCAAACGGCGCTGCGTGAGCGACTTATTCTATGGCACAGACTACAACTCTCATCTTGGCACACGCCGAGCCGGATTGGTTACCTTTGATAGCGAGCACGGTTTTTGCCGTTCAATCCATAGTCTTGAGCACGATTACTTCCGTTCGAAGTTTGAAGACGAGATAGATTCTTTTATTGGCAATCAAGGACTTGGGGTTATTAGCGATACAGATCCTCAACCTATTATCGTCAATTCTCATCTTGGGCGTTATGCTGTTGTAACCGTAGCCAAGATTAATAATATCAAGGAGATAGCTGACGAACTGCTCGCGCAGAACATGCATTTCAGCGAGCTTTCGGCAAACAACATCAATCAGACGGAACTTGTGGCTCTGCTCATCAATATGGGCAAGTCGTTTGTGGATGGAATAAACCTTGTTTATCGGAAGGTAAAGGGTTCTTGTTCCATGCTAATCCTGACAGAAGATGGAATCATTGCCGCACGAGATTTTCTCGGACGTACTCCCATCGTCATCGGGCAAAAAGATGATTCTTTCGCTGTTTCAAGCGAATCAACGAGTTTCCCCAACTTAGAATTTCGAAGGGTCCGCGACTTGGGCGCAGGAGAGATAGTTCGTCTGCGTGCAGACGGAATAGAGGTGCTACAGGCATCTCAGCCTCATGAGCAGATTTGCTCTTTCCTTTGGGTGTACTACGGATTCCCCTCAAGCGATTATCTTGGTGTCAACACAGAGTATGTCAGGGAGGCGAACGGATATATTGTGGGGCAGCAGGACGACATTGAAGCGGATTGCGTGTGTGGAATTCCCGATTCAGGCGTGGGAATGGCTTTGGGCTATGCCGAAGGACATAATGTTCCATATAAGCGCGCTGTACTGAAATATACTCCCACTTGGCCTCGCAGCTTTACTCCTGATAATCAAGTTAGACGCAATCTGGTAGCTAAGATGAAACTCATCCCTAATGGAGCTGTCCTTAAAGATCAGAGAGTGGTTTTCTGCGACGATTCCATTGTGCGTGGAACGCAGTTGAGAGACAACGTAAGGACATTCTTTGAATACGGCGCAAAAGAGGTACATTGCCGCATCTCATGTCCTCCCTTGGTATATGGATGCCCGTTCCTTGGCTTTTCAAACAGCAAGACCGATAGGGAATTGATAACTCGCCGAATTATCGAAGATTTTGAGGGAGGGCCGAATAATCTGGAAAAATATGCCACAACAGATACGCCCGAATACAAAAGAATGGTGG
Source organism: Bacteroidaceae bacterium (assembly GCA_017650105.1). GTDB lineage: Bacteria > Bacteroidota > Bacteroidia > Bacteroidales > Bacteroidaceae > UBA1189. The sequence continues at coordinate 100,391 of JAGCFO010000023.1, read as the reverse complement.
ATGAGATAGCGCGCCGTCTCGGACTCACATCACTTAAGTTCAATAAGATAGAATCGCTGATCGAATCTATCGGCCTTCCAAAATGTCGGATTTGCACGCATTGTTTTGATGGGAGTAGCTATATGGCACAGGACGTCCTTGAAAAGCAACAAGAAAGTTAAAGGAAAGCCTTTAATTTGTCAGTTCAAATTCGTTGCAAATATAGATAAAAGGATGGTTCTTTTTCCGAATCATCCCTTTCTTTTTTTTATTTCTTGTCAATCTATCCTCCAATCTTGGCATCAATCCCGAATTGCTGGAAAATGTGAATACATAGCTGTTGTTTGTCTTCGGAAGGAGTTGACATCGGTAGTTGCTGAGGATTATATGTTGTTCCCATTCGTTCGTGCTTTCCTCTTCCTATATCATGATAAGGAAGGAGGTTGACGACAGAAGGTGGATGAGGCAAACTGCGAAGGAAAGCGGCAGAACGTGTGATATTCTCTTCCTCAGCATTCACTCCTTCAATCAAGGGAATTCTAATCCAATATTCCATTCCTTTTTCAGCAATGTAACGAATGTTTTCAAGAATCCTTTCGTTCGGAACTCCCGTAAAAAGCCGATGCTTTTCGCTATCCATATGTTTGAGGTCAACGAGCAACAGTTCGCAGTTATCAATGACTTTGTCTATCACTTCTTGCTGAGAATAAAGCGTAGTGTCAACTGCACGGTGGAATCCGCGTTTCCCGATTTCCTGAAGCAATTCGACAGCATAGTCTGGATGGAGCAAAGGCTCTCCTCCGCAGAGGGTAATCCCTCCGTTACTTTCTTCGATAACAGAGCGTTCCTTTTCTATTAATCCAATCAAGTCATCTATTGCCCATTCTTTCCCACTTATTTCTAAAGCTTTCGTGGGACATTCTTCTGCGCAACGCCCACATAGGACGCATTGATTTCCCGTAGGACGAATTCCTTCTGATGTTAATTGGATAGCATGATGAGGGCAAACCTCAACACAGCTTTGGCAACCGATGCATTTTTGTGCTTTATACATCTTTTCCTTTTGGGTTGACCATCCTTCCGGATTATGGCACCAAACACACCGCAAGGGACAACCTTTTAAGAAGATGGTAACCCTTATGCCAGGACCATCGTTGATGGCGTATTTTTTTATGTCGAAAATCAAGCTCATCAAAAACTTTCGTTTTCGGTTCGTGCAATAATGTCGTTTTGTAGCTGAGAATTCATATCATTGAAAAAGTCGCTATAACCAGCCATACGAACGAGAAGCCCTTTATAGGAATCAGGGTTCTTTTGTGCATCACGAAGAGTTTCGGTGTCTACCACATTAAACTGGATATGGTGTCCTCCCAATGTGAAGTATGTACGGATGAGATGAGCCAGTTTTTTCAAATCCTCCTCGCGTTTCAAAAGGGCAGGAACAAAACGGCAGTTAAGCAGAGTGCCTCCGCTTTTTGTCTGATCCAGTTTTCCCAATGATTTGATGAGACTCGTAGGCCCATTGATATCAGCTCCATGCGAAGGAGACGTACCGTCAGAGATAGCAAATTCAGCAAAACGCCCGTTGGGCGTTGCATTACAAACAGAGCCGAAATAGTTGTGGCAAGTAGTGGAAAGCATGTCAAGACACGTTTTGCCTCCTCTAGTGTTGGGTTTTCCGCTAAGACATTCCACCAAATCGTTATAAAGCTGCACGGCAATACTATCGGCATAATCGTCGTCGTTGCCGAAGAATGGAGTATGATTGATGATATACTGTCTCATCTTCTCATTCCCGTCAAAATTAGTATCGGTAGCGCGTATGATGTCATCCATTGAGTATTTTTTACTCTCGAAGACATGCTTTTTGATAACAGAAAGAGAGTCGGTGGAAGTACCCAATCCACAGCATTGAATGTATTGTGTATTATAGCGAGCCCCTCCGTTGTAATAGTCTTTTCCCTTTTTGATGCAGTCATCGATGAAAAGACTGAGGAAAGTTGCTGGCGCATAGAGGGCAAACATACGTTCTATGTAGTTGTTTTCCCTTTGTTTAAGTAGCACAAAATAGTGAATCTGCTTTAGGTATGCACTATAGAACTGTTCATAATCTGTGAATGTGCGCGGATCTCCTGTTTCTATTCCGATTTTTTCCCCTGTGCGAGGGTCAATACCGTTGTGAAGTGTTATCTCCAAAATTTTGGGAGTATTCAAATATCCTGTCAGCAGATAAGCCTCCTTGCCGAAAGCTCCTACCTCAATACATCCCGAACAACCTCCTTCTCGCGCATCCTCGATGCTCTTTCCCTGTCGGATGAGTTCCATCGTATAAACGTCTGGATTGAAGACGGATGGATAGCCGTATCCTTGTCGGATAACGTGGCATCCAGCTAGGAGGAACTTGTCGGGGGTCACGTGACTAATATGTATCGATAGTCCAGGTTGCAGAATATGCAGTTCCTCTTGAATTTCGAGAATGATGTAGGAGAGTTCATTCGACCCGTCTTTTCCTTCTCGCGTGATTCCACCTATATTAATATTGGCGAAATCGTTATACGTTCCGCTTTCCAAAGCTGTGATTCCCACCTTTGGGGGAGCCGGCTGGTTGTTGAACTTTATCCACAGGCAGCAAAGCAGTTCCTTCGCTTTTTCTCGAGTGATAGTTCCTTCTTGTAACTCTTTCTGATAGAATGGGAAAAGATGTTGATCCAGATGCCCTGGGTTCATGCAGTCCCATCCGTTCAGCTCTGTTACTGTGCCGAGATGCGTAAACCAATAAGTCTGAATGGCTTCCCACATATTGCGCGGAGCATGAGCGGGCACATGATGACACACCTCAGCTATCTTCAGAAGTTCTTCTTTGCGCTTCGTATCTTGTTCTGTAGCAGCCATTTCTTCGGCCAACTTGGCGTGACGTTCGGCAAACAAGATGGCTGCGTCGCAACTGATTGACATAGCTTGCAATTCCTCCATCTTATCCGTTGCCTCAGCGTCGTTTATGAAGTCTAAGTTGTCAAGTTCCTCTTGTATCTGTTTTTTCACGTCGAGAAGTCCCCGATGGTACATTTTTCCATCCATAGCCGTATGCCCGGCAGCACGTTGCTCCATGAATTCAGTAAACACGCCTGCCTCGTATGCTTTTTTCCATGCGGGAGAGACATGATTGAAAATCCTTTCGCGCTGGGTACGCCCTTTCCAGTAAGGAATCACTTCACGCTCATAGGTGTCGATGTCTTCTTGAGAGATGAAATACGGCTGAAGGTCACGCTCGTTCAGCACATGCAAATCCTCCACGCTGTGACAAGTAAGTTCCGGGAAAGTTGGCACAGCCTTAGGCTTAGGCCCGCGCTCTCCCACGATGAGTTCTTCTTTGCCGATATAGATTGTTTTCTTCTTGCAAATCTCGAGAAAATTCATTGCGCGAAGCACAGGGAGGGAATACTTGCCGTAGTTTTCCTTATAGAATGCTGTCTCTATAAGGGCGCGCTCGATAGTCAGCGAGGGTTGCGCATTAACTGATTCCTCACGCAGACGACAAATGCGTTCGTTCATGCCTCCTTCGTTTTCAGGATATTTAAGTGCGAAATTGCTCACACGAGTTGTGTTTGCTCCACAGCAGGAAGAATTATCTTGTTCCATATTTATTGATGTTGTTTTGTTCTTTGAATTTCAGGTTAGATATTTGTATGAGCGGCGTTGCTGTCGTATGGTCTATTCTTCTCCCTTTGGATATAGAGGCTGATAATCAACCGAAAAACGAAACTGTTGAAGACGTTGTCTGGTAATAAGGGAAGGGGAGTACGATACGTTAAGGAACAGCCGAGAAGTGCTTCTTGATAGAAAGCAGTGAACCGAGCGAACTGCTTTCAACCTTATAGGCGCTCGATGTTTCTGCCGTAAAAAATCAGGCAGCAGAATAGTTTTTTGTAGCTCGTTAGTTCCATAAAACTTGCCCACAATTTTTTCGCTTGTAAAAGTAGGCATTTAGCACGAATCATCCAACTTTTTTCATAACAAATTGCTTTTTTCTGTTAAAAAGAAAAGTTACCCTCCTTGCTCCTTGTTTGTGCGGAAATTTTTCTTTGAGCAAAAAAAATTATGAAGAAAGAATCTCGCGATATGAAGAAGGGAAAAATTTTTTTCCCTTCTTCATAATTGAGCTAATATAAAACTTTAAAAACCGGGCTTTTGATTTCCCGTTAGATAAGGAATCAGGAAGAACTGTTACCTCTTGTGTGTCAGACTCTTACGGCAACATGGCTTTCAGCCCTTTGGCAATACGTTTCAACCCTTCCTCAAGGCGTTTGCGAGGACATGCGATATTGATTCGGATGAAAAGATTCCCGTTGTCTCCATACATTACGCCTTCGTTTACCCAAACGCGATAAGACGTGAGCAGTTCTTTCTGAATGGTTTCCGAATCTTTTCCTATCGCAGAGCAATCTACCCAAACGAGATATGTGCCTTCAAGTTTCGTCACAGGGAACTGTGGAAGATTTTCTTTGAAGAAGTCGCACAAAAAGAGATAGTTACTGTTGATGTAGCTATTCAAATCCTTTAGCCAAGCGGCGCCCTCGTCAGTATAGGCAGCCATCGTGGCTACTATTCCGAAGGGATTTACATCGCAGACTTCGTTGTCGTTAATCGCTCTGTCTATCTTATTGCGCACTTCCTCGTTCTCGCAAACGATATTGGAAATTTGGAGTCCTCCTATATTGAATGCCTTACTGGGAGAAATGCAGACGATGGTTTTGTGTATGAAATCGGGAGAAATGGAGCCGAAGGGAAGGAATGTGTATCCGGGAGAGACAAATTCGCAATGAATTTCGTCTGCAACAATCCACACATCGTTCTGAAGGCATATTTCACCTATACGTTTAAGCTCGTCGGAAGTCCAAACCCTTCCTGCTGGGTTGTGTGGGTTGCATAGCAGCAAGATTTTTGCTTTGGGCGAGGATAGTTTTTTCTGCAAATCTGCAAAATCGATTCTATATGTGCCATTCTCGTAAATCAAGTCGTTGGAAACGATTTTGCATCCGTTGTTGCGAATGGATGAATAGAAACAGTTGAAAACGGGACTTTGCACAATTACTTCATCTCCGGGATGGGTGAGTGCCTTGATGATAGCAGAAATAGCAGGGACAACGCCTGATGTGTAAAGCATCCAAGACGGATCGAAAACCCAGTGGTGATGTATTCTGAACCAGTCGGCAACTGATTTGTAATACGCATCGGGGACTCTCGTGTATCCGTAAATTCCATGATTTACTCTTTTCTGAAGAGCTTTCTTTACGACTGGAGCTGTTTCGAAATCCATATCTGCCACCCAAAGAGGAATCACGTCTTTGTCGGCAGAGTCCCATTTGTAGGAAAGCGTTCCTCGTCTGTTAATCTCTTTGTCAAAGGAGTAAGGCATATCTTTTTGCTAATAGTTTTTATAGTTATGAAAACCTAATTTTGATATTTTTTCTTTGGAAAAAGAAGAAATTCGATATGTTACATAATTACTTTAACAACTTGTGGTCAACTATCAGTGTTTTATGTTCTTACCACAATTTTGCAATTGGCTGGCGCCTTGATGTTTTCATCCAAGATGATTTCTCCATACCCGTCAGCGACAATCAATCCCGAAGACGGATTCTTTACACTCTTGATGCTTCCTTTGATATCTGCCTGTACCGATGAATACTCAAATGCTCTGTCGCACTCAGCATCGAATGTACAGTTCTCCAAAACGAGGTTTTTAGCATAGCAAAGCGGCTGTTCTCCAGCAATGTGGCAGTTTACCAGGCGAAGATTCTTTGAATGCCAACCCAGATATTCTCCAGAAATAACCGAATCGTAGATTGTCACGTCCTCCACTTCCCAAAAAGAGTCTTTCGTCTCAATTCTCGCGTTGTGGATTTCAACATTTCGGCAATATTGGAAGACATATTTGCTATCGCTGTCGAGCCCGAAAACCTTTATGTTATTGCAATGCATAAACGGGTAGGTTCCTTCGTGTAAAACCACATTCTTTATTGTCAATCCGTCAATGCCCCAAAAGGTTTCGTCAGCATCGTTTATGATAACATTCTCGAGAGAAAGGTTCTTCATCTCGCGGAAAAACTTAGGTCCGTCAATCACGCAATCCCGCATCTTCATGTTGTTTGAATACCAGATAGCGGAGCGGGCAGAAGGCGCAAAGTAGCAATGAGTTATCTCGGAGCCCTCTACGTGCCAAAGAGGGTATTTCCCTTCGAAGTGGCAGTTTTTGCAAATGATGTCGCTACACTCCTTTATAGCAGATTCACCGTCAATAATACGCACGTGATCAAGTTCCAATCCGTGAGATTCAAAAAGAGGCCTTTCGCCGCCAAAAGTCACATTTTCAATTCGTTTCATTTTTAATTATTTGTGTTTGATCAATCTATTGTTTTCTTTTCCCATTTGCCCCATTTCAGCCGAACGAGGAAGATAAGTCCTCTGAAGCATAGCTCGATGCACATTGCGAGCCACACGCCGTAAAGTCCCATGCTTGGGGCAAGAATCGCGGCAAGCGTGATGCGCACACCCCACATGCTGAGGAGGTTCATCCCGCTTGGCATAAGAGTGTCTGAGGCTCCGACGAAAGCACCGTAGCATACGATTGCTGCCGCAAACATCGGCTCGGCAAAGGCCTCTACGCGCAGAACTGTCACGCCGAGCTCGCGCACTTCTGCTACGGGCGTCAGCATTGCCATCGTGTAAGGTGCTGTTACGTACATGATTACGCCCATAACTGCCATCACCACCATACCCATTCCTACTGCCATATAGGCAAAGCGCCTCATCAAATCCTTTCTATTCGCTCCCATACTTTGGCCTACGAGCGTTGTGGCAGCATCGGAAATACCGTATCCAGGCATGTAGCAAAGGCTCTCGATAACGATTCCGAGCGAATGTGCAGCAAGCGCTATTGTGCCGAGAGGAGCTATGATCATAGTCATTGCAATATAAGCACTACTCATAATAACCTGCTGCACACCCATAGGCAAACCGATGTGGAATGCCTCCTTTATATATTTGCGCTTTGGGCGGAAACTGCCTTTTTCAGCTCGTAGCCCCAGTTCCTTTGAACGAATACAAAGGAAATACATCATGAGGAGCGCGGTGATAACTTCTGCCATTCCCGTGCCAATTGCTGCGCCTTTCACCCCAAGTCCTGCGCCGGGCATCATCAATTGTAAGTCGAAAACATCAATCTGTCGGGTAGGGAAGATGAGGAAAAAGTTGAAGATGACATCTAATGCCATCATGCTGACACTCAATATGCTGGGAACTATCATGTTGCCGCTGCTTCGTAGCATACCCGCACCAAGCATACTGAATTGGAAGAATGGGATGCAAAGGGCAAAGATAGCGAAATAAGTTGACGAAGTGCCAGTAATATCACTCCCTCCTCCAAGCCATTTGGGCAGGAATGGGCTGACACTTAAGGCGATGGTGGCAATAATGAAGCTGAAGAGGAGCATTGCCGAAATGGATTGACGCAGCACGTCGCGCGCCTCGCGGGGACGATTTCCTCCCAAGAGATGTGCCACTTGCACATAAAAACCGGCAGCTCCAGCCGAGCAGACACTTCCAATCATCCACGTAGTGGTTTCCACCAAACCGATTGAAGCAGAGGCGTCTGCGCCCAGACTTCCCACCATAGCAGCATCGATGTACTGCATGATGGTTGTAGTCAGCTGTGCTAAAATTGCAGGAAGGCTGAGCCACCAAGTGAGCTTCAGCTGTTGAGATGTCGTCATGTGTTTTCCATCACGAATCATCTCCAGAAGGTTGTCTTTCTTATTTGCCAAGGGGTCTTATTCGCAAACAGGAGTGGCCTGTTCGTCGAAAACGGGTGCAAAATTAGAAATAAAATATGGATTATCTGCATGCTTAAGGCGTTTTAAGATATTTTAAAATAGTGGATTCTTAATCCTAGGAACTCCCTATTGCTATAGAAGGAGGAAAGAGCCTCTGAGCTATTCTCAAACCATTTTCAAATATGAAGAAAGAATACGGCGATATGAAGAAGGGAAAAATTTTTTTGGAGAAGGAAAAAAATATTTTGCTCAATACATTTTTTCCACGGAAGAAATCAAAAAATCGTGTATTCACTCAGCGGTATTGTTTTTTTTATTATCTTTGCCTGATTTGAAACTTTATACACAAAAATGAAACATTTATTACCGTTTGCATTGTGCATCGTAATGTCTGCTTTTTCGGCAAACGCCCAGCAGGCAACAGACAGAGTATCATACGTTAATCCCATGATTGGGACCGAAGGGATGGGACACACATTCCCCGGCGCCTGCGCTCCTTTCGGAATAGTTCAGCTGAGTCCCGACACGGATACCATTCCACATAACGTCAACGGGCGCTATCAGGGAAAGGTCTATGAGTATTGCGCTGGATATCAGCACACCGACAACACCATCGTCGGCTTCAGCCACACCCATCTGAGCGGCACGGGACATTCCGATCTGGGGGACATCCTCATCATGCCTCAGACGGGGGATCTGAAACTTAATCCAGGAACAGCCGATAATCCCGACGGAGGGTACCGACAGCGCTTCTCTCATGATACCGAGCACGCCGAGCCAGGCTATTACGAGGTGACTCTTGCCGACAACGGGGTGAAAGTACAGCTGACAGCGACTCAGCGCGTTGGGGTACACAAGTACACCTTCCCTGAAGGGAGCACAGAGCAGCGCATCATCCTCGACCTTCTACACGGCATATACAATTACGATGGGAAAGTCTTGTGGTCCACGTTGCGTGTGGAGAACGACACCCTTCTCACAGGCTATCGCATAACCGACGGATGGGCGAGGTCGAATTACACATACTTTGCTATCTCCTTCTCAAAACCTATCCGCACGTATGGTTATCAGGATATGAAGCGCGAGAAATACAACGGATTCTGGGGGAAGTTTGACAAGTACCACAATTTCCCCGATATCGCAGGGCGTAGCGTTGTGGCATACTTCAATTTCAACGACCAACCCTCCCGTCGCAGGAGAGAAGTCCCAATGGGAACTCCAGGAGAACTTGTGGTGAAAGTAGCTCTCTCAGGCGTTTCTACCGAAGGCGCATTGAAGAATCTTCAAGCCGAAGCATCGGGCAAGTCGTTCGATGATATTCGCACTCAAACCCGTGCCGACTGGGAGCGGGAATTATCTGTGATTGACTGCACAGGTACCGACGACCAGAAAGCGATGCTCTATACGTCGCTCTACCATACGATGATTAACCCATCAATCTATATGGATGTTGACAGGCAATATCGCGGTTTGGATGGAAACATTCATGTGGCAGAAGATTTCAACAACTATACCGTTTTCTCCATTTGGGACACTTACCGTGCCGAGCATCCCTTGCTGGGTCTGCTGAAACCTTCGCGTAATACCGATATGGTGAAATCAATGATTAAGCATCAGCAGCAGAATGCTGTGGGAATGCTTCCCGTATGGAGCCTGATGGGCAACGAGGGCTGGTGCATGACAGGATATCATGCCGTTACGGTGCTTGCCGATGCTATTGTCAAAGGAGCTGACATTGACACCTCGGAAGCTCTCAGGGCAATGACGGCAACAGCCAATAATCGATTCTTCCCCAGCGTTATCGACTACATGCGACTTGGGTATGCTCCTTATGATAATGACGGAACAGCTGCATCCAACACACTAGAATACTCCTTTGACGACTGGACAATCTACGCAGCAGCTCGTGCTGCTGGAAACGACAGAGTTGCATCTCGCTTCATGTCTCGCGCACAAAACTACCGAAACACCTTCGACTCGAAAATCGGTTTCGCATCCCCAAGATATAGGAATGGAGAGTTCAAAAAGGACCTTGATCCATATCAGACCTATGGAGAAGGTTTCATTGAAGGCAATTCGTGGAATTTCTCGTTTCATGTTCCCCACGATGTGTTCGGCCTGATGCGCTGCATGGGAGGAGAGGATGCTTTCCTTGAGAAACTAAATAATCTCTTCGTGATGGACCTTCCAGAAAAATACTATGCAGATAACGAGGACATCACGTCAGAATGCCTTATCGGCGGATATGTTCATGGAAACGAGCCCAGCCATCATGTACCTTATTTATATGCTTGGACATCCACTCCTTGGAAAACGCAAGAGTGGCTTCGCACAATAATGAACAAAATGTATCGCAATGATATTCGCGGGTTGGGAGGAAATGACGATTGTGGACAGATGTCTGCTTGGTATATATTCTCTGCAATGGGATTCTATCCGGTATGCCCCAGTAGTGATCAATACGTGATAGGAGCTCCATATCTACCTTATTTAAAAGTTACTCTTGAGAACGGGAAGACGATAGAAGTGAAAGCTCCGAAGGTAAGCGACAAAAACCGTTATGTTCAAAAAGTGCGCATCAACGGGGAGCCATATTCAAAGTTATTCGTAACTCATAAGCAGTTGACAGATGGATGTGTCATAGAGTTTGATATGGGCTCTAAGCCTAATAAAAAGCGTGGGTTAAATGCCTCAGACAAACCGTATTCACTTTCTGGACCTTCTTCGAATAGTGGATATTCCAAAAGGACATTAACGCCGAAAGATGAAGCGTGGGACAAGCACCTAAAAGATATCTTTTTTGTTGACGCCAATCCTGAAAGTCAAGGTTCTCAAATTTATCATGCCATCATTTCAGATCCCGATGAGTATATCCGTAGCGTGGCACGCGAGGTGATGCAATGCCTTTACTTCGCACCTACCGATAGCATCCCCATGCTCTATAGGCTTGACTATATCATCAGACATGACGATGGAATTTCCGCAAAGGGCGGAGGGAACGGATACGTTAACATATTCTATAGCACCGATCATGTGGAGCGTTCCTTTGCAAACCAAGATACCGCCCGTGTTGATTTTGAAACAAGAGGAGTATTGCTGCATGAATTGACTCATGCATTTCAACTTGAGCCTCAAGGCATAGGTCCTTACGGTGGACCAAATAAAGCCGTTTGGGAGATGGTTGAAGGTACGGCAGATGCTGTGAGAGTGGCTTGCGGAGGTTTTCATGGTGAGAAGGATCGCCCGAAAGGCGGAAGCTACCACAACGGATACAGATATATTGGTTACTTCTTCAACTGGGTACGTGAAACGAAGGACAAAGATTTCATAAAGAAAATGAATCATACCTGTCTTACTGTTGTTCCCTGGAGTTGGGATGGAGCGGTTCAGGCTGTTCTTGGAGAAGGATATACCATTGATTCCCTCTGGCATGAGTATCAGGTGGCTATCGGAGATATTAAGGAATAGGCAAGCGTGAGTAAAGTCATTTTATCTTTAACCATAAACAATCCTCTTCAATGGAAAGCAAAAAGACAGTTTTTTATCTCAGGCATAAAACTTGGATTCACTTTGCGGTAGTGATTATGTTGGGAAGTATATTCATTATAAGTTGTCAATCTCAATCGGAAACACAATCAGACGAAGATTATGTACAATATGTAGAGCCTCGTATAGGTACGGCGCATTGTAGATATTTTCATTTTGCTCCTGGTGCTTTGCCTTTTGGAATGGCAAAGCCAGGCCCATCCACAAATGGACACTTGGGTAATAAGGACGGTTGGGAGGCAACAGGATATGACTATAGGGATACTTCTATCGAAGGTTTCCCCTGTGTTCATGAGTTCCAGATAGGAGGAATCACCTTGATGCCAACGACGGGCGAACTTATCACAATTCCGGGACTTCCTTCTGATTCCGTTTCACATAATGGCTATCGCTCTCGTTTTAGTCATGATGATGAAAAAGTAACCGCGGGGTATTATTCCGTTTTGCTGCGGGATTATGGAATTAAGACTGAACTGACATCTACAACTCGCGTTGCTTACCAGCGTTACACTTATCCTGCTTCTAAACAAAGTCATCTCCTTTTCAATATTGGTAGTAGAATGGGAGAAAGCGGCAGGGTAAAAGATGCTGAAGTGCGTCTTTGTGAAGATGGAATTGTTGAAGGTTATGTTATCACGTTGCCTGAATATGTAAAGAAATATCAGCCTGGTGCCGAGGTTCCTATCTATTTTTCAGCGGAGGTAGATAAAAAGCCTACGGAATGGGGAATCTTTAATGGAGATACCCATGAGGCTAATCTGAAAGAATCGAGTGGAGTAGGGGCTGGACTCTACCTTACATTTGCTACTGAAGAAAACGAATCTGTTACTGCGAAGATAGGTGTCAGTTTTACCTCCATTGCAAATGCCCGTCTGAATCGTGAATCAGAAGCAAAGGATTTGGATTTTGATGAAGTATGCTGTCGTTCACATGAAATTTGGAAAGAACACCTCGGACGAATCTCCGTAGAAACGGATAAAGTTGAAGATAAAGTCAAGTTCTATTCAGGCTTGTATCACGCTATTCTTGGACGAGGCATTTGTAGTGATGTAAGTGGTGATTATCCTAAGCATGATGGAACAATAGGGCATTTGCCCATAAAGGAAGGAAAACCTGCTTTCAATTTGTACAATACCGATGCAATGTGGGGTGCTCAATGGAATCTGAACCAATTGTGGAATATGGCTTATCCTGAACATATGAGCGATTTCATTTCCTCTCATCTTCAGGTATACAAAGATGCAGGCTGGATGGGTGATGGATTGGCGAACTTACGTTATGTGAGTGGAGTAGGAACAAATCAGTTGACATTAATGATTGCTTCTGCTTTTGCTTGCGGAATTCGCGATTTTGATTTAGAGCTTGCCTATGAAGCTTGCCGGAAGAACGAATTGGACGGGACAAATCGTCCTCTCGGCGCTGGCAAGAGCGATACAGGAGAATTTGTAGAGTATGGGTATGTCCCTCATGCCGATGCTGGCTCTGGGCCAGACGAAACATTTATGTTCTCAGCTTCCCACACATTGGAGTATGCTTTTTCAGCCTGGGCGTTAGCTCAATTAGCCAAAGAGCTTGGGCATTCTGAAGATGTTCCTTTATTAGAGCATCTTTCGAAAGGATGGGAGCGTATATATGACAGTTCCACGGGCTTTGTTCGTCCTCGTCTCAAGAACGGGGAGTTTATTGATAATTTCGACCCTATGCAGGTTTGGCGAGGTTTCCAAGAAGGAAACGCCTGGCAGTATACGTTCTATGTTCCTCATGATGTAGAATCGTTGGTTCAGAAAGTGGGCGCAGATGAGTTTAACGCTCGACTTGATAGCATCTTCACTTTATCACAGCCGAAGATTTTTAGCGGAGGAACAGAAATAGGGGCTTTTGCCGGACTTCGCACGCTTTATAATCAAGGGAATCAGCCATGTTTGCACATCTCTTGGCTATTTAATAAGTCTGGACGTCCTTCTTTAACTCAAAAATGGGTGCCTGCTATTTTGAATGAATTCTATGGTACTGACGGAATACATGGTTATGGTTATGGGCAAGATGAAGATCAAGGACAATTGGGTGCTTGGTACGTAATCTCATCTATCGGACTTTTTGATGTGGCTGGATTAACGGCATCTGCTCCATCATTTGGATTGGGCTTGCCTCTTTTTGATAAGGTAACCATCCGATTAAACCAAAAGTATTATCCTGGCTCACAGTTCGTAATTGAAACAAAAGGAAGAAACAGTTCCAATATGTATGTGAAAAGTTTCAAATTAGATAATAATACGTTGCACCAGCCTATTCTCTCCTTCTCAGATTTTGCAAAGGGAGGGACGCTTGAGGTCGTATTGGGCAATAAGGCAAAGGATTTATACTGATTTGTTGTTATACCGAAAGTTGATAATTATGAAAAAAAGAGTATTTGTTTATCTACGAAGTTTATTGATTGTCTCATTTTTGCTGTTGTCTCAATCTTGCACGACAGACAAATCTTTGCTGATTGAAACACCGCTTCCATCCGATCAAGTTACTTCCCAATCTGACAAGGTGTTAAAACAATGGATGGATTCTGTGAGTGCAGCAACTGCAGGATATTATAACAATAAGAAAATAACGATAGATGGCCTTACAATGCCACTTGCATGGACCATTTTTGCAAAAGCTGGAGAAGAAGACTTATCTCTTTATATCTCTCTTCATGGAGGAGGTGGTGCTCCAGCAGAACTAAACGATCAGCAGTGGCACAATCAGCAAGTTCTTTATGCACCACGACATGCTGTTTATCTTTGTCCACGAGCACCTTTCAATACTTGGGATTTACATTTCCGTCCTGAATCTGATGCCTTCTATCGACAAATAATCCATATGGCAGTTACTCACCTTCATGTCAATCCCGACAAAGTTTACATAATGGGCTATTCTGCTGGCGGAGATGGAGTATGGCGATTGGCTCCTCGTATGGCTGACACTTGGGCTGCTGCTTCTATGATGGCTGGTCATCCTGGTGATGTTTCACTTGTCAATCTTCGCAATACTCCTTTCATGATTTGGTGTGGAGAAAAGGATTCGGCTTATGAGCGCAATCTTAGATGTCAGGAACGCATTAACGAGATGGATTCCCTTCATCGTGCAGATCCAGAAGGGTATATTTTTGAAGGGCACATTGTTTCAGGAAAAGAACATTGGATGGATCGGGTTGATACAACAGCCGTGAGTTGGATGGCTAAATACAAACGTAATCCTTATCCCAAACTCATAGTATGGAAACAGGAAGAGGTCGTTTATCCTCATTTCTATTGGGTTAGCGCTCCTAAAAATGAATTGTCGCGTGGAAAAGAGGTACGTGCCGAGTTAGAAGGAAATACGATTCGAATCACTAAATGTGATTATTCTTGTCTTACAATTTCTCTTAATGACAAGATGCTTAATCTTGATTTACCGGTGAAGGTGGTGTACGCCGATGGCTCTCTGTCTGGTAATAGTCCAGAGATAATATTATTCGAAGGAAATGTGCAGCGCTTATCAAGCACTTTGAAAAAAACACTTAGTGAGCGAGGAGATCCTTCCTACATGTTTCCAGCGCAAATTCAGGTTAACTTTAAATGATTTCTTTCAAAAAGAATATCCGTAATATAATGATGTTTTTTTGACATAATAGCTGTTTTTTCTTCCCTTATTTTACTGGAGGAGCTTGAGTTAATCGTTATTAATTATGTAGTTTAGAACACATCTGCTTGTAAGCAGGAAAACCAGTTTTTCTAGATAAAAGTTGCTTTTTCGAGTTGTTTTTTCGGTAATAAAATGAATCCAGATATGAAAAAACGTCATTTACTGCTATATTTCTTCCTAATGTTGATATGTGTACATATCAGCGCAGGAGACGATCTGACACGTGAGGTTGAAGCAGACACGGTACGATTCCCAGTTCCTGTCATTCAGGAGGAATGGAATCTGGTGTGGATGCCTCATAACTGCTCAGATCATAACGTATATGTCTATAAGGACAAACTGTACGATGGACTTTTCACTCGAACATTGGGTTGGAATGGCGGAGATGGTGTGCAAACAGTTCAGCTGCCAGGAGGGAACCTTTTCTGGTCATTCAACGATAGCTTTTACGGAAGGGTTTCGTCAAGCAACCGAGCACGATTGAACTGCAATTTTCCACGTAATACCATAATGGTGCAAACTGCAGACAAAAATGGATTTCCCGGAGACAGCAAAGCTAACTTAGTTTGGCTTGCCGACTATGTAAACACTACCAACGCTTCTTCTTCTCGATATTATAATGCTCGCACTCACATTCGTCATCCGAAAGGAGAGAAAACTGATGCTCAGATAGCTAATGGAGACATCGATCAGCAGTATCTTTATTGGGCTGGAGACGGAACTGTGGTTGATGGTCAACTACAAGTGCTTTGGGCTGGAGTATATAACGGAACGCAGAATCTTATGCGAAGCGACAATCGAGCCCTTGCCATTTATAGTCTAGAAGGAACACCTGGTGATGATACTTATCTCAGTCTCATTTCGGTTGATCATCATTTCTTCGAGAAAGATCCAATCGGTTATGGGCAAACGTTGTGGGAGGATGAGGACGGACACACCTATCTTTATGCTTGTAATCAGTTTAAGAAAAATCCTGATGATGTCTTAAATACATCAAGTCCCGTTGTCGCACGCTCTAAAACTCACGACTTGAGGAGTGAGTGGGAGTATTATGTAGCTGATGAAAAAGGTGTTTTCCATTGGCAGAACACATATCCTACAACTGAAGAAGTCAATCGTTCTGCTATAAGCTCACGTTCGGTATCGACAGCCTGGGTTTTCAAAGAAGGTGATTGGTATTATATGACTGCTCAGGGATATGTATTCAGCAAACAGGTTTATATCATGCGTAGCAAGTATCCGTGGGGGCCTTTCGAGCATTGTCATCAACTATGGACATTGCCCTATGTTCTCGACAAGAAAGGGAAAAGAACATATCAGAATTTCTATATGCCTCACTTGCATCAAGGCCTTTCCCGTACGGGTGAGTTAGTATTTTCAACAAACACGGATGCAACTGATTGGAATGATAACTTTAATACAACGGGTAGCGCCGACTTTTATCGTCCCTTCTTCTTCCGTGTGTTCAATTGGCAGGCTTTGTTTGCCGATGATCCTGAGGATGACAAGTAATTTATCAATCATTATCTTACGCACAAAATGAATACTTCAGATAAAAGATATTTTTCCAAAACGCCGCATCTTTTCAAGGTAGCTACACTCCTTTTGATTATCGGTGCAGTCGTGACATCGTGCTACAAGATTTTCCGCACTTATGTACCTACCGAAGTGGAAGGAAACGAGACTTTTGAGGCTCGTATGGTGGTAACAAACGACGGCTCCTCTACACAGAACTATACTAACGATTGGTCCGTAGCTGCCGTTCGTGTTCCTGAAGGATGGACGGTTTCGGTTCCTCAAGGCTGTCATCAGCAGTATGCTGAGGATTGGGTTTATTATAGTGACGGCTCTCAAGTCAACAGCAAACAAAACATGTCGTATAGTTCCCACATGTCTGATATCTATAACGTGGGTGCTCCCTTGCAGGGATACAGATGGTGGGCTTTTGTTACTGATAAGATGGTTCCAAAACATCTGGTATCTTGCTGGCGTAACGGATGCGACAGTATCTCCATCACATTCTTGATAACCCCGAATGGGGTGCCGGGAACCTATAAGATTGACTTCATTGCTGGAGATGAAGAGGATGAAAAGGGCGTGGGGAAATATCAAACCTATAGCGAGGCGAAGTCAACCCGCTTGTTTGAAGCATCAACTGTCGCTTCCTTCTCCGAAGGAAAGAAGCCTTCCAATGCTGCCCCTGGGCTCTCGCGAACAATTGTCGTGAAGGAGTCTTCAGGCATTCAACCACAAAGAAGTGTGGAAGAAATGTCGAAAAGAAATCCTGAAGCTGTGTATGACTTGGACGGGCGCCTCTTGCGTGTTGGCACATCCACAGAAGGGCTTCCTTCGGGTGTGTATATTGTGGGTGGAGTGAAGAAAACCGTCAAATAAAGCAAAAAACGTTTGTCCTGTCTTTTTAGGGTTAACATTCGCTTCGCCTGATGTGAAAAATCAATTTGCGGATTTCTTCTTTGATTTCCTATCGTCATGAAAGACGAAGTATGAAGAAAGGAAAAAAAATTATGAAGAAGGAATCTCGCGATATGAAGAAGGGAAAAATTTTTATTTAGAAAGAATAATTCTTTTTTCCTTCTTCATAATTTCAGGAATAATAATCTAACTGAAACGCTCTTTTTGAATAGCATGAAAAACACGTTTAGACTTCTAGGTTGGGCAACATTATTGCTGTGCTCGAGTTTCACTTTTGCGCAGAGTAGCAACGAAGCAAATTACGATGAATCGAAAGTGCCAAAGTTCACTTTGCCCGATGTGCTGATGTGTAATGATGGCACCCACGTGACATCCGTACGTCAATGGGAGAAACATCGTCGCCCTGAGTTGCTAAAACTGTTCTCTGAGCAGGAATACGGATACACACCAAAGGAAAAGGTAAAAGTGTCATATAAGTTGCTTCTCGAGAATAAGATGGCTCTTGAGGGACTCGCAACGCAGCAACAGATCATGGTGACTTTCAAGGGCGAGGGGAGGAGTGTGAAAGCATTGATGCTTGTCTATATTCCAAATCAGCGAAAAGGGCGCGTGCCCGTATTTATTGGTTACAATTTTCAAGGGAACCACAGTCTTAATCAAGACGAGGAAGTGCTACTTTCTCCATATTTCCAAAAACTTGATAACAATAGCGAATCCCCGTTAAATCGAGGTGGGCAGGCTTCACGTTGGCCTCTTCAGATGATTATCGGCAGAGGATATGCTCTTGTGACTATGTGTTATAATGACATTTTCCCCGACAATGCTCAAGGGGCTTCTGAAAGTGTGAAGATGCTTTTCAAGCCATCTTCACATCCGGATACAGATTGGTAGGCACTTGGAGCTTGGGCTTGGGGAAACAGCAGAATGGCTGACTGGGTTTGCAAACAACGCTGGGCAAACAGCCGTCAACTCATTGTCATAGGGCATTCTCGTCAGGGAAAGGCAGCGCTGTGGGCTGGAGCTCAGGATAAACGGTTTAAGGTGGTTATTTCCAATGAGTCGGGCTGCGGAGGAGCTGCGCTTTCAAAACGTGAATACGGAGAACGTGTGGCACGCATCACACAGGCTTTCCCTTATTGGTTTTGTGCAAACTTTTCTAACTATGCTGGGCTAGAAAAAGACTTGCCTTTTGATCAGCACGAATTATTAGCTTTGATAGCTCCTCGCGCCCTTTATGTTGCAAGCGCTGAAGAAGACAGATGGGCTGATCCTCGGGGAGAATACCTCTCGGCATATTACGCATCGCCCGTTTATAAACTATATGGCTTGGAGGGACTTCCTTCAGATACTATGCCTCAAGTTCATCAGCCTATCATGAATCAAGTTGCTTATCATATTCGTACTGGCATTCACGATGTTACCGACTATGATTGGAAGCAATATTTAGATTATTGCGATATACTTTTCAGAAAGTAAGAAGAGTCGGCAATAAAGAAAAAGGTAAAGTGTTCCTTTAGTAAAGGCGTTACTATTATGTAGTAAGTATTAAACTGTTTTTCAAGAATAACCGGATACTAAAGAATTGATAAACAATGCCCGCTGACAGAAATCCGTCAGCGGGCATATTATTGTTAGACATCATAAGCTTACTACTATTTGTCTTTGAAAATCTTCTGGGCAAACATGGAGAGGTAGATGCGCCAGTTGCGCCAGATGTGCCCTCCATCGTTCTCATAATATTCGTAGGGATACTGATGCTCGTCGAGATAATGCCGAAGCTCGGTGTTCATTTGCATGAGGAAGTCTTCCTTGCCGATGGCTATCCAGAAGAGGCGTGGCTTGGATGCGAAAAGACGCGACATCTGTTCGTCGAACTTCGCATCTCCCTTGTTGAAGCGGGCTGCTGCAGACTGAAGGCCATAGTAGTCGAACACGGTGGGATAGAGACGCGAGATGCCAAAAGTATGTCCTCCGCCCATAGATAGTCCCGTCACGGCACGGGCAGAGCGTTTACGGATTGTCTTGTAATGGCTGTCGACAAAGTTGACAATGTCCATGAAGCTCTCTTCCATCGATGCTTTGGCTCCTCGCTGGTTGAAGGCGTTACCGTCGGGGGTGTACATCCCCTCGTGCCACCAGCCGGGAGCAGCGTTGCAGGTGGGATTGCCGTTGGGCATAACGACAATCATGGGCACTGCTTTTCCTTCGGCGATGAGGTTGTCCATTATCTGAGACGTGCGCCCCAAATCGCCCCACGACGTTTCGTCACCTCCATGCCCATGCAGCAGATACATCACGGGGAAGCGCTTCTTCCCGTCGTAGGATGCGGGAAGGTAGACAGTCATACGCCGTTGTTGACCGAGCGTGGGGCTATCGTACCAAACGCGAGAGAGAGTACCATGGGGAACATCGTTCACCTGATAGAGATGCCCTTTGTCGTCGTCGCTGCCGGTGACAATGAAGATATTGCTGAGGGTGGAGATGTCGCGGTTGACATAGCTGTTGGCTGGATCGATAAAACGCTGGCCATCGACTGAAAGGCTGTAAGAGTAGAGCTCGGGGTTGAGCGGCTGCTTGGTAGTTACAGTCCACAGACCGTTTTCCTGATGTTCCATAGGTAGTGTCTGCCAATGGATTTCTTCAAAGTCGCCGGTCACGCTCACTTGCTGTGCCGTGGGGTCATAGAAATTGAACGTCACCGTCCCGTCACTGTTGACAACTGGTGATTTCACTCTGGGGCGTTGACCCAATGCCTGCTGTCCGAAACTGTATGCAGCTACTGCGATGCAACATACGAAGAAGAAGATTTTTTTCATGATGGTAAGATGATGATTACTGTTGTTTTTATGTTTCTCGTTACAAATTACCGTGTTTTTTTTGACTTTTACAAATATCTTGCAGAAAAAACTATCACGCATCATTGCAAAAAATGGGGGAAATCATAGAACAGATAATCTTTTTTACTACATTTGCAGTCGTGAGATGCTGATGTGGTGAGCGAAACCCCTTCGTTGTGCTCCCTTCTGAAAGAGTCTTCTCGCAGCATGTATTATGTTGAACACTATTATTTCCTTATCATATAAACTTTATCAGAAAATGAAAATGAAGAAATCTATTTCGGCACATCTCGTTGTCTTGTTTGCTTTATGTAGCTTGACTGTTGCTTGTGTAGAAAAGAAAGCATCTTTGCCAAAGAATGTCTTAGGCACGTTGGAAGGACCCTTAACCGAAGATCCCATTCCCGATAATGTTAAGCAGGCTTTCGAGGATGCCTCGAAATTTCACCAGTATGAAATTCTGAATGACGCTGTCAACGGCGTCAGCGTCTGGAGCATCGATGAAATAGATAACACCTCTTCCGAAGGCTATGGCATCGTGGTGATGAAGGGTTCGGAATCGACAACTTTCCCTCATTTCCGCAATGTCCGTCAGCCAAGGGCTAAGTATATGGCTCTGACGGGCGACCTCTGGCTCGTTACAAGTGCTATGGAAGGGAGCGGCGTGCAAGTTGAGCGTCTCCGTAGGCTCCGCTTCGATGATAATGGGCATGCTTATGTTGCCGCTGAAACCGACCCTTACACCGTGCAGCAAGCTTTCTGCAAGCAGCTAAGCTATGTGGTTGCTGGAGACTCTATCTTGCTCTTTGCGGGCGACAATCATCTGGCAACGGTGCACAATACTGTTTCTGACATGGGCGGTTTCGACGACGATGCCGTATGGGTGGGAGAACAGATCACCTATAACCTTTCGAGGCGACAACCCGAGGTGCTGGTCACCCCGGGTGTGAAGTTCCAGACGGGGCTTGTGTTGCACTACGATGATATGCCTACCCTTGCCGCTACAATCACAGAAAACGGCAGCGATGTGGCACTGTCCGACATCGTCTATGCAGAGAACGACTCATACGTGTCAGCAATTTGTCGATTCCTCACCACCGAGATAGGCAGCTATTATCTCCCTGGCGACTACTGCGTGCCGTCGTACTCTATTGTTGGCGTTGAGGAGGGATCCTCTGGCGAAAGATTGGTGTGGGGAGACTTTTGGCTCTTCAACTACAATCAGGTTGGCGATACGTTGAAGATGGTTTCCGGCGGAAGTCATCCCGGGTGTATGCATGTGAGCCGCAGTGGAGAGGATTGTGTTGTCACGGGCTTCGACTATGTCGTCGACGGTGCCGACAACCTTCGCAGCGCCAAGGAGATTTTCGGTGACAAGTATGAAGCATTTCATGCCATCAACAGCAATCACGACAAGCGCGAGAGTGTGAGGGCAGGGCAGTTGGCCGAGTTCGTGAAGGCTAACGGGCTGACGGCTACCATGTATCAGGATTATGGGTGGCCTGCCAAAGCATTACCCCTCGATAAATAACACAAGATGGACAGCGGGACCATTATCGACAACTATCTGTCGAAACCCTATTGGATAATTGATATCCTTCCCTGTCGGGTACCAGAGGGGAGTGGGGAGCAGTATTTTCAGATAGAGAAATACCTTCTCAGCCCCCGTCTCTATGCCTCCATCTGCCGACGGTTTGCCGGCATGCTGCTAAAACTCAACTGTTATGAAGATATTGCCATCTGCTCCCTTGGCAGCGAATGGTTCCTAAATCCCGAGCCTGAACTGTTGGTGAAACGGGTGAACGAGCGAAAGCCTCTGTTTGTATGGCTCCAGTCGACCAACGGCATGATTTCTATCGATGGCGACAGCCACTATATGACCCTCTACCTTTCATCCGAAGATTGTTCGCAACACACAAGTCGCTATCCGTTACTCGAATCTGCTGCCCTCGCTATCCATCCCGCCGATTATGACGAACGGCTGCAGTTGCTTCGTGCCTTGGCAGTATCAGAAGGGTTGTTCGTTTGGAAGCCACAATAAACCGTCATCCCTAAGTGGGTGCAGTAGACACCGGAAAAAAGATAGTCAAAAGATGTTAAGATGAAAACGAATTTTCATGCATGGGCGTGGGCATGTGTGCTATCCTTCGCAGCACTGTCCCTTATTGATGCGACCTCCCTTGCTCAAGACGTCAGCCCTCACTATGTAATGGCTGGACCCTACGAGGTGATAGCCCGCGACGGGGAGTTTCGGGCTTCGAAGGGAGGCAGCGAACGCGACATGTGGACAGCTCGTCAGCTTGCCATCTGCGCCACTGATGCACAAGATGAAGTTCAACGTGAAGCCTTCGCGGCTAAATCCAAGGAGATTATCAATGCTTATGCCGTCACCCTCCAGCGCTTCGACGGTCACGATGCGCCTCTCTGCTGCATTCAGGGCTATTGGCTTGTCAGTGCCATGATGTCGCTCAGGGGTGTCGCCACGGATGAGGAAACCGAAGTCTGGGCTCAACTCATTCGAAGGGCTTTCCTGCCAACAATCGACAAGTTCGATGCGGATAGTCCTTATGCCAATGGCAATTGGGGTGCCATTGTCAATCGGCTGCGTATGGCTTGTGCCCTTTTTCTCGGCGATGCCAAACTCTATGATGCTGCCGTTGACTACTATCTTTATGGCAATGATAATGGTGCTCTTCCACACTACGTCGCCCCCTCAGGTCAATGTCAGGAAACGGGACGTGATCAAGGGCACGCTCAGCTGGGGCTAGGTGCTTTGGCCGATGTGGCAGAGATGGCATGGCGTCAGGGCGACGACCTGTGGGGAGCATTCGACAATCGACTCATGCATGGCTTTGAGTACACGGCACGGTACAATCTTGGCTACGATGTGCCCTTTGTCACTTGGCAGGACGTCACGGGGCTCTATTGCGACTGGACGGAGCCAGGCTCGATGGGACGAGGACGCGTTCGCGACATCTACCGTTTGCCATACGCCCACTATGTCGGCCGACTGCGTTTGCAGATGCCTTACACTTCACAATTGCTCCGCCAGCAGTCGAGAGCAGAAAAGCGCGGTGATATAACATTCTATCTGGAGGCTAATGAGTTCCGCCTCAGGGGTGTGAACGCGTCACCTCGTCTCCATCAGCTGATAACGTACCCCGCTCCCCCTGGAGCCCCGCTTAAGCACGACTATGACGTTTTTGTTAAATCAAGAGGTAACGACCAGTGGACTCGCATCGACACCTATGCCGCAAAGGTGAATGCTTCGGTTGGAAAAGGCCGCCACAAGCTGACGGAGATAAGTTACTGCATGTTCGATTTTACTGGTGATGTATATGTGAAAGTAGTGAAAAAGCATACGAATGCTGATAGTGGTAAATCTGATAAAGCTCGTATCCGTCCTCTTTATAAAGGTGTCATTGGTGATATGCAAAATGACTCTACGGTGCAGTTCCTGCTCTTTCAGCCTGAGAATGTTAGTGTAGAGTTTGCTGCAGAAACGCTGGAAAAAACTTCTTTTGGTGACTTTGATACAACTAACAACCTTCTTATCTTTACTTCGCGTCCGCCCGTCAGTCGTAAGCAGGCAGAGGAGGAGGCACGTCGACAGGGACGACGCTTTGTTTATATCCCTCCCGGGTATTACGATAAGGATTCCCTACTGCCTGTCGCTGATTATCATCTGCAGGATAACACTACCATCTACCTTGAAGGAGGGAGCTATTTTACTCAGACATTCTCCATTGATGATGTGAGAAATGTAAGCATCTTAGGCCGAGGAATAGCACGCCCTCAGAGCGGGTTTGAAGGTGCTCATGTCTACCGCTCGCAGAATGTGCTCATCGACGGACTGGTGTGTTGTACATGCCCAATAGGAGAATCGCACAACGTCACGCTACATGATGTGCGTAGTATCTCTCATCCGGGCTGGGGTGACGGACTTAACGTATTTGGGGGAAGTAGTGATATTCTTTTTGATCGGGTTTTCTGCAGAAATTCCGATGACTGCACTACTGCTTATGCCACACGCAAAGGGTTCAGCGGCAGCACTCGCAACGTGACCATGCGTAACAGCACCTTGTGGCCCGATGTGGCACATCCTATCTTTATTGGAATTCATGGTAATGCGCAGAGGGGCGATACCATAGAACATTTGCGTTATGAGAATATTGACATACTTGGTCAAGCTGAGCCACAAGTGGATTACCAAGGGTGCCTTGCCATCAATTGTGGTGACAACAATCTTGTGCGTGATGTCACATTCGACAACATTCGCATCGAGCAGATTGAGCAAGGGTGTATACTTCAAGTTAAGGTCAGCTATAATCAGAAATATTGCACGGCACCAGGAAGAGGGGTAGAGAATGTTTACTTTAAGAACATACGCTACTATGGTCAGCTACCCAATAGTCTCGCCATCTTGAATGGCTACGATAATGAGCGCCAAGTGCGAAACATCACATTTGAGGGACTCAAGATAAACGGTCGTCTGCTACATGAAAAAATGGAAGGCAAGCCTAGTTGGTATTCTACTGCCGACTACGTACCTATGTATATTGGCAATCATGTGAGTAACGTCTCTTTCAGTGCCGACAGCCGCCACACTCTTGCTGCCCAGTCGCTAGCATACTGTTCGACAAAGGTTGACAGTGCTTTGCAACATCTTCGCCCCTATGACTTCACCCTTGCTCCTCGCTCCATTTTAGTCGGGCAGTCGGGTAATACGGTTTGGAACCTTCGCAAGGTTTCACAGAAAGAGTGGTGTTCAGGTTTTTGGCCAGGCATCTTATGGATGGACTTTGGCTACAATAAGAGCGAGGCCGTGAAAAAAGCAGCCGAAGGATATACGGAGCAGATGATAAAGGTTTTGAGCGAGCCCGTGTTTGACCACGACTTGGGATTTTTGGCAATATGTCCTTTGATAAAAGGCTATGAGTTCTCAAAAAACGATGAGTATCGACAAGCTGCCTTGCGAGCTGCCGATTCGCTGTCTACGTTGTTCAATCCTATTGTCGGAACAATTCTATCGTGGCCTCGTCATGTGAAAGATTATGGAGGCCACAACACTATTATCGACAACATGATGAATTTGGAACTTCTCTTCTGGGCCGATTCCATCTCTCGCAAACGAGTCCCTGAACGCCGACTGTATGATATGGCAGTCAAGCATGCTGACACAACAATGAAAAATCATTTCCATCCCGACGGAACATGCTACCATGTAGCAGTTTATGATACACTTTCAGGACGTTTCATCCGTGGAGTCACCCATCAGGGCTTTGATAACAATTCTATGTGGAGTCGCGGGCAGGCGTGGGCAATTTATGGTTTCACAATGGTTTACCGTTTCACACACGACGTCAAGTACCTCGACTTTGCTCAAAAGGTAGCTGACATTTACTTGAAGCGAATCGCCGAAAGTAGCGACGACTGCGTACCATATTGGGACATGGATGCTCCAAGTAGAGGCAAGGGTGGGACGGCTTGCCCGAAAGATGCTTCCGCTGCGTGTATAGTCGCCTCCGCCCTTCTCGAATTGCAAGGATATTTGAAAGGGCAGAAAGCAAACGACTATCGTGATTTTGCTATCAAAACACTTCAGCAGCTATCTACCGATCAATATCTTAGTGGCAACCGAAACGATGCTTTTCTCTTACATTCGACGGGGCATTATCCGGCTGGAAGTGAGATTGACGCCAGCATTGTTTATGCCGACTATTACTATATGGAGGCGCTCACGAGGCTGTGGAACCTTCGGTAAGCTCTCCGTCAGCCCGATGGAACTCCACTCTCCTTCATCAGCATGCCTTCGCATGGGGGGAAGCATCTCGTCGTAAGGCCATTGTACGGTTGACAGGGTGCCTGCCGACAACGTGTAATAGGGACTGCTGAGGGCTATCGGGAGGAAGAGTTGAAGATGTCGTCGAAGCGCATAAGATACGTGTCATACTGAGTGGTGAAAGGATGAAAAGGCTTTGGTATGTCACACGGACGAATGAAGAGCGACTGAATGATGGGCGGGGCGGTGGATGCATCTACAAGATAAAGATAGAAATCGCCGCCGACGGACTGCATACCGTCGGTGAAGACAGGAAACGCGGTACGAGCAAATTTGGGTCCCTGCCCGGCAACGGCAGCATTGTAAGTGAGGACGATTCCTTTGTCTGTCTGCTCAAAGCTGACATTCCCCTGATTGCAGACCATCAGCAGCCCATTACCCTCTTTGTCGGTCAGCAAGGCTGCATCCACACCTCTGCGATTTCCTTCAAAATAGAGATCGCCCTGCTGCAGGCTCCAGAAACCATACCGCCCGGCACGGTATCGCCCCGGATAGGTGGGCATTACGCCTTGCCCTATCCATTGCACACGGTCAATCTGCGGGTTGAGCAGGAAGGCGACACCCAGTTCGGAATAAAACGTGTCGGCTGCGGTGGGCGTAAGCGAGAAGGTGTAGTGCGTGGCATTTCCGATGCACTGTGTAGTAATGGCTGTGGTGATGTCGCCTGCCGTGGTGCTGTCTGTCGACAGGGGCAGAAGGTATTGCTTCAATAGTCGTTCGCCCACCTTGAGCCGTTCGGCCATGGTGGCTTTGCGGCCTGCTCTTATCATCAATCCTCCCTGGACACAGATCATAGGGTCGTCAGTCGGTATCGTCAATCCCTTGAGTAGACGCTCCGTCAGGTCATCGGGGTTGATGGGAATAGACTGGCGGTTGAAGGAGCGGCCTTCGCTGTCGCTCATCTCCACGTTCAGCAGGCATATCTTCTCATAGTTGAGGGAGGAAGGGATGCTGAGTGTATAACTTACACTGTGATGCGGCGGGCAATCGGGCGAGAAGTTACCGTCGGCAACGGTGTCGCGGTCTAGAGAGAGAGTCCAGCGGAAGTTGACGTTGTCTTTCAGGTTGATGAAATCATATTTGTTGCTGATGTGCAGTTCGACGGCCGTCTGCTCAGGGCTGAGGGTGAGGATGCTGTCGGTGATGACAGCCTGGGCATAGTTGTGCTGCAGTTCGTAATAGTTAGGCAGTGGAGTGCGGTCAGCGTAGAGCAAGCCGTCGGTGCCCTTGTTGCCATGCATCTCAAATCCACCATTTACGGATGTGAAGACTCGCTCCTCATATCCATATGACACCGTGGTGACTCGCTGCTTGTCAGTGGTGTCTGACGACTCGTTGTCGAAGGGCATCCCTTGATCAACCCATTCCCACACCGAGCCACCCGCCATCGCTGGAGAGCGTTCGATGATATCCCATTGGCGGTCGTGATCTTCGAACGAGATGCCCAGCGAGTGCAGATATTCTGTGAAGATGACGGGGCGGTCTGCTTTCTGGTAGAAGCTTCTCAGTTGCCCCGTGGTAGGGTAGTGAGGTGCGTAGATGTCAGCCACCACGGGGAAGTCGTAGTTAAAACTGCGGAAGTAGCTGCCCACCTGAGGGTAGCAGACAGGGCGCGTGGTGTCGAGCTCGGTCTTCACATAGTTACCCAGGCGGATACACATTTCGGTAAGGGGGTTCTCGTTACCTATGCTCCACATCAGCACTGAGGCATGATTTTTGTCGCGTCTGACGGTTGCCTGTGCCCGCTGTCTGAGCATTTGGTAATAATCCTCATCGGTCAGATGCTTGTCGCCGTAGCCGAAGGGCACCTCATCGATAATGTAGAAGCCCAGCGAGTCAGCCAGGTCGTAGAAGCGAGGCTCACGTGGATAGTGCGAGGTGCGGATATAGTTCACCGAAGCCTCCTTCATCAGCTTCATATCTTTCTTCGTCAGCTCTTCGCTGATCACTTTCACTGTTCGGGGGTCGGTGGCATGACTTGTCACACCCCGCAGCTTGATGGGCTGGCCGTTGAGCTTGAGCACATTCCCATCTATCGTTAGCTCGCGGAATCCAAATTTATGCTCGAATGTCTGCAGCACTTTGTTTCCTTTCGTCAGCTTTGTGCGGAGGGTATACAGATAGGGTGTCTCGGCAGTCCACAGATGAGGATGTGCTACCTTGTTGCTACCCACGCAACTCCCTTGGGCATCCACTATCTCGTGTGTCACCTTGGTTCGCTTGTCAGCATTGGCAATTATTTCCGTAACCTCTACTTCTCCCGTCACCTTAGGTTTGATGGTGAGATCTGCAAGATGGGTGTCAGGCACCGCCATCAGTGTCACGTCGCGGAAAATGCCGTTTGGAGCCCAATCGTCGTTGTAGTCAAAGTCGCTGCCTGGAAATTGTGATATGACGCGCATTGATAGTTCCTCTGAAGAGCCCTTCAGACACTCGGTGATATCAAACAGAGCCGTATTGTAACCCGAACGCCAAGTGCCTACCCGATGGTCGTTAACCCAAAGGTCGTAGCCGTAAAGAACGCCGTCGAAACGGATAACGATGCGTTGCCCCCTCCATTCCTTGGGCACATGGAAAGAGGTGCGGTAATATCCCGTCAATGGCATGGCCTTGTCGTAGCTGGGCTTGCAGAATCCATACGTTTCCCAGCAGCCGGGTACAGGTATCGTTCCCCAAGTCGCGTCTAATTGGGGCACAGTATCGTCGTCGACAATGCCTTCCATCACCTTTAGGTGCCACATGCCGTCCAAGGACCTTTTCATAGCTTTATCGGTCACGGGCAATATGCCTTGGAAGGCATCCTGAGCTGGTAGGGCGCCACACTGAAAGAGGAATAGGAAGATATATAATCTCATTAAGCTCTTTGTCTTCATCATACCATTATCCTCCACGAATGTTTTCAGTTAGTCTATCTTCTTATAAATCAAATCAATCTTCTCATACTTGCGCTCATCGGGATTGTTGCAGTGCTCAAAGAGGCCGAGTGGGGTTGTGAGGGGACGTCCGCCTTGACGATAGACGGTGCCACTGGGGGTGTTAGGGATGCTGGCAGCCTCCAGCAGATACTCGTCGCAGTAGTTCAAGCTGCCGAATTCGGGCCACTCGCCTATGATAATGTCCATGCCCACAGCGTCACATGCCAGCTCGTCCTGCGAGACGATGAGCGAGCATGCCCAGTCGCCGTTGAAGGGTGTCTTCATCCACCTTGGGTTGGGCGCACCGTTCACGTCACGTGAGCCGTATGTGCCGTCAATCAAACAGAGAAGCGCTTTTTGCCCCATGTCTGGGTGAGCTATCCAGTCCACAAAGGTCTTATATTGTGGTGTGCCGTGGCGCTTGTCCTGACTGACATGGTTGTGGGCATTCTGTCGCCACATCAGGTTGATATCTGTCGCCCCGTACCAGTTTTTTGCAGTCAGCGTCACACCGGGCCCAGAGTGGGTCTTCAGCAGGGCAGAGTTGATTAGGTAGTCGGCATCCACGATGCACTGCGCCAGCCCTCGCGCCATGGTGCCGTTAGGGGTGCTATAGGTAATCTGCTCGGGATAGTATTGACATCGCTCACGTCCGTCGCCACCGATATTGTCGACGAAGCGGACTCGCGTGAACTCTCGGTGCACCTTGTCATAAATAGAGTCGGTGATGGCACGGCTGGGGTCGCAGAGTATAATGTCTTGCTGCCGCACACCGCCGTCTCTCACCAGCGAGCGAACCAGCGAGAGAGTGACGAAGGGGGAGGAGTTGAGCTCGATGGTGTCGTGGTGAGTGATGGCATTGTTCATATTCAGCTTTATGGCTATCGTCTCTCCTCGTTGGTATCCTCTTCTGCCTCGTCGGTGGGTGGTGTTGAAACTCTTGAATATTGCCTTCCATGCTTCTCTGGCATCGGTAGCACCCGTCAGTTGCACGAGCGATTCCTTTATCATCCTGTTAGCCTTAGCCTGATTGTTCCATCGGTCCTCAACCCACAAGCCTGTCTTGCCGTCCCACCGAGCCACACCGGGAGAGTGTATCCACACCACTCTTCCTGGATGGATTCCTCTGCCGACGCCTATAGGTTGGTTAGGACCGACGTGGAGCTTGGGCTTCTGCGGATTGTATTCACCGAAGAAGAGCCGCTGGCGGTTGACTGCATCGTCGAGCAGCTGAATGGTGGTCGAGGGGCCAAGGTCGGGGTCTTTCCATGCTTGCAGTTGCCACACCACGTGGCCGTCGACATCCACTTCGATGGCCTGAACGGGTGCGTTGGCAGTATCCATGGGTTCCTTATTCCACTCGTTGTACCAGTTGTTCACCAGATGGTTGCCGTTTTTCAGACGAACGGTTTTCTGCGGCTGCGTCACCCCGTAGTCGGTAGTGTTCATCTGCCACAGTA
Organism: Bacteroidaceae bacterium; assembly: GCA_017650105.1. Classification (GTDB taxonomy): domain Bacteria; phylum Bacteroidota; class Bacteroidia; order Bacteroidales; family Bacteroidaceae; genus UBA1189. Next base: position 69,890 of record JAGCFO010000023.1, on the reverse strand, counting down.
TGTGTCCCTGGCGATTGATTTCCTGCACCAGCCCCTTACGTCCCGTGATGAGAAGATTCCCTGTCTTCGGCAGCTCCTCCACCGACCACGGCTGAAATCCCTCCCAGCGGTCCACCTCGCTGCCGTCAGAGGTAAACTCGTGAATACACCCCATCGACATGTTGGCAACCAGATAGGTGCCCCTGCTTGTCAGCCTCGCATTGCGAAACTGACCGTGCACGGAGCTTCTCTCATCGGTGGGGAGCGTGAACTCTCGTACAATGATCATTGAAGGGATTTCCATAACCACTGCCTTAGCTGGTCTCCCGTTTTGTACAAACACTACGTGGGTGTTCCCGATGGGCTGTGCCGTATGGATTTCTGTCCCTTCCGGTGCGGAATAGTGCCAGACGGTCTGCCCCTCGCTGTCTATCTCAGCCACGCCATACTGATGGGCTACAAGTATATGTCCGTCGGTCATCAAGACGGCATCGCTTATTTCACCTTTTTTCAACTGATCACGGTAACTCCAGGTTATCTGTCCGTCTTTCACAACAAACATACGCCTTTGTTTGCTTTGGCCGGCATAGAAGAAGTTGTGGCGAGAGAGGTCAGTGTCTTGAGCCCAAATAGTGGTGAGCGGAAGCAGCAGGAAAAGGATGGCGATGTGTGTTTTCATATGGCTTTTTTTTCTGTTGTTTATCTTGGTTCATTCAGGTTGACAATGTATGGGTTTTGAAGGTTGTTGACGTACTTTTTTCCGCCGACGATGTAGATGCCCTGCTGCGGCAGTCGCACTCGCTGTCCGCTGAGGTTATAAACTGTATGGTGATGTTGAACAGTTGCCACACGGTCGACCGACGACTGCCCGTCTCGATCAGCAACGACGGCATCGATGAAGTAGAGGTGGCAGCCGCTGGTGTTTTTTATGTAGATATCTACCGTACCGCCCATGTCGGTCACCTCGTCGGGCAGTATCCATTCTTCCCACGTGTACTCCCCTTTGGCATCGGGGGTAAAGTGGTTGCCTATCTGACGGAGATTGCTATTGTCGTCCATGGCAAAGATGCCAACACCACGTCCTTGTCCGCTGCGGTGCGACTCAACACTCATGGTGATAGGTTGTCCCACCATGACATCGGGGATGTAAAAACAGTAGGGCGCATCGTTGATGCCCAACCAAAGGTATTGGGGTCCAGCATAATGGCCGATGTCGGTGGAGGGATAATCGACGGCTATAGCCAACGAACGTCCCGCACAGTAGGCACCGCCGAAGACAAGACCGTCGAGCTCGGTGATGACATGTCCGTAGGCTTTCATCGTGCCGGCAAGGCTATCGGAGTGGTACCAGAAGCAACGGTTGCCTACTGGGGTGGAGGTGCCCAGATACTCCTGGTCACTCCATCCGCTGTCGTCACCCTGCTCGGCATCAAGAGTGAGATTGTTTACGGTCTGACGGCTCCACTGTGTGAAATCCCATCTGCGGTGGATGCCCTCGACCGTCTCATGGCTTCGGCAAGTAACATTGATGACTGCAGTCGCTTTTTCGCCTCTGTTACCTGTCAGGATGAAGGTTAAACCATAGTTGCCTGAATGCTTAAAGGCACCTTCTATCTTCAGCGAGGGATTCTCTTCTCCAGCAACAGTGAGGCTGATGCCAGATGGCATGCCTGCTTGTCGTGTCCCGTTGAAAGTGAAGTGACTATACTCGATAGTGGAAGTGTTGGACGTGGTGAATGTCCAATCTACAGATTCATTCATCTCCACCATGAAACGTTTGCCGATGTCGGCCATTGAGGGAGTATTGAGATCGGCTAAATAGTAACCCAGATGGGGCGGCTGGTTGTAGGCGGTGTTTTGCCAGCAGATGCCCATACGGTAGGTGTGGTCGTGCATAAGTGTGGGAACGCGATGAGTGCTCGGGGTATTGGTGGAGTAAACGGCGAGACATGTCTCTGCATCAGAAGCTCGGTAGAGGACCACTTCCTCGCGCCAATCGCCAAAAATGTCGGCGCAGAGGTTGGGCGTGTTTTTTGAACCGTTGCAGGTACTGCTAGGGCCAAGATTGCCGAAAGTGATAAGTCGCGATGTGCCGTTGTTGTTCCATTTGTCAATTTTATTTCCGTCGAGCAACTCTTCCTGCAGGTCATCGTCCCAATAGATGCGGAAATTGCTCGAACCTATCTTATCTGATACCGCCTCGCCTGTAATGGCACTTCGTGCCACCTTATCACTGCTCCAGAAAAGTGACCCGGCAACATCCTTCCCGAATTGTCCCGCTATGCCACGACCGTTGTCAATGCCGGCTGGACCGCCTTTTAATAGAATTTCCCCGGTAGCGGCATCGTGCAAATCCCAAGCGTAGGTACCTTTCTCCTCATGAATCTGAAACAGCTCCAGACCGTGACGAGTGGGGTCGTGGTCGGCTAGATGAATTGCATCTCCGTGACCGAATCCTGTGGCATAAAGAAGGGTGCCGTCGTTGTCGAGCCCTGCCGAGCCCCATATGATCTCATCGCATCCATCACCATCGACATCAGCAATAGAGAGGTTGTGGTTGCCGTTGCCATACATGGTACCACTGCCACCACCACTTGAGGGCGACTTTCCATTATATGATTTGCTATTTACCTTTCCTTCCGCATTGTAAGTGGTCAGTCTATAGCTATTTCTAGAGGTATGTGAACTGAGCCACCTTTGTTTGAGGTGTTGTCCGTCAAAGTCTACCGCCCAAATGTAAGCGAATGTGTAATAACCTCGAGAGAAAATACCACTTGCCGGTTTGTCGGGGCCATCGAGACAAGCCACGGCAGCCAGATAGCGTTCACCACGGTTTCCGTAGCTGGCATAGTCTTTGTGCCCACTTCTATCATCCCAGTTGAATGTTCCCGTAGCGGCTCCTCCGTAGCTGGTATCGCGATTAGGATTATAGAAAATGGTGTGAATTGCTTTGCCAGAGAGTCCATCAAACACAGTAAGCCATTCTTGTCCGCCAATAATTTTCCCGTCATTGTTGCGATAAATGATGCTGTTGTCGGCAGCTTTGATGGTAGTTTCAGTTGCAACCTCATTGACGAAATTCCCCAAGCCATCCTTTGAGCCAGGTGCTGTCTTTAGCATCATCTCAGCTCGTCCATCGCAGTCAAAATCATAAACCATGTACTGGGTGTAATGTGCTCCAGCACGAATGTTTGGTCCTAAGTCTATGCGCCACAGATGTGTGCCATTGAGTTTATAGCAGTCAATGTAGACGTTGTCTGTTATGCCACTTTGCGAGTTGTCTTTTGCATTGGATGGATTCCATTTCACAAAGATTTCATATTCTCCGTCTCCATCAACATCACCTACCGAGCAGTCGTTGGGGTCATATGTGCCACCATTAATTCCTTTAGAAGGACGGTTAAGAACAATTTTCAGGTACTGAACGTTCCATGGTTTTGTAGTTGTTGTAGTATCGGTCGCTATCTCGTTGGCATATGTTATTATCTGATATTTGTCATTTGTTCTTCCACCGACATCAGTGAAGTTAGTTATATACTGCTCCTTAGAAATAACTTGACCGTTTCGTAACACGGTAAATGTGGTGTTAGAGTCATCAGTGCCCAGGAGTCTCCAGCTGACAAAGATGCCCGATCCGGTACGAGAAGGCATGGCAATAAGCCCGCGATCTAACTTCTCCATTTGTGAAATAGGCGTGTTCTGAGCTCGTAAGGGTAACCCTATAGTTGCTAAAGACATGAAACATATATAGATAATGTAAAGAAATCTCAGACAATGCCTGTTTCTGTTCTCATGAAGGGAAGACTTCTGTTTGTTGTTTTGTTTCATTGGTGTTTAAAATTTGCTATAAAGTAGGGAATGAATTATGATATGCAGAACAAACTTATTTCTTTTTTTGCAAAGTAAGCGATAACAATCTTAGTTGATGGTTTGGTAATTCGTCAGATTGCATACATTTTTTCGTCAATGGCCAAAAAAAGCCAAATTGACTGATGCAGTAAACTGATTTTATTTATTTTTGCAGCTATAAAACAGATTCAAACAAGAAGTGGTTTATCTGACATTATTTTAAACAGTCTTTTACCGAAATCTTTTCACCAAATAATAATGAAGCCTTTACTACGTACATCACTATTGGTTGTCTGGCTGTCGTTCTATAGCACCTTGTGCGCACAACAAACGAACGACACCAACACACCTCTCCACCTGACAAAACCAAACTACGAACATGGATATGGAATCCCTTCCGTTGACGAAGTGAAGGCGACCACTGACCGCATTCTTCGCTACCTAAATAGTGTAACGCCCGCTGCCTTCGTCGATGCTCACTCAGGGCGTGAGTTGACTACTGTCGACGCTTCTCACACTGGTGTACAGCTCAAGAGAGGAGCTTTCAGGCTGACGAGCTACGAATGGGGAGTGACATACTCCGCTATGCTGGCAGCCCATACAGCCACCAGCGATGAGAGATACAGAGAGTATGTTGTGAAACGCCACGCGCTTATAGCTGAGGCAGCGTCTGCCTTCAGTCATATATACAGCACGACAGGAAAAATCGACCCCTTGGTGAGGCCCGTGATAGACCCTCACTCGCTGGACGATGCAGGCTCGGTGTGCTGCTCGATGATAAAGAGCCTGATTGCCGCCCCCCAGTTGCCACTGAGAGGTCTCGTGGATAATTATATAAATTATATTATAAATAAGGAGTATCGGCTGAGCGACGGCATCTTCGCCCGGCTGCGACCGCAGAAAAATTCCGTTTGGCTCGACGATATGTTTATGGGCATCCCTCCCATTGCCTATATGGGTAAGTTAACGGGCGACTGGATATACTTTGACGAGGCGGCGCGTCAGGTGATACTATTTGCAGGACGCATGTTCGTGACGGACGATAACCTGTTTCGACACGGGTGGGTTGAGGAGATGGAGTCCCATCCAGCATTCTACTGGGGGAGGGCAAACGGCTGGGCTATCCTGACGCTGTGCGAGGTGCTCGATGTTTTACCCCCTGACCATCCACGACGTGACGAAATTATGGCTCTTTTCAAGGCACATGCTTCGGGATTAGCCTGTCTACAGCATCATACGGGCTTTTGGCATCAGCTGCTCGATCGCAACGACACTTACTTAGAGACGTCCAGCACGGCTATATTCACCTACTGTCTGGCACACGGCGTCGACGAGGGTTGGCTGGACGCTAAAGTTTATGGGCCCGTTGCTTTGCTGGGCTGGCACGCCGTGCAGTCGGCGGTGAACGACGAGGGGCAAGTGGAGAATGTGTGTGTAGGTACGGGCATGGGGTTTGATGCCGCCTTCTATGCCTATCGTCCCGTCAACGTGATGGCTGCACATGGATATGGCCCCGCCATCTGGGCGGGAGCGGAAATAATACGTCTGCTTCAGCTGCAACATCCTAAGCTGAATGACTCGGCCGTCCAGTTTTATGACGACGAGGTACCCACTGACCAACCCATCTTCAACTACGATGGTAAAGTTAGATTTTAATCCCCTGATACACTATGAAAAAAAGCATCATTATCATCTTTTTATTGCTGTCTGTCATGCCTCTGTCAGCTCAGATAGGCAGGCGTTTTCCTACGGAACGGAAAGTCGTCAATGACCCCAAGACTGGAGTGGAACTTGTTTTCCTTACTTCTAAAAGCGGAACAGGAGACTCGAAAATATATCAAACTCATAATCAATGGACTGCTGACGGGAAATGGGTCGTCTTCCGTAGCGACAGAGTCCGTGGCGAGGCAATGGCAGTGAACGAGGAAACGGGCGACATAGTGCAAGTGACCGAAGGGGGGTACACAGACATGCTTTGCGTTGCCCGTAAATCCATGAATCTTTACATTATGAGAGTGGCAAAAGACACTGATGGTTCTCGCTTGGGAATGGAAGTGGTGGAAATAAAGTTGGATAAACTTTTTGCCGACTCTGAGGCGGGTAAGCTGAAGAGCAAGAAGGCCTACGAGCGAATTTGTGGCATTATCCCCGCTGAGATGTGCAGTGAGGGTGACATGGCTCTTGACGGTAGCGAAGAGTTCGTCTATTTCCGCCTTAATAAGGAGTTCGCACGCAAATATCCGATCGCTGAACAGATTGCACCTAACTTCGGTCCACGCAACATGGGAGCTGGACCTGGAGGTATCGGCAAGATGGATCTCAAAACGGGAAAAAGCGAGCCTGTTGTGGCTGTTCATTTCAAGGTTGGTCATATACAAGGTAATCCTTGGCATCCCGGAGAGGTTATCTTTTGCTGGGAAACGGGTGGCAAAGCACCACAAAGAACCTGGGTGTGCAATGCTGATGGCAGCGGTCTTCGTCCCATCTATCGTGAGACTGAACATGATTGGGTGACGCACGAAGCTGTTATCAATGCAGATGAGGTCGTTATCGCAATTATTGGTCATAGACCCATCGACAATGGTGAGAAGAAACAGATAGATGGATTGGAGTCTTTCGCTCTTTCAAATGACTGGGGTCCTTCGGGCACAAAAGAATATGCTACGGGTATTGCGGTAGTTAATTTGCGCACACGTGAACTGACTTTGGAAGGTCAGGTGCCAAGCGACAATTTCTGGCATGTGGCTGGTTCTCAGGATGGTCATTGGGTGGCAGGAGATGATTTTGCTCGAGAACTTTGGCTTATTGATAGGCACACAGGGGAGCGCATCTTACTTTCAGCTGGTCATAAAACAACGGCTCGTGACCATGTCCACCCCACCTTTAAACCCGATGGTACTGAAATAGAGATACAGTCAGCTATGCTCTCAGAAGACGGACGTTCAATGAACATTTGTATCGTACGTTTGCCGCAATACCTTATTGATAGATATAAGTAAGAAAAAAACATCAATCCTCCAAACGATGAATATGAAAAATCTGAACTACCCAATCGTTATATTTCTGCTAATTGCTATTTCCCTAAATAGTTGTGAAAACATAGGAGTAGGGCAGAGCGAAATAGTCAAGAGTCCTCATTTAGAGAGACGGGGAACAGTAACACAGCTTATTGTCAATGATAAGCCATGGCTCATTTTAGGTTGTGAACTCGGTAATTCTACGTCATCAAGCCGAGATTATATGCAGGATATATGGCCTAAGTTGAAAGATAGCGGTGTTAATACGGTATTGGCTGCCGTATCATGGGAACAAATAGAACCAGAGGAAGGTCACTATAATTTTTCCATTGTTGATGATTTGATAGACAATGCTCGCAACTATGGCATGAAACTCGTTTTACTATGGTTTGGATCATGGAAAAACGGCATCACAAGCTACACCCCCACATGGGTGAAAAAAGACGCCCAACGTTTCCCGTTGGCACAAACTTTGGATGGAAAACCTTTGCCCATCCTCTCTACATTAGGAGAGAAGACTTGCGCAGCCGATGGGAAAGCCTTCGCTGCCATGATGCAGCACTTAAAGAAAATTGATGCTATAGAACAAACCGTAGTTATGATTCAGGTGGAGAATGAAGTCGGTCTACACGGCTATCCACGTGACTACAGCGACATGGCTAACGAGGCTTTTCGGGGCCAAGTGCCCCGGGAGCTTATCAGCTGGCTTACATCTCACAGGGAGATGCTCCTACCTGAGACGTTGCAAGCCTGGGAACAAAGCGATTGCAGGACAGAAGGCTCATGGGAGGAACTTTTTGGCACAAATGACAGAACCGCAGAAATCTTCATGGCTTGGAATTATGCCACATACATCGACCGCATCGCCGAGGCTGGCAAAAGAGAGTATGATTTGCCCATCTTTGTTAATGCCTGGATAGTGCAACCTGAAGATATTCGTCCTGGCAACTACCCATCGGGTGGCCCACAAGCTCACAACCATGACATCTGGCGTGCTGCTGCTCCTCACATCAACATGCTTTCGCCCGACATCTACCTCAACGACTTTCCTTCTATTCTACGACTCTATTCACGCTCGGGGAACCCTGTTTTTATACCAGAGTCCCGCTCGGGGCAGAACGGCGCTGCTAATGCAGCCTATTCCATCGGCTCGATGGGAGCAATTGGGTACTCTCCCTTCGGATTTGAACGTGACTGTAGTCAGGACGTCAATGCGACTTTCTGTCAGTTTTACAAAAAAATGAGCTGCATTGCTGATACCGTTTTGACAGCACAGGCAGAAGGTCGCATCGGTGCCTGTTGGCTTAAAGGAAGCAACCCATCGAAGGTGAAAGATACCATTACCATCGACGACCTCCACATCATATGCGAGCTCGTCTCGAGCGGAATGCGCAATGGCGGTGCCCCTCAGCTTACTGGAGGCACCTATCCGGCCGATGCCGCTGGCTATGTGATAGTCATCCGACAAAGTGACGGATATCTCTTTCTCGGCTCCAATGCCCGCGTCACCTTCCTCCCTGTCGACGGGAAAGGATACGTAGGATTAGCCAAAGTGACTGAAGGCGAATATGATGACAATGGCTGTTGGCACGAGGGACGATGGCTAAATGGTGATGAGATACAATTGCGCTACGACTTGCTCTACGCTGTTGAAGAAGGATTCTCGGGACAGGGACTTAACTTCGGAAGGCCTGAACCTGCTTTTTTGAAAGTGAACCTTTTCAGATATTAACTTCATGAAGAAACGGCTCTTATTATTTAGTATCCTTTTCCTGCTGTCAGGAGTGTCTGTCAATGGGCAGAATGTAACACAAGTGACAGAACCCGGCTTTAAGGTGTTCCAGTTTCCACGCACAGCTATTCCACGTATCGACGGCGATTTCTCCGATTGGAGTATCGTTCCGGACGACTATATAGTAGATATAGAAGAAATGTGGGACGACACCGGCCGGCACAAAGGCATTGACCGCCAATCACTTGATGTTAAGGTGAAAGTAGGCTGGGTGGATGGCCTGAATCGGCTATATTTCTATTACGAGGCTTACGATGACTACTGGGATTTCGACCAACTCAGTCTTCGCAACGACACTTATGAAATAGTGGTTGACGCTGACCTCTCAGGTGGTCCTCATACAGATGAGTTTCGACTGAATCCCGAAGTGAAAAGCCGCATGGATGCTTTCTTTGAGTTTCAGAATATTCATGCACAGAATTATCATATCATGACCCCTCCCACAGAAGGAAAGTCGTGGACAATGGTGTGGGGGCCACAGCAATGGTTGAAGTACTTACCATACGCCAACTATGCCTACGACTATCACTTCTGTCACGGTGAGAGCGGAAGGCTTCGTATGGAGTTTTATATCACCCCATTCGATTATGCTAGTCCCCAGGGACCGGAGAAGTCTGTAGAGAGTCGTCTCTACGAGAATAAGAAAATAGGGCTATGCTGGGCGATAATAGACTACGACGGTGGCGAGGGTAACAATGGATTCTGGAATCTTTCTAAGCATCACCAAATGTATGGAAATGCTTCGATGCAGCGACTCTTCACGTTGATGCCTCTGGAAAAGAAGTTCCGAAAATCTGTGGAATGCTCATGGACGTTCAACGTTGTCCCAGACACACGAACTGTCTGTTTCAAAGACCTTAGTTATGGCAATATCACCTCTTGGCTTTGGGATTTTGGTGACGGCACCACATCAACGGAGCCTAACCCTATCCATACTTACAGTCGCGACTTTACCCATTACATAGTGACCCTCACTGTGGAAGGTCCCGAAGGAAAGGCAAGGCACTGCAAGGTGTGGGAAGTGTGTGTGCATGATCGTCAACATCCGTCTAACACTCCATACGATTAAAAAAGTAATTTGTTTCTGAAAGGTTTATATCCTATTATATAAGTAGTTAATGAATAGTCTCTTTCATAATATAGTCAAATTGCAGAAGGTGATGAAAACCGTAGCTGTCCTATTTGCCTCATTCCTGTTTGGATTTGGGTATGCTACAGCTCATGACTATGTTGCTCGAAAACATTTAGATATGGCTTCAGGACTTAGCAACAATTATGTACTATCAATGGCTGTTGATGGAGACGGATACGTATGGGTTGGTACGGAAAAAGGGTTGAACCGAATTAGTGCAGGTTGTTGCTTGACATTTACCGACTTGGGAGTGGAACAGACGCGTAGTGCACGTGGCAATGCTGATAAAGTTACATCTTTGTTTTATAGCCAGCTGGTTAATTTGTTGTTCGTAGGTACAGAACAAGGATTGTTGGTTATGAACTGCTTAAAATCAGAATTCGAAAGCAAAACGAAAGGAGACAACCTCATTAATTACGGCATTGAAGACATTGTGTCTGATGGTGATGTTGGCTTATGGATAGTATATGGAAACGGTCAGTTACAACATATAGATTGTCTATCCTTAGAGGTGAAAACTCTTCAGACAGACAATCTCCAAGGCGGCCGTTGTTGTATGGATGATGGAGAAGGGCTACTTTTTGTCGGCCACAACAAGAATGGGATGAGCATAATCGATATCCAGACTGGACAAGTAATACAACGTTACTATCATGATGATCATGATCCTTCAAGTATCCCAGGTGACAATGTACGAAGACTCTATCTTGATAGCCATAAGCATGTTTGGGTCGGAACTGATCATGGATTAGCCTTGTTTGATCCACAGAAAGGAATATTTCGAAAAGTTGAAAATATTGAAAGTTCCTTTGACGAAAACGTTTTTGATATCAGGGAAATGTCCGATGGTAGGCTATGGATTGCATGTGATATGGGAGGCATTCGTGTCTTGGATATTCATGAAATTGATAATAGTTCTTCTCTATCCTATACTGAGAATACCGGATTCCAACTGTCATCGTTCAACACACGAGCGTTGGTTCAAGATCAGTTCGATAACGTATGGATCGGAAACCACAGTACGGGAGTCGACTTTATTGCCGAAAAAGAGCCTTTTCTTAATTCGTTACCTTATTTCCGTAAGTCCGGAAAGATGAAACAGGTTTATGCTATAGCAAACGGTAAAGACGGACAACTATGGGTAAATGGAGACAATGAGTTGAGTAAATGGGTTGAAGGCAAGAAGGTGGGCGAATGGGCAATCGAAGGTATGCAAAACAGAACTCATTCTTTTGCTCGTTGTATGATGGAAGATTGTCATGGTCTTGTTTGGTTGGGTATGGAAGATGAAGGCGTTGTAAGATTCGATGAGAGAACGGGCCGTTTTGAACATATTGATATTGGATATAACACCCTTGATATTCATAGTTTCTTTGAAGATACTGATGGCAGTATTTGGATAGGGAGTGAACTGGGAGTGTGTATCTATCGTCATGGAGAAGTTGTTCATGAAAAACAGATCGATAGGCTTACCCGGAAAGCTCCAGTAACATCTTTCATACGTTTGTCTCCAGATGAGATTGCAATGTCTACGCAAGGTAATGGTCTTCTGTTTTTTAACCAGAAGACGGGGAATGGCCAGACTCTGCATATGAAAGATGGTTTGCCCAGCGAAAACATAAACCAAGCTTTTATTGATAATGAAGGTAGCCTTTGGCTTGCAACAAATGAAGGGATTGTGAGGATAAAAGACAATAATAGAATAAATGAACTTGAACTATTTGATGAAAAACGTGGTTTAGCAGACAATCAAGTACAAGCTATTTGTCAAGACATCAATGGGCGTGTATGGGCGAGTTCATATGCTGGAATCTCTTGTATTGATGTGAAGACTACCCACATATATAACTATAATGGGAGCTCAGATGCAAGTGCAAACGGGTTTACCGTAGGAGCAGTTGCATCAAATGCTTGGGGACATATTGCTTTCGGAGCACCAAATGGAGTGTATTTTTTTGACCCAGAAGAGCATGACCGTCAAAAAGGAGTCGTTCATCCTAAGATAGCAATTTGTGAAATATTCAGACCTGTTGACGATAACTCAGGAAGCATGCGAATGGGCATAGACAATCAAACTCTCAAACTAAATCACAAACAAAATACGATCAGGTTGGTCGTTTCCCAAGATAATTATGCCTATGAAGGATTTGTTGATTTTTCATATCTGATGGATGGCTTGGATGACGACTGGTTTTTTATCGGGGATGACCAAGAAGTTGTTTTTCACGGTTTGAAACCTCGACATTATACATTCATTTTGCGTGCCAAACTAAAAAATCAAGACTGGAGTGAAGCGACAGACGAACGTTTATCAATACTTATTTTACCTCCCTTTTGGAAAACGTGGTGGGCTTACTTAATGTATCTGTTGTTGTTCATTTTTTGCTGTTTTTTATCTGTTCGTTTTTATAAACGAAAACTTGATTTGCAAGCATCTCTAGAGATGGAGAGGATGAAAAGTCAGCAAATACGGGATCTGAATGAGGAACGTCTTCGTTTTTTTACAAACATTACCCATGAACTTCGCACCCCCTTGTCGCTTATCGTGGGACCGTTGGACGACATGATGAATGACGGGCAACTCTCTTCAGCAAATCAGCAGAGAATTGCTGTTATTCATAAAAGCACTCAACGACTCAAAGGCTTGATTGACGATATTTTAGAATTCCGTAAAACTGAAACCCAAAACAGGCGCTTAACTGTCGCTAAGGGTGACATAGGGTTGTTTGTTCGTGAAATAGTGATTAACTTTCAAGAGTTGAATCGTAATTGTAATGTGGAAATACTCCACAGTATTAGTCCAAATCTTCCTTGTATCTATTTCGATTCTGAGGTTATTACCATAATTCTCAATAATTTATTGTCAAATGCTCTGAAATATACAGAGAAAGGTAGAGTAGTTGTTAGTGTACAACAGGTTGGACAAGATAATATTGAAATAAGCGTGTCTGATACGGGCTATGGTATTTCAGCCGAAGCACTACCTCATATCTTTGACCGATACTATCAAGCGAAGGGTGTACATCAGGCATCTGGCACTGGAATTGGTCTCGCACTTGCTTATGCTTTGGCTAAATTGCACGAAGGCTCTCTTTCTGTTGAAAGTAAGGAGGAAATCGGAAGTCGCTTTACTCTTCTTCTTCCTACCATGAATAATTATCCGAACGCTCTCCACAAAGAAGACACAGAAGAAGTCAGACAAAATGAAAATGAGTTCTCAGAGCCGATAGAAGAAAATACTCTTCCATCTATTCTAGTTGTAGAGGACAATGATGATATCAGGCAATATATTGCTGATTCCTTCTGCAACGACTACCATATTGTTCAGGCTACGAATGGAGAGGAAGGACTTGTTTTAGCTTTGGAACATGTACCGGATATCATTGTCAGCGACGTGATGATGCCAAAGATGAGCGGTGTTGGACTCACCAAAAAACTGAAAGAAGATGTCAGGACTTGTCATATTCCCATCATTTTGCTGACAGCAAAAGTTTCTATGGAGGATCAAGAAGAAGGATATGACAGCGGTGCTGACTCGTATTTGACAAAGCCTTTTACAACGAAGTTGCTAGCCAGCAGAATTGCTAATTTACTTGCAAACAGAAGGCGACTTACCGAACAGTTGAAATCAACATTATTTAAATCCGAATTTGAAATATCCTCTCTTTCCCCTTTCTCTTTTACAGAAAATGAGTGTTCAGGCTTAAGTCAACTCGATAGGGATTTTCTTAATCAATTAAATGATGTAATAGAAAAAAATATCATGCAGCAAGAGTTGGACATAGCATTTCTGACAGACAAAATGGCCATGAGTCACAGCTCTTTGTATCGGAAAGTGAAAGCGCTTACGGGTCTGACATGTAACGAATATGTACGAAAGATGCGTCTCCGCCACTGTTATCGCTTGCTTGAAACTGGTGATTACAATGTGGCTGAGGCAGCCATGATGGCGGGATTCAACCAAATGGCACATTTCCGTTCTACTTTCAAAAATGAATTTGGTATTTTGCCATCGGAAGTTAAAAAGAAAAAAGACAGAGGGTAACGTTTGAATATGAAAAGAGTATTGCTTCATATTGCTGTCCTTTGGGTTTCAGGACTTACTTGGGCTCTGAATGTGAAAGATTTCGGAGCTATTGGAGATGGCTATCATATTGATTCTCCTGCTATAAACGCAGCTATCATTTCTGCAGCATCGGAGGAAGGAGAAGGGATAGTTGTCTTTCCTGAGGGGATATATTTATGCTATTCTATACGTTTGCAAAGCAACGTAACATTGAGATTTGAAGAAGGAGCGGTATTGAAAGCAGCATTGCCTAACAATAATGAGGGATATGATGAAGCAGAGTCAAATGAATCTCACTATCAAGACTTTGGACATAGTCATTGGCATAATTCCCTCATTTGGGGTGAGCATTTGCACGATGTTATTCTTGAGGGTAAAGGGTTGATAGACGGAACAGGAGTCTTACTGCGAGAAGGTTCTTCAAGAGGTAAGAGAGAAATACAACAGGCAAACAAGGCATTGGCAATGCGAGAATGTGAATCTGTCACTGTTTTCGGGCTCAGTTTTTTAAACTGTGGACATTTTGCTATGTTGATGACAGGAGTCGATAATCTTCTGATAGATGGAGTAGTAGTAGACTCTAATCGTGATGGCATTGACATTGACTGCTGTGAACATGTCATAATTCGAAACTCTTATGTAAACACGTTGAATGACGATGCCATCGTCTTAAAGTGCTCTTGGGCTCTTGGATATGCAAAGCCGACTTCTGATGTACAGATTTATGATTGCCATGTAAGTGGTTTTGATCCAGGCTCTATGATTGAGGGTACGTTCACAACAAAACAAGGTATTGCCCCTGATGGAGATGGCCCAACTGGCCGTATCAAATTGGGAACAGAAAGCTCTGGTGGATTCAAAGATATTACGATTTCGCGTTGCACGTTTACTCGTAGTAGAGGACTTGCTCTCGAAACTGTTGACGGAGCAATTATGGAGAATATCCAGGTAAGCGACTTAACAATGAGGAATATCTGTAATTCACCCATTTACATTTGTCTAGGAAGTCGCATGCGTGTTCCTGAAGGATTCCATTCTTCTAGTGTTAGGGGCATTTGTATTAATAATGTACATGCTGATAATGTTGATGCTAGATACGCATGTCTTATAACGGGTCTGGAAGGAAATAATGTACGTGACGTGCGAATTGAAAACCTTCATGTGTCTTATCATGGCGGTTTTACTCTCGACGATGTAACCCAACAGCGTGGTGCAAATCCTTTCTTTTTCAACAAAATCCGTTCGGAATCTCAACCTGGCGTCACCAACTATCCCGAGCCTGCTGCTCATGGTATTCAACCTGCTTGGGGGCTTTGTTTTTATCATGCATCGGATATAAAACTATCTGATTTACATCTTGAGACATTAGAAACAGATGAACGTCCTTGGATTTCCTGTTCAGATACCTCTAGTATTTATTTTCAAGATATAGTGATAAAGAATGGAGAAAAGATGTCCATTGTTAATAATAATGATTGCATTCAAGAATTTATTCCAAATAGATAAAATCCATTTTATGTTTAACTTAATAATATTTTCATTATGAGAAACTTGAAATTTTACTCCCTAGCAACAGCTTTGATGCTGTCAGCTGCCTGTTTTTCTCAAGTAGGTGAAGATGTAACTTCTTTAATGTCTGACCCTACTATGGAAGGTGTTGCCAATTGGGTAAACGACAATTTCAAAGACAATCATCGGAATGCCGCCTACCCGTTGTTCAATGGTTATTTTATCGAAGCTTGGTCCAGTTCAAGTTCAACCAACGAGACTTATTTGGGGAATCGTTCTCTTACGGATACTTTGCGGAACATTCCAAATGGTACCTACCTTTTCACAAGTGCTGTGATGGCTTGTCAACAGAGTGGGCTTATCGATCCTGTGTCGGGAGCATATATTTTTGCTAACGACGATATGTTGCAGGTTTCTACAGCCAACAATGTTCCTGAAAGATTCTATGTGATGACAAATGTATCCGACGGGCAGTTGGTGGTCGGTTTTAAGACTATTGATACCGATGCTAACTGGATGGCTGTCGATAACGCTCAATTGTTCTATTATGCCGATGGAGCAGTATACGAAAGTGCCGTTGCTTCCATTAAGTTGAAAGACATCTATGACGAAGCTTCTCTCTTCCCGGATAGTCTTCCTATGCAGCAAAAAGCACTTGCGGATTTGAAATCAGCACTTCAGCAAACTTCCGAACTGCTGTCTACGGCTTCTCCTTCAGCTGACGACTTGAACAATATGTATGAAGTTCTGAACGATAAACTAGAGAAAGCAAATGAATCAGTCGCAGCCTATAAGGAGACTCTTGATGCGTTGAATGCTGCACTTGCTGTGTATGAGAAATATGAAAGTGTTGAGGAGGTAGCAGATGAACTTGCATCATTAATAGCTGCTATAGACGAATTGCAAGAGGTATATAATTCAATGGAAGCTAGCTCAGAAGAATTGGCAGGTTATGTTGAGAAGGTTGTCAATGCTTCCAACGTTCTAGAAGTAGCTGTTCTGTACTTTGATATTGCCGATGAACTCAATGACATCCTTTCCACTTGCGAAGCCGGCACGTCTTATGGTACTTATCCTCAGAGCCAGATTGATAAGATAACTGCTCTTCAAATAAGCAACGATGAAATGTATGAAGATTATACTTCTGGGAAAATTGATGCATCAGAGTTCCTCGCAGCTTTGAAAGAAGCACAGCAAATTATTGCTCATTTCTATGAAACGATGATTCTCATCGACTTTTCTATGCCTCTAAACTTCAGCTTATGGCCTTACGATGAGACAGACGATGTTGCTGTGAATGATCACGAAGGGGCTTTCAGCTGTAATGATCCAGATGCTCCTTGGCTATTCGGTGGGCTTGACAATTATAATGATACTATAACTATTTGGAATGTTGATGATAATAGCTTTGCCAAACCAGCTACTGAAAAAGCAAGTTCGGATTATTTCGGCTGGTCTGACTCATATAGTAGCGGTTGGTTCTTCTTGCAGTCCAATGGTGAATTTCAGCCAAGGGGAACAGCTTCTGTTTCCACATCTCCTTCCGTTGTCTTCACAGCTCCCGAAAGTGCCATCTATTTCGTTAAAACTGTTGTCTCCAGTACTGATAGTAAGCGTACCAACGGTTCCTACGACTCAAACAACACGCAACTCGGTGCTTACTATCAGCAGAAAGATGAAGTAGAACTCCATCTTATTGGAGAAACTGCTCCTTATTGGTACGAACAGTCTGCTTCACAGAATTTCTATGTAAATCTTCAGAAAGGCGATAAGGTTATCGTATCTTTAGGCGAGACAGTTTCTGATGGACACGGCGGAGCAAAGGTTGACACTTTGTACGTACTTGGCTCTAAGGACGAAGAAACAGGCTACACATTGGAAGAAGTAAAGGCCAGCGGATTATTGTTCTACAATGCATATGTTCCTGCCGAAAACTGGGACGACTTGAATGCTGCCATCGAAGCTGCACGCGCTGCTATGTCTGAAGGTGCTTCCAACATAGGTGATTTGCTGGGACAGATTCCTGAATCAGCTTTCACAGACCTTGATGCTCTGGTAGTTAGTGGCGATCGTATGCTGAAAGCAGCTGTGGCTTCTCAACCAGATGTTGATGCTATGACAAGTGCTATCTTGAAGGGCATTAGCACTTTCAACAGCAGTGCTAATTCGGGTATCTGCATTGGAGTAGAAGAAGCTCCGAGCGACAGTACTTTATTCGTCAACCACGTTTATTTCCCTGACGGACTTTACTATATTGTTGATTCTGCTACAGGCTTGTATATGACAGCTCCTGCTGCAGGAGATAAAGCTGCCGTATACTTTGAAGAATTGATTGACGCGACACTTACTGAACAAAACTGCCAGGTTTGGCATTTCAACTGGATGGACTCCTTGAATTGCTATGGTATCGGTTCTCACGCAAATTCCGACAGCTCTATCTGGACTCTCGATCAAGAGCTTGCTGCTGGTGACGAGGCTACCGATAATGGTTTCTACCACATCAGCGAGAACTCGGCACGTTATGGAACATCGTGGTTTGTTGTTAATCGTCCTGACGAAGCGCTCTGGCGAGGTCAGAGAGTTTATAGCAATGGAACGAACTATTCAATCATTGCAGGTCGAAATCAGGGATTCAATACAGTATGGAGCGTAGATTCTTCCAATAAGCTTACCTTCAGCTCGGGTGCTCCGCGCAATTTCTGCTTCCAGTTAGTTAAATTTGATCCGGCAAGCAAAATCAATACCCAGACTTCCATTGCCGTTCCCGTTTCACGCACATATTACAACTTGCAGGGAATTCAGATGAACAAACCCGAAGGCTTGGTAATTGAAAGAACAATATGGTCTGATGGTACAATTTCCGCTAAAAAAATGATGAAGAAATAGGTTAAGCGTAGATAGATATCTTTATCATTTTTTGTTGGGCAGAGACAGAATATCTCTGCCCAATTTTTCTTTCCGGGTTTAGCGTTTCATAAAGCAGAAAATATGATTCAAGGAATCCTAAAACAATTTAACAAAGGACACCAAATTTTGGAGAAGGAATCTCGCGATATGAAGAAGGGAAAAAATTTTTTTCTTTGTCCAAAAATTATTTTCCCTTCTTCAAAAATTGGTAATAACAGCTGACATCGTCAGATTGTTTTCAGAGTAGGAGAGTGCCTTTCTTTTTTGCCTATCTCACTCTTTCCGGCACTCTGATTTTTTTGTTTAACTTCGCTGTGATATTGTTTAACTCTAGCACCGTAGAGTTTAACAATAATACGTCGTTTATTAACAATGTTTTTTTGCTAAAATGATTCTCCTATGTATCGAAATTATTATCCCCAAAGTCTTCTACTATTTCCTAAGCCAAAGAACCGTATTTTTAATATTTCGGATATGCTAACGTCAACTGAGCCTGATAGCTATAGTTGATTGTAGTTACTCTATAATTCAAAGATATGCCCTTGCAGTCATTTCTGCAAGGGCACGAGAAAATTAGTTTATTATCGAAATCATTAACTACGCCTTCTCTACTGGTATCTGGATGATTGTGAGCCATTTGCTGGAGTCCTCTTGGTTCCAAATACCGTCGATGTAAACGGCACGAGGAGAATTGATAATCTCGTATCCCTCTTTTTCCAGATAGGAGAAGAGCTCAACATAGTTGTCGTAGAGTTTTTCGTACGGGCCGAAGACCTTTAGACAGGCCGCAAGAGGCACAGCTGGGGTGTCCTTGAACTTGATGAGTGCGGAGTCTGTTCCTTTTTTCGTAACCTTTTCGCAGTACTCGATGTCAATGTCTTGAGGCTTGTAGCCGCCGTGATCAATGGTATAGCAGTAGCCGGGTTCAGGGCACTCACAACCAAGACGGGCCATTTCGGGCCCGATAACTTCACAGCAGAGGCGTCCAAGGTCCTTGAAAGAAGGAATAACGGCGCGATGACTGGCCACAGTTATGGCCGGAAGTGATTCAAAATAAATTTTTTCCATTTTTTGTAACTTTTTTTGGGAAGCCACCACCGCCTTAAGCATCCGTTTCCGTTCCTTGAGCACTGCCAACTCCTTCTCACACTTCCGGATCTTCTCCTCCAACGATTCCACTGTGGGAAAATGCTGGCTATCGTCCCACAGATTTCGGATTTCCTCTAACGAATATCCCATATTTTTGAGTTTGGTGAGGCTGAATACTTTCTGCAGCTGACCAACAGAATAATAGCGATACCCGGTAAACCTATCTACAATCTCTGGAGTGAGAAGATCTATCTCCTCATAATGCCTGAGTGCCCTTACGGTCACTCTACCCAAGCGGGAAAACTCCCCGATTTTTAACTTGTTTTTACCCATAACAATTCGTGCACTTTTTTTATTCGCCGGCAAAGATAATATGTACCGTAGGGTACGAGTCAAGGAAAAAGTGAAAAATTTTTTCGTGTCCTAGTAAAGTATCCCTTCTGAATGGCAGCATATGCTGTTATGGTAGTAGCAATGGATATGGGGATGATTGTCAAAATGAAGGCGCCAATAGGAATAGTAATTAATCTGTTACCTTGTTTGCCAAATAAAAGGGTGGAGTTTGCGTCTCATCTCTTTGAAGTCGTTTATGTGTCATTCAGTAGCCAGGCAAATCCTTTTGCCATTCGTTTTTCTGAATCAACAAAGTGATTGCCTTGATTCCACTCAAGTATTGTGTTGATTTTCTGTTCCCGTAGTAATTCTTCCTGCTTACGGATAGCGTTGCCAACTTCAGCCAGAAGCGGATTTTTAGACTTTTCTTCCTTGTCTCCAAGGCTGAGATAAATATACTTGGCATGCGGTTTCTTCTCTTGAACATAGTCAAACCAATTAGGAAACCATACAGAAGGTGAAGCGGCAACAATCCCATCAAACTTATTTGTCTGATATGAAGCCCAAAGGGAGAACAATCCTGCAAGGGAATAGCCTCCAAGCAATAGCTGAAAAAAGCTGACGCCCCTTTGCTGTAACTGCGGGAGTAACTGTCCTTCGATAAACGCAAGAGTGCTTTTTGCACCATCCCCAAACGGATTTTTTCCAAATACGGGAGGCGCGGGCCAAGGGGAAAGGTCTTGATTCCAGTCAGTTATGTTAAAGGCAACAAGTGAGAATGGCTTGCTCGTTAATGTTTGGATAACTTCAACCTTTTGGCTCAACAATTCCAAGTCGTGTTCATCTACAGGTTGAATGAGCAGACTCTTTGCATCAGGTTGGCAGTAGAGATAACAATCTTTCCCCGAAATGTTGAAAACCTCTGGTTTCATGGGTTCCTATTCCAGATAGTGAATTTTCTTTCCTGTCATCTCAGCGTATGCTATCTCGCGTTTTGTGCTCTCGCCAATATAGCCTCCTACATTGATGACATAGATTTCATCAGAGAGATCTATTTTGCGTAGGTGCATATCATCAAGCATCTCTTTCGTGCCAGGCTTCCACACTTCTTCATCGCCAGAATGTCCGAACAGGCCAACACTTATGACTATATTGCCTTCAAGTGTCAGTTTCTTCTGAACTTCTAAAAACTGCTCCTTGAAACGTGTGCTTCCGCAGAGAGTCACTATCTTGTATTGTTGGATCATTTTTATTTCAGCTGCTTGCCGTCTGAAAAGGCTTTGCCGACGATTTTCCCTAGCTGAATGTAGTTGTTATGAACGGGGTCGAAGGTGATAAGCTTCATTTTCTCAACATCTGGTTTGCCGTCATCAGCGAGATACTTTTCGTCACACAGAATGTTGATGATTTCCGCTATGAGATAATAGCCTGTTTCACTCTCGTCAATTTTCTGCTTAATACGACATTCCAAAGTCATGGGGAAATTCGTAAAGACAGGCGCGTTTACGTTGGGAGCCTTCTCAATAGCCCAGCATGTCTTCTCCATCTTGTCGGATGTGTTCTTGCCGCTCACTATCCCCACAAAGTCGGCTGCTACCATTGTCTCAGTTGTTGCAAAGGCAACAGTAAACTCTGGAATTTCTGCAAGGTTGTCGGTGGTAGCATGAGAGCCAAGCGATATCATAATCTCATGATTGTCCCATTGGCCTCCCCAGGCTGCATTCATAGCATTTGCCTTACCGGCCTTATCATAAGTGCCGATAATGAGAACGGGCTGGGGAAGGAGCCAAGCTGCTGATTTAAAGCTTTTCATATTAATCCTTTAATAATTAAAAATGCAATAATTGTCAAATGGAAGACGAATATAATGGGAATGCCAAGCTGAAACTTCTTATGCTTTGTCTTGTGATGCCAGGCTTTCATACCCAACCAAGCACCGATGCTCCCTCCCAAAACAGCTAATAACAAGAGAGCTGTCTCACGGATACGCCTTCGGGAATGTTTTGCATTCCACTTGTCGATGCCAAATGTCAGAAACGTTACGACGTTGGTAACGACAAAATATATGAGTAGTATTTTTTGAAACAGAGTCATAACGTTTAGAGGATACTAGGTAGAATGTCGTTACATCATGACTTTTCTTGTCGTTCCGTCAGAACTTCGTTCAATGCAAATGCCTTTAGGTTCATTAATTGGACGTCCAAGCAAGTCATAATAGTATTTTTTATCTTCACCGGTAGTCTCCTTGATGTTCTCAATCGCAGTGTCTTTGTCAATCATAAAGATATAGGTGTTGATACTGCGTGCCGGTTTATCTACAATCACCACATTGGTTGGTGCATCGATAGTGATGTCCTTCGTTTGACAGAGATTCTCTTTTTCATTCCCTGTAGAAAGCAAATGAGTGCCACTCTTCACATTGACGGGCAAGTTGATCTTCAGATTGCCAGCATTAGCAGTGGTATCAATTGCCATAACAATGAGCGAGTCACCTTTTATGTATGAGGAAAACTCAATGGTAGCTCCTTCGCCTGAGGTTTTGTCACGTGACGTTTTCAATCGTGTGGAGCCTGTGACGTGTTTCGAGAAATGGGACATGACATAGGCTCTTGGTAGTAATGTATTTTTAGTATTACCAGGATTATACTTCGTCTCGCCTGTGCCTACAAAAGCCCAGTGAGCACGCATGTACCAATAAATGTATCCGGTGCAACCTGCCAACATGCATTCATTGAGTTCCTCGGCGAAAATCAGCTGCTCATGCCAGTTAGGCAGACGGTCGATATTGTCTGTTACTGAATGTTCTGTCATCCATACCTCCTTGCCATATTTGGATGCTCTTGTGGCAACGGTCTTAAGATTTCCCAATGGTGGATGTCCATAGATGTGCCCTGCCATGATGTCAATTTGTTCACGGGCTACAGGGTCGTTCATCAGTACATCATAGTACTTGGGGTCAAAGCCCAAAGGCTCTGCGCTGATAAGACGCACTCCAGGGAAGGTTTCGCGGTCCAACATGTGTGCATAGTTCTTGACAAGGTTGAGTTGCTGTTGTGGGGTATAAAGGCAACCTGAGTAGCTAACCCACCAATCGGGCTCGTTTTGGATAGACACTGCATCGACGTTGACTCCTTTGCTTTTCATCCATGTCAGAAATGAGTTGAGCCAAGGGAAGAATTTTTCATAACAGTCTGCTCGAAGTTGACCGCGCTGATTACCTTGATCTTCGGCATTACCTCCCTGTGCCGTACCGTTGGTCTTATATTCCCCAGGAGGAGACCAAGGTGTACCGAATACGATGCCTCCACGCTGCTTGACTATTTTGGCGGAGGGAAGAGAACCGTTCCAGTCATAAGGTGTGTCCCAGTTGCCCCATTCCGGAACT
Source organism: Bacteroidaceae bacterium (assembly GCA_017650105.1). Classification (GTDB taxonomy): domain Bacteria; phylum Bacteroidota; class Bacteroidia; order Bacteroidales; family Bacteroidaceae; genus UBA1189. The sequence goes on along the minus strand of JAGCFO010000023.1, from coordinate 46,832 downwards.
TTGACATCTCCTTCAAAGTTCGGTGAGATTTCCATACGCATTATATTAAGCCCAATCTTTGACTGTGGGCCATAGAGTAGTTGTACAGGCCTTGTATCGGCGCCAAAAGGGCACATTGCCCCATCGCAACAAGCAGCGCCGAAGCCAGTAATAGTCTGATAGCGGGTGTCGTACACTGTCAGAGTGATGGTTGCTGCCTGAATGACAGCAACAGTTGCCAAAAAGATGATAGATGTAAATAACCTTTTCATTTATATGTGTGCACTTATGTATGTGGGTGCAAATATACAAAATTATTTGGAAACAATCACATCATTTTAATAACTCGTGCGTCACATTCCGACATATTGACGGAATGGTGACGCACGATGGGTTATAATGTCTCTTTAATAGAGAGACTTGTCTTATTTAACAAGAAGCTTTTTGCCGTTCTTAATAACGATGCCCTTGTATTCGTCAGATACACGCTGACCTGCGAGGTTGTACGTAACGGTAGAAGCAGTGTTGTTATTAACAACATTGTTGATGCCTAATGAGTAAGTATCACTACCCAAAACCTTTACGTAGAAATTATCTGCACCAGTCATATTGATAAGAGATTCTGTCCCGTCTTCAGTCTTCCATACAAAGTCTTTGAGCGTATAATCGCAAGCACTCTTGATTTCTGCCATGTTGAATGCAATGCTTAGCATACCATCTGCCTCGGAAGGAATTGTGAAGGTAGTAGAGAAGGTCTGCTCTTCAGTTGTGAAGTCTACATCACCGATAGCTGCCCAGTGCATATAAGCACCTGGTTCACCATGACACTGTGTCGTGGTATGAGCATCAATAGAAGCAGAGTACTTAAACTCGAGAATAGTTACTTCACCTGCGTTAAGAGGACGGTTAGCGTAAATCCAGAATTGGTTGTCCCAAGTCTGACCTGAGCCACCTTCTTCTTCTCTAACAGTAGTTGAACCATCATCATTTACAGTATCTGCAAGATCATCTCTCTCCAGAGCATTTACTACAACTACATATGGGTTAGGAACAATTTCGATAGGCTCTTTGTCAGCTTCGCCTTCAAGCTTAACGAAGTTCATCATCATATATTCTGTGTTGATAGTAATAGTCCATACACCAGCAGCAGAAAGCTTGATCTTGGCATTGGAACCCTCGGTATAGTCGATCCAGGATTCGGGGTCATTAACTACTGCTCCTGCAACCTTGAGTGTAGCTGCCTTAAATGCCTTGTCGTTACCACGTACAGTTGAAATCATTATCTCATTTACCCATGAGTCTTGGTCGCCAACAGTGCCGACTGTAGCAACGAACACACCTTCGTCTTCTTCAGTAAACTGGATAGCGTTGTCGAAGTCATAGTCAACCATGCCTGACTCGGTGTTGGTAGATGCAACGAAGAACCCTTCGTCAAGTTTCATGAGAGAGACATTAAGATCATCGAAGTAGATGTCAATGTCTTCCAGATAGTTTTGATCTTCACCGAAATTGAAAGCGATGGACTGCACGCCAGCAGCAGCAGAGAATGTTTTTTCAAAATCTTGCCAGTCAGTGCTAAACTGGATGTCACCCAATTTGCCTCCACCAAGATAATCGCCAGGATTGGTGTGGTCTTGAGTGGTTACTCTGAAAGCCTTAGAAGCTTTATATCTGAATGAGATCTTGACCTGTTCGTCTGCTTTCATGGGACGGGGGAAGTTGATCCAGAACTGGTTCTGCCAAGTGTTATCTGGCATGGGGTCACCGGCACTGTGCTGTTGTCCCCACTGCTCACCGTCGGAATCCCACACAAGGATAGGATCAACAGTCTTTGCGTGACTTACGAACACTTTGTTTCCATCTTCTTCTTCAATGATAGCGACGTGGGGTAATGGCATACCGTCTTCCCCAACGTTGTATCCCCATTCTTTAGAATATGCACAGGGCACTTCTCCGAACTCGCCTTCAGCATCGCCATTCTCAAGGATGTTATACCATTCAACTGGGCGTTGGTCTCTTTCTTCATGAGTAATCTTCATGTACTCAATCCACCAGTCGCCAACGTAGCTGCCACACTGGAAAAGCAGATCGCCACTGGTTCCTGTTGCTTCGTAAATAAATTCCAACTCCTGCCAGTCTGTGGTGACATGCAGAGCTTCATATTTATCAACTCCAGCAAAACTCATATTGAAGATGTTGGCCTCTACGGAACCCTTAATCTTCAATGAAAGCGTATAGGTTTGGCCAACTTCTATGTCGACTCCACCAATGGGGAAGAACTGCACGTCCCACGGGTTCTCAGTTGCTTCTTCACCATGATAGAAGAGGCAACCATCCTGAAGTGAGAGACGATCTGTTCCCTGACCACCCCAACTGTAAAACTTTAAGGCTGTCTGTTCAGAGAAAATAACCTCTGCATCAACTACCACTACAGCCTTTGCTCCCAAGAAGCATAACATGAGAGCCATAAGAGTAAATAATTTCTTCATAGTAGAAATAGTTTAGATTAATAAATAAAGATAAATAATATGTGTCAATGGATGTTTATTTTCCACTTAAAGCATCGCAGAAAGCCTTATAAGTAGCTGTGCGTACCCAGTCTTTGCTTTTGTTATCAACAGACCAAAGACCTACAGGGTCTGTTGTGTCTGCGAGATTACCTTTGCAGATTCCTGCTTGCTTGTCATGGGGAATCTTAGTCATATAGCTCCTGATTACATAGCCATAATAGTCGGCAAGTTTTTGACGCTGTTCTCCAGTAATGTCGTTTGCAGTAACACTTGCACCAGAAGTATCCTGATACTTGATGTCAAAGTTAGAGAGACGAATCAATTTACCAGTAGAGGCCAGTTCTTCAAGAAGTTTGTCAAGCAGAGCCCTATTAGCATTCTGCTTCGTTTCATCTTCACTATATGTGAGATTTAGTTTGGCATTGATGCCGTCAATTTTTGCTCCGTTCGCATCCCAAATGTTAATCCAGTAAATGAGACTTTCCATTTTTTTGGTATTCTCAAGACCGGATTCACTAATGAAAAACTTCAGTTCAGAAGAATTGCCCCCATGATTCTCGTATGCTCTTCTTGCCGCATCTGCCACTGCTGGGGCATAGTTATCGCAGCCAAGAACATCCTGCCAGAAGATTTTTTCATCAGAGTGTTTGAGGTCGAACATACCATTGTCGAGTTCTGATTTAACGTCTATGGCTTCGTCAATAAGATCAAACGATTTGATACGACCTTCATTAATTTTCATAAGACCATCGCACCATGCATTGAGAGCATAGTTGATGGTATCTTTTTTCTCCTCTGCAGTCTGTTGCCGATGGTTATCAGGATAATAACCGACCTCAACTTTTGATATATAGATTGCGCCAGCAAGTGCATTGTCAATTCTCAAATAGCCTTCGGTTACACCTTCTGCAGCTTTGCCTTCCACAACAATCTTTGTCCACTTGCCTGATTTGAAAGTCCACTTTCCACTAGTTCCGTTTCCGTCAATCTTATTGCCAGAGAAATTAACGTTGAATGAAGCGTCCTTATCAGCTTTTGCCCAAAATGTTGTTGTATATGTAGCAAGAGGGTCAACTTCAAAGCCTTCAATAATGTGTACATTGGATGTCGTTCCAATTTGGAGGGCGTTCTGACCATCATAGCTGACAATTGCAGCTTTCCCTTTCTCAATGGTACCATCAAATGTCGTCATCTTGCTGAAATCTACCGATTTCCCTTCAACAAAATCAACGGGAACCTCAATAGGAGCTGTGAGCAGATTCAGCCATCCGTCAGCCTGATTCGCATTAGCAGCGATAGGACTGCCGAAGACATCACCTCCTATTTCTTCTACATGATCAAGAAGGTCCATCATATCAAGAAAGTTCATCACGCCTTTGTTATTGATAATGGCTCCAGACATAAGGGTAGTACCGAAAGCGAGATTGTCAAAATTTGTAATTGCAGCAGCATGTGCAAGTTCCTGTTTGTTGAAATCTGTAACTTTTAGCGTAGCACCAATCGTCATATTTGGATACTTACTCCTGTCAATATATGTTTTTACAGGAGCAAGGTCCTTGTATGGCTCCACGAAAGTTGGATCAGGCTCGACTGTGAAATCGTCTGTCACATTATAATCTGCACAGGAAAGCGCAAGTGTTCCTGCAACCAACATGAAGAGACCGTTTCTAATATTATTTTTCATACTCTTAGCCTCCAATTATTATTTAACGTATTTGGGTGTGAAGAATACTCTCTTGTTGGATTCGCGAGTCTGAACAACAAGAGTGTCATTTGTAGATATCTGAATGTCACTATTAATGAAATTCACTTCATAAGCTAAACGGAGAATGTCACGTTGCACAAGCTCTCCATTGTTGCTACCCCATTGATAATCCTTATATTCATTCCTCTCTGTCCCTTTAGCGATGAATTCACCAGAGCCAGTTGCGGTTACGTTCTCATCATCGGTGGACACTGTGCATTTGTCGCCATTGAAAGTTAGGATAAGATTACAAGTTATTGAAGCACCTGAAGTTCTGAAAGACACAGGGAAAATAGCCTGAGTCATATTCTTCGTTGTTATTGCACAAATTTCGTCGTTCTGGTTTACAGGGTTTTCCTTGTAATGTTCAAGGTCGGTATTTACCAGTGTCGTATCTTTGCGGACTACTCTGGTGACAACACCTTTTTCTGTAACATAGTCGACACCACGGCGAATATATTTTCCTTGCCATGGGTTCATATATTTCACGCAGTATAGTACATAGTCCTTTGCAAGAACCTCCCAATCTTCTGTATTAGTGCGAGAAGGAGAGAGTCCCTCACGTGGCGTACCGGTGAGAATATGGTCAATACCTTTCGCGTTTGTCATCAAAAGGGGGATAACGTATGTGTTATCTATAGCCTTTTCGTCGTTAAAGAAAGCATCGGTGAACTGTACTTCTACATAGCCGCGAGTGTCGCTATTGTAAGGAATGGCATCAGATAACAGTCTATAATATTCTGTAGGCATAGGAGTCACAGGATACGATGCATTTCCTCCTTCATCCGTAAAAAACAGGTTGTCGCAAAGTGACTCTTCAACAACATAATCCACAACGGCTTTTCGCCCATGATAAGCGCCACCCATAGTCGCCCAAATCCGGCATTTATGTTCGTTGTCAAGTGTGTTGTCATAGATGTCGTTACCAAGTACGAGCGTGCGTACCGGGAACTGATATGCAAAGTAGGCTGTAGTACCTTCCTCATAGTCTGGGAAAATATGTTCTGTATTGTAACAAGAAGAGTATGAGAGAGAAAGTACTCCCAAAACCACACAATACAAATAGTTCTTAAATTTCCTCATAGTGATATCAATTTAACTATAAACTCTTTTTATTGCCAACCCTTGTTTTGCTTTAAGTTACTCCATTTGAGTACCTCACCCTTTGGAATGGGGCCGTACCACTGATATGAACTGTCGAAATCTCGGTTCTCAACTTCGATTCGGGTGTATTTAAGTGGGCTGTCTTCTTTATCTGGATCAATCTTCTCGATTTTCATGCCCATGACAGTTTCGTTAATAGGCATCTGCCAACGGCGAAGATCCCAGAAACGTTTGTTCTCAAAGCAAAGCTCAAGACGTCGCTCGTTACGGATGAGCAATGTCATCTTGTCTTTATTTGACTTGCATTCTTCAAGATAGGCATCACCTTCAGCAAGTGGACGACCATATTCGTCAGTGCCGAGTCCTGCGCGATTACGAATAGCTTTGATAACGTCATAGGCAGTGAATCCTATTCCTGTAGGATCACCTTCAGGTCCCCAAGCATCGTTAGCTGCCTCTGCAAAAGCAAGGAAGATTTCTGTGTAACGGATGCGAGGATATATATGCTGCTGACTAAGATTAGAGCTTGGATTCACGCTGACATCATCACGAAGCAGTTTTTTCAAATAATAACCTGTCCGTGTTGATTGATCAGTATTGTTGAGGTTGTCGTTTGTCTCATTCTTATCATTAGGCATATCGGCACCCGTTAAAATGACCGTTTTTTTGAAGGTCATACCGTTATATATTACATTGTTTTCAAGACGGGGGTCTCTATTAAAGTATGGATCCTGCGAATCGTAACCGGAGTTGGGATCAGAAATAGGCCAACCATTGCGCATTGGGAATGCATCAACTAAGTTCTGTGATGGATTAACTCGACCATTGCCGTAGAGAGTAGGAGGGAAGTTTTCTTTCTCTTGGTCATTGTTATTATGACGGTCTTCACGCCAAAGCATTTCTGGCATTTCAGTGGCTTTGGGGTCAAGTTTTGTTTTATTCTTGTACCAAGTATTACCCGAGATGTCAAATCCTTCTAAACCACCAATACGTTTGAGCACATTCGCACATAGAGTTGCAGCCTCGGCTGAGGTTACGCCGCTCTGCTCACGGAATGCTGGACTTGCTGCAAGAAGGGCAACTTGTGCCTTAACAGCCTCTGCGATTTTACCTGACATAAGATTACGTGACCTAGCACCAAATACAAGGTTGTAACCGGTTTTTTGAGCGCCCAAAGCCAAATATTTTTCAGGTATTTCATCGTCACTGTCTACGTCTACGTAGTCAATTGGAAGAAGTGCCATAGCGCTGTCACAATCTGCAAAACACTGTTTTACACAACTGGCAAAAGTGGCACGAGGCTGGTTGAAATCGGAACTTCCGTCTTCGGGGGCAGTGAGCAAAGGTACTCCGTAAAGAACACCATCGTCTGCATAACCTCCATGGGCTTGAAGTAAATAGTAATATAGAACCGCACGTAGTCCTAATGCTTCACCTTTTAAACGGTCAATAAACATTCGTTGTTTTGAACGTGCACTTGGAGCCCATTTTACTTTTTCCACTTTTGAAAGTGAGAGATTGACATATTGGATGCCATCCTTACAATTGTCCCATTGAGACATCGGATTGTTATCTGATGCCCAAGCGCCAGTTGCCATATTAACATAGGGGCTGGTTGTCAAATTGGTTACTGCATCATCCGTAGCAATGTCAGTCTGAGTAGTCGTCAAGTAGGGAAGGCGATCGTAAGCGTACATAAGCAGACCATATGCATACTTCGACTCCTCATACATGGCATCCTCCTGTCGATTGTTTTCATCAGCAGGCTCGAACATATCATCACATGAGCAGAATGCGAAGAGACCGATGAGATAGAATATAATGTTTCTTGTCTTCATTTTCAATATTATTAAAGGATTACCTTAACACCAAGATTATAGAATCGTGTCTGGGGAGCATAGCCAACACTTGTCTCCATCAACTTGCGGTTCTTCGAGATCGTAAGGAGGTCATTCCCGTTTATATATAGCGATAAATTCTCTATGGCCTTTCCTTCAAACATTTTCTTTGGGAAGTCATAGGTGAGCTGCAACTTACGGATGTTGAATCGGTCGGTACTATAAATCCAGAATGTGGATGCTGCTGCGTTATTTGCAGAGGTCAGTGTTGTCAGACGAGGATGAGTAGCCACATCGGCTGTCTCTGGTGTCCATCGACCACGAACGTTGACGGAGTACTTGGCTTCTCTATCCATATAGTAATAGCTGTTGTTTTTCATGGCATAAGCGCCGAACTGCCCGTTGCCAAGAGCAAAGAGGGTGAAATTTCTGTACTTGAGAGTGAGATTCATGCCCATAGTCCAAGGAGCACCGATGGAGCCCAAAGCATTTCCGTTAGGATTGCCGTTGCTATCCAAAACAATTACGTTACCAGAGCTACCAAGAACCAGCATGTCTTTGTTATTAATAGTGCCGTCACCATTGATATCCTCATACTTCAAGTCGCCAGGTTGGATGTTTCCACCGATTGCAGATTTGGGAAGTCCGTCCTTCAATGTGTACTTAGTTTTGCCATCAGCAGTCGTCGATAATTCAAAGTCTTCAGATGTGTAGAACCCCAAACAGTTATACCCCCAAAGAGCGTCAAGAACTTGTCCTTCGGTGTATTTGTGAGGCGCTGTAGGATCAATCGTCTCATCGAACTTTTTCCATTTAGTAGTAAGATATGTACCAACAATGCCTAGTTTAGCATTAACCTCACCCAATTGTTTTTGAGCTGTTAGACTGAAGTCAAGGCCTTTGCGATTTTGAATATTATTGTTGATAGCAGGCTTGAACGTACTTCCAGAAAGACCTCCTTGTAAGTATGAAGGGAAAAGGGTGGGGTTCTGGATGATGTATCCGGACATATCAGTGTTGAACCATGTAAGATCAGTTGCAATGAGTTTGTTGAAGAACGATCCACGTAGACTTACAGAGTATTCCTTGCGATGAATGAAGTCAAGCATAGGATTGGCACCCATGGTGGAGAAAGTGCGGTCTGTTTGAGCACCCTCGTTCCATGTAAAAGTACTACCGGCGGTTGCCCACAAAGCATCGTATAGATAAAAGTATTTACTTCCCATGTAAACATCAATATCTTCGTTCAGGTCGCTGTATGAAGCACTGAGTAATAGATCGTCAACGAAGCTCCCTCTTAAAAAGCTCTCCTTAGCAATGTTCCAGCCAAGAGTGAAAGAAGGTGAAATGGCTTCGCGGTGACCTTTTGGAAGTCGAGCCGAATGTACTCCAGCCAACGACATATCGGCGAAATAACGACCCTTGTAGTCATATCCTGCTTGAAGGCCTAAATTGGCATTAGCATAACGATGGTATTCGCCGCTGGATGTTGTGGTAAACATATTTGCGAGAAGCATACCTGTAACATGGTGCCTGCCATTAAATGTATGATCATAGTCAAAATGTCCATTCCAGCTGATTGTCTGGCGGTAGGCGGTGTTTGACATAGCCATGTGACCTGTCACAACTTCATCTCCCTGCTGTGTAAGGCCCACAATAATATCTTGTGAGTTGTAGTTGCTCCAGGTAGGAATGAACACAGCGTACTCGTTATCGTACGAAAGACTGTAGTTTGCAGCATAGTCTATAGAGAACAATGTCTTGAATGACAAACCCCTCACAAACTTATTCATGTCATAGTCAATACCAGCATCGAATTGGAACTGACGACTAACGTCTCTTGTCTTTCCGCCAAAATAACAGTCGGCAATTGCATTTGATTGGGTAGCTTTTGTGCCGCCAGGGAAATAAATTCCATCAAGTAGGTTGAGGGACTTGCCAAGTATGGCAAGAGCTTTAGATGCATTGGGGTCAACCATATTTATTGGAATCAGCGGTGCCGCATTCTCTGGGAAGTTTGGACGCATTGTAGCTGCTGCACCCCAGAAATCTCCTTTATTCTTGTTTGAGTTGTAGAAGGTCGCACTGGCATTAGCATATCCTTTTACAAGCTTGTTGATGAGAAGATCAACATTTCCACGTACGCTAAAACGGTCTGTGTAATTCTGCTTTGCCAAGCCGAAGTTGAGAAGGTCTTCTATGCGATAGTAATTAATATTTGTGTAAAAATGAGCACGAGTGCCTCCACCTTGTATTTCCAACGTTCCTTCCGAACGATTAAATGCTTTTCGAATATATTCGTCCGAATAATAGTTGACGTTTGGATAACGGTAAGGATTAGTTCCCACGGCATGATTGTAGATGTCCATCTGCGAATATCTTGGGTCGAGTCCATCGTTGGCACGGGCTTCGTTATAAAAAGTCATGTATTCCGCAGAACCGAGATACTCAGGGAATTCCTTAGCAACATAGTAGCCGGTGTTGGCATTGGCTTTGATTTGGAGACCGTCGACTGTGCCGCGTTTGGTTGTGATAAGAATTGCGCCCTTAGCACCTTTTGCTCCATACAGTACGACGGCCTGAGCCCCCTTGAGGAACGTTATCTGCTCAATTTCGGAAGGAAGCACGTTGTTGGAAGGTCGCTTAACTCCATCAATAATTACTAGCGGCAAATTGCTGTTGTCGTTATTGTCAAGACGTTCGTTGTCAATTCCCCAAAGATTATTGCCGTTCCATCCTCCTACAAGAGCATACATGTCTTCAAGACTACTCATCGTGTAATCTTTTTTCTGTAGCTCTTCCATATCAACGTATGAAATGCCTCCGAGAATATGGTCGGCATCTTTGTCACGGAAAGCAACATGTACTTTCTTTTGGGTCTTGATAGAATCTGCACCGTCAGCAAACTGTGCATGAATTGTCAGCGGCGAAGCAAACAAGATGGCAAAGAGATATATGTATGTTATAATTTTTTTCATAGATAATGTCTTATTAATCATTAATTGTTATCATTAATCATTAATCCTGTCTTACCATCCTGGATTCTGAGGAAATCCTTCGTAGAGATAAATATCTTTGTCGGGAAGAGGGAACCAATAGTGTTTCGATTCAAACCTACGACTTATAAGCTCCTCCTTATGGAAATTTCCGACTTTTGCATCCTTTGGATCGTGATTCTTAAACCAGTCATCCTTTTCCAAACGCTCAAACTCATGAGAGTACTTCACAGTATAAGGGGGCTCGGTAAGGAGCAGCCAACGCTGCAAGTCGCACCAGCGGAAGCCTTCAAAAGAAAGTTCCACTGAGCGTTCACGACGCAATTCGTCAATGAAGTGCTCTCTTGTGTCAATGAATTGAGGCTGTACGTGTTCCATTGGATAATCGTCTGAATTCACACGATCACGAAGCACGTTGATAGCGTCAATGGCTGAGAGTGACGGACAATACTCGGGCTTTTCTTTAAGCTCTGCTGCGCTCTTTGCAATCGCTGCTCTGGCCTCTGCATACATCAGATAGATGTCAGCAAGGCGCATATAGGGAAGATAGCAGTGGAAGGTGTTGCCATTTTCCCATCCGTAGCACCAACGGTCATATTCATTACACTGGTGAGGAACAAGTTTTTGGATGAAATAGCCCGTGCTGCTTCCATTGTCAACTGCGCGCATTGCGCCGTCTGTGTAGAGGGAGCAATAATCAAGTTTAAGCTTCTTCTGAGCATCCGTGAAGTTTTCCGTATTGAGAACATAGTGGAAGCCATCGAACACAATATCGTGATAGAATCGTGGATCACGATCTTTGTAAGGATGTTCAGGATCCCAGCCGGATTCTGGATTCAGGACATATTCTCCATTTTTTATTAAATAGATAGGTTGCCCGTTAGCCATACCATATTGGTCAATAAGGTTTGCGGTAGGGTGGTGAATGATATTATCATGCGGAACGATACCCAGAACCTTAGGACCAAATATCTTAGAGCAGTTCCAGTTGCAATCGTCTGTCTGAGAAAGCCCGCGGAAAATGGCCTCAGTAGAACCTGGTTGGAGCCAGTTCTGTCCACGTGTGTAGAAGATGTCGGAGTAGTTTGATTCAGAGCTCTCGTCACGTTCGTGATCGTAGATGTTTGAGTACTTGAATTCTGCAAGTTTGTAATTAACAGTACCTCTGTTTACCATTTCAAGAGCTCTGCCTAATGATTCAGCAGCTTTTTTGCAGTATTCAACATCATAATCGTATGTCTTGCCATTAGAACTTGCACCCAAAAGCTGGGCAGCACCACCTGTCTTTGTCTTCTCAAACTCTTTCATAAGTGGGGAACCAGCCCAAAGATAGCACTTGCCAAGGTAACAGAGTGCCATGAATCTGTTTACGCGCAAATCGTTTTTTCCAGATGTTTGCATGCCGGCAAGTGTTTCATCCCAAGCGTCCGAATCCAAAGGTAAGAGGCTGTATGCCTTTTCAAAGTCTTCTGCACAGCGGTCTGCACATTCCTGGAATGAGAGCCGCGGGAGTTCTGGGATGTTCGAAGCCTCAAAACTCTGATCCACGTAGGGAAGTCCGCCGAAATAGCACATCAGTTCAAAATGCCACCATGCTCTGAAGAAATAGAGTTGCCCAAGCAACAGGTCGCGCTCTTCATCGGTGCCAATCAGGGACTTGATGTTCTCTATACCCATATTACACTTGCGGATACTATACCAGGCGCCCTTCCAGAGCGAATATTTATTCGCCCAAGAACCATCTTTTCCTGCGCCGTTAAGCCAGCACTGACCATTTGTCCACCAGTTACGATAGTTACCAAGATCAACTTGATGATCCATATGCGCATATCCTTCTGGATTGTGAACGGCATCGTCGCCCCAATTCCATGAGGTACAGTGGTTGACCATCTCCTTATTAGGTATACAGTCGTAGATTTCCTCTATATACCCTTGGAAGTTGCGATAGTTTTTGAACGCTTCATCCTCTGCAACAATAGCCTCCTTTTCCTTATCGAGCCAATCGGTGCAGGAAGTGAAGAATGCACCGCCGGCAAGAAGGAGCAGTGAACTATAGAATAATGTCTTTGTTTTACTACTATATTTCATAATTCGTCTGTACACAATTAAAGGTAAAGCTTAAATCCGAAGTTATATCGTCTGACTGTTGGGTAAGCACCACCGCTACCGCTCCATCCGTAATTACTCTCACGGTCATCAGGCATCTTTGTAATAAGGAATAGGTTGTTACCATTCATGTAGAGTTTTAGGCTTGTGAATCCAAGGTTCTTTACCCAGCCTTTAGTCCATGTATATGCTATTTCCACATTCTTAAGTCGGAAATACGAGCCGTCGAAAAGGTATTGTGTTCCATCATTGTAGGAAACTTGTGAATTGAAGCGAGGGACAACAACTTTCCCTGTTCCATCAACCGGATTCCACCAAGTGCCATTGTCATATACTGTGAGAAGTTTGTCTCCGAACGAAGGAAGGCCTACGTCGCGAGTGACGCCTGTCACACCATAGAGTTGGGCGAACACACTCCAGCCTTTCCAATCCCAGCCGATAGTGGCATTATAGGTATGCTCGGGTGTTCCTGTGTAACCAAACGGAGCCTGATCGTTTGTCTCATCAACGATACCGTCACCGTTGAAGTCGACGATGTAATGGTCTCCGATGAGCACTTGGCTGTCGTCTTTCTCACGTGCTGGTGTACTATAAAGTTCGTCGTAAGTGCCGATAAATCCGTTATCAATGAATGAAACATATTGTCCCTGGGAATAGCCTTGCGCTTTACGATAAGCGGGGAACAATGCGGGGTCGTCTTTTAATTTAATTACGTTGTGTGCGTATGTGTAATTGGAATAGGCCCAGAAACGCATGCCGTTGGTCAATGTTTTATTGAAGCGAAGCTCAAGTTCGAAGCCGGTGTTCTTGATCTTACCTTTATTGATGTCGGGGGTCATAGCTGCTCCATAGTAAGAAGGTACAGAACGGTTGCTTCCGGAGATGAAAATGTCATAACGATCGTCTCGGAACAGGTCGAAACTACCGGCAAGCAAACCTTCAAAGAACGCATAGTCAAAACCGATATTCTTCTTCTGTACGGTTGCCCAGTGGAGGTCGGGAGCGGCAACTTTAGATTCCGTATACCCAGTAAAGGGACTGTTAGTTCTATCAAGGTTCATTACGAATGGACCTATTACTGACCATTCCGTCAAATAAGCCCAACGCGCACCGGCGCTATCGTCACCGATTTCACCGATAGAACCTCTAATCTTAAGCATATCGATAATCTTCTTTTCCTTAAACCATTTCATGAATTTTTCTTCTGAAATCATCCAGCCTGCTGCTCCTGAGCAGAAGAATGCGAAGCGGTTGTCGGGTGAGAATTTCTGCGAACCGTTGTATGCGCCGTTAAACTCAGCAAAATATTTGCTCTTATAGTCGTATGTGGTACGGAACACCCAGTCTTCACGACGGAACTCAAGGTCGGCATTTCCTGCATTGATACGACGCTTCCAGTTGCCCATGACTGACGCGTTATGATCGCCGAGCTGCCTGCCCCAAAAGAGTTGGAGCGACATTTCTGTTGCGCGGCTTGTGCTGTTTACGCTACCTGACTCAGTAGTCCAGTCACGACTCTCATAGAAATCAAAACCTGTCGTTGGATCAATTAAGTTTTCAGGCATAAACTGACCGTCCTCAGGAAGCATGTATGCTCTCTTTGTTGCGTGCAAGTCAGAAATACCGCGGCTACCTTCATTGAACTGGTTGTCCCAAGAGATTGTACCGCGGGCTATAAGTCCTGGGGTAATAAAGCGGAGATCTTGTTCAAGGTTAAAGTCTGTAAATACCCGTGTTATAGTTCTCAGTTCATAGCCAGATGTTGCTACACTCATAGGAGAGTTCTCAATATTGGATACCAACGGGTAGTAACCCCACGAGCCATCTGAGAACTGAACAGGGAAGAGGTTGGGAGCCATACGATAGGCACCAGACCATTTCTGCTGCTGGAACCACTCACCATTGTTACCCCAATAATAGTGTGGAGCCTTCTGCTGAGCATTCGAGCCGAAAAGGTTTACCTTGAATTGAGTTGTCTTGGTAACTTGAAAGTCCAGATTCGAGCGCACATTCAAACGATTATAGGTATAACCACCCACATAATCTTGACGGTTATCCCAAATCTTAGTCATATCGCCTTCATTCTGGTAGTCGAAAGCCACGAAATACTTGACGAACTCTGTTCCACCAGAGAAATTGAGATTGGCATTATAAGATAAGGCAAAATCCTTGAACATCTCTTCTTGCCAGTCAACGTTAGGATAGCGTTCTGCCTGACTGTAGTCTCCAAGGTAGTTGCCATCAGCGTCATAGTTGGGCTTAACGGTGTGGTCTTGATTGCGGAAGTTATTGATGAAAGTCTGTGGACGGAAGTATGCCCACGAGGCATCACCACCGATGGCCAGTTCATGCTCGATAGCTTGGTTACGAAACATATATCCGTCATATGAATCATATTTGCGAGGTAGTTTCGACACAGCTTTTAGTGTTTCGTTGAAGCCAACATCAATTTTCGCCTTGCCTTCCTGTCCACGTTTTGTGGTGATAAGGATGACGCCATTAGCACCTTCGACACCATAAACAGCCGTAGCTGATGCGTCCTTTAATACTGAAACAGTAGCTACCGACGATATGTCGACGGACTTGATCTCACGCTTGACACCATCGACGAGGATAAGAGGCTGAGCATCCTGATTCCATGCGGCAGCACCACGGATGTATATTCGCGGGTCCTCTTCGCCTGGCTGACCTGAAGAAGCAATTGTGGTGACACCAGGAAGGTTTCCAGTGAGGGCAGCACCTACACTTCCGATACCTGCTGTACGTTCAAGAACTTCACCAGTGGTCTGGGTGATAGCGCCCACCACAGAAACTTTTTTCTGCTGACCGAAACCAACAACCACGACTTCCTCCAGCTCGCTGTCATCGGAGAGCGAAACCTTGAAGTCACGCTGTTTTCCGACTTGGATTTCCTTCGTAGTCATACCCACATAGGAAATTACCAGTACCGACTGCTCCGAAGGAACTGTTAACTCGAAGAGTCCGTCAATGTCAGTCACGGTGCCAATGAAAGCATCTCCTTTCACCACTACCGAAGCTCCTATCATGGGCTCGTCGGTATTGTCTGTTACCGTGCCTCTTACCTTGATGCCGTTTTGCGCATACAACATAGTGTTGAATGTGAACAGCATCAGAATTGCGGGAATGGTCTGTCTAATCAGTCGCTTCAAAATTTGAGATTTTGACAGATTTTGATCCATAGGAATGATATTATATTTTAATGTATTTCACTTACTATTATTTAATTAGCTGAATAGAATCGGCACTATTTGAACAGCCTTAGCCGTAGGGGTTTTGACTTTTGGAAATTCATGGCGTCATTTATTCATGCTAATTTTATTTCGTTTGCAAAGGTATTACAAAAGAATAATAAAAAACAAGAAAAAATGAAAAAAACAATCAATCGAGCCGTTAATGAAATATTTCACTCGACGAAAAAAACTGTTACAGATGCCTGTCGTACCCCCTAAGGCTTTATAAACATGTGAGGGGGCAATTATCAAGTTGGTGCTTGGAGCCAACTCTAAATGAAATGTTCCGTTTTTCGAGTAATACTAATCGGTAAACAACACGCTTTCAACATGTTCGTTGAAATCGTCATCCAACACACACATCCTGTGTTGGCAGTTAGGGCAATTGAAAGGAGTCTCTTCCTTCATTTCTTCTGGAATAGGCTTTGTGAAGTCCCAGCTCATGAGTACACCTTTTTCAATAGTGAAAATGGTTCTACATTTAGGGCATTTGATTTTATATATTTGTGCCATAATTGTTGTTTTAAGAGTTAATTCGCGGCAAAAATAAGAAAAAATCCCAAAGCAAATAAAAATGCTTTGGGACATTATATTTAAAAAAGGTAAGTTTTTATTTTAGCTTATCATAAATATCATCCGAAACTGGCTCTAACCACTCGTTAGACGCCCCTTCCTTCACATCTTTATGATATGTCAGATGTTGGAACCACGAGTCTTTCACAGCTCCGTGCCAATGTTTGACTTCGGCGGGGATGGCGATTATTGTGCCGGGAGTCATCATTACGGCATCCTTTCCCCATTCCTGATACCAACCTCGACCTGCAACACATATCAATACTTGTGTTTGCTTGTGATGTATGTGCCAGTTGTTGCGGCAGCGAGGCTCAAAGGTGACGTTTGTCATTCCTCCTTCCAAAGGAGCAAGATAGCTGTTGCCTACAAAATACTTTGAATATGCTGTGTTAGGTTCACCCTTGGGCCAAACGGAAAAATCAACCGTTTGCACAGGGGTATAGGCTCCGTTTTGTGTTTCTTTCTTCATATCGCGCGCTTCCTTCTTCATATCGCGCGTTTCTTTGAAGACGGTAGCCAAAGCATCGCGAAGTCGTTCTGCTTCTTCTTCTCCAATCTTGGTTTCCAACAGAGCAGGTATTTCCTTTAGGGCACTGTCTGGCACACCCATGTTTCTTGCTCCGGACACATGGGCTACCAGTTGCGATTCACAGCCGGGTAGGGCAGAAATGGCACTCACTGTAACCACCTCACGATCAGCGAACGATAGATTGTTACGAGCGAAAATGTCGCCAAAAAGATGTGCTTTCAGATAGTAGTCGGTTTGAGGTGCAAAAGTGTAGTTGAAAGGTTCTCCGCCCACCAGTTTTGTCTGCACTATAGTGCCTTGTTTCAGTGCATCATAGTCTTTGGGCAGTGGGTCAGCCTCATGCCCTTCCTCCAAGCGAAGGCAAGCCTCTTTTCGTTCACCGATGACTTTCTGCAAGGCACCGAGTGCATTCAGAGAACGTGGAAATCCTGTATAGGCATAGAGCTGCGACAGAGCTTCCTTGGCTTCGCTCACAGTCAATCCTGTTTCGAATCCTTCGTTCAGAGATGTTTTTAATTCTTCGATGTCGCCCTTTGCCTCGTTAGCCGCAATTGAGACGAGAGCTTGTTGTTTCGTTGTCAGTGCCATATTTTGTCCTTTTATTTGCAGCGATATTATGAAAACTGCTAATAACGTAATTGTTATTTTTCTCATATCAGCTTTTTTTCTTGAAAATCAGACTCATGGTCTCAGAGTCAAGAGCATTCATATTGGGAAGTTTCAGGCTTTTGACCATGTGAAGTGTCCCTTGCTTGTATTTCTTGAAATGTTCAGTTGTCAAATGTTCTTGGTAAGCTTCTTCTGATGCATAGATCTCGAGAATGCGGATCTGCGTGGAATCCTCGGCACTCTGCATCGGAAACAGGCAGATGACACCGGGCTCACGCTCAACGCTCAGTCGATCCACTTCGTTGGCATACTCCAGGTACTCCTTTAAATATTGCGGAAAGACTTCAATTTCAGCTATACGGATGATCATATCAAATGGTTTTATGGGTTCTGTAAATTCTTCATCTGTTATCTTGCGCAACTGTACGGCATGCTGTTTATCAGGCACAATATCGCTTACAGTCATACATTCTGCATCGCTCCAAGGCGTAGAACCGTTCCAGTGGCGCACATTGGGGGCTGCAGTAACTACGTCTCCTTTTTTGAGCAACCGCTTAGGCTTTCCTTCCTCTTGATAGTATGCCTCGCCACTGAGCACCATCAGCACTTGAGTGGCATCGGGATGGTAGTGCCACGAATTGTGACTTCCCTTCTCAAAAAAGAAATTGGTAGTCATCTGCTTATCACTTCGGCTGAGTACTGAGATATGCACGGTTCCCGTATTATACTCTGAAGGAGCAGTTAACTCAGCGGGAAAGATGGTCTGTGCATGCATGGTGGCAGGAAGCAGTATAGAAAATAATAATAAGTATGACGCTTTCTTCATGGACGAGCTAGATTAAAAAGTTGACAAGCATTTTTGTGTAGTATCATTTCTTTGTAAGGAGAAAGGTCCGACTCGGAACTCAGGTAATTCTTCATCCTCGCAAGGCTTTGTGTGAGCATTTTGGGGGCGACATACGGGTAGTCAGAGCCGTAAAACAAATGGTCAGGAGTAGTGATGGTAAGCATCATGCGGATCACCTCCGGTGAGTGTGCGCCAGCAAGGTCGTAGTAGAGGGCACTGAGGTTCGCCTCCCAGTCGATGTCGCCCACCATCTTGTTAGCTTGCATCACGGGCGTCAACGATTTCATGCGTGGCACAGCCAGTGATAGATAAGCTCCGCAATGGGGCACTACAACCTTCACGTGGGAATAGCGTGCCAGCACATTACGGCTTATCATGTTTGCAACGGCGCGGGTGGTTTCAGATAGGTACTCCTGCATGGCAAGGGGTGTCTGCGCCATCACTTCGCTGTTCACTGGCTCAGGGCGATGAGGATGTAGGATGACGACAGCTTTTCTCTCGTTGAGGAATGAAAAGAGCGTGTCGAGCTCAGGAGTACCAAGGTATTGCCCTTGCATGTTCGTTGCCAGTTTTATCCCGTCTGCGTCCAAGGTGTCGAGTGCATACTTTGCCTCAAGGATAGCAGCATTTACGTCAGGCAAGGGTAGAGCAGCACAGAATAGAAATCTACCTGGATGCTCTTTCTTGATGCGTGCGGCAGCCTCGTTCGTACTTCTTATCACGTCGGCAGAAGTGGGCTGTGGAGCGGCTAATGTCAGCACAGAAGTCTCAACTCCGGTTTCATCCATCCATTTCAAATGTGCTTCCACGTCATATTTTGGCAGAGGAAATCCCTCTTCCATCTGTCGCCCTTCTTCTTCAAGAGACAACACAAACTCGGGAGTGATGAGATGGCTATGCACATCTATCACCCTCTGAGCGTATGCACTTGCAACAAATGCCATAGATATTATTAATGCCTTGAACCGAATTCTTTTTTTCATTTTAGATTCTCATTGAAGAATTCTGCCAAAGTGTCCCAGGGAATCAGATTCTTTGGCTCACCCATGCCGTTCAGCTCGGTGTAACCACCGTCGTAGAGGTCACAGTGCGAGGCTTCAGGGATGATGAGCAACTGTTTATTCTCTGGATTGGGGTTGGGTTCGCCGATAAAGTTATACCCTTCAGCCTTGCCTTCCACCATATATTGGTAGGCAGCCTCGCCGAAATAGCGCGAATGGGCTTTTTCGCCGTGTATGATTAGAACAGCTGAACGAATCTCGTTGATATAATAGAGAAAACGGCTATTGGCATAGGCCTGTGTGCCGACGACGCGCCAGCCATCGTTTGAGTTACCGCTGCGGTTATGGTAGCCTCGTTCGGTCTTGTAATAGTCATAATAGTCCTTGACGAATTGGGGAGCATCTTCTGGCAGCGGGTCAACCACTCCTCCTGCCATTGCGGTAGGGTCACTCTGTCGTTGTTGAGCGAGAACTTCGCGAGCAGCATGGCGTGATACTTCTTTGTCGTCGCTGTCAAAATAGCCGTTTCCACTGACACGGGTCATGTCATACATCGTCGAAGCCAACGTTGCCTTGATGCGCGTGTCGGCAGCGGCAGCATTTAGGGCGATGCCTCCCCATCCGCAGACACCGATGATGCCAATACGCTCAGCATCGACGAAATCTTGCTTTGAGAGGTAATCAACTGCTGCCATAAAATCCTCAGTGTTGATGTCGGGCGATGCAGTTCGACGGGGCTCACCGCTGCTTTCGCCTGTATAGGACGGGTCGAAGGCAAGTGCCACAAAGCCGCGTTCTGCCATGCGCATGGCATAGAGTCCGCTCGATTGTTCTTTGGTGGCACCGAAAGGACCGCTGACAGCGATTGCGGCAAGTTTCCCCTTGGCATCCTTCGGGGTGTAAAGGTCAGCGGCCAGTGTCAGCCCGTACTGTGTCACAAACATCACCTTCTGATGGTTCACTTTCTCACTCAGCGGAAACACTTTGTCCCACTCTTGCGTTAATGTCAGTGTTGTCATATTCTCACCCAATTTATTCTGTTCATTGTTTGTACAGCCTACAAGTATCCCACTTACCAGCGCTGCGGCAACTAACACCCTCCTCATACATTCTTACCCAGATTAAATGCCTCCTGCAATTTTGAATTCCCTTCTATTTCGCGGGCTCTGTTCACCCCTCCGCAAAAGAGCGTGCCTGCCAGACGGCTCTTGGGATAGCAGTCTATCCAACCTGTCAGACCCGTCTCCGCCCGTTTAGGCGTCGTCTCTTCATCTTCAGCAGCTGTTGTCAGCAGATAGACATCGTGGAACTGATAATCCTGGGAATACATGGCGTTCATACGGTCGATAAGTGTCTTCATCTGCCCACTCATCTCATAATAATAGATAGGCGTTGCCCAACAGACAACGTCAGATTTCAGCACCTTTGCCATGATGTCATTCACGTCATCATTGATGACGCAATGCCCCAGTTTATGACAACCCAGACAGCCTTCGCAGAACTGGATGTCTTTGCCTACAAGTGAAATCTTTTCTACCTCGTTTCCGGCAGCCTTTGCACCTTCCACAAACTGGTCTGCGAGAATGTCGCTGTTTGAGCCGCGGCGCAGACTTGTTGAAATGACGATTACTCTTTTCATATTATTACTTTTTTCCTTTTATTGATATAGACCCCTTTTGATGGATTCACCACCTTCTGCCCATTCAGCGAATAGAAGTTATCTTCGTTCTCTAGCAATAGGCTGGGGGAGTGGTCTTTGATGGCAGTCGTATTTGTCAGCGATAGTGTGACTCTGATGTTGCGCTCGCCTGCTTTGAGGAATGTGCGCAATTCGCTCTCCGACAGGTCGTCTATTTTTCCCAGTCGGGTATAGCTCCACGAGTTGGTACCATAGAAGAGACAGATGTTGCTTCCGTTGTAGAGGATAACGTCTCCTGGCAGGGCAGTTGTCTGCTGGTCATTTGTGGGAAGGGAGAACCCCAGTGCTCCCCAAATCTCAAATCCACCGCTGCTGTTGAGAGTCACGGTGACGGGAGCCTGCTCGAGCTTTTGTGTCAGAGCCTTCGCAGCGGCATTGTTGTCGAGTGTTACACTCTGCGTTTGTCCGTCGATAGTAATGTACATTTTGTCCATGGTTTGTTCTTCAGCAAAGTTCACTGTTTCAAGCCAGCTTTCTATCAGCGACGCACGCTTGGCGTGGTTGCTGGCATTTATCCACAAAGCCTCTCCCATCCAGGTCACGTCGGGCAACAGTCGTTCAGCATCCCTCATCACGCCGCTTATTCCACTCGAATGGCTCGAAACAATCAGGCCTACATGCTTTCCTGCAATCTGCGCGGCATTGTTGAAAAGGAAGGTCTGCATGATGGCAGCCATCTGGCTCCACCATAGTGGCGTCACTACGATGATGTTTTGGTAGTCGCTGAGCGATGTCGTCACGTCATCGATGGCTGGATAGCTGTTTGCATCGTTGGGATTAGCTTTTATGGCGTTCAGCAACTGAGTACCCAGCGCATAGTTGTTGGCATCATACCTCAGACCTTTCTCTGCAGGCTCTATCTCCAGCACATCCGCTTCAATCTGGCTGGTGAGCGTTGTTGCTATCTCACGGCTATTGCCCGTGTAGCTGTAGTACACCACCAGCGTTTTCCCCGCATTGGCTGGCACCTCTGCCATCACGTCGCTGGAGGGAGAGCAGCTGCCCAGCAGGATGGCTGCAATAAACCAAAAGAACTTTTTCATCATCGTTCGGCTTTAATCGTTTGGCGAAGTAGCTCTAAGCCGCGAGCAGGGGCTTGTCCTGTGCCGACACAGCTTCACTTCACCGTCGAATAATTTTCGCTCTGCAAAAGTACGGACATTTTTTTTCATCAATGTTACATATATTGGCTGATTATATACCAATTTCGCAGATTTTTCTTTATTTTCATCAAATAACTACCATTTTTCAGTCGTCTTTGTCGATTTTTTTCATACCTTTGCCCTTCCAATGAAAAAGATACTGAGAGTTGACAGTCCTAACGACTATGCGCGTTTTGTGGATGCCCCCGTGCTGCATCCGCTGGTGAGCATCATCCACTACGACGAGCTGGCGCCCTTTCGCCACAGTCTTAACAACTACGGTGTGTATGGACTCTTCATCCAACGCCAGTTCCCCAAAGTCCTTTCCTATGGCATGAAGACACTACAAGCAAGCGATGCCTCCATTATTGCTGTTGAGCCAGGGCAGATAGGCGGACTCGAGGACAACGGCGAGCGCATCTCGTTGAGCGGATGGGCACTCCTGTGGTCTCCCGAGCTACTACACGGTACCGAACTGGAGTCGCAGATAGACCGTTATCAGTTTTTCTCTTATTTTTTCACCGATTCACTTTGCATGGAGTCCGACGAATGGGATGCCATCACCCGGTTGGTTGCCATGATGCGCACCGAGGTGACAACCCATGCTGACTCACCCCAGCTCAGAGGCATCCTCCTTAACTATCTGCGACTGATACTGGAGTATTGCAATCGCATCTACCATCGACAACTCCTCGAGGAGGACAAAGGTGGTAGCGATCTTCTGAAACGTTTTCATAACCTGTTGCAACAGTATTTTCGCGAAAACAGGCAGCTGATGCAAGGGCTGCCAACCGTCACCTATTGCGCCTCGCAGCTTGCCTATTCACCACGCTATTTCGGAGATGTCATCCACAAGGCAACAGGTGGCACGGCAATCGGTTACATCCACAATTATGTCATCAACCAAGCCAAGAGCCTTCTCATGAATGGTCACAACATTAGCGAGACGTCGCGCCTACTCGGATTCGATATCCCCAACCATTTCACCCGTCTGTTCAAACGGATAACAGGGCTCACGCCTAGCCAGTTCTTGGGGAAATGAACTAAAAATCAACAATAGTTTTGACTAGCAAGATTACGGACAATAACGCAAAGAAGAATAAAGTTTTTCTACTTTCTTTCATCATCCTTTTATGTGGATGGTTCTGTAAAAAGTGGGAAAAAAAGGAAATTTAATCTCAAAAATACATTCAAAAGAAGGATATTATTTTCTTTCTTCATAATTAGTTTTTCCTTCTTCATAAATCTTTTTTCCTTCTTCATATCGCGATATTCTTTCTTCATATTTCAAGGCCGAATAGGCGGGTAGGATAGGGGGGAGGAGGAGATGGCAGAAAGAACATCAATCTTGGCTGAAAACGATCTGTTCAACTGCTATGAGATGATCATATCTGTCGCCGAAAGGTCGATGATAGACGCTGATGGTATACTCGTTTTCAGTTTCATAGAAGTTGCCGTCAACTGGGTTTACTGCCGGATTGTTGCCCGAAGGGATGTACACGTATTGATAGTCATAAGCTCCCAGTTTCAGCAGTTGTGTGGTTTCATAATAGCCTGACTCGCTGTTGTATTTCATTTCATAATCAGGCGAATAGATATAGTTGGAGAATTTGCCTGCCACATAGAGCCTTCCTCCGCAAGGGTAGGGGGCTTCGAGTTTGAAGTGGACAAATATGTAATCTGTCTCATATTCAGTGTCTTCCGCCAAATTGTATCGGATGAAAAACCGTCCGTTATGATCCGAATCGAAGCTATAAGCCCTGCGACGCCCATCAAAGAGCAGCTCAGCGTGGAAATAGGGGTCAAAGAACGTGATGCGGTCTACTCGCTGAGAACTGTTGTACATATTGATGATTTCGAAACGGCGAAATTCGTTGTCACCGGGAAAAATCAGCTTCTTGTTATGCACATAATCAAGTCGCCCAGGATTGATATAAGTAGGCTGAATGTTATCAACAGTAATGTCTGGGCGGTCATTTTGAGAGACAAAGACCTTCAAATCACGCTCTGGACGATCGATAAGATAGTCGTTGTGATGGATAGAAAATGACACTTGCTGCGATGATACGTGTGTATCGATGTCGGTATTTGAAGAAACCTCTGCGGATACTGATACACAGGGTTCTACAACACGGAAACAAGCTTCGGCAACGACTGGATGTTTCTTGTATTCGGGCAAGGAGGCATAGTCGGCTGCTTCGGCATCTTCATCGAAGATTATTAGCTTGTAATTGCCTGAAACTTTGATATTTAGATCTTCATTCGGATAATCTACAGCATAGTGAGTATATAAAAATGTGGTGTTCAGCGAGTTATGATACCATTCGATGGGCCTGTCGTTGAAACCATCCATGTAATCGACTTCAAACAGCTCCGATGGCTGCCAGTCGGCATTGCAATGTACCAGATGACAGGCAAAACGATGATAGTCGTGTGAGAAGTAGTCAAACGAGACTGTCACGAAATCGTCGGAGTTAAGATTTATGACCGAAGGTTGCATCCAGTCATCGTTGGTGATTACCTGAAGTGTGTGGAGCATAGGCGAATACACAACATTGCGTTGAGCATTCAGACCGATGCACAAGATAATACTTACGATAAAACAGATGTATCTTTTACAATTAGTTTTTTTCATGTTTAATCTATGAGAAAACAGTTTTGTCAAAAGCTCAATCACACGAATCAAATCAACAATTGCATATCATTTCGCAATAAAACCTTTCAGCAGCACGTTTCATCTTTGATGCAAAATAACAAAAAAAAATTGGAATGTTCAATAGGAGAGTTTCTTTTTTCTCTCATATTAATATTTCTTAGTTATTATTATAATCACGATTATGTTTAATTTAAAATCAGAAAATCTGATAAATACTTACATGTGGCAAGAATTCTCAGATTTTGAAATACAAGGACAATGATGGAATTATTGTAAAATACTCAAAGAACAAATCAAATAGAAAAAAAATAGCGTCAGTTAGGTAAGGAATTAATATGAAATAAAACGGACACTATTAGTTTTTCTTAGATTCCTCAAGAATGCTTAAGGCTTTGTCAAGCACGGTTGTATCATCAATGCAAACAAGTCCTCCATTTGGTCCTGGCTCGATGTGTATTCCAACACTCTGACCAATAGTGAAATTCTGTCCGCCAAAGAAATTGCGTACAGTTTCAACACTCATGTTCAACTCATCTGCAATGCGATGCATGCTTCCTTCGGGCAATGAATCTTTAATTGATCTTAATTCATTAAAAGTCATTATCGTGCTCATAGGTGTAAAATGATTATAAGAATTTATTGTTTATATATACAAATGAATAAAGCGCAATAAATGCGTAAGTTAAGTAAAATACGACTAAAACTAACTGCACGTCCTCCATCAGATATCCTGTGCTTGTATAGAAATTGGTAATCTTGCCGGGACCTGATTGAAAACGGCGTGTCAGAATAAAATAAAACAAGTAAACGACTGCTCCGACTACCATTCCAAAGATTGCTCCACATAATATGTCTCCAGGATAATGTACTCCCAGATAAACGCGTGAGAATGAGTCGATTGCAGCCCAGACGAATAGTGTCAGATTGAATGCTCTTTGCCTTATTAGCAACGACAGGAACATAAAGAGTCCAAAGCAGTTGGCAGCATGAGAGGAAATGAACCCATAACTACCATATCTTGAACCATTTACGATGTCAATTTGATCTAAAATCATCGGTTCGTTTGAAGGCCTCAATCGTTCAATCATTGGCTTAATGTATCCTGAGGACACTCTGTCGCAAACATAAACAGTAAGAGCAATCATTAAAATAGCCGCAATGAATGAAGCTATCCGATTGTTTTTGAATAGAATGATCAGCAACACGCAAGCTAACGGAATCCATGTCCATGTGGAGGAAAAAAGCCGCATGACTCCATCCATATACAGCGAGTCACTCCCGTTGAGTGCTAACATCAGCCGTGTGTCTAAATCTATCAATCGTTCAATCATTTCTATCCACTATAAATGAGGGATTACTCCCCTACTCCTTTTTAAATTATTTCCAAAGCACTGGCTTCAAGCCATCCTACATTTCCATCTTCCAACTCAATCTCTTTCCAGTCCTTGATGGTATTGTCGGAAATAGTCACCTTGCGCCCTTCGTGCAACACAAAAAGTTCTGTTCCGTTGACACTTGGAGTACTTCTTACTACAACGCTGGGAGTCATGATAATGGCATGATTCCGATTCGTCAGTCGTCTTTTCTGCCCGTTGGCAGTAAAATTAGCCAAGAGGGAAACTAAAGCGAGAAGTATGGCAAAGATGAAGAACAGTTTCTTGACAGAACGTTTTTTTGAGAATATGTAGATGCAAAGGCAGCAAATAAGAAGAATAAAAGATGCTATTGCAATTACTGCCCAAGTGTTCATCGACAACATATTGGCAAAGCTCTTAAACCATTTGATAAAGAAAATCTCATTTTCTTCTGCAACTTTGTCGATAGATTTACTGCGCGCAAGTTCAAGATTGAAACGTACATCTTTGTTTGAGGGATCAAGCAAATGCGCACGTTCGTAGTTTAATATGGCATGAGCTACGTCATCCACTTTGAAATATGCGTTGCCTAAGTTGTAATAGACAGACGCAGACTCACCTTCTTGCAACAGCCGTTCATAGACGTCAATAGCTGTCGTGTAGTTTCCTGCAGCATAAGCGCTGTCGCCCAATGCCTTAGTGATAACCATCTCTACGCTGTCTGCCGAGAAACTGAAATTCTCATCTTCTTGTGCGTGCAAACCAGAAATGCAAAGGAGAGCACAGATGATGAAATATGTATAACCTTTTTTCATTTTTTCTTTCTTCATAAAAAATTATGTATAACAGATACGGAGAGATTCTCAATGAATAGCATCTTCCAT
Source organism: Bacteroidaceae bacterium (assembly GCA_017650105.1). Classification (GTDB taxonomy): domain Bacteria; phylum Bacteroidota; class Bacteroidia; order Bacteroidales; family Bacteroidaceae; genus UBA1189. Next base: position 20,009 of record JAGCFO010000023.1, on the reverse strand, counting down.
TTTATCAATCAAATCATTTGCATGATTATAGATGTCAGAAGTTGTCAGTCCCGAAGCAGAAGGTGCATATCTTGCGAATTCGCAGTCGGCAAGCAGCTTGTTGAAGTCGTCAATGACTTGATCGTCAACGTTCTTAGCCGACAACTCTGAAGAAATGTTCTCCTTCGAAAGTTGCGAGACAGGAATACTTAACTTATCGCTCGTGTATCCCCAAAGGGCACGGAGCACTTCGTCGTAGAACTCAGCGTCTTTGTGTTCCTGCATGAGTGATTTCGCCTTCTTGAGGCGTTTTGCAGCAACCTTGTTGGCTTTCTTTGTCTTAACCTTAGCAATATTCGCGTTCTCGGCTACTTTCTTACGCCAAATAATCATAATAATAAGGAAGAGCAGCAACGGAATGATATAGAAAAGCCAATAACGCATGCTACCGAAGAAGAAGTTGTTTCGTTTCTGCAAAGGAGATTCATTCAAATGGATGTAGTGAATATCTTGTCCAAGCATTCGAAGGTCCTCCTTGCTAACATATCCAGTAGAAATAGTTGCGGTAGTTCCTTCCCCGCGGTTCACCTTCAGGGTATAAGGAGTGGTACTCAACGTTTTATACTGTTTTGATGTAGTATCGAAATAGCTGAATTCAATAGCAGGAATCACATATTCGCCTGCATGTCGGGGAATAGCAAGGTACTCAATGACTTTGTTACCAGAGAGACCTCCTGTCTTGAGTTTGAAGTTGTTCTCAACCTTCGGATCATAGACCTCAAAATCAGCTGGGAAAGATACTTCGGGCGTCTTTATCAACTTCATATTTCCCGTTCCAGAAATAATGAATCGAAGGGTAACAGCCTCATTCTCTTTCAACTCCTGAGTGCTGATGTCGGAAGAAATGCTAAACTGCCCCACTCCACCATAATAAGACGCTGGTTTACCAGCAGGAAGAGGGCTTACTTCTATAGTAACTTTAGGCGTACGAAGTTTTTTCTGAATTTTGACATAACTGCTTCCACCATTAAAGAAAATATCGAATGGATCAACATTGCGGTTTTGTTGCAGAATAGTTCCTTCGTATGTCACCGACGGAATTTCAAGCGTGCCAGACTGTTGAGGGAATAAGACAAACTGACGCCAAACAAGTGTTTTGTAATTTCTCCCCTTGTAATGTTCAAGTTGAAATTCTTTGTTGTCTGGCAAGTCAACCTCTTGCATGTGGAATCCCTTCAGATCGGGCATCTTTCCGTTCAATTCGGTTAATTGCAGCGTCGTGTATGCTTTGTAAGTCAACAAAATGGCTTCTTGTTCATACACTTTTGTCTTATTTGCAGAGGCAATCAAGAACACATCATTGTCGCTTATTTGCCCCGAAGGTGAGGATGTGTTATCAGCAGCTCTTGAAGTGGATTGAGATTGAGAGGAAGAGCTGGACCTGCTTGAAGTATCGTCAGGAGGCAAAACCTTAACGGTTACCGATTTTGACTGCATCGAGTTACCGTCTGCTACAATAGAAGCAGCAGGAATAGTATACGTACCTTCCTTTTGCCCACGCAAAACATAGGTGTAAGTTATCGACGATGATTTTTGCCCATTTATTATGGAGATTTGTGAAGAACGGCTTGGACCCATCAAGATGTCAAAATCGGTAATATTCCCGAGTCTGAAGTCTTTTACCTTCTGAGTGTTAATAGTGTAAACTAACCGGAACTGTTCTCCTTGTACAACAGCATTAGGAGCCTGAACCGTAAATTTCAGTTCCTCGTCTGCAAAAGCTGGGAGAATAGTAAACCAGCATGTTATTAACATTAACAGCAAGTAATTCAATTGTCGCTGCCTGATAGTGTATCCTAGATATTTCATATTCTGTTATTTTACCAATCTTTGTCAAGTTTCTTCCCCTCTTGCTTCATCTGAACTCTGTCTTGGAGTTCTTTTTCGTCTTGCATGAGAGATTGAAGAATCTGTTCAGCATTTTCCTCTGAGATATCGTTATTATTCTCTTGTACTGGAGGTGGAGGCGTGCTTTCTTCCTCTTGCTGCTGATCCTCATTTTTTTGTTGGTTAGGATCCGAGCTTTGAGGACTCTTCGGCACACTATTGTAAACCGCTTTTGCTTTTGCAAGATTGAAACGAGTCTCATTATCAGATGGATTCAAACGCAATGACTCTTTATAGGCATTAATACTGCTAGCCAAAGTCTCTTTCGCGTTCTCTACCCCATTGGAGTACTGGGCTACGCCATACAAATAGTAGGCGTTACCCAAGTTATGTTGAATTTGAGCCATTCGGGCATCGTCAGCTTCAGTTTTGGAAATATCAGTATACAACTGAATGATCTCCTCTAAGATTTCATTTGCGGGTTTCCCGCCTTGCACCGTATCTGTAATCAGATTACTATAAAGTGTGTTGCCTAAATTGTATTTAGCATCAGCCGATGTGGGATTGACATCGATTGCTTTTCTGTACTTTATTTCCGCTTTATTCCATACGCTATCAGCATAATTCCTGTTCCCACTGCGTATATAGCTTCTGTCAGATTTCTTTTGTGCATGAATCGGAACTACCGCAAGGCAAAGGACTATACTAAAAAGCAATATCTTGTTTGTTTTCATCATTCAAATAACTTTATGTTTTTAAACAATGGGTTCTTTTTTAAGGAGATAAGCATTTCAAAAATCAGTAATACGAGAGCTATCCAAGCAATAATCCGAAACTGCTCATCGAAGTCAGAATATACCGTTGTCTCTTGGTCTGCTTTAGCCAATTTATCCAATTCTTTTTTCAGCAATTTTTGAGATGTGTTCGTATTGTCAACTCGGATATATGCACCATTACCTGCTTTTGATATTTCCTGGCACATCTGTTCGTTCAAACGAGTAACAATAACATTACCGTCCTTGTCCTTATGGAAATCATTAGCTTTTTCTCCAGGAATGGGAGAACCTTCAGGAGAACCAACTCCAAGAACAAATACTTGCATTCCTTTTTCAGCAGCTTCTCTTGCGGCTTCTTCTGCCCCACCCTCATGATTTTCACCGTCGGTAATAACGATAATAGCGCGTCCTACGCCTTCACGTTGGGTAAAACTACGAGAAGCAATATTCAAAGCTGTCTTAATATCCGTACCCTGACGACTGATTAGATTAGGCTGGATTGACTCCAGGAACATCTTAGCAGAAATAAAATCACTGGTAATCGGTATCTGAATAAAAGCGTCACCAGCAAAAACAATAAGCCCTATCTTGTCGTCTTGCATTTCATCAATCATCTTGGAAATAATCTTTTTCGACTTTTCCAGTCGATTCGGAGCAACATCTTCAGCAAGCATGGAATTAGAAATATCAAGGGCAATTACCGTTTCAATGCCTTGACGTTTGATGGTTTCACTTTTGGTGCCAAATTGTGGACGAGCAGCAACAATAACCAAAAGGAAAAAAGCGGCAAGAGTAAGCCAGAATTTCAAATTAAATCGTAAACGCGACACATTGGGCATCAATGCCTCAAGCAAAGAAGGATCTCCATACTCCTTAATACGGCGTTTTCGTCTGAAATTAGACCATACAAAGACTCCTATCAAAACCGGAATCAACAGCAGGAGGAACAAATATGTCGGGTTCTCAAATCTAAACATTCTTTTCTTCTTTTAAGTGGTTCAAAACAATGATCCATTTTTAGGGGACCTTACGCAACACAGTCAATCGAAGTAATATCTCTAATAATAAACAAAGAATAGCAGCCAGAGCAAATGGCTGAAACTCTTCATTTCGGCGACTGAATTTCTTGACATTAAGCTTCGTCCGTTCAAGTTTGTCTATCTCCTCATAGACTTCTTTCAACTTACTATTACTTGTTGCACGATAGTATTGTCCGTTAGAGGTGGAAGCAATCTGCTGCAGGGTGTTTTCGTCTATCTCTACAGGGACGTTGACATATTGTGTACCAGCATATGTTTTTACCGGATATGGAGCAGTACCATTACTTCCCACGCCAATCGTATAAACACGAATGCCGAAAGTTTTGGCAATCTCCGCTGCAGTTAGAGGGGAAATCTCCCCCTTATTGTTCGAACCATCAGTTAATAGAATGATTACCTTGGATTTTGCCTTACTTTCTCTCAAACGAGTAACCGCATTCGCGATTCCGTCTCCGATTGCTGTACCATCTTCTAATAATCCATTTGTGACTATGTCGCATTTCACATTATTGAAGATACTCATCAACATGACGTGATCCGTTGTCAAAGGAGACTGGGTGAAGCTTTGTCCTGCAAATATCGTTAAGCCGATATTATCGTTAGGTCGACCACTAATAAACTCTGATGCTACTTGCTTTGCTGCTTCAAGTCTGTTTGGTTTTAGATCTTCAGCCAACATACTTGTCGAAACATCGACAGCAAGCATAATATCAATTCCTTCGACATCCTGATTTTGCCAGTTCTCGGTTGTCTGAGGCTGAGCAAGAACGATGATTAGAAGGGAGAGAGCAGCAACTCGAAGAACAAAGGGGAGATGACGCAAGTATAGAGTCCAATTCTTTGGCATATCATCATACATCGATGTCGTAGAAACCTGTAAAGAAGGTTCCGTCCGACTCGATCGTAAGATATACCATATAATATATGCTATTAACGGTAGAAATAACAGAAAACAAAGTGGTTGGGCAAATGTCATAGCTGATTAAATAAACAAATTAATCACAAAATAAACAATCCAACATAACAAGGCAACAGCAGCAATAGCAACAACGATTATTGAACCCAGCATAATTGCTTTAGCTGTCGGTGACAATCCTTTCTTAACAACAATATATTCTATCTTCGGCTCTTCAGATTCATCTTGCTCTTCTTTTGTAGAGTCTACATATTGAGTGACAACATCATAATGTAACAACTTCTCATTCTGAAGAGGATGAAATTTTGCAAACTTTGCAAAGTCGGCTGTTGTCAGAAGGTCACGAATCTCTTCTAATTGCTTTTCGTCAGTAATCTTTGAAAGATGAGTCAGGACTTCCTCCGTAGTCATCTCTGTCGCGTTTACTCCAAATCTGTTTTGGATATAAAGACGTAAGGCATCTGTCAGTTCTGTATAATACTTTTTGGAGTTCTCTTGTGCCCATCCTTTTTCTTCTCGAATCTCATCAAGAGCCTTCTGGGCTTTAATATGTGCCGGCAAAACGGGCTCGAGAGTTACACGCTGAAGAATTGGACTATTGGTGCGGTAATGCTTAAGCAAGTATAGGAATAAAAGTACGAGCAAGGCTATTACTCCCAACGCATAGAGTGTAGGCTTAATTTCACTAAGTAGCACGGGAGCTTTCCTGATGTCTTTGATTCCAAAGAAAGAATATTTGTACTCGTCATCAATGAAATTATTCTTGGGGAGAACTTCCTCGTAGATGATCACCTTTAAGGCAATGTCTGGAGTGAAATAGCTTACACTATCTACCAATACCTCAAAGCCAGCTATCTGGTAGAATCCTGGATTAAATGAGGTTATCTGATAGTCTTGGGAAATGGTCTTTCGTTTTCCTCCATTGAGAAAAGTGGTATCTGTTTTTACTTTACCAATAATCTCAATGTCACAAGATAAGGAATCACGTATTTGCGAAAACGGTCCCACATCTGCTACGGTTGAAGGAAGAGAATCTTGAAAGATAGGCATTATGACATCTTGTTCAGCCTCACAAGTCACTTCAAGATGAACGCGTGTCTGTTCGCCCAATAAGATGCTAAGACTGTCAATAGTTGCCTCTACTGTCACCTGAGCTCTAACAGGCATTGCCAGAATAGACAAGACTATCAGAATCAATCCAATCGCTTTTTTTCGATTCATATATCTTACAATTCAATAAACTTAGTATTATACACCTCGTTTTGCAAACATTGCCATCAAAGATTTGACATAGTCCTCATCGGTACGTACGGAGATACTATCTACATTGCATTTCACAAACAGGTCAGACAAATTTTGACTCTGCTTGAGCCACCATGCGCGATGGCGTTCCCTTGTCTGTTTCGAGGCAGTGTTAATATACATCTCTCTCCCTTTCTCTGGATCGAAGACTTTCATCAACCCCACATTGGGTAATTCAGAAACTCGCTTGTCATACACCTGGATGGCAACCACATCATGCTTGCGATTTGCAATAGTAAGGGCATCTTTATAGTCGTGGGAATCAATAAAATCGCTCATAAGGAAACACGTACAACGTTTCTTAATAGCATTCGTAAGATACTGAAGAGGTACTCCTAAGTTCGTGGCGTTACTCTCGGGCTTAAAATCCAGAATTTCACGAATAATGTAAAGTATATGTTTTCTTCCTTTCTGAGGTGGGATAAAACGTTCGACTTGATCTGTAAAAAAGATGACTCCAATCTTATCATTGTTTTGGATAGCCGAAAAAGCCAACGTTGCTGCAATTTCAGCTACCATATCTTTTTTGTATTGCGTTGAAGAACCGAAGTCAAGGCTTTTAGACATGTCAATAAGAAGCATTACCGTCAATTCTCGTTCCTCTTCATATACTTTGACATAAGGATGAGAAAAGCGGGCAGTAACATTCCAATCAATGTCGCGTACGTCATCACCATATTGATACTCACGAACTTCGGAAAAAGCCATACCACGCCCTTTGAAAGCTGTATGGTATTGCCCAGCAAAGAGATTGTTAGACAAGCCCCTTGCCTTTATTTCAATTTTCCTGACTTTCTTAATCAGTTCGTTTGCATCCATTTTTATAAGTGCAATTTAATCTGAAATCACTTATGCTTTTATTGGATTAGGGCACCTCAACCTTATTGAGAATCTTGCTTACAATTTCGTCTGCATCCACATTACTTGCTTCAGCTTCGTATGTCAAGCCGATACGATGACGCAGCACATCATGAGCAACTGCTCGGACATCCTCAGGTACAACGTAACCACGACGCTTAATAAATGCATATGCACGAGAAGCAAGAGCCAAGTTGATACTTGCACGAGGAGAGCCTCCGAAAGAAATAAGATTAGAGAGCTCGTTTAATTCATATTTGTCAGGATAACGAGTTGCAAAAACGATATCGGCAATATACTGTTCTATCTTTTCGTCTATATACACTTCCCTAACAACCTTACGAGCTTCAAGAATCTCATCAGCCTTCATGATAGGAGTAACTTCAATCTTCTCTCCTGTTATGTTTTGGCGAATAATCTTCTTTTCTTCTTCCAGTTTTGGATAGTCGATAACAACCTTCATCATGAATCGATCGACTTGTGCTTCAGGGAGAGGATATGTTCCCTCCTGCTCGATTGGGTTCTGGGTTGCCATAACGAGGAATGGCTCAGGAAGGCTAAACGTCTGCTTGCCAATAGTGACTTGATGTTCCTGCATGGCTTCGAGCAGAGCGCTCTGTACCTTTGCCGGAGCACGATTTATTTCATCTGCCAAAACGAAATTGGCAAACACAGGACCTTGGTTGGGTTGGAAGGTTCCATCTTTCTGGTTGTAAATCATAGTACCTGTCACGTCGGCAGGTAGCAAGTCTGGAGTAAACTGAATGCGGCTATACTTTGCATCAATTAACGATGCCAAAGTTTTGATGGCAAGGGTTTTTGCCAAACCAGGAACACCTTCCAAAAGAACATGTCCGTCGGACAATAATCCAATCAATAATGATTCTACCAAGTGCTTTTGTCCGACAATCACCTGATCCATACCTGTTGTCAGATTGGTGACAAACGCACTCTGCCTTTCAATTTTTTCATTTAACTCACGAATGTCAATTGTTGTTGCCATAGCTATAATGTTAATTATGTTTTTTCGAATTTTATTTCTTTGGTTTTAGGAAGGGAATGTTGAGCACCGTACCTTTTGAAACGTGATTAGGGTCTTTCATCCAATTATATTTTACGATGTAAGGCCATAGTTTTTTATCTCCATAATACACTTGAGCAAGTCTAATGATGGTTTCGCCATCTTTCAACTCATGAACGGCTAACGTGCCGTCAATAGAATAATTAGTTGTGTCAGCAGCAGTAAAGTCTTTGAGATTCTTTGCAGCATCGGCAGTAGTTAGAGTTAGTTTGTAAGGCTTGCCGTTGTTTTTCACAACAGAAGAAACCTCATTCGCAGTATCTTTGTTTTTTTCGATGGCTTTTTCTGCTGCTCGTTGAACCTCTAATGCTCCGGGACGACTCATATTCACTTGCACAGGAGTTGCTGGAACACTATTTGAAATACTGTCTTTCGGTTTGTTCGCAACAGAGTCGGAGGTAACTGTCACCTGATATATTTTATCTGCTGCAGAGTTTGTCTTTGAGGATGATTCATTGATAGAACTATCATCAAATTCAGCTTTCTCAACTTTGATCATATCCGACTCCTTTACTTTGTGTTTTGTAGAAGTAGGATGGCCCGTCCTTAACGTAAACAAATAAATGCCAGCTGCAATAAGAAGGAGCAATAGTATTGGAAGCCAAATTCTCCAAGCTTTATTTGACTTGCGATACGAAACCATTTCTGGAGGATTATCTTTCAAGTCTTCCTGAGTCAGCGTTTTCTTAATTGTTTCTTTGGGTTCAGACTGATTGTCAAATTCGGGTTGTGCAAGTTCTTTCGCTTCCTTTTCCTCACTCGGCAATGGAGTCTCTACATCATTAGCTTCTATGGCAATGATATCCTTTTGAGCGATTTCATCATCGGAGTGAGCAGAATCAATGTGAATGCTTTCTTTTGATCCCTCTTTTTGAATATCTGCGTTTTTATCTGTTTCCAAATCAGAAACAATGGTTTCTTCTCCTTCCGTTGGCAATTCTTCGGGAACACCCGATTCTTCCTGTTCTTCCTCTATGGCATTTTCAGCCAATTCATGAGAAGAGTCGTACTCGTCATTTAGCTCAACTGCTTCAAATTGAGCAAAAGGCTTGTTGATAAGCTCTTTCAAAGCGCTCTCTGGGGTGAATGTCACTTTGTTGTACCCTTTGATGACGATTCGCTCTCCGGTATTCACATCAGTGCTTTCCCTATCGTTCATTGGGGCAACTTTGAAAGTCCCCCACCCTTTGATTTTCACACTATCTCCAGCAGCAAGTGATTCGGCAATGATGGAAAAGAAAGCATGAACAAACTCATCAGCCGTAGCTAATGTGATTTTATTGTTAGCTGCAAATTCTTCAACAAGGGCCTGCGTAGTCAATTTCTTATCCATAACCTAAGCTTCTTCTGATGTTGTCGCAGGATTTACCTTTTCTTTCAAAGCTCCACTTTGCTTGAAAGCAAGAGTCAATTTCGGTGGAACCAAAAAACGTTTCCCCGTCGTAGGGTTAACAGAAACTCGCTCAATCTTCTTCTTTACTTCAAATGAACCGAATCCTGCAAATGTTATAGAGTCATTTTCCTGCAGATGTTCCGTCATCAGCGTCTCGAAGGAGGAAACCAACTCCGAAACATACTTAGGATTGCGTTTTAGGCGCTCTGATAGCTTATTTATAAAATCCTTGTTGTTCATAAATCTTCTACAAATCTACCGTATAAATCAAACTCATCCGAGTCTGTGATATCGACATTGAAAAAATGCCCTATCGTATCTTCCTCACTCAAACGAGCCCCTGAGACAGGAATCAGCACTTCAGGATCCACTTCCGGAGAATCCCATTCCGTTCGTCCTACATAAAAGTCGCCTTCCCTTCTGTCAATTATCACCTTAAGCCTATGTCCCACCAAAGAAGCACTCTTTTCGGAAGCAATTTCTTGCTGAAGAGCCATTATTTCATCCAGGCGAGCCTGTTTTATGTCTTCGGGCACGTCATCTTCATATAATTCAGCAGCACAAGTTCCTTCTTCCTCGCTATATGCGAAAGCACCAAGCCTCTCGAAGCGAACCTTCTGAACAAATTCTTTCAGTTGCTCAAAATCTTCTTCCATCTCACCTGGAAATCCCACCATTAGGGTTGTCCTGAGCATGATGCCAGGAACTTCTTTGCGAATGGTATCAATCAGCTGATACGTTTCTTCCGAAGTGATATGTCGATGCATTCTTTTCAAGACAGGATTGCTTATATGTTGCAATGCAATGTCGAGATATTTGCAAACGTTGGGCTTTTCACGCATCACTTTCAGCAAATCTGTCGGGAAGTCCGTTGGATAGGCATAGTGCAGTCGCAACCATTCCACGCCGGGAGTGTCTGCAATATCAGACACGAGTTCTGCAATACAGGATTTCCCATAAAGATCCTTCCCGTAAAACGTTAATTCCTGTGCGATAAGCTGAATTTCTTTCACGCCTTGCGAAACGAGCCATTTCACCTCCTCAAGAATCTTCTCCTTCGGCACCGAGACATGATGCCCGGTGATGAGAGGAATAGCACAATAGGCACATTTCCTGCTACACCCTTCTGATATCTTCACATAAGCATAATGCTTTGGAGTAGTGATTACCCTTTCAACTCCGCAATCAAAAGGCCCCATCGCGTCAATGCTTTTGATAGAACTAAGGTAATCAAGCAGATGCGCCCAGTCAAACTTGCCAAACCATCCATCCACTTCGGGAATTTCTTCAGACAGTTCCTTTGGGAAGCGCTGCGAAAGACAGCCCATCACGAATACCTTTTTTACATGACGGAGCGCTTTTTCCTGGCAAGCTTCAAGAATCATATTGATGGATTCTTCTTTTGCATCTCCAATAAATCCGCAAGTGTTGATGACAACGTACTCGCCGCGCAGTTTTTCTGGATTGTGACAGGTCTCGAACCCTTTTATTTCACACATTTTCATGAGCTTCTCCGAATCAACCAGATTCTTTGAGCACCCTAGTGTGACTATGTCTATTCGGTTCTTTACCATCGTCAACGCTCCTTTTCTAAATCTTTATTGGAACAACGAATCCACGAATGCCACTTTGTCAAACTCTTGCAAATCGTTGATACCCTCGCCCAATCCGATGTATTTCACGGGAATCTGGAACTGATCGGAAATGCCGATGACAACACCGCCTTTTGCAGTGCCGTCTAACTTGGTGATAGCAAGAGTTGTTACCTCAGTGGCGTGAGTGAACTGCTTTGCCTGCTCAAACGCATTTTGACCAGTAGAGCCATCCAGCACAAGGAGCACTTCATCGGGAGCATGATCGACTACTTTCGCCATCACATTGCGAATTTTGGTAAGCTCGTTCATCAGCCCTATTTTGTTGTGAAGACGTCCGGCTGTATCTATCAGGACAACATCGGCATTTTGTGCAACAGCCGATTTCAGCGTGTCAAATGCTACCGAGGCGGGGTCTGCGCCCATGTTTTGCTTAACGACTGGGACGTCGGCGCGCTTTCCCCACTCCACAAGTTGCTCAACAGCAGCAGCACGGAAGGTATCAGCTGCACCGAGGACAACCTTAAGCCCTTCTTGTTTGAACTTGTATGCCAATTTTCCGATTGTGGTAGTCTTGCCAACACCATTGACGCCTACCACCATGATAACGTAAGGACGTTTGAAATCCTCTTCCCCCTCGGGATGGCCTGTCGAGTCATTTTCAACAAGCAGCGCGGCAATTTCCTCCTTCAGGATGCGGTTCAACTCCTCTGTTCCCAGATATTTGTCTCTTGCTACTCGAGCTTGGATTCTATCTATAATTTTCAGCGTCGTTTCTATGCCCACATCGCTGGTTATCAGAGCCTCCTCAAGATTATCAAGCACCTCGTCGTCGACTTTGGACTTACCAGCCACAGCACGGGCTACTTTGGTCATTACGCTCTCTTTCGAACGAGCTAATCCCTTGTCGTAGACTTCCTTCTGGACAATCTCCTCGCCTTCTTTTTTCTTTTTGTTGAATATTGAGAATATACCCATTTTTCTTCGTTAGTTAAGGTCATTTTGACAAATGCGGATGCAAAATTACTCACAAAAAAATATATGTCCAAATATCCGACATATTAATTAGGTATAAAAAATGCAAAAATTATCGTTTCCATCGGGAAAAATGGACCTTTCCCTCTCATTTTGTTAGGTGAAAACCGAAGTCGGGAGAGATGAAAAATCACGCAAAATACTCGTAGAAATAAGCTCTTTATTTCTGCCGAATTAAAACACGGCTAACAAACAATTATTCTTTGAGCAAAAAAAATTTTCCCTTCTTCATAAGACGATATGAAGAAAGAAAAAAATTTTTTCCCTTCTCCATATTTTGCTTATGAAAAAGGCAGCTGAGAGGGATGCTTGGCGATGCCTACCCTACTTCATAAACATAAATATTACGGCAAGGATTATGAAAAGAAAACTAACAACATGATTCCAATGAAGATGTTCGCCGTTAAACATAAAAGTGATGATGACAGTGAAGACAATCAGCGAGATAACTTCTTGAATCACCTTTAGTTGGAAAAGCGAGAATGGTCCTCCGTTAATATTTGAGCCAATACGGTTGGCAGGAACCATGAAACAATACTCCATGAAGGCTACGCCCCAAGAGGCTAAGATAATAAGAATTAGGGGCCACTTTGTAGTTATGTTCATCTGCTGGAGCTTAAGGTTTCCGTACCAGGCTAACGTCATAAAACAGTTTGAAATAACTAGTAATAATACCGTCGAAAGACCTTTTATCATGATAGAAACTATATTGAATTTTGGTTTATACTTTAATGCTTAATCGCTTATAATACTGCATTTTCATCATTAACAGTTAAAGCATCATTTCCAGATTCATCAACCCTTTGGGGAAGCAACGATTTCTGGATGTTTGACATAGAAGCCCAAATGTTAAAACGAGCGTCAGAACTAAGCGTTTCCAATCGCGCTAGAATATCTTGAACATCACTACGGAAAGAGCTTTTCTCGTAAGGACAAACATGCTTTTGAAGGACGTAATTCTCAATCCTCGACATTTCTTTAAGGTCCGATTCGGCAATTTGACAAAGGGGACGGATGAGCGTCATTTTGAACTTGTCCATTTTCAGCATAGGAGGCATAGTGCCAAAAGCTCCTTGAAACGACATATTCATAAGAAGCGTGACTAAAATGTCGTCCATATGATGACCGAGAGCTATCTTGTTGCAACCGTGCTCTTTAGCCAATTCAAAAAGAGCTTTTCGACGATTCCAGGAGCAAAGGAAACAGGGTGATTTCCTCTTGTCGGTAGTTGGATCGAAGGAAGTTTCCAAGACAGTCAGCCCCACCCCAAGTTTTTCAGCAAAAGCACTCAGGTATTCAACATCGCTTTTGTAAGGAATGTTTGTCATTCGCACATGAGCTGCTTCAACCTGAAAACGAGGTTTGTAGATACGCGAACGTTCAGCCATGAGTTGTAGCAGAGCCAAAGAGTCTTTTCCTCCAGAAACAGCAACAAGAACGCGATCTCCTTCGTCAAGGAGATGGTAATCGACACACGTTTTGTTGAAACGCTGCCTTATGCGCCTGAGAAGTCTTTCGTCGTCTGTAAGCATTCTGTTTTCGGCTGCAAAGATAGTGCTAAGTGGCGAAAGAAAGGCTCTTTTAGCAAAAAAAGAAAAATAATTTGCAAATAATTGATACATCATTCAGAATTTTCCGTATCTTTGACGTTTGTTTCTCAATTATAACTGAGTATGAAGAAACGATATATTGCATTTTGTACAATCCTGATGCTTGTCTCACTTGGTGTCGGAGCACAGACTTTGGAGCAATTGGCTCGACAGGCTTTTCTTGACGGACAATACGCAAAAGCAAAGCCGATGCTCAAGAAATGCCTACGAACGGCACCCAAAGATGCTCGTATAAACTATTGGTATGGTGCCAGTTGTGTTGAAACGGGCGAACTTGAGGAGGCGCGTTCCTATTTGCAGTTTGCTGCCGATCATAAAATACAGAACGCCTTCCGTTATTTGGGAAGATATTACTATCTTACGCGTGATTTCGACAGCGCTATCAGTAACCTTGAGACATTTCTGTCAAAAGCATCTCCAACCGATGCAGGTTATACAGAGGCTGAAAATCTTCTGCAGCGAGTGAAAGCAGAGCAGAAGTTTATGCGCCGAGTACAGAAAGTGATGTTTGTCGATAGTGTTATTGTCAATAAGGATGCTTTTCTTGCCGCTTTTCGGCTGAGTCCCGAGTCGGGTACTTTGCAATATGGCAGGGAGTTATCCGATGCCGTTTTCAGCGAATGCAAGCAAGAAGAAATCGTTGCCTATACCAACGAGATGGGCAATAAAATATACGTAAGCATTCCCGACAGCGCCGGAAGACTATCACTTGCATCAAGTTACCTTATGGCGGGTAAATGGAGCACTCCTACCCTTCTGAAGGGTTTTCCTGAAACAGGTAACAGTATTTATCCATTTCTTCTTTCTGATGGAATCACTCTCTATTTTGCAAATGATGGTGAAAACAGCATGGGAGGTTATGATATTTTCATGACCCGCTATAATTCTGCCACAGACCGCTTTCTTAAAGCTGAAAATGCCGGTTTACCTTTCAACTCCACAGCAAATGACTACATGATGGCTGTAGATGAATTGAACGGACTTGGGTGGTTTGCGACAGATAGACGTTGTGCTGAAGGTACCGTGTGCATTTACACTTTCGTCTGGGATGAGAACGCAAAAGATTTCTACGACATTGATACCGACGACCTGGAATTGATGCATCGTGCAGCAGAGATTGTTTCCATTTCCGAAACGCAGACAGATGAGGATGCCGTTCGAAAAGCCCGTCAAGCGCTATTCAAAATCAACATTGATGAGCCTTCAAATCAAAAAGTGAATCCCGAAATCACTTTCATCATAGATGATTTGAAAGACGTTCATTCCCCCTCTGATTTTCATAATGCCGAAGCGCGTGCACTTTTTGAGCAATACCAGACAAAGTGTAACGAGCTGAAAGTGATACGTAGCGATTTGGAAAGCAAGAGAGTGGCCTACTCTTTGGCAAATGCTGCTGACAAATTGGATTTGAGAGACGAAATCCTTGAAAAGGAAAAGCGCGAAATGGAACTGACGGAATCCCTTCCCAATTTAGCTAAACGCATTCGTGCTTTGGAACTTGACTCTAACAAAAGCGAATGATATCTCTATTATTCAGTCATTTATACTCATTGAAGAAACACCTTTTTTTTCAATATGTAAAATCTAACAGATATGAAATACTTTCCTCCTTCAGAACTGATTATTAACGAAGACGGCAGTTGTTTCCATCTTCATCTTCGCCCAGAGCAATTAGCTGATAAAGTGATTCTTGTTGGCGACCCCGGGCGTGTAAATACAGTTGCTGCACATTTCGAAACACGCGAATGTGAAGTACAAAGCCGTGAGTTCCGAACCGTTACCGGCCTATATAAGAACAAACGCATTACGGTGCAAAGTACGGGTATTGGCTGCGACAATATCGACATAGTAATGAATGAGTTAGACGCATTGGCCAATATCGACTTTACCTCTCGCACGGAGAGAGCTGAACATCGCACTTTATCCATTATTCGCATAGGAACTTGTGGCGGATTACAGCCAGAAACCCCAATCGGTACGTTTGTAGCTTCCGTTAAAAGCATAGGTTTCGACGGATTGCTAAACTATTACGCGGGACGCAACGATGTTTGCGACTTGGAACTAGAAGCAGCTTTCCGTCAACATATGAATTGGAATCCCATTAAAGGTGCTCCATACGTTAGCTGTGCCGACGAAGGCCTAATTGAACAAGTTGCAGGCTCAGATATGGTCAGAGGCATCACAATTGCGTGTGGGGGCTTTTACGGCCCACAAGGACGTCAAGTACGTCTGGCTGTTGAAGATCCTCACCAGAATGAAAAAGTGGAAGCCTTCCGATATAAAGGACTCAAAATCTGCAACTTCGAGATGGAGTCTTCTGCTTTGGCAGGATTGTCTTCCCTATTAGGGCATCGGGCAATGACTTGCTGTATGGTTATCGCCAATCGATACACTACCGAGATGAATACCAACTACAAAAACTCTATCGACACCTTGATTGAAAAAGTTTTAGAAAGAATATGATTATTTCCCTTCTTCTCGCTGCGATATTCCTTCTTCTTGCCGTTATTTTCTTGATCGGCAAAGGAGACATGCTTATTGCCGGATATAATACGGCAGATGAAGAAGAGCGTAATAAAGTCAACATCAAGCGGCTTCGCCTTTTAATGGCTATTTTATCGGTGTTATCAAGCGCTTTTTGCGGTTTCCTGCCTTTCATCGATAAAAAAGGAGTTTCTTCTTTTGGCATTTACTTCATTCTTGTAGTAATTGTTTTCATCATCCTTGCAAACACATGGGCAAAGAAGAAATGAACGTCAGCACTATCTGCGCAATTGCCGCAGCCTCTGGAGGCGCTCTGGGAGTTATCAGAATCTCTGGGCCAAAGGCTATTACGATTGCGGATAAGGTATTTCGTTCTACCAGAGGGGAGTCTTTGGATAAAGCTATGCCCTACTCCGTTATTTTTGGACAATTAAAGGATGGTGAGGAGCTGATAGATGAGGTTCTGCTGACAGTTTTTCGCGCTCCCCACAGCTATACGGGTGAAGACAGCGTAGAAATATCTTGTCACGGCTCTCCTTATATTTTGAAGCGCACGTTGGAAGTCCTTATTAAAGAAGGATGTGTTATGGCTCAGCCTGGAGAGTATACCAAGCGTGCATTTCTTAATGGCAAAATGAACCTCCCGCAAGCGGAGGCAGTTGCCGATCTTATCGCCTCGGAAAGCGCAGCTGCTCATCGAGTTGCTATGCAACAAATGCGTGGAGGATACAGCGAAAAGTTGAATGATTTGCGAAATCAGTTGCTCACAATGACGTCACTCCTCGAATTGGAACTGGATTTTTCCGAAGAAGATGTGGAATTTGCCGATCGACAGCAGCTCATTTCATTAGCAGAAGAAATTCACACCGAAATAAGGCAGCTCACTTCTTCATTCCGTCTGGGGAATGCTATCAAAAACGGCATTCCGGTTGCTATCATAGGTGCGCCAAACGTCGGAAAATCTACTCTTCTCAATCGTCTCTTACGCGATGACAGAGCTATCGTTTCTGATATTCAAGGCACTACACGAGATGTGATAGAAGATACGATTATCCTACAGGGCATCCAATTCCGCTTCATTGACACAGCAGGCATTCGGCATACCAATGACACAATTGAGAAAATGGGAGTTGAACGTTCTGTTCAAGCTGCCAAAAAAGCACAAATCATAATACTCTTAACCGAGCCTGGGGTGCCTTATCCTGAAATGCCGTTTCGTGAGGACCAAACAGTTATTCGCATCATTAATAAGACAGATTCTTTTCAAGCTCTTACGGGGAAAGGTGTCGATGAGCTCGAAAAACAACTAATAGCGACTATTCCTCAAAAAGACAGCAGCGCATTGCTTGTTACTAACGCACGTCATTTTGAGGCTCTCTCCTTAGCAGATGAAGATATTCAAAGAGTTCTTTCCTCCTTGCACGAAGGCCTTTCTGGCGACTTGATTTCAGAGGACCTACGTCAATGCCTCTCACATCTTAGTGAAATTCTAGGAACGATCTCCACAGATGAAATACTAGGCAACATTTTCCAAAAATTCTGCGTGGGTAAATAAGTTGTAACTAATTGATAATTAATTAGTTACGACGTTTTATTAAAGCATTTTAACATACTTGCGTATTCTTCATAAATCCCTCATCTACAGACACTTGCAAAAATCTGCAAATAAAAATTAGCACATTCTGCGGTAGAAAGTACGAAAAACTGGGTTAAAAGTCTGCAAATATCCGATACTCATTTTGAGGGTTGTTGTCACCATTTGCAGATTCTTGCAGATATTAGAATTTGGGGACTTTCATTATATTGTCATGCCTGCATAAAAGCAGGTTTTGATAATATGATATACAACAACAAGAAACACTTCTACGATCCATACGATAGTTTGGACGCAGAATGGAAAGCAAGAATCTCTCATGGGATGCTTTCTGTAAGAGAAGCGGCTCATCTCTCTGGATTCAGTCGCCAGTACATTAACAAACTCATTGCAAACGGCATCATTGATGCAAAAAAGAACAACGATGGGAACTATGTGATAGCATGGATAAAGTTCGTCAAATGGTTCTCGGCTCTTCCAATTACACCAACCTCCCCTATCGGCTATTCCAGTTATTCTCTTAAAGAACTGATGCGCTACACAGGCATGAGCAGATGCTGGGTACTTAAGTTTGCAACACGTAATTCTATTCCTTCATATTATGTTGGCATATATCGACGTTTCTGCAAGTCGGCTTGTGAAGAAGCATGGAAGCGTGAGTCTATTGCATTGAAGCGTTGGCTGACCATTGAAGAAGCCAGTACCCTATTCGATATTGACGAGGAAGTTATCTTTGCTCTAGCTGCTCTGCATAGAACAAGGGTGAAAAGACTGAATAGAAGTCTGGCATATAACAAGGCCGATATACTGTCTGTCGTGAAGAAAGGAGGTAAATTATGTCACGGGTAATCCTGAAGTATAGGAACATTGCACACGGTTCCATGAAATCCATATACCTGGAGTATAATCCTGCGATTCACGACATTAAAGGGAAAGCGGTGAGGTATGAGTGTCTGAATCTTGAAATCTATACCAATCCAGATACACTTCAACAGGAAGAACAGAACAAGGCTATTAAAGAAGTTGCTGAAACGATTCGTTGTGAAAGGTATCTGCAGCTCGTTCGTCATGACTACAGTTTTCTGGCAAAGGCCAGGCTTGACGAGGACTTTCTGGAGTATTTCAGGTTGAATGGTGATTGCCATGGCGTAAAATACCAAAGTAGCCGGCTTCATTTTGAGAGGTTTTGTAAGGGACAATGCAAGTTCAAGGATATAAACGCCAGCCTCTGCGAACGATTCAGGCTTTACCTGCTTCGTGCCAAGGGGCTGCAGCATACTAAGAACAAGCTATCCAAGAACTCTGCAAGTGCATATTACAATGCATTCCTGAGCATTGTCCATTTTGCCTATAGGGACAATATTCTTTCTGAAGACTACACCACATGCGTGGAAAAGATAAAATGGAACCATGACATTCCCAAGGAATATCTATCTAGCGTGGAAATAAAACAGTTGGCAAGCACGTCGTATGATGATAATCCAGACGTATACAGAGCTGGCATGTTTTCCATCTATACAGGATTAAGAAGGAGTGACATCCTTGCTCTCAGATGGGAAAACATACATCATGACCGTGGACGAAAAGCTTATATCAGGTTCCGTATCAAGAAAACGGGCACATTGATTCAATTACCTTTGTCTCTTCCTGCCATCAAGGTGTTAGGCGAGCCGAAATCCGAAGGAAGGATATTCCCCATGATTACAGAAAGTATTCTTGTGACTCATGTTGGTAGATGGGTCAGCAAGGCAAGAATCCGTAAGCACATCACCTTCCACTGCTTCCGGCACACATTCGCCATGCAGCTGTTGGACAAAGGTGTTGACATATACACCATTGCTGCTCTTCTCGGGCATCGGCAGGTGTCAAGCACACAGAACTACGCCAAGATGACTTCGAAGAAAATGATTGAAGCAATCGTGAAAATGGAATAGTACAATTCAGAACAATATAAATTCGGCGGTAATTTTAGTTTACTGCCGATTATATAGTTCATATATAAAGAACTACTCGAACGTTGGTTGAAGACTCTGACGGTACTCGCTGGGTGACTGACCAAGATGCTTTGTGCAGTAGCGGCTGAAGTAAGAAAGAGTAGTGAAATTCATAAGTTCTGCTATCTGGGTGAGGGACAGGCGTTCATCATTCAGATATTCTTTTAATATAGGTACGGTGTGTCGGTCGATGTATGAGGTGACACTGTGTCCTGTCACGCGCTTGATGGTGGCCGAGAGATACTTTGGCGATACGTTTAGTCGCTCTGCGTAGTAGCTCACATCGCGCTCTGTGCGGCTGATGCCGGTGGAGAGAAGTGCCATAAGCTGCTTGACGATGTAGGCTGTTCGGTCGGTATGGGTATCTGTGGATTCTCGGTGGGCATGGGCCTCGAAGATGTCGTACATCATAGTCAGGCAGAGACTGCCCATCAGTTGGCGATAGAACTGCAAATGGCAGTCGTCCAT
>JAGCFO010000022.1 GCA_017650105.1 Bacteroidaceae bacterium | reverse complement strand
GCCCACGCCATCAATTTCGCCGACGACCGCATCTACCGCGAGGTGCAGCGCCCCCTTTACGCCCGTACTCTGCCCATCATACAGCTGCTGCGGGACGAGGCACAGAGCTCGTTCCAGCTGTGGAAGGAAAAGACGGACAAGACGGAGTATTAATCCCTCTCCGGCAGAGGAATTGTTGTAGCAAAAAGTCAAAGATCGCTTGTCATTCCGGATTGACGCTGCAAAGATACGACTGCGGCGTTGCGGTTTAAAATTTTTGAGCAACTTTTTTCAAAAAATTTTTTGAGGGTACTTTCGAGAACAGCAACTTGCGCTACAGTGCTACAGTGCTACAGTTCTCGAAAGGGTATTTTCTGCCCTAAGAAAAACTTCTATATTTATATATATATATATAAACATAGAGTATATTTTTGACCTTTTAGTAATGTGTTTTGGAACTGTAGCACTGTAGCGCTGTAGCAGCAAATGCGATAGTAAGCAGATAATCAATATGTTACATGATATTGGAGTACGTTGCAGTGCTGCGAAGGGGTTGCCCAGAGCTGCTTATAGTGCCAAAATGGGGACTTTTTTAATCGTTTTCAGGGCATTTCGAGCGTTTTTCATGCTGTTTCCGTCGATTTTGAAAATTCGGATTTGAGCGAATTTTTCCGATTTTTGGGCTCTTTTTTGTCATTTTTGGCGTTTTTGCACCCCGTTTTACCGTTTTTCGTCCTGCCGGAAAAAAGGCCTATCGAAACAGATTTTTGCTTTGAGGAAAAAACTTTTTCGAGAACAAATAAAAATTTTTTCTTTCTTCATATCGCGCGCTGGAGAAAGAAAACGCGCTTCTCGGATTGCACGACTGCTTGATTATATGTTTACCTCGTTAGAGGCAATCGGCCGTCTCGGCACGGGAGGAGCAAGGGATAAGAAAAATGATTTTTTCTTGAAAAAAGACGTTTTTTTGTTGGTGGTTCAAGAATATTTTTGTACATTTGTAGCAGATTAACAAAATCACTTACAACCAACACAGAGTATGAAAAAACACCTTCTCATTGCGTCAGCCCTGCTGCTGACCACCCTCGGCGCATGGGCAGCGATGCCTGTTGCCGACGACAACGGCGACAACCGTCCGACAGCCTACATGGTTTCTGACGCGCACCTCGACACCCAGTGGAACTGGGATGTGCAGACCACCATAGGCAAGCACGTGCGCGCCACAATCGAACAAAACCTGGCGCTCATGCGACAGTATCCCGACTACATCTTTAACTTCGAGGGCGCCGTGAAGTATGCCTGGATGAAAGAATACTATCCTCAGTATTGGCAAGAACTCTGTCAGCGCATCCGTGAAGGGCGTTGGCACATTACGGGAAGCGGCTGGGACGCAAACGAGGTCATCATCTGCTCGCCCGAGTCGTGGATACGCAACATCCTGCTCGGACAGACCTTCTACCGCCAGCAGTTCGGCGCCGAGAGCAATGATGTCTTTCTGCCCGACTGCTTCGGATTCCCCTACTATCTGCCTACTGCTGCTGCGCACTGCGGACTCATAGGCTTCTCTTCGCAGAAACTCGGTTGGCGCTCAAACCCGTTCTACGAGGGAGGACGCCGATATCCCTTCAGCGTGGGCCTGTGGCAAGGCGTTGACGGGAGCCGCATCATGATGACGCACGGCTTCAACTATTCGCAGCACTATGACGACCAAGACCTCTCCTATAATAAGAACATTGCGCGCGAGGTAGCCGACAGCCCTCTTGGCATCGCCTACCGCTACTACGGAACGGGTGACACCGGAGGCTCTCCCGACATCCCCAGCGTGCGCGCCGTGATGCGCGGTATGAAGGGCGACGGACCCGTGCGTATAGTTAGCGCTCCTTCCGATATGGTTTACAAGATGTTTCTGCCCTTCGACCAGCATCCCGAGCTGCCCGTTTTTGACGGTGAGTTGACTATGGACGTGCACGGCAACGGTTGCTACACCTCGCAGGCTGCGATGAAGCTCTACAATCGTCAGTCGGAGCACTTGGGCGACGCTGCAGAGCGTGCTGCCGTTGTAGCCGACTGGCTGGGACAGCAGGCCTATCCCATAAAGGAGATGACCGCCAACTGGCAGCGAATGATTTGGCATCAGTTCCACGACGACCTTACGGGAACCAGCATTCCACGCGCCTACGAGTTCTCGTGGAATGACGAGCTCATCAGCCTCAAACGCTTCTCGAGCGTACTGCAGACAAGCGTGGATGCCGTTTCGCGTCATCTCGACACTCGCGTAGGGGGAGAGCCAGTCGTTCTTTACAATACGGAGAACTTTGAGGTGAAGAGCGTCGCTTCCATTTTGATTCCCGATGCAAAACGCAGCTATACCGTTGCTGATGCCAATGGAAAGAACGTTCGTTCACAAGTCGTTACCACTACCGACGGAAACGCACACCTTCTCTTCGAAGCCACTCTTCCGCCTACCGGTTTCGCCGTTTACAGCATCAAACAGGGTGGAAAAGCCAAATCAAGCGCGCAACAGGCAAGTAAGGGCACAACTGTTATCGAGAATAGTCGCTACAGCCTCACCGTAGATGCCTACGGCGATGTCACTTCCATCTTTGACAAGCAAGCGCAGCGCGAGATGATAGGCGCGGGGAAAGCCCTTCGTCTCGTCTACTTCGACGAGTGCGACTCTCGCTCTTGGCCTGCATGGGAGATTCTGAAGGCTACCATCGACCGTGAGCCGCTGCCCATTCACGACAACGTCAGCGTAACGCTTACCGAGAACGGAGCGCTCCGAAAGACCATTCGCGTCGACAAGCAGCTTGGCGATAGTCACATCAGCCAGTTTATCAGCCTCTACGAAGGAACCCTTGCCGACCGTATTGATTTCTATAACGAAGTTGAATGGCGCTCGCTCAACGCGCTGCTCAAGTGCGAGATGCCGTTTGCTGTCAGCAACGAGATGGCTACCTACGACATCGGCTTAGGTGCCGTACAGCGCGGCAACAACCGCGACAACAGTTTCGAGGTCTACAGTCACGAGTGGACCGACCTCACCGACAAGAGCGGCTCCTACGGCGTAACTGTTCTCAACGATTCGCGCTACGGATGGGACAAGCCTAACGATAATACGTTGCGTCTCTCGCTCCTCTACTCGCCCAAGGTGGGAAGGGGCTATGCCTATCAGGCACGCCAAGATTTCGGCTACCATCAGTTTACCTACAGCCTTGTCGGACACAGCGGCGCCCTCAATCCTGTAGCAGCCATCCAGGCCAGCACCGCCCTCAACAGTCCTGTCAAAGCGTTCCGCGCAACGAAACATGCAGGCTCACTCGGGCGCTCATTCTCTTTCGTGAAGAGCGACAACGAGAATGTGCTCGTGCGTACATTGAAACGCGCCGAAGTAAGCGACGAGTACGTCGTTCGAGTGCATGAAATCGGTGGAAAAGCCGATCAGAAGGCACGTCTGACCTTCCCCGCAGCCATCATAAGCGCCGTTTGTGCTGATGGTACTGAGAAAGAGTTGGGCAATGCTTCCTTCGCAGGAAATACCCTTACCGTTGATGTTCGCCGTTATGGGTTGGGCACCTATAAGGTTAAGCTTCAGCAAACTGCCACACCTGTTGCTGGGGCAACCTATCAGAGCGTTGTTCTCAACTATGACCGTAAGTGCACTTCTTTCAACGAATTCCGCAATGCAGCCAGCTTCGACAACGAGTATAGCTATGCTGCCGAGCTGCTTCCAGCCGATCATAAGTTGGAAAGCGACAATATCCCCTTCACTTTAGGTGAATATGACACAACCAACGGCCTTTCCTGCAAGGGCGACACCATTCTTCTGCCCGACGGACAATGGACTCATCTCTACCTGCTGGCTGCAAGCGACAACGGAGATCGTGATGTGCAGTTCCGCATTGGTACCAGCACTCAGACGCACAATGTACCCTTCTACAGCGGATTTATCGGGCAATGGGGGCACGAGGGACAGACTACCGGCTACCTCAAGCAAGCCGATATTGCCTACGTAGGCACTCATCGTCACTCCTCCGAGGGCGACGCACCCTATGAGTTTACCTATATGTTCCGCTTGCGGCTCGATATCCCCAAAGGCGCCCGCTCGGTGATACTTCCTTCTGATAACCACGTAGTCTTGTTTGCTGCTACTGTAGCTAACGATACCGATGCTGCCTTAGCTGCAGCGCCTTTCTTCACCACAAGCAACAAGGGCAACGAACTGCCCCAGAGCGCTAAAGACAAACTTCATTCTACGCCCAACCTGCTCAAGGATGCCAAGATTTTGCAGAGTACCGGTTTCGTCAATAATCGCGAGAGACCTGAATTCATGATAGACGGCGACCCTGAGACAAAGTGGTGCGACATCCGCCAGGCACCGAATATGACGGATTTTGACCTCGGTGAGGTAAAAGAAGTCCGTTCTTGGTCGATGCTCAATGCCGGCAGCGAGCATAGCAGCTATATCACCCGCGCCTGCCTCCTCATGGGGCGCAGCAGCGAGAATGAAGACTGGCGCGTGCTGGATATGCTTGACGGAAATAAGGCAAACTCCATCGATCGGGAGTTCACTCCCACTAGCATACGCTATGTCCGTCTGATGGTTACCGGCCCAAATCAGGAAGTTGGCGACACGGGCACACGCATCTATGAGTTAGAGCTGCGATAAATCTCCGACGACGAGAGCGAAAACCTTCTGCGCTGGAGTTAGGCAAACGTTATGCTTTTGTTTAACTCCAGCGCTTGTTTGTGAAACTTTATGGCGCTGAAGTTAAACTCTATTTCCATCTTCTTTACCAAAAACAAATTATTCTTTCTTCATAATTTTTTTTCCCTTCTTCATACCGCGATATTTGTTCTCCAAAAATCGGGATGTTCCTTGCATAACATCTCAGAAATAAACTCTGTTTTCATTTGCTTTTCTCACTGCATCCTCCTACCTTTACCCGCATCTTTTCTATTTGAAAACTATCTACCATGAAGAAACTGCTGATTTTCATTGCTCTGTGCCTCTTCGCATCAGTCAATGTACTTTCTGCGCGTCAGAACGTCATTTTTGAAACAGATATGGGAAACGATGTCGACGACGCGCTTGCCCTCGACATGCTTTACAAATACTCCGCGCAGAAAAAGATTCGTCTGCTCGGCATCATGTTGAACAAAGAGGGGATTTATCCTCCTATGTTTATCGACTTGCTGAATACGTGGTACGGGCAGCGCCGCATCCCTATCGGCGTGAATGCCAATACGATACAGAGCATCGTGGGCGGTGCCAACTACACTCAGGTAGTGGTGGAGGAGAAAGATGCGCAAGGGAAGCCCCTCTACAAGCGTTCCATTAAGGATTACAGTCGCCTGCTTCCTGCGCCAAAGCTCTACCGCAAACTCCTCGCAAAGGCAAAAGACCACTCTGTGACAATTGTTTCAGTAGGATTCAGCACCAATTTGGCTCTACTTCTCGATACCCCTCCCGATGAGTATTCTTCGCTTTCGGGGCACGAGCTTGTAGAGAGGAAGGTAAACCGTCTTGTAATGATGGCAGGGCATATCGAAGACCCCAATTACCGCGAGTATAACGTTATGAACGATATTGAGGCTTGTCGGCGCGTTTACGAAGAGTGGCCTACAGCTATCTACACTTCACCTTTTGAATTGGGGTTGCAAATCCGCTATCCGGCAAGCAGCATCGAGAATGACTTTTCATGGGCAGCGCATCATCCTGTCGTTGATGCCTACAAGGCTTATCTTCCCAAGCTGGAAGACCGTCCCACATGGGATTTGACGGCGGTTCTTTACGCTGTAGATGCGCAGCAGTTTTTCAACGTTTCCCCTCCGGGACGTATCACGGTTACTTCCGAGGGCAGCACTCATTTTCTGCCCGATGAACAGGGGCGACACCATTATCTGAGAGTCACTCCCCAGCAGGCAAAGCAGATTCTGGAATATTTTGTGCAAATGATAACAAAGGAGCCTTAGGATTCCTTTTATCGGCTTCGTCCACCAACTTCCAAATCCTCTTTGAAACAAATACTATCATCCCCGTGCATCGTACAATGCAAGGGGATGATTCATAATAAGATCGTGAAAATTGGTTAGTTACCGAGAATGCTGCTGACAAGAGCAGTAACGTCGCTCACATTTATTTCTGAGTCTCCGTTTACATCGCCTAGTTCAGGTTCGCTACTACCTATTTCTACGATTTCGCTGAAGTCGGCCTGACACCTGCCTTCATGCCGTGCGCCAGTAGCAGAATACACTTGAGAGCCCGTACCGTGAGTGATGAAAATCGGTTATTCATATTTCTCTTTTTGGTTTAATATCGATTGTGTGCACATGTTCCACAAAAATAGGGGAAAGAAAACGTGGTCCTATTTCTTACGTGGAGAATTAAAAGTATTCTCTCTCCTTTAGCTTGCTACTGTCGAGCCCCCCTTTCAAACGAAAAGATGTTCACACAGCTGTGTCTTTTTCCGCTCAAACATTTTCGGATGAGCATATACCATGATTCAAAAAATCTTGTATCTTTGCAGCGATGAATGCAGTAACAAGACGACAAAGCATAGCCTCGTGGGTGCTGTTGGCCATCTATGTATCAATGCTGTTGATAGCATCGTTGCATGTCCACTCAAGGCCTCTCGACGCCAATGAGGAGTGTGCAGAGTGCATCGCCCACCATTGTCACGGCCACCTGTCGCAGACAGCAACTTGGGCGCACGACTGTGTACTCTGCCAGTTCCTCTCCCAGACCATGCTGCCAGCAACTGTCATAGCAGTCGTTTTGTTCGTTGAAATAGTTGGCGAACTTCAGGCAGGTTCTGTGGAGGACAGTCGTGTGGTTTGCTGTGCCGTCATCGTCACGCGAGGACCTCCTTCGTACTGACCGTCAGACAGACGGATTGAGACTTCTTAACGTACGATTAACAACCATCCAATTTTTAGAAGAATGAAAGCAAAATATATCATTCTGCCGTTGCTGTGCATATGCATGACAGCGGCAGCACAAGATAGTATAGATACACATCATCATGATGAGGACTCCACCGATGTCTTCTTCCTGCATCTCAACCTCAATGAGGTAACAGTGACGGGTGTGACAGGCGATGTGAAACTCAAACACTCTACGACTCCCGTCAGCGTCGTCCGACCTCAGGAACTGCGAGCAACGGCAGCTTCAAACGTCATTGATGCCATCAGCCATCAGCCTGGTATCAGTCAGCTTACTACGGGCAGCAGCATTTCGAAGCCCATCATACGAGGGCTGGGGTATAATCGCGTTGTGGTGATAAGCGAAGGAGTCCGGCAAGAGGGACAGCAGTGGGGCGACGAGCACGGAGTGGAGGTGGACGGAAACGCTGTGAACAGCGTGGAGATACTGAAAGGTCCAACTTCGCTCATGTACGGCTCCGATGCTATGGCGGGTGTCGTCATTCTGCACAGCCAGCCCACGCTTGCTGAAGGAGAGTTACATGGGAACGCTGTCGCCGAGCATCAGACGAACAACGGCCTCTTCGGCTATTCCTTGTCGATGGAGGGTAATAAGAAGGGACTGGTGTGGAGCGCACGGTATAGCGACAAGGCAGCGCATGCCTACCGTAACAGGTTCGACGGCTACGTGCCTGGCTCACAGTTTAGGGAGAATGCCGCCAAAATTATGACGGGGATCAGCAGATACTGGGGATCGTCACACGTCACCTGGACCGCCTACCGGCTGACGCCTGGCATCATAGAGGGTGAGCGAGACCCCGAGACAGGGCAGTTGGAACACGAGGAGGAATGGACGGGACGACACTACAGTGCGACGCTGCCCTTCCAAAAGGTGAGACACCATAAGCTGGTCTGGGACAATTCGCTGAACCTCTCGTTGGGATGCCTCAAGGCTCTTGTCGGTTATCAACAGAACCGCCGACAGGAATTCGAAGAAAGCATTGAAGAATGTGGGCTCTCCTTCAGGCTCCACACCCTCACTTATGACTTGCGCTACATTAGTAACGAGCTGAATGGATGGAAGTTGGCGGTGGGTATGGGAGGTATGCTCCAACAGTCGGCCAATATGGGCGAGGAGTTCCTCATCCCCGACTACCACCTTTTTGATGCCGGGCTCTTTGCAACTGCTTCCAAGACGTTTGCCGAACGCTGGACGGTGAACGGAGGCATACGCTACGACTACAGGCAGTTGCAAGGCGACGAGCTTGAAGACGACGGGAAACAGCGCTTTGCCAACTTCTCGCGACAGTTCTACGCTCCTACAGGTAGTGTGGGAGCTGTATATAACGTCAACGACCACTTTAATGTACGTTTCAACGTGGCTCGGGGATTTCGCACTCCCAATATCAGTGAGCTCGCCTCCAACGGTGTGCACGAGGGTTCCGTACGCTATGAGTTGGGCGATAGTCAACTCAAGTCGGAGTATAGCCTGCAGGCCGACTTTGGTATTGACCTCACTTCACGTTACCTCTCCGCTCAGGTGGCTCTCTTCGCCAATCGCATAGACAACTACATATTCACACATCGCTTACCCTACGAGATAGAGAGCGGATACCTCACATATGCCTACACTCAGGGCGATGCCCGCCTGATGGGTTTCGAGGCAGGATTTGACTTCCACCCCGTTCATTCGCTCCATCTGGCCAATACGTTCTCGTACGTCGATGCGCGCCTACTGCGCCAGCCCGACGAGACAAAGTTCCTGCCCTTCACACCCGCCCCGCGACTCAACTCAGAGCTGAAATGGGAACTCATGCACCACTCGCACTCCACCGTCACGCCGCACTCTACTCATGAGTATTGGCACACCCACACCCGTCGTGGACTGTCGCTCAATAACGTCGTGCTCACGGCAGGCATTGAGCACTACCTTAAACAAAACCACGTTTATTTAGCGGATGACACCGAAACACCAACTCCCAGCTATACGCTGCTGAACGTGTCGGGTGCAACCG
Organism: Bacteroidaceae bacterium; assembly: GCA_017650105.1. Lineage (GTDB taxonomy): Bacteria > Bacteroidota > Bacteroidia > Bacteroidales > Bacteroidaceae > UBA1189. The sequence goes on along the minus strand of JAGCFO010000022.1, from coordinate 45,959 downwards.
ACCTACAATTCAATGGCCGGAAGGTGGCTGAACTCTACGTCATAGCAAGCAACCTACTTGACTGTGCATACCAGAACCATCTCAGCCGCCTGAAGTATGCCGACATCGACTGTCTCACAGGGCGACGCGGAGTGTATAATATGGGACGCAATATCACCTTCAAACTCGTTATGTCCATAGGAGAGGAGTGACACCAGGTCAAGAGTCAACGAAGACGCAACAGTTCTCATCGCATCATCCTTATGTCAAACAAACGTTTTTCAAAAGGAGTTGCTTATTATGACATATTTCCCTATCTTTGCAGCGCTAACAACTGCCACAATAGCGACACAATGTCAATTCTTACAAGAAAATATCCTTTATGGTCGAAGGGCAATCCGGTAAAAGAGAGCTTGTTTGCTTTTGTGGTTGTTGTTATGGTCTTGTTCTTTCTACAACCGTTCGGCATCAGTGAATATGAAGGGAACAAGCTTCTGTTGTCACTGGCTTTCGGTGTGGTTACCTTTGTCTGCGGTGTAGTGCTCGAAGGTCTGATTGTCGTGCCGTTGCAGAAACATGTCAAGGTTTGGAGAATCTGGCATCAGGCTTCAACGACTCTCTTGGAAGTGTTGCTCATAGGACTGTGTAATTTTCTGCTCTCCTGTTACGTGTTCCACTATCCGGTAGAGTTGTCAGCTTGCTTAGAACTATTGTATTGGACGTTGATCATTGGTGTCATTATAACGATCCTCTCCACTATGATATCCTATCAGCAGATGATGCGAGGGCAGTTGGATACCTTGCTTGAGAAGACCACTCGGGAGCAGGAGGGCATCACCGTCACGCTGCACGACCATCGCGCAAGAGGTGACGACCTGAGCATCCCGTTGAACGATTTGCTGTACATCGAGGCGCAGAAAAACAATGTGGCGGTTTGTTTCATCGATGGTGACGGGCTACTGGGCAGAAAGGAGATTCAGAGCACGCTCGTCGCCGTGATGGGTGAGATGGGTGATTATCCCAACATATTCCAGTGCCACCGCTCTTTTGTGGTTAACCTCAACAGCATCACCTCCGCCAAGGGGAACTCCAATGGCTACACGCTCGAGCTCGGAGGAGGCCTTGCGACGATTCCCGTCTCGCGTTCATTCGTCCCCAAACTCAAGTCGTTCATCTCCTGACCACGTCCTGACTTAGTTTTTCGTCCTTCGTTTGTAGCCGTCTGTCCTCAGTGCTTGGAAGGGTGGTTTCGCGTGCTTATCTTTGCAGCAGAAATCATTCATTAACCCCCAAAAAAACTTATAGTCATGAAACGTATTATCGCTACAATTCTCATTACGCTATCAACGTTCAGCATGTTAAATGCTCAGTATGTAACCAAGCCCAGCTACAAGGAACTCAAGGCGACCTATAGTGATAAGGAGTATGTCCGTCAGGCAACCGATCCGTACCATGTCGGCTGGTACGGGGTGACGTCCTTCTTTGTACCGGGAATCGGACAGCTGCTGTCGGGCGAGACATGGCGTGGCTTGGCCTTCATCGGTGGAGAAACCGTGTTGCTCTCTATCATACGAGAAGCCGCAACCAACATAGAGGGCGTTGCCGTTACAAATGATAAGGGATTCATCACTGGCTTCACTGACGAGACCGTAGGTAAGAAAAACATGATTGTCTTGCTTAGTGCTATCGGAGCCGACCTGGGACTTTCCATCTGGTCGTGTATCGATGCAAAAAAAGTCGTTAAGGTAAAGAATATGTACTATCAAGACCTCGTGGGGCGCAAGACAGCGATGGAAATGAGTTTTGCTCCCTCCTTCTCTGTGGCTTCCGCCCAGTCTGGCACCCTCACCCCGACAGCCGGTATGGCTCTTCAATTGCGATTCTAAAGCCTCATTCCTTCTGATGAAACGCATACGAGGGAGCGTGCTTTTCAATGGAACGCGCCCCCTTTGTTGATATTCAGATGAAAAGTTTGCCCTGATGTGAAAAGCCCAAAAAAGGTTTCTCCCGAAGATGAGAGATAGGTATGAAGTTGTTTCTCCCTTCTCGTTAAATCCGTTATGAAAGGCGAGAGGATACGCTGGCGTCTGATATCAGAATCGTTTTTGAACTCCAACATTCACAATTCCTTGCATTCCGAAACCGATTTCGGCAAACCCTCTGATGCTTCCCTTCCCAACGGCCAGTCCTATGGGTGTAGCCTGAAAACTGACGGACAGTTTGTCCATCAGCGAGCCTTCGTTGGAAAATATCATTCCGGGCCCTGCAGACAACTTTGAATAAAGCGTTATTTTCTCTCTCCTCAGCCATTTGAATTTGACGCTTGGCATCATGCTTGCCCAACCGAGGTTGTACTTTCCATTCAATGTCTTGTTGCCATCCTTATCGACGGAGTAGCTGTCGGAAGTGGAATAGTCGAGCAACAGACTTGCTCCGTATGCAAACCAGTCATTTGTACTGCGGAAGTATTCCAAGCCGAGGGCACCGAGGAAGACGGTGTTGTCTGCCTGGAAGTGGCCAAGGGAAAAAGCGGCGCCGAACACCTCGCCCAAAACATAAAGCATCTGTGGAGCCGTGAACTGACCATAGGTGACGTTTATTTCATTCTTTAGCATCAGTCCTTCTTGTGCTCTGACTGGCACGATGAAGCACAGGCATAGCAGTATAGGAAAATATTTTTTCATATGACACTTTGTTCAATATCGTTTCACTTCATTTCAGTTTTGATCCTTCCGCCCCCCAACCCTTTCTTCCGCGAAGATACGGCACTTCGTTTAAACATCCAATACTTCCTCAAGAAAAAGAGTAGACGATGACTTCAGAAATGACTGCCTGAAAGATTAACTCTTTATAGGAATGTCAAAAAATGTAGTTTTGCATCGTTGTTTATTAGTGGTTGTCGTAGGAAGAATCGTTTTAATCGAAAGAAAAAATGTTTGGGCATGGAAGAAAGTGTATTTAATAATAGGAATACACGCGAACAGGAGGGTGCTGCATCGTGTGATGACATACTTCTGGAAACGCTGCTGGCAGCGGTGCCTACAGCTGAAGACAGGCTGCGGGCAGAGAGCAGCTGGAGGGTGTTTAGAGACAGATGCCTGAAAGAAAGTGTTGATGTGACCAACACGAAAACAAACACTTAGTCCTTTGTAAAAGAATGAACTGGAGGATAGACAAACTGCCTAAGGTAGGGCAAGCAATAGTGTGCTTGCTCCTAATTTGTTGTTGCTGCCCCTGTTTTGGGCAGCAGACGACATTGACGGCTTGGTTTGTGGATGGTTATCATGGAGGAGTGTACGGACACTACCCCAAGCAGTGGTACACCGGGTTCATCTGCGACAAGTTGGAAGAAAACCCCGACTGGAAAATCTGTCTGGAGATAGAGCCCGAGACGTGGGACTCGATAGCGGTGATAGCACCCAACGACTTGGAACGCTTGCGGGGCTTCGTGAAAGCAAAACGTGTGGAGTTTACCAATCCCACATGGGCACAGCCCTATCTGTGGAACGTGAGCGGTGAGAGTATTATGAGGCAGTTTGAGGAGGGTATGCACACCATAAGGAAGTATTTCCCCGAGGCAGAGATTACCACCTATGCTGCAGAGGAACCCTGCCTGACGAGTTGTCTGCCTGCGGTGCTCAAGGAGTTCGGAATGAAATATGCCGTGCTCCGCTGCCCCGACACCTGTTGGGGAGGCTATCCAGCTGCCTACGGAGGCGAACTGGTGAATATGGTAGGCCCCGACGGCACTGCTCTCACAGCCGTGCCACGCCCTGAGTGCGAGGAACTGCAGAGAGGCTCTACGTGGCAAACGGCTTCGTGGCGCAACAGTCCCTATTATCTTGCTGCTTGTGAGAAGGCTGGAATCGAACATCCCGTGGGAATGTGCTATCAGGATGCAGGCTGGGACAACGGCCCTTGGCTGGGAAACAATACAACACAAACGACGTCGCAAAATAAGTGGAAAAACATTTACACAACTTGGACGGAATACATTGAAAATGTAAGTATAGGTTCGACCGACGATGATTGGCATTTCACGCAGGAAGACATCAAGCCCTGTCTGATTTGGGGTAGCTCGGTGCTGAACAATATAGCACGCAAGGTTAGGTGGGCAGAGAACGGGCTCATTCAGAAAGAGAAAATGGATGTGATTGACGCCTTCGTGTCAGAAGACACACCTCAGACTCCTGGGCAGGTTATCACAGAAATGAGGGAGGCATGGCACAAGCTGTCGCTGGCACAGCATCACGACACATGGATAGTGCCCTACAACGGGCTGAAATCGAGACGTATGACTTGGGCCGACTGGGTGGATGTATGGACAAGAGAGGCATGTGATACTCCACTGCCTACCGTAAGACAAGGCGACGATGCTGAGCTTGCTGACGAGCAGAGTGCGGGTGGTTCGTATCGTATATACAACACAACAGGACATGCCCGAAAAGAGGTAGTGAGAGCAGGAGGCTATACTTTCTTGGCAGAGATACCCGCCTTTGGATATAGAGACTTCACTCCCGACGACATCAAAGCTGGCGAGACTGCAAGCGAGTCCTGCAGGGTGGTGGAACAAGACAAGCATCGCTTGACTATATCCAACGGATGCTGTGAGGTAACTTTCGACCTGGAGAAGGGAGGCGTGGTGACAAGCCTCAAAACTCTCGTCTCAGGTAAATGGGAGGAGTTTGTGCATGTTGCTGATAAGAGTTCTGGAAATACTTCCTTCGGGGAATTGCGTGGCTTCTTCTACAAAAAAGACAGATGGTGTTCTTCGACTGAGGATGGAGTGAATTTTATTGTTAAAGGTGACAACAGCCCTCACATTGTGGTGTCGATGACCGGAAAAATAGGAGGCTCTCCCTTTGTGGTTACCTATCAGTTGCGGAGCGGCAGCCCACTCATCGACTGTTCGTTGTGCATCGACTGGAAAGGCAACCCGGGAATAGGCGAGTATGAGCAGTCGGCAAAGAATTGGAAGGAACCCCGACGCGCATTCTGCGACGACAGGTATAAGTTGAGCGTACTGTTCCCTGTTAGGCTGGAGAACGCACGCCTATGGAAGGATGCCCCCTTTGACGTGTGCGAGAGCCGGCAAGACAGCACGTGGTACAGCGCGTGGACTGACATACAGCATAACGTGATATTGCACTGGGTGGACATTTACGATGCGACTGCCGATAATGGCTTAGCTCTGTTCACTGACCACACGGGCTCCTACTCATACGGTAAAAACTTCCCGCTTGCCCTCACAACTCAGTATAGCGGCGTGGGTCTTTGGGGGCGAGACTACAAGATTGACTCCCCGCTTGAGATGCGCTATGCCCTCGTGCCCCACAAGGGACAATGGGATGAGGCTGGTATAGCCCAATTGTCGACGGCTTGGAACGAGCCTCTCAAAGTGGTGACTATTGAGGGCGAGAAATCGGGCACTGTGTCGCTCGTAGACTTGGGTGGCGCTCGATATGAGTTGACGTCGGCACGACGCACTGAGGATGGCGTGGAGCTGAGGTTGTTCAACGCTGAGGATGACGACTCAGAGCATGAAGTTCGCTTTGGCTCGCATAGCTTTAAGGTAAGCATACCCCGTTTTGGAATAAAAACCATTCAACTGAAATCTTTCTAATATGAAAAATAGATTGACATTCTTTCTTTCGTTTGTTTTTTTGCTGAGCAGTTGCTCGTCAGTCACTAACCAACAAGCCGACAGCGACGACCTTGCCCAGTGGGTGAACCCCATGATAGGTGCAAGTACCAGCGTGAGTGGAGCAGGAGTGTATCACGGTTTGGGAAAGACGTTTCCCGGTGCTGACACACCTTTCGGAATGGTGCAAGTGAGTCCTAACACCATCACGGGCGGAGACAACGGCAGTGGATACAGTGATGAGCATCGTACCATCGAAGGGTTTGCGATGACTCAGATGAGCGGAGTGGGGTGGAACGGCGATTTGGGCAATTTCCTGGTTATGCCTACAGTGACAGAGGAGGGAGTACCCTTGCAGACGATTGCGGGAAAAGAAGATGGCAGCGTGAAAGGATGGCGATCTCCCTACGACAAGCAGAGTGAGGTGGCGCAGGCTGGCTACTATAGCGTTAACCTCACTCGTTACAATGTGAAAACCGAGTGCACTGCTTCCCCCCATTGCGGGTTCCTACGCTTCACCTACCCCAAGAGCACGAAGAGCCGCATACAGATTGACTTAGCGCGCCGTGTGGGAGGAACAGCCGATGAGGAGTACGTGAAAATTCTGAACGACAGCACTTTTTGCGGATACATCATGTGCACTCCTGATGGAGGAGGATGGGGCGACGGACAAGGAAAAGCCGAATATACCATTTACTATTATGCTACACTCTCCGTTCCCTTGAAAGACTACGGATTCTGGACGGCCGACATCCCCGACGACTGGAGTAGGCACTGCGATGACGTGGTTTCGGAAAAATACTTGCAGCGAGTAGCCGAAGCCTCAGTGGTTCGCGGCGAATCATCGTGCAAGGGGAAACACGTAGGGCTCTTCGTTGAATTTCCCACCGAGGAAAACGAGGAGGTGACCTTGAAGGTGGCCCTCTCGTATGTCGACAGCGAAGGAGCGGAAAAGAACTACCGAGCCGAAGGCGCTCGTCTTTCGTTTGACAAAGCACGTTTTGATGCACGTCGGCTGTGGAACGAGGCGCTATCGAAAGTGAAGGTTGAGGGAGGCGACGACAATATGCGTACTATTTTCTACACCGCTCTCTATCATACAATGATTGACCCCCGTATCTTTACCGATGTTGACGGCAGATATACGGGTGGTGACGGACTTGTACATGCTTCTGACGGCACGTGGACGAAACGAACCATCTTCAGCGGATGGGATGTGTTCCGCTCGCAGATGCCTTTGCAGAGTTTCATTAATCCGCGTGTGGTAAACGACTTGGTTAATTCCCTCATCACCCTTGCTGACGAAAGTGGTAAGGGGTATTTTGAGCGCTGGGAGCTGATGAACGCCTACAGCGGCTGCATGCTTGGCAATCCCGCACTCCCTGTCCTCTCAGATGCCTGGAGTAAAGGTATCCGTTCCTTCAATGTGCAAAAGGCTCTTCAATACGGCAAGCGAACGTCACAGCTGTTTGGCAACGATGCGTTGGGTTACACTCCCGGCTCGCTGTGCATCAGCCATACGCTGGAGTATGCCTATGCCGACTGGTGTCTTGGCATGCTGGCCGGGTGGGCTGGCGACGAGGAGGCCGACAAATATTTGATGAAGGGACAGGCATGGCGCAGTATCTTCGACAACGAGAAAGGGTGGTTCCGTCCTCGCGACGCTGAGGGCCACTGGGCACCCTGGAAAGAGAATGCTCGCACCGAAGAGTGGTATGGCTGCATCGAGTCCGACCCTTGGCAGCAGGGATGGTTCGTGCCGCACGATATCGACGGGATGATAGAGGCTATGGGTGGCAGAGATGCCGTGGTGGCTGACCTTGACAGTTTCTTTGCTCTCACCCCCGACGATCTGCATTGGAATGCCTATTACAATCATGCCAACGAGCCGGTGCACTTCGTTCCCTATCTCTACAATCGCCTCAACCAACCTTGGAAGACGCAGTATTGGACACGCTTCATCTGTGAGCATGCCTATTTCGTTGACGTCAACGGTATTGTGGGTAACGAGGACGTCGGGCAGATGTCGGCATGGTATGTGCTGTCGGCATCGGGGATGCATCCCGTTTGCCCTGCCGACGGATACATGGAGATAACATCACCCATGTTCCCGAAGGTGACGTACACTCTGGGTGACTCTGCTCCTGCAAAACAATTCACCATCGAGTGTCACGATCTGAGCGGGCAAAACATCTACATTCAGCGTGCGGAGCTTAACGGCAGGGAATACAACCGTTCGCGTCTGCCCGTTGAGGCCGTTACGGCAGGAGGAACTCTCCACCTTTATATGGGTTCAAGTCCCAATACACTTTGGGGTATCAATGAAGAATGAATAATCGAGAAAAAATATTCTCTATATGAAAAAGACACCTATTCTTCTCTTGCTGTCAGTGGCTACCTTCTCGTTTCAGCCTTCCTTCAGCAAGACCGACTTGGTTCACTATGCCAACTCGCTGCAGGGTACCGACAGCCATTTCGGATTCAGCAACGGTAACACCTATGCTACTGTAGGGCAACCTTTTGCCATGCACCTGTGGACGGCTCAGACAGGGCGCAACGGCGACGGCTGGAAGTACACCTATGGCGCTACCACCATACGTGGCTTCGGACAGACTCATCAGTGCAGCCCTTGGGTGGGCGACTATGCCTGGTATTCGTTTATGCCCGTCAGCGGCTCCCTTCGTGTGGGTGAGGAGGAGCGTCAGGCTTCGTTTAGTCACGACAACGAGATAGCCCATCCCGACTACTACAGTGTCATCTTCGACAATGGTATGCGCACCGAGATGACCTCCACCGAGCGCTGCGGACATTTGCGCTTCTCCTTCCCCAAGGGGCAGGATGCTTGGGTTGTCATCGACGGCTACACAGCTAGTAGCGGATGGAGCATCGATGTGAAGAACAGGCAGATTACCGGTTGGGTGAACAATGTCCGCTGGATTAACAACGGCGACTCCTTCCGTTGCCGCATCTTCATGCAGTTCGACCAGCCCTTCGAGGCTTACGGCACGTGGAGCAACCGCGATAACACCGTTTACGCTGGTGAGACGCAGCGTGAGGGTAAGGGCGTGGGCGTGTATCTGAAGTTCCGCCCGGGCACGAAGGTGCAAGTGCGCACAGCCTCTTCGTATATCAGCGACGAGCAGGCTCGGCTCACCTGGCAGCAGGAAGTCGGCAACGACAAGAAGTTGGAGCAGACTCGTCGACGTGCTGCCGATGTGTGGAACAACCTCTTCGGGCGTGTGCTTGTGGAGGGTGCGTCGGAAAGTGAGATGCAGACGTTCTACAGCTGCCTTTTCCGCGCCAATCTGTTCTCGCGGAAGTTTTTCGAAATCAAGGCCGACGGCACTCCTTATTATTATAGTCCCTACGACGGCAAGGTTCACGATGGTTATATGTACACCGACAATGGCCTGTGGGACACGTTCCGTTCGCAGTTCCCTCTGACAAATCTTCTTCATCCCACCCAGCAGGGACAGTATATGCAAGCCCTTCTGCAGGCCCAGCAGGAGTGTGGCTGGCTGCCTGCATGGTCGTCCCCCGGGGAGAGTGGAGGCATGCTTGGCAATCATGCCATCTCGCTGCTTGCCGATGCTTGGGCGAAGGGCATCCGCAGCTTCGACCCTGCTCAGGCTCTCGAGGCGTATGCTCACGAGGCTATGAACAAAGGCCCTTTGGGAGGCGCCAACGGGCGTGCCGGATGGAAAGAGTATTGGCAGCTGGGATATGTCAGCTATCCCGAGTCGTCGGGCAGCACTTCGCAGACACAGGAGTATGCCTACGATGATTTCTGCGCCTGGCAGCTGGCACGTGCTACGGGAAACAAGTTCTATGAGGAAGTATTCGGGCGGGTGATGTATAACTACAAGAATGTCTTTGACAAGCAAACGGGATTTATGCGTGGACGCGACGTTAAGGGCAATTGGCTCGAGCCTTTCGACCCTCTCGCCTGGGGAGGTCCTTACTGCGAAGGCAACGCCTGGCACTACAACTGGAGCGTGTTCCACGATGTGCAGGGACTCATCAACCTCTACGGCTCCGACGAGGCTTTCATTGCTAAGCTCGATTCCGTTTGGAGCATCCCCAATGATGTTCATGTAGGGACCTATGGTGTCATGATTCACGAGATGGCAGAGATGCAGCAGGCGGGTATGGGGCAGTATGCTCACGGCAACCAGCCCATCCAGCACATGCCTTATCTCTATTGTTACGCGGGGCAACCTTGGAAGACGCAGTATCATGTGCGCCAGATAATGACTCGGCTCTACGATGCTTCCCCTCAAGGCTATCCCGGCGACGAGGATCAGGGAGGTATGTCGTCGTGGTTCGTGCTCAGTGCCTTAGGGCTCTATGCCGTATGCCCGGGCACCGATCAGTATGTCATCGGCTCGCCGCTCTATCCGAAGGTGACGCTCACGCTTGAGAACGGCAACCGCTTTGCTATCGTGGCAGAGGGCAACAGCGCTGATAATGTGTACATTCAGTCGGCAACTCTGGGCGGGCGTCCCCTTGACAAAAACTGGATTACCTACGACGACATTATGAAAGGCGGAGAGTTGCATTTTGTGATGGGTCCCGAGCCCAACACCTCTCGATGCACCACAAAGGCAGCTTCTCCTTTCTCGGTGTCGCACTGAGTTGAGAGGTAGGTTGAGGGATGGTTCCAAAGTGATATTTCTCTTACAGATTTTTTGCAGGCTCCGGGCGGAATTATTCCTTCTTCAGCGCGCCGTATTTGTTCTCCAAAAAAAATTATTTGTTCTCCAAAAAAGATCATTCCTTCGTTATATGAAAAAAAGAGCTTTTCTCCTTTCCGTCTTTGCAACGCTCGTTGCAGGCTGGGTGCCTGTGGCGGCTGCCGTCAGAACGGTGTCGCTCAACAGCTCCGACGGTGTGGCACATTGGCAGCTGATGCCTGTGGATGAAGTCAAGGCTAATGGAGCTGAAGTGTCGACTGTGGGGTTCCAGATGTCAGACCCCGTCCCGGGAATAGTGCCGGGCGTGGTGTTTACTGCCTATGTGGAGGCGGGGCGAGAGGCCAATCCCGACTATGCCGATAATATCTATAAGGTCGACGAAACGAAATACAACCGTCCCTATTGGTACCGCACCGAATTCGAGCTGCCAGCTTCGTCGGCTGATGAACGCGTCTGGCTCTGTTTCAAAAACACCAACCGCTATGCCGACTTCTGGCTGAACGGGCAGAAGATTTCCGGCACAGTCGACTCGCAGAAGGATGTCAGCGGGCACATGCTACGCTCTTTCTTCGACGTCACCTCTATCGTGAAGAGAGAGGGAACGAATGCCCTCGCCGTACTTGTGTGGGATGCAGACCAAAAGAAGACTCGCACCGATCCAGGTCCCTACGGAGTTGCCTGTAGCCCCAGCTATTTGGCAGGAGCCGGCTGGGACTGGATGCCGTATGTGCCGGGTAGGTTGGCGGGCATCACAGGAGATGCTTATATCTCGTTCACACGAGATGCCGTCATCCGAGATCCTTGGATGAGGAGCTTCCTGCCCTCAAACGACAAGGCAGAACTGACCTTCTCGGCTGATATTGTGAACACAAATTCCGAAGAACGCGACTTCGAAGTGAGAGGAACGGTGATGCCTGGCAACATCTCCTTCAGCAAGACCGTCAGGGTGCGCGGCTCGAGCAAGGCAACCATCCATATCTCCAAAAACGATATCAAGGAATTCGCTATTGATAATCCGCGCCTCTGGTGGCCTAACGGCTACGGAGAGCCTAACTTATACACGTGCTCCTTAGAGGTTGTCAGCCATCAGGGGGCAGAAGGGCAACAGCCGTATGTCAGCGACAGGGCATCTTTCCGTTTCGGCATCCGTCGCTACGACTATCGCATAGAGAAGAATGCTGTTGATTATCCCGTGCTCAACATCTATTGCAACGGGCAACGCATCTTCTGCCGAGGAGGCAACTGGGGGATGAGCGAGTATTTGTTGCGCTGTCACGGGAGTGACTATGAACCCAAGATTCGCCTTCACCGAGAGATGAACTACAACATGATTCGCTTGTGGACGGGTTGTGTCACCGATGAGGAGTTCTACGACTATTGCGACGAATACGGCATGATGGTGTGGGACGACTTCTGGCTCTATGTCGCTTTCAACGATGTGGCAGATCACAATGCTTTCAAAGTTAATGCTCGTGACAAGGTGCGCCGTCTGCGTAATCATCCATCCATTGCTGTCTGGTGCGGAGCCAACGAGACACACCCTGTAGCCGACATTGACGAGGCCTTACGCATGATTGTGATGGAAGAAGACGCTGGCGACCGACTCTATAAATCCTGTTCCAATCAGGATGCCTTGTCGGGTAGCGGATGGTGGAAGGATCTTCCCCCTTCGCATCATTTCAGTACTTCAGCCGGCAATCTTGCTTTCAACAAACCAGCTTATCCCTATGGCATCAACTACGGCTATGGCTTTCGTTCTGAGATAGGTATGGCCACTTTCCCTTCCTACGAGAGCACTTGTCTGTTTATCCCTGTCGACAAACGTTGGCCTCTCCCCACCGACGAGGAGCTGGCGTCGGATGATGAAAATGTGTGGAACCGTCATTTCTTCGGCAAGGAAGCCTCCAATGCGGGACCTGCCGACTATCGTCGCTCGGTAGATGAGCGGTACGGTGTCTCGAAGAGTTTGGAAGAGTTTTGCGAGAAGGCACAACTCATCAACTATGAGGACATGAAGGGAATGTACGAGGCGTGGAACGACAAGATGTGGGAAGATGCTTCGGGTATGCTCATCTGGATGAGCCATCCTGCCTACCCGTCGTTTGTGTGGCAGACTTACGACTACTATTACGATCCTACTGGCTGCTACTGGGGTGCCAAGAAGGGGTGTGAGCCGCTCCACATCCAGTGGAACTGCCTCACGGGCAGTGTGAAGGTTATCAACGCGACGAACACTCCGCTAGTGGGAGCGAGAGCAACGGCTCGAGTCTACGATGTGCAGGGTAACGAATTAGACGGATACATGCGCACTGCCGTTGTCAACGTGCCTGCCTCCAACCGTGCCGAGGCATTCGTGCTTCCTGCCGGTGACAAGCAGAATGGCGAGATGCAGTTTATTCGCCTTACCCTCACTGCCTCCGATGACCCCGCCGACATCATCTCCGACAATTTCTATTGGCGCCACACCTCTGGAGAGATGGATTACCGCATCCTTTCCACTCTCCCCTCAGCAAAGGTAACGTGTCGCATCGTAGATGCCAGCACCGAGGGTGACGAGACAACCCTCACACTCCGTCTCTTCAATAACTCCCCCACCTCCACCGCCTTCGCTTGCCGTGTGAGGCTGGTGAACAGCAAGTCGGGTGAGCGCATACTGCCCGCATACTTCACCGACAACTACCTGACACTATTTCCGAATGATGATAAGACAGTAAAGGTAACAATCGCTACTCCAAGCCTGCAGGGGGGCTTCAGCGTGCTGCTTAAGCCCTTCGGGAAGAAAGAAAGAGTAGTTGCTAAAGGTTAATCAGCGTTATGTATAAGAATAGTATTATTCGTGTCCACACTCTCTTCCGCAGGGTTGCCGTCCTCTTTCTAACGATTCTGTTGCCGGCATCGTTGCTTGGCCAGGGCTTCTTTATGAATCCCGTCATCCGTGGTGACGTGGCCGACCCTACCGTCATCCGCATAGGCGAAACCTATTATGCTGCCGGCACCTCTTCTGAGTGGGCTCCTCACTACCCGTTGTTTCGCTCCACCGATTTGGTCAACTGGGAGCAGATAGGGCACATTTTTGAGAAAAAGCCCGAATGGGCATCCTCTTCGTTTTGGGCACCCGAACTGTTTGTCCATCAAGGTAAAGTGTATTGCTATTACACGGCTCGCAGTAAGAAAACGGGCAGGTCATACGTGGGGGTAGCCGTCGCCGAGAGCCCCGAGGGAGAATTTGTGGACTTTGGTCCTCTTGTGGACTTTGGGACAGAGGATATCGATGCTTTTGTGTTTGACGACGACGGTCAGCTTTACATTACCTGGAAGGCCTATGGTCTTGATCCCCGTCCGATAGAGCTGCTGTGTCAGCCCCTGTCGGCCGACGGACTCCGACTTGAAGGAGAAGCTGTCTCTCTGCTTGTCGACGATGACAACATCGGCATGGAGGGGCAGTGCATCTTTCGGAAAGACGGTTGGTACTATTTGTTGTATGCCGCGAGGGGATGCTGCGGCCTGGGAAGCGACTATGAAGTGCGGGTTGCCCGAAGCCGTACTGTCTGTTCGGCTTTCACTCCCTATGAGGACAATCCCATTCTAATGGGCAATGCCGATGTACTCTCGTTGGGGCACGGCACGCTGGTGGAAACTCCCGATAGACATCTCTATTATCTCTGCCATGCCTATCTGCGTGGCGAGGGATTCTATTGCGGTCGTCAGCCCGTGCTGCAGGAATTGTCCGTGGGAAGTGACGAATGGCCACATTTTATGACAGGGCGACTTGCCTCGTTACGTCAGCCTTTGCCTTTCTCGAATACAGAGCAACGTGCGTCAGCCGAGTTCTTAGATACGTTCGACGGAGAGTCGTTGGCTGTCGAGTGGACTTGGAACTATACGTACTGCGATGTCACCGCGCAGCTGAGCAGCGGACAGCTTATCTTGTCCGGTAGAGGGAAGGACGACGAAAGCGGTGCGGCATTGTGCCTGCGTCCCTTCACCACAGATTATGAATTCTTGACGATTCTTTCCTCAAGGCCGAAAGAACTCTCAGGACTGACTTTCTACGGAGACAACGACAATCACGTTGTCTTTGGATGCAAGGGAAACCGCATTCTGCTTGTCAGCAGACACTCTGGAGGAGAAACCGTATTGATGGACAAATACTGCAGCGGCAGAAAAGTATATTTGAAGACACTTGTCAGTGACGGGTGCCGTCTATCTTTCGCCTACAGCATGGATGGGAAAGCATGGATGGGAGTGGAAACTGGTTCGCTGGATGGTTCCGGAGTGATGTCGTGGGATCGTATATCACGGCCTGGAGTCTACACCGAGGTAATCGATGAGAGAGGAGCGCGTTTTGACAGTTTCGTGATACGGGCAAAAGAATAACATAGAATAATTTGAGGTCAGAAAAATATCGTCACTTTCTTTTATACTTTCAAGCAGAAATGTTTGTTTATGTTAAGAAAATGTATGAACTTTGTAGCGCAACTGTGCAGTTTCCACAGGTTTGAACACTACCGACGAACACAGAATCTAACGATAGAGAATTTACCTCGAAGGTTAACGTAATACATTTATATGACAAAACAGCAGTTATGAGAAAAAAAACAAGCATGATTGGAGCCGTCCTGATGGTGGCGGCACTGTGCTCTTGCGACGGCAGCTATCTCGATCAGACGGTCATCACCGACCTGAACGAAGATGTGGTGTTCGCAGACAGTACGTACGCGTCGGGCTTCCTGACGCAGATCTACACCGACATAGGTTTCGATACCGACGGCGACCGCTTCGGCGGTAGTGGCTCGATGGCGTCGAACGGCGGGCTTCAGGTGGCGTGCGACGAGGCAGAGTTCCGTCCTTCGTCGGCTATCACCACGGGTATGATGTTTGCTACGGGTACGGTAAACCCTGTGACGGTGACCAGCGATGCCTGGAGCAAGGGATATGTGAACATACGCCGCTGTAACAAGTTCCTGAAGCGTATAGGCGACACTCCCATGGCAGAGGGTACACGGCAACAGTACATAGCCGAATGCCGTTTCCTTAGGGCATGGTACTACTACATGCTGGTGCGCCACTATGGAGGAGTGCCCCTGTTGGGCGACACGCTCTACACCGCCGACGACGAGTGGAAGGCTACGCGCGACACGTATGAGGACTGCATAAAGTACATAGGCGACGAGGTGAACGCCGTGCTGAGGATGAATGTGTTACGCCCCCGCACGTCGGGCAGCGCCAACGGACGCATCAACGAGGCTTGCTGCTACGCCCTGCTTTCGCGCATGTATCTGGATGCCGCCAGCCCCCTGCACAACGGCAGCGGTTTCGGCACGCCCGACACGCAGCCCCTGCTGGGCTATGCGGCCTACGACCACGAGCGCTGGCTGAAGTCGATAGAGGCCTCGAGGCGGATAATGACCATGACGACGGGCGACTACCGACTGTTTGAGGTGCATGCCGACGACGACAGCGACAATGCTCCCGAGCCGGGCTGGGGCTACTATGCCGTTCAGATAGCTGCCGACTTTGCCGACGTGACCTCGTACGGCGATTTCAAATACCCCTACGGCGCCTATCAAGAGATAATACTTCATAAGAAGATGCCCGAGGGAATACGGGTATGCGACTTGTACTGCCCGCCGTCGTGTGGCGGCGACCGACTGGGTGGCTACATCTACTACGACCTGGCTGCCGCCTTCCCCATGGCCGACGGCAAAGCCGTGGACGACCCAACGGGAAAGTATCGGTACGACCCCGTGAACCCGAAGGTGAACCGCGACCCGCGATTCAGCAACACCGTGACCGTGAACAACATGAAGCAGATGTCGGCTGGCGAGGCGGGACACATGGTATACACCTGTCTGGGCGACGGAGCAACCGAGGATGCCATCTATTCGGGTACTCCCACAGGGCTCTACATCAAGAAAATGGTGCACCGCAACTGCGCCGGCAACTACTTCGTTGAGCCTCCCATGTCGCGACCGCTTATCCGCTTCGCAGAGATACTGCTCAACTACGCCGAGGCGGCGAACGAGTATTACGGCCCCTCGTACACCGAGATGCTCGGTGCCACCGAGATGGGACCGCTGGAGGCACTTAAGCTGATACGCCGACGTGCCGGCATAGAACCCGGCGACGACGGCATGTACGGACTGAAGACGGGAATGACGCAGGAAGAGATGCGTGAGGCTATCCGTCTCGAACGGCGGCTGGAACTGTCGTTTGAGGGATTCAGGTTCTTCGACGTCCGCCGCTGGATGATAGCTGAGCAGACAGACAATGCCACCATGCACGGACTGGAGCTCACTCATACGGGCACTAATATGAACACGGGCTACACATGGCGTATAGTGGACGTCCGCAAACGCATTTTCCGCAAGGCAATGTACTTCTGGCCAATCCCTTACGACGAGGTTGTGAAACTGCCCACCTTGCTTCAAAACCCCTACTACGAGAATGAATAAACACACACTCTTTATAAAGGAACCTCATCTGTTATGACATATCAAACAAAACATATTGCAACAGTCCTCGCAGCGATAGTGGCAACAGTGATGATGGTGGCGTGCAGCACGTTTACCGACGAGACGAATCCCTATGCAGTGGAGGAGGCCATGAAAGACATGAGTGGCACCTGGCGACTGAAAACCGTTACCCGCAACGGCATCAATATCACCCAGCAAATGGACTTCAGCCGATTCAGGCTCATCCTTGACGCTGACGGCACCTACACCATACAGAACTATCTGCCCTTTGTGGTGAAGGAAAACGGTACGTGGAAAGTGAACGACCCCCTGCATCCCATGCTCCTCTCATTCAAGGAAAATGGTGAAGCGGAAGGTATCGACCTTGACTTTACCTACCCTGTGGTGGATGGCAGCAGAGCACTGTCGATAACATTGTCGCCTGGCTGCCACACCAATAGCTATGTGTATTCATTTTATCGTGACAAAGCAGAATAAACGGGGGGATGAATATGAGAACAACAGCTAACACACGCAAACATCTGAAGGCCATTGCCTTCGTCACTGCTGCCGTGGTGGCAATAGCAGTGGCGAGCTGCGTTTACATCGACGAATTCATCGTCGCACAGATTGACGAGAATGGAAATGAGGTCCTCTGGGCAAAGGCAAACACTGAAGCCACATTCACCCTTCGTGGACATATTGAGTGTCATGAAGACCACCGGGGCGTCAACTTCGTGGTCGGTTTTCTGGCACCTCGCAGCTGGAAGGTAGCCGACAACGCTCAGGTGACATACAAATGCGATTTGTCGCAAGACCACGAGCAGATTCTCACCATGTCGGTGATACCCGCCACGTCACTGCCGAAAAACGGCAGCGGACGCACTTGGGTGGAATGTCTCACCCAGGAATACGGCGTGGGTACCAATGTGCTTGACGATATGGATTGGGTAGTCTTCCAGACAGACGACCAGTTTGACATCATCAACAACCAGTTCCCCACTTATACGATATACATCAAAGTGAAGGTGGGTGAAAAGAACTTGAAATTCCACCCGGGGATTTTCGTCAATCATACCGACGACGGTTTCAGCGGGGGTAACGACCACAAGAAGGTGCTCTTCAGCCCCGACTGCTTCGAAGTGGTGGGCGGCATCGGAGAACCCATCGACTATTGTAGCGATCATTTCAATAAAGTGTCGCCCATGAGTAGCTTGCAAGACGACTATCTCACCTTCACTTTCAAGGGTTCGGCGGGTGACAACTCACTTGCTGCCACCGCAGATGTGTACCTGCAGGGTAAGGCTTACACTTACGAAGGCGGGGTGTACACCGTAAACACCCGCTCCGACAAAACCCGCATGATGCGTGAAAATGCCTACAGCGACACTTATAATATTACTATCTGGCCCGTTGACTATTTCGGTGTTCCCGATGATGAAACGATTGACCGTATAGAATATTATTTCTCTAATAGCGACGGGACGATCACTGTCACCCAGTCCGACGATGACTTTGAGCAGAAGGGCGCGGCGATGCCTGAAGTGAAGGAGTGGTTCGTCTTCAGGTTTGAATGTGATTGAGCAGCAGAGCATGTGTAGATTCGATAATCGTTAAAAGACAATATCAGTCATGAAGAAAAAAAATCATAAACAAAATCAACGGTTGCTTGCCTCGACTCTGTGCCTATTGCTGATGATGGCGACTACGGCTATTGCCCAGCAGCGGACAGGGCAGGTGGTGGACGAGACAAACGCTCCCGTAGCGGGGGCTGTGGTAGCCGTCAAAGGGGGTGACAGCACCATCACCGACGCAGACGGGTACTTTACACTCAACTGCTCCGCCGCCGACAAGGTGGCCATCAGCCATACTGACTTCTTATATCACGAAACCAAGGTGACTGATGCTCCTTCCGAAGGATGGCAGGTGCACCTCGTTACCCGATATATTGACACTGACGGGCATTTGACAGGTCCCTACGGCGAGGTGGTCGACAGGGCAGACTTCGTGGGCTCTGCAGTCACAGTGAGCGGCAGGGGCATGGAGAAATACCTTTCTACCGATATTCTCACCTCGTTGCAGGGGCGTATGGCAGGATTCAGCATCTCGCAATTCAGAGGTTCTCACCTTCCTAATCTGAACGGCAACTCGCAAGGTGCGCTTATAGGTAGTATACCATCAGGATTTGGCGCTGGTTCTTATGGCGATAACACTCGTTTCAACTATTCGGCACGTGGCATTGAACCTGTTGTCATGGTGGACGGCGTGGAGCGGCCTATGTTCGCCATCGATGCTGAAGCCATCGAATCGGTGACACTGGTGAGGGACGCCCTCTCGTCGATGTTCCTCGGCATGAAGAGTTCTCGGGGAGCACTCATCATCACCACCAAGAAACCCACTGAGGGAAAGCTAAACCTTCAGCTGACAGGCAAATTCGGAGTGCACGGCAGTGTGAAACACCTGCAGCCCCTCTCAGCATCGGAATACGCCTATCTGCTGAATGAGGCGCAGCAAAACGACGGCAAGTCGGGCGAATTCAGCTACGACGACTATCGCCGCTATGTCGACGGCAGCAGTCCGTACACTCACCCTGACATCCGATGGGAAGATGAAGTGATGAACAGATGGGGCACCACCCAGTCGTATAATCTGGGAGTGTCGGGAGGCAACAAGGCGGCACAATATGTGGTGAACCTCGGGTACATGAACGAGGCAGGGCTGTTCAAGACAAACAGTGCCAACGGCTACAATACCAATCTGGACTACAACCGATACATTATCTCGTCGAAGGTGAACATCAACGTGACGGAGCATCTCACGGCTTCGCTGTCGGCAGTGGGGCGTGTGATAGAAGGCAATCAGCCGGGAGGTAGCGGCAGCGGATACAGCGACCTTCTCCTCACCATCTTCCAGACGCCTAACAACGCCTATCCGGTGAAGAACGAGAACGGTTCGTGGGGCGGCAACTATTCGTTCCAGAATAATTTGCTGTCGCAGACGATGGAGAGCGGATACATTGCTGACAACACTCGCGACATTATGGCTACAGGAACCCTGAAGTATGATTTCAGCCGCGTTGTGAAAGGATTGTCCGCTAAGTTCATCGGCAATGTGACGACACAGACTCGAACGGCGATTGTGCGTACAAAACGCAACGCTGTGTATCAGCATACGGTAAACGATGAAGGGTTGCCGATGTACGTACAGTATGGCTCACCATCACCCCAGACAAACAATTTCACCTCGGTGTCGAACTATCACAACCTTTACGGTCAGCTCGCCTTTGACTACCTTCGTCAGTTTGGGTTGCATAAGGTGGCAGCCACGGTGATGGGGGATACACGGCATGAGATTGACGACTATGACCTGCCGATGGTGCCGTCGAACATCATGGAGGGAATAGGGTATAGCTTCGCAAACAAATATTTCCTTCAAGCCAAGCTCACCGAGAGCTATTTCAACCGTTATGCACCGGGGCGCCGATGGGGTACATTCGGAGCTCTTGGCGTAGGTTGGGATATAAGCAACGAGGCATTTATGGATGACGTTACTTGGGTTAATCGCCTTAAGCTCTACGGCTCAGGTGGTCGCACTGGAAATGGAGTGGACAACTCGGGGTATTACATCTGGAGGCAGACTTATTCGCAAAACCTCACTACCCTCTATCCCCTCGGCACCGAACGCAGCAACGGCTATTGGGTGACAGAGGACGGCCTTGCCAACCCATACATCTCATACGAGAAAGCTAACAAGCTGAACGTCGGCATCGACGTGGCGCTATTGGGTAACCGATTGAGCGCTGTCGTCGAGTACTATAACGACAAATACATCGACCTCTTGCAACAAAGAGGGAAGAGCATTGCCATCCTCGGCATGGACTATCCCTACGAGAACATAGGGCAGACACGCCGAAGAGGGTGGGACATGACAGCTACCTGGCAGGATCATATAGGAGCGCTGAATTACTTTGTGAATGGAAACTGGAGCATTGCACACACAAAGTTGCTCTTTATGGACGAACAGGAGACACCTTACAACTACTTGCGTCAGACGGGAAGACCGGAGGGCGTCATTTTCGGTTTGAAAGCTGACGGGTTCCTCTCGGCAGCCGACATCGAGCAAGGGTATCCCATCATGGTGGGGTATGATGTGCAGCCAGGCGATGTGAAATATATCGACCAGAATCTCGACGGGGTTATCAACGAATGGGACCGCGTTGTGATAGGTGGTGAGAAGCCCGTGCAGTTCTTCGGCGCTGAGTTGGGGCTGGAATGGAAAGGCTTTGAGTTCTCCATGCTGTGGCAAGGTGTCTACAACCGCGACTTGTATGTCAACAACCGAACACTGGTGGAAGGTTTCCAAACGATAGGAAACAGCTACGGACAGGCTTATAAGAACATTCTTGCCCGCTGGACTCCGGAAACTGCCGACAAAGCAAGGTATCCACGCTTGTCAGCCGGTGGCAACACTTATAACTATGGAGGAATGTATGGTTCATCACTTTGGATGCAGAATGGCAACTTCATCCGTCTGAAAAATATGTCATTAGCATATAACCTTCCGGATAATCTATGTCAGAACCAACTGGGAGGCCTTCGTGTGAAACTTTTCGTAGAAGGCCAGAATCTGCTGACCTTCGCTGCCTGCGATCTTGTTGATCCTGAGGTGACTTTTACAAGTTCACCGCTACAGCGTACTGTGTGGACAGGTGTGAAACTTAACTTTTAAACGACCATGAGCAAAATGAAAACGAAAAAAATAAATATGCTGCTTTCGTGCATGCTTGTTGCTGCCATCAGCGCCTGCACCGACGACTATGAGAGCCTGCCTGTGGATCAATACACTATAGAGTATGTCTTTTCTGAAACCGACTCGGCAGGCGTACAGGCGGTTCGTTTCTTGAATGCCATCTATTCTACGCTACCCAATGGCTATAATCGTGTGGGCAACGACTTCCTTGATGCCGCTACCGACGATGCCGTGTCGCTATATTTGGATAGCGACCCCGATGTGTTGCGACTGCAAACAGGACGCTACACTGCAAGCAATCAGGTGACGTCGGACATGAATTGGGGTACGTGGTACCAGTCTATACGTAAGTGTAACATCTTCATCAATAATATTGACCGAGTGCCTTTCAATACCAAATACGTCAATTCGGAAACTTACACCGATGCCGACGGGCAGGAGATAGTAGGCAGAGAACGCCCGATGGGGTCGTCGTATAAGGCAGAGGCCCGATTCCTGCGTGCCTTCTTCTATTTCCAGTTGTTGGAACGGTATGGTGGTGTACCCTTGGTTGGTGATAAGGTTTTTGATATCAATGACAACTTGGAACTTCCTCGTAATACATTTGAAGAGTGCGTAAACTATATTGTGGATGAATTGGACAACATAAAGGATTCACTGCGTTCCCTACCGATGCGCGATGCTACGGCATTTGCTCATGTGCCTACCAAACAAGCATGTCTGGCGCTGAAAATTCGTGTCTTGTTGTACGCAGCAAGCCCGCTGTTCAATGGGCAGACACTGGAGCAAGGAAACCCGTATGTGGGCTACACTGACTACGATGCGAGCCGTTGGACACGAGTAGCTGAAGAAGCAAAGGCTTTCGTAGATGCCTATGGTATAATCAGTACACGCCGTTCGATGAATAAAAACAAGTTTCAACTACCAGAAGGCTATCACAACGTTTTTATCAACTATTTTACTGGTGATATACGTGAAGTCATTTTTTTCAGGAACAATGGAAATGGTACGTCGGTAGAACGAAACAATGGTCCTCTGGGCTTCACAGGCAATAAATTGGGCAATGGGCGCACTAATCCGACACAGAACTTTGTGGACGCTTTTTTGATGAAAGACGGAAAGCCGCGTGGCGAAAGTGCCTATGCCTACGATCCGCAACATCCGTATGATAATCGCGACCCTCGTCTTGAGAGCATCGTATTGCATCAGGGTTCTCAGTGGCTGGCTACTCTTCTTGATACTTATCAGGGAGGTGCAAATAATCCGTCAGGCTCAGGCAGGTATAATCAAACAAGTTATTACATGTGTAAGTTTATGAATGACTTCAAAACAGCCAACGAGTATGGTAGTCACAACGAATTGTGGATATATCTGCGTTTTGCTGAAGTGTTGCTGAACTTTGCCGAGGCCGCCAACGAGAGCGATAAACGTAACGAATACATGGATGACATCATTAATTATCTCATACCTATCCGTTACCGGGCAGGTATAGAGCCGGGAGATGACAAGAGATATGGACTTGATCCCACAATGACGAGAGAGCAGATGCGCGAAGTGATACACAACGAGCGACGTTGCGAGATGGCATTTGAGGAACAACGCTATTACGATATCCGTCGTTGGCGTGAGGCAGAGCAGATTTTCACGAAGCCGCTTCAAGGCATGCAAGTGGTGAAGGGGACTTCTCAGATTGTCTATACACCCATCGATATCCTTAAGGTGGAATGGAGTGACAAGATGTATCTTTATCCTATTCCTTATACTGAGGTGAACAAGAATAGAAATATGGTTCAGAACCCTAATTGGAGATAAACGACTATGAAAAGATATATTTTGTTTTTTATATGCTTAAGCGCATATGTCTTTAGTCTGAAGGGCCAGACAGTGAGTGGCGTGGTTACATCTTCCGACGATGGCGAACCTCTGATAGGTGTTGCCGTAAGGGTGAAAGATACGCAAACAGCAACAATCACGGATTTTGACGGACGTTATCAGATAGCAGCGAAAAATGGTGACATTCTGGTGTTTACCTATGTAGGCTACAATGCTCATGAAGCTATCGTCAGGGGTTCTACGATGGACATTGTGATGACTTCCGGCGACAATAGCATAGACGAGGTTGTGGTGGTAGGTTATGGACAGGCTAAGCGTATCACTCTCACTGGTGCTGTGAGTGCCATCAGTGGAAAGGAACTCCAGAAAGTGCCGGTCAGCAGTGTGCAGAACACGTTGGTTGGTAAACTTCCAGGCTTTTTCTCCCAGCAGCGAAGTGGTCAGCCTGGTAGGGATGCATCAGACTTCTTCATTCGTGGTGTCAGTTCTCTCAACTCGGCAGGCAACCATCCCCTTATCATTGTAGATGACGTGGAGTATACCTATGAGCAGCTATCACAAATCAATGTCAACGAAATTGAGAGCATTTCAATCTTGAAAGATGCTTCCACAACCGCCATCTATGGTATCAAAGGAGCCAACGGTGTTTTGGTTGTGAAAACACGTCGTGGTGAGGACGGACGCCCTCGTATTAATGTACGCCAAGAGGCTGGTATGCAGACTCCCGTTCGTACACCGAAATTCCTTGGTTCTTATGAGACGGCTGGACTCGTCAATGAAGCTTATTTGAACGATGGTATGCAGCCTCTGTTTACAGATCAGGACCTTGAGCATTTCCGTACTGGCGATGACCCTTATGGCCATCCCGATGTGAACTGGTATGATGAGATTTTCAAAAAGACAGCTCAACAAACTAATGCCAATGTTGATGTCTCGGGAGGAACAGATTATTTGAAATACTTTGTTTCTGTTGGATATTTCATGCAAAATGGACTTGTGCGTGATTTCGGAGCTGTGAATACTGATGTTAACTCCAACTACTTGTATCGACGATTTAATTATCGTTCAAATATTGATTTTCAGGTAACTAAAAATCTCTCGATGCGACTGGACATCACTTCTCGCTTTATGAATATCAACGAGCCGTATAACTTGAATGCTACCGGTCAGATTTACAGTTGGGAAGAGATGCATCCATATTCGGCTCCTGTCATCAATCCTGACGGTTCATGGGCATATCTGTACGATACCTCAGGGCGCAGGCCGACGCTGAATGCACGGTTGGCCAATCAGGGCTATCGTCGTACCCGTCGTAATG
Organism: Bacteroidaceae bacterium; assembly: GCA_017650105.1. GTDB lineage: Bacteria > Bacteroidota > Bacteroidia > Bacteroidales > Bacteroidaceae > UBA1189. Next base: position 21,290 of record JAGCFO010000022.1, on the reverse strand, counting down.
ACAATAACTTGCTGTATAATGTCAATTGGAAAATGGATTTTATCACCAAGGGCTTGTCGAGCAATATACGTGTGGCGTATTCTACAATTGACGAGAATTGGCGTAGTGTTTGGCGCAGTGAATTCCCTACCTATCACTTTAATTCTGACGGTAACGGTGGGGGATACTATAACATCAATCCCGATCATGTTTACACTAATGGCTCTTATGCTGTTACGGCAGGCACAAATACCGCCCGCAAAGATCTCAATTTCCAAGCTTTCCTTAACTATGCTCGTGTGTTCGATGGCGATCATGACGTGACATCTATGTTGCTCTTCAACCGCGAGAGTACAACTAATGAGAACTTTGGGCAGAAAGTTCCTGAGAAGTTCATGGGCTTAACACTCAAGCTGGGATATAAATATAGAAATAAGTACCTTGTTGATTTCAATGCTGCATACAACGGTTCCGATCGTTTCGCAGCTGGACATCGCTACGGCTTGTTCCCCGCTGTAGGTGTCGGTTGGGTAATCAGCGAGGAGTCGTGGTTTAAGCAAGTGTTCGAGAAATCTGTTGATCATTTGAAGATACGCTCTTCATTTGGTCTTGTAGGTTCAGACGTGGCAATGGGTGACCGTTATCTGTATAACCAGATTTACGAGGTAGGCGATACCTATTATTTTGGCGATCGTGCTATGCAGTGGGCTGGTTATCGTGAGGGCGCCCTTGGCAACGACAACGTTACTTGGGAGAAAGCACGCAAGTTCGATGTTGGTATCGACCTCAATATGTGGAACAGCATGTCGCTTACCTTTGATTACTTCTACGATCATCGTTATGACCAACTTGTTTATCGAGGTGATATACCTCTTCTCATCGGTATCAGCACATCTCCTGTCAACGTAGCAAAGACGATGAATCAGGGTTTCGATGGTCAGATCGGCTATCGCAAGAATCGAGGTGACTGGGGATTCAACACGAATTTTGTGTTCTCCTATGCAAAGAACAAGATTCTCTTCCAGCAAGAGGCACAGCAGCGCTTCCCGTGGCTTGCTAAGACAGGAAAACCCATTGGGCAGCCGTTCGGATACGTATGGGATGGATACTACACTCCTGAGGATATTGCTTTGATTGAGAGCAAGGCTGAAAACTCACCCGCTATCCCTGTGAGTGATATTGCTGTGCAGGCTGGTGACTTGAAGTATAAGGACTTGAATAAAGATGGAATCATCGACGACTATGACAAACGTGCAATCGGTATGCCTAACTTGCCGAATACCACTCTTGGTTGGACCATCGGTGGCTCGTGGAAAGGATTGACGCTGAGCATCCTTTTCCAAGGCTCGTTCAACTATAGCTTCTCTGTTGTAGGAACGGGTATTGAGCCGTTTAAGAGCCAATTCCAGCCTTTGCACTTGCAGAGATGGACTCTTGAGCGCTATAGCGCAGGACAGGAAATCAACTTCCCGCGTTTGACATCAAACCCGGCAACGGTTAACTCTGCCGAAGCTTTCATGTCTGATTTCTGGCTTGTAGATGCGTGGTACATCCGAATGAAGACTATCGACCTCAGCTATTCGCTGCCGCGCAAAGCATTGCCTAAGTTCCTTGACTCAGCACGACTCTATATGAACACTTACAATCTGTTCACATGGACAAACTACGAAAAATATCAGCAAGATCCTGAAATCTCAACCAATACGGCAGGAGATGCTTATATGAACCAGCGAGTGGTAAACTTCGGTATAGCACTTGGATTCTAAATCGTATGACGAAAAATATTGCAGGGGCGGCTTCCCGCCTCTGCAATTCAAACAGTTAACAGCAAATGAGAAATTATAAAAAAGCCCAAAACTCTTGCTTTTTTCTCCTTTTTTATATATCTTTGTTCTAAAATAGTTAACTTTGCACCAAACTAAACGAAAGTGAATTTCTAATTAACTCTATTATTAACTAAACAAAATGCTTATGAAAAAATTTTTATCTCTTATTGTAGTTCTTGTTGCTTGTTTAAGCGCTAACGCTACTCCTTACAAGGCCCTCTACGCAGAGGCAGCAGCTGCTCCTTCAGCAGGTGGCGTCGTTTATTTGAGCCCGAAGAGCGAAGAAGATGCTGGTTTCGTTGCTGCACAGTCGGAAGACTGGGACGAAACAGTATTTATCAAGTGGGTAGGCGGCGAAAACAGCGATGGTGCTAACTATCCTGGCTGCACAGGCGGTATCGGTCTGTACGAAGTGCTTGTGTTGGCTGAGCCGAATCCTGGCTATGAGGTTGTCTGCATCGCCAACACCATCAAGGAAGACGGTGTCTACACCGAAGCTGACTGTTATGCTGCTATCCACGGAAACAGCGCACAGGATTTTTCGTTTGACTTCGATTATTCCACTATCGAAAAAGAAGGAGTAAAAATCAATGTCAACAACGTTGATCATCCTCAGGATGGGCACTCCGATAGTGGTCCTAAACGTGAGGAGGTGTTTGAGAATTTCAACACTTATGTAAGTGCTACTCCTGACACGTATGTCTATGTCATCTTCCGCAAAGTTGGAGATGAATTCCCGATGTTTGTTTCAGGTGAAACCTCCATTCGCGAAACAACGGTAGACAGCGAGAAGGAAGGCGTTACCTACAATATTGCAGGACAGCAGGTAGGTAAGATTTACAAAGGTGTTGTTATCAAAAACGGCAAAAAGGTTATTATTGAGAAATAAAACCTGCTAACTATAACTCACCCTAGATTCCCCCTACTTAGAGTCTAGGGTGAGTTTTTCGATTCCTACTTATCTGAAAATGAAACGGCTTTCCGGCATCATATTCTTCCTGACAATAGCCTTTACATCTGTCGCTCAACAGGCAGACAGTTCGTTTGTGCTTCCTACAGACCTTACGACAAGTCTGCTCATCTGTCAGCCTGGTGACAATTTCTATTCAGGTTTCGGACATTGTGCGTTGAGGCTTCAATGCCCTTCTCATGACCTTGATGTGACATTCACCTATTCTCTCGACGACAATCTGGCAAACCGAATTGCTATGTTTCGCGGGAACGGTGCCGGAAAATATTCCTCTATTAAAACTGCAGCCTTTCTCGAGGAATACGTGAGAGAGGGGCGCGGTGTTGTAGATTATCCCGTGAATATCAGCGTTGAACAGACGCGTGCGCTTTGGCAGATACTTGACAGCGAAAACGCTTCTCCCCGTTACAGGCAATACAATTTTCTGCACACCAACTGCTCTTCGATGTGCTTCTATGCCCTCGAGCGAGTGATGAAAGGCGAGGAGATAGTATGGAACGGTTTGACGGAAGGCTGTACCGGAACCTATCGCAACTTTGTGAAGTATGTAAGCAAGGGAAGGCTTTGGACGGAGTTGTTCTGGAGCAGTATCCTCGGCTCTACGGGCGAGGAGAAGGGGCAGCTTGAAGACAAACTTGCTCCGATGCTTGTCGAACCGACAATTGACAAAGCTGTCATTCGCACAACTTCTGGTTCGACACGCCCCTTCATTCAAGGAGATCCTACGTGCCTTGTGGAGCAGACACTCACTTATCCTCACAACCCATTTACGCCGACTTTGGTGTTTGCTCTTCTTCTCGTGGTTGCCGTTTTTGTCAGCATTTACGAGTGGAAGCGAGGATACAAAGCCCTTCCGCGCACTTTCGACACCATTCTCCTTGCCGCACAGACTTTGGTAGGACTCTTCATTTTTTATCTCAGCTGCTTGTCTCATATGGTGGGAGCAGCAAACAACTGGAACCTGTTAATATTCAATCCGCTGCCCTTGTTGCTGTGGATATGTTTCCGTCATCGCAAGTGGTTCCCCAAGGTATATCTGCTTTACTCGATAGTCATTCTGCTTTATATCGCCTCATGGGCTTTCAAGCCAAGCGTCACTCTTCCCCTTGTCCTTGTTGCCTTCACGTTCCTCGTGCGCACTTTAGCGCGGGTTGTCCTCGTGAAAAAAAGTAACTGAAATATGTAGAAAGAATAATTTTTTTTGAAGAAAGAAAAAATCGTTATGAAGAAAGAAAAAAAATTTTTCCCTTGTCCATATTTTCTTTTGGCAGTATTATGCTTCTCGTGCAGTTTATCTGACAAAAAGGGAGAGAGCGTCGTTTCTGCTGAGGCCAACGATTGGGCTATGACAGGCTTTCAGCGAGTAGAAGGGGTGGGAGCCGTCATTTCGCCCGATGCAGAACAGAAATTCTTCTGCCCAGTAAGGAAGGCAGTGGTTCGTTGGGAATCGGACGACACGTTTAATCCTGCCGCAGTTACCTACAACGGGCGGGTAGCGCTCCTCTATCGCGCTGAGGATCATTCAGGAGGAGGTATCGGCACTCGCACTTCGCGCCTGGGATTGGCTTTTTCGGATGATGGAATACATTTCGATAAACAGAGCGAACCTTGCTTCTATCCCGATATGGATAGTCAGTACGATGCTGAGTGGCCTGGGGGATGCGAGGACCCTCGTGTGGTGCAGACAGAAGACGGACTTTACGTGATGACGTATACTCAGTGGAACAGGCGTGTTCCTCGTCTGGCTGTAGCAACGACTCGCGATTTCAAGACGTGGGAAAAGCACGGACTTGCCTTCGGAAAAGCATACGACGGACGTTTTTCGGAGCTGTTTTCCAAGTCTGCCAGCATTGTCACTCGTCTGGATGCGGGGCGTCTGGTAGCAACAAAGGTAAACGGCAAGTACTTGATGTACTGGGGAGAACAATTTGTCAATCTTGCAGTTTCTGACAACTTGGTTGACTGGGAGCCTCTTTTGGATGAGAAGGGTGAGTTCTTGAAACTGATAGTTCCTCGAGAAGGCTATTTCGACAGTTCTCTCACAGAGTGTGGCCCTCCTGCTCTTCTTACTGACAAGGGAATCCTACTCATGTACAACGGACGTAACGCAACAGACAACAAACGGTGCGAAAAATATACTCCAGGAGCCTATTGTGCAGGACAAGTTTTGTTTTCTGCCACAGAACCGACAAAGGTGTTGGCACGTTTGGATGAGCCTTTCTTCATCCCCGAAGCCGATTTTGAGAAAAGCGGGCAATATCCTATGGGAACGGTGTTCATCGAAGGGCTTGTCTATCATCGCGAGAAATGGTTCCTGTATTATGGATGTGCCGATTCCCGAGTGGGAGTTGCTGTGCTTGATGCACGGAAAAAGACAATCGACAAGGTGCTTGTTCCTTCCACATTCAATGCTTCAAATGGCATTGCCCTTCCTTATAGATTAGCTACTCCCGAGCCCTTGGCGTTTGGAAAGGAAAAGGGAAAATATCCGCTTGTAATCTTCTTGCACGGCGCAGGAGAGAGGGGAACCGACAATTCTTCACAATTGGTGCACGGAGGGCAAATGTGGCTCAACCCCCAGTTGCGAGAGGAATATCCAAGTTTTGTTCTAATTCCTCAATGCCCCTGGGAGGCATTCTGGGCATATGAGAAATGGCCCGTATCATTCCTTCCGGAGAACATGCCTTATGCTCCCGACATGCCTCCCGCCTATCAGGCTCTGAAGGAACTGATAGATTCGTGCATAGCAATGCCTCAGGTGGATGTATTGCGCATCTATCTGGTTGGTTTGTCGATGGGAGCGATGTGTACGTATGACCTATGCTGCCGTTTCCCGAATCTTTTTGCTGCAGCAGTTCCCGTTTGTGGGACGGTGAACCCCGCGCGTATCGCTCAGTCGGAGGGGATAGAGAAGATTGCCTTTAGTCTTTATCATGGTGATGCCGACGAGACCGTTCCTGTGGAAGGCTCGCGTCGTGCTTTTCGTGCGCTGCAGGACAAAGGTGCTTCTGTGAGGTTGAGAGAGTTCCCCGGCTGTGGACATGGCAGTTGGAACCCTGCTTTCACCGAACCGGATTTCTTCTCTTGGCTCTACCAGCAGCGAAGAAGGTAGCCATCTCTTTAGGCTTTCATTTCCGTAATGGAGAATGAACCACATCCCCATCTAAAAGGTTATGAGGTAGGGATAAATAATATCTATGAGCAGCAGATACAGTTATTGCACAGCTGTGTCGTTTGTGCTTGTATTCGCCAGAGATAACTAACCGAGCAGAGGCTCCAATTATTTTATTTTCTGCTTATGCATATTGGAAAAAGAAAAGGGGGCTTTTCCATTATATGTACTGGATGTTTTTTCAGATCAAAAATGAAATATTTGCAGATTTCATCAAGAATAGAGAAAAAAATCTATAACTTTGCGCAAACTAATGCCTTTATACTTTTTCTCAGATTCGCTTATGAAAAAAATGTTTTTACTGCTGGCTGCCGTTATTACGACAATGTCAGTGCTTGCCGAACAAATAGACCAATCCTTAGCGAGAAAAATCGCTGGCGATTTTTTGGTTAATAGCCATCTTTCCAGTAGGATGAAAGCTCCGACCGGTTCGGAACTGGAGTTAAAGAAGACCGAGTCGAGTCGTGTTAAGAATGCAGGAGTTGCGTATTACATCTTTACAACGACCGATAGTTATATCATAGTAGCTGGTGATGACCGCGCTGAGCACATTCTTGCTTACGGTGATTATCCTTTAGATGTGAATAATATCCCTCCTGGCCTTCAAGACATGTTAGGACAGTACAAGGACGAGATCGAATTTCTGCAGAAGAACCCTAACCTTAAAGTGGATCCCACTGTCAGCCTTCAGAATTCAAAATCTCTCAGGACCACTTCTGTCGGTCCGTTGTTGACGGCGAAATGGAGTCAAGAAGCTCCTTTCAACAATAAATGTGTCTTTTCCGATTATCAATGTGTGACAGGTCCTACTGCCACCTCGGCAGCGATGGTGTTCTATTACTGGAAGTATCCCACCGACCCCGCGCCAGCCTTGCCTGGCTATTCGGCGGAACTCAATTATTCCGCTTGGGCATCTTGCACTTACAATTATCCTGCTTTGCCCTCAATCACCTTTGATTGGAATAATATGAGAGATGACTATACAAGCTACACTTCAAATCAGGCCAATGCTGTTGCTTGGCTGATGCGCTATGTTGGCCATGCTGAGCATATGAGTTACGGAACAAGTGATGGCGGCAGTGGTTTACCCGTCGATAGCGTGAGCAATATCTGTAATCCATTCCTTTTGTGCGGCTACGATCCTACCACCATTCGCCTTGTCAAGAAAACCGATTATTCTGATGCCCAATGGGCTTCGATGCTCCAAAGGGAGATGATGGCTCTGCGCCCTGTTGTGCTCAGTGCCTTGAGCACTGATGGCGGTGGTCATGCTTTCAATGTTGACGGCTATGACAGTAGCACCAACAAGTATCACGTTAACTACGGTTGGAGCGGTGATGGTAACGGCTGGTTTGCGCTGAATGCATTTAACTATGGGGATTATACCCTCAATCAAAACCAGCAAATGATTATTGGCATCCAGCCTCCTGGTTACCAGCCTCCCTTTAACACGTATGCCCCCGTGATGCTGCCCGCCGACGAGGAATACTTGACATCCACTTCGTTCCGTGCAGACTGGACCGATGAAACGCCTGTCGACAGCGTAGTAAGCTACACCTTGGAGGTGTCGCCAAAGCCCGCTGAGCTTGAACCCATCGCCACCCTTTCTGGTACTTACTTCAACGGTAGCGGATATTACTATATCACCTTGACGTCACCATGGGGCGGTATTAACACAAGGGGGCACAATAATGAAATTGTCTATTTCAGGAATAATTGGCAAAACGATGGCTCCTATGGTAACATCTCCTACACCATTCCCGAGGGATATGTGAATGCTGCCTTTACGATGAAGATTACCACAGGTACAAGCACTACTGAAGCTCTTGGGAACTTAACCGTTGTTACGCCTAGTACCCCAGGGGTAACGCATTACTTCAATCCGGGTGAGACTTATAATTGGGTAGTGACCGCGAGCTCAGGTGAGAAAATTACGATTACGACACCCGACAATAGTTATTCGCCCGACATCGCGAAGATCGAGGTTTATGTCGGTGATGTTTCCGGTGCGAGTCAGAATGCCACCGAGACCGGCGACGGAAACAATCGCCTGATTACTGGCATTACCAACATGTTCTATATGGTGAATGATCTTGAGGCAGAAGGCTCCTTCCTTTACAGAGTGAAGGCGCTCTATATTGACGGCACTGAGAGCGACTGGAGCAATACCGAGGAAGTAACTCTGCTTCAGATTGTTTCGTATGCGGTCTACGATTCCAGTACGGCAACGTTGACGTTCTATCACGATGACCACTCAGCAGCCCACACGGGAGCGACGGAGACGGTGTACAGCCTGAATGAGGATGAGAACGCTCCAGGCTGGCATAGCGACGGGAGTAATGCGAGTGTCACCACCGTGGTGTTCGACGAGTCGTTTGCCTCTGCCCGCCCGACGAGCATGAATAGCTGGTTTGCAGGAATGTCGAACCTGACAGAAATCGTCGACATTGCTAACTTAGACACGAGAAATGTGACGACCATGAGGAGCTTGTTCTACAACTGCAGTAGCCTGACCAGTATCGATGTGAGCCACTTCAAAACGCAGAATGTGACAAACATGAGAACCATGTTCTATCAGTGTAGTAACCTGACAAACCTCGATGTGAGCAACTTCAATACGCAGCATGTGACGAACATGTATTTCATGTTCGGCTATTGCTCTGGCCTGACGAACCTCGACCTGAGTAGCTTCGATACGCAGAACGTGACAAACATGAGTTTTATGTTTAGTTATTGCTATAGCTTGACGAGTCTCGACTTGAGTAGCTTCAACACTGCAAACGTAACGGACATGAGATGCATGTTCGATGAATGCCACAGCCTGACGACCCTTGACTTGTTTGGCTTTGATACGCAGAACGTGGTAGACATGGATTGGATGTTCAATAATTGCAACAGCCTGACATCGATATTCGTGCAGGAAGATTGGAACACAGACAATGCGACGACATCGAAGAATATGTTCTATGGCTGCAGCAGCCTCGCGGGGGCTATGGGGACAGTTTACGACACGAACCATTTGGATAAGGAATATGCGCGCATTGACAATCCGCCGAGCAGTCCTGGCTACCTGTCGGGGAAGGTGCCCTACGTGGTCTACGATTCTGGCACGACCACGCTGACATTCTACTACGATGACCACTCGGCAGCCCACACGGGAGCGACGGAAACGGTGTACAGCTTGAATATAGGCACAACCAAACCAGGATGGTACACCGATAACAGCAAAAAGAATGTCACGAAGGTAGTCATCGATCCCTCGTTTGTCGACGCACGTCCCACCAGTGGCTATTGGCTGTTTGCAGGACTATACAGGCTGACCAGCTTCGAGGGCGTCGAGAACCTGAATACGAGCGAGATGACAACCATGAACCACATGTTCGACGGCATCGGGCTGTCATCCCTCGACTTGAGCCATTTCGACACCTCAAAAGTGACGGATATGGCGGCAATGTTCTCTGCAGTGAGCATGACGAGCCTCGACCTGAGTAGTTTCGACACCAAGAACGTGATGACCATGAACTATATGTTCGGCGACTGCACAGAACTGACCGAAATCAACCTGAGCAGTTTCAACACCCGGAACGTGAGCGACATGCAGTGTATGTTCACGGAATGTTCGGCCCTGACAAGCCTCGACCTGACGGGTTTCAACACGGAGAGCGCGTACCGTATGGACCAGATGTTTTTCGACTGCTGCTCGCTGGTAAGCCTCGACCTGAGCAGTTTCGACACGTGGGGCGTGACGACCATGCAGAGTATGTTCTGTGACTGTTCAGGCCTTACGGAGCTTGACCTGACGGGCTTCAATACAAAGGGAGTGGACAGTATGGAGGGTATGTTCAGCAACTGCAGCAGCCTTTCGGTGCTTGACCTGAGCAGCTTCGACACCAACAACGTGGTGGACATGGGCGGCATGTTCGCCAACTGCTCAAGTTTGACGAAGCTCAACCTGAGTTCCTTCGATACGGAGCACGTGTGCTGGATGCGGAATATGTTCAAAGACTGCAGTGCCTTGACCACGATTTACGTGGGTGACGACTGGGTCATGGATGAGCTGCAATACTCGACGGATATGTTCAAGAACTGCGTGAGTATCGTGGGCGGCAAGGGCACGACGTACGACGCCGACCACGTGGACGAAGCGTATGCCCGTATCGACGAAGGACCGGACAACCCTGGCTACTTCACGGAGAAGCCAGAAACCTATGCTGTTTTTGCCGAGGGTACGATGACGTTTTACTATGACCATCTAAAGGGTACGCGTGCTGGCTTGGTGTATAAACTGAACGAAGGAGACTATGAAGTTCCTGTCTGGTATAGCGACGGGATCAATACAAATGTCATCAAGGTAGTGTTCGACGCATCGTTTGATGAGGTTCTTCCTGCAAGTACCTTCAAATGGTTCTCAGGTATGTCTCAGCTGACCTATATCGAGGGCATGGAGAACCTGAACACTAGTGAAGTGACGACGATGAGCGATATGTTCGAAGGCTGCTTTAGCCTGACGAGTCTCGACCTGAGCCACTTTAATACTGCCAAGGTGACGGATATGACGAGGATGTTCTCTGACTGCGGCACACAGACAATGACCCTCGACGTGAGCCACTTCGACACCCAGAACGTGACGAATATGCAGGGAATGTTTGCTTTCTACAAACAGACAGAACTCGACCTGAGCGGCTTTGACACGCGGAACGTGACGAACATGAGCGGTATGTTCGCTTTAAGTTCGGATCTGAAGGCTATCTACGTGGGTAACAGTTGGACTGTAGAGAGCGTAACGGCTTCCGACATGATGTTTGCCGGCTGTACGAGCCTCGTGGGTGGCAAGAACACGGTTTTCGATGAAAACCATGTGGACAAAGAGTATGCCCATATAGATGGTGGCGAAAACAATCCAGGCTATTTGTCGGAGAAGCCCGTCTTCAAAAAGGGTGACGTGAACTTAGACGGCGAGGTGAACGTTTCTGATGTGACTATGCTTGTGAGCATGATTCTCGGCAACACGCCGCAGAATGTCACTGCTGACGTGAACGAAGACACCGACGTGAACGTATCCGACGTCACTGCCCTCGTGAGCATCATATTGGGGCAATAATCAGATAATCGGGAAATCAAATAATCGAATGATCGGATAAACGACGCGTTGCGCCTGTGAAATAGAGGAACTGAAAAACTCTTACACCGAGAATTGTCGGGGATGTGCAAAAAATACATATCTCCGACGGTTTTTAAATAATTAAATAATCGTTTCCGAAATCCTTAAAATGAAAAGCAAAGGAATAGGTCGGCACTATGCCGGGCATCGCTTCTACCTATAGGAGAAGGTGCCTATTTCATCTGCCCGATGTGCATGACATCGTGTTCAAAGGTGGAAGGATTAATGGCGTGGTTTTTCACGCGGTGCTTGTAGTTATAGATGGTCTGTGTGGAATAGTGGAGGAAGTTGGCTATTTGGCCGATGTCGTCCATGCCAAGACGAATAAGGGCGAAGATGCGCTGCTCGGTGCTCAGTTGGCGGCTGATGGTGGAGTAGCGGTGCTCGGGAAGTAGCAGCGCGTTGAAATCGTTGATAAAAGTAGGATAGAGCGAGAGGAAGGTTTTGTCGAATTGCTCGTAGATGGCTTCAAGGTTGCCCGAGAGAGGACGAGAAGTCTGTACAAGCAAATCATCATATTGGTGTGTCTTAAGCTTTCTGTTGACGGTTTTCCGAAAATCTTCCAATTTATCGGCATAGGTGGAGCTAGCAGAGATGAGGTAGGTGATGTAGTACTCTTTTATTTTCCCTGCGTCGTCAAGTTGTAGATTAGCATCTGCGAGTTTTTCAACCGTATCGCTCAGTTCCTGTCGCGCTAGTGAGAGGTTCCTGTGCCCTCGGATGAGCATTACCATCCCCGCTAGCGTAAGGAACAGGACTGCAAGTAGGGCAAGGATGAGGCGCAAACGGAAACCCTCGTGACGATGTAACTCCTGTAAATAAGTGTCTTTGATTACACGATATACCCCCGTTACTTCGGTGAAACGAAAACGTGAATTGAGTTTTTCTGCATCCTCAATGGCGTTAGTGGCGTAAAGGTAGGCCCGATTGTAGTCTCCCGTTGCATACATCAGTTTGGCTAAAGTGAATAGGGCTTCGTTCTCACGCACTCCGTATCGGATGTCCATATCGGCGCTGACGGCAAGATTGTTGATTGCCTGAGTGGTGTCTCCTTTGTCTAAGAACAATCGGGCGCGACTCATTGCATTCAGTCCATACGTTCGTGTTCCCGGTTCGTCGCCTTCATATAAAGGAAGTAAGATACGGAGGGCTTCATCATATTTTTTCTGTGCCTGCAGGCTGAATGCTTTTTCCTTTAGCCAGAATCCGCTTCCTTCAGGAAGGATCTGCATCAGGGTATCACGGTAAAGGAGAGTCTTCTGATAAAAATAGTCCGACTGCTCTTCATTGCTCATGTAATAAAGCTTCAGATGTTCATAGAGGCTTATCATCGTCCAACAATAAATGGGGCGGAGATTGGGAATACATTCGGAGGTGTTTCGGATGTGAACAAGTCGGTCTATATCCATAAACATACCACCATTTAGGCATGCTTGAAGAACGCGTATGTCTGATTCCTGCAAACGAAAAGTATCTCCCTTAAGGCTTGCAAACTGCCTGCTTTGCAGAGCGTAGGCAAGCGCAGAGTCGCACATAAGTGTCATATACTCGTCGGTGAGCTGAAGGCTAAGATGGTAGCGGGCAGAATCGGTATTAGCCAACCAGAAGACGTGTTTCAACGAATCGACTCGCTCAAATCGTGAGAGTATATACTCGTTTTTGTGCGAAAGGTCTTCATCGAGTATTGCAAGCAGGCGTTCTCTTTCCGTGTCGGGTTTTGACTGACACGAAAAGAGGAATGTACTTGTCAAAAGTGTGAGTATGACAAAAAACTGCTTGCTCATAATGATTCTTATCGAATATATTGTTTTTTCCCGTTATTAATATAGATACCTCGACATGCCGAGGGATTTTTTCAGTCTCTCGCGTGCATACTGCTGGTAAGCGCTTTTACCAACAGTGACTTCCCAGTTATGGAGTACTCGTACGGCAATTACTGAGAAACCCGTCTGCTCTGTATTGTTGTTGTCATTCACGCATACGATGCGTCCCTCATAGGTGGTGTTTGGAGCAACGCTCTTTGGAGCAGCTATACGTCCAAACTTGTAGCACGATGCTACTGCCAGAGATACTAACACGATGGCAAATAACCAAGCGCCTTTCAAGTGTTTTTCTCGTTTCATATTGCTCTTGTTTAGTGGTTGTTTTTTATTCGTTATTTTGAATCAGTATTTTCTTTTAACGGTATCATTTTTTGATAAATAACGTTTCGAAAACAATTATCCACTACTTTTGCAGGCGTTTTTCTCTGCGAAGATAAGTTTTTTTTCGAAAAGGGAAAAATATTTTTTCCTTTTCCATAAATAATTATTCTTTTTCCTTATTTTCGCGAGGAAATCACAAATCAATTATCATGAAATCGAAAGTTTCTATACTTATTCTCGCACTTTTCCTTTTGTGCCCTTTTTGTCTGAGGGCGCGAGTTTCCTTACCTCCTGCTTATAGCGACAACATGGTGCTGCAGCAGAAAACGACATTTGAGCTTGCTGGGCAAGCGGTGCCGGGAAGCGACGTAACCATCTCTGTCGGTTGGGCTCGAAAACCTCTTTCTGCTCATGCTGACAGTAAAGGACACTGGAGCATCGCTCTCACGACTCCCAAGGCAGGAGGTCCTTATGAACTCTCCTTTACCGATTCCGAAGGGACGCTTACATTATCGAACGTGATGTGTGGTGAAGTGTGGTTTTGCTCAGGGCAGAGCAATATGGAAATGCCCGTACTCGGCTGGGGAAAAGTGCTTAACTGCGAAGAAGAGGCAGCCAACGCAAACTATCCGAAAATCCGTCTGTATCAAGTGAAACGTAACATTCCTCTTATTCCTACCGACGAGGCGGAATCGAACCTCGGAGGCTGGCAGGAGTGCTCTCCGCAGACGGTTTCCAACTTTTCCGCATTGGCATATTTCTTCGCCCGCGAACTTTGGCAGCATCTCGGCATCCCTGTTGGAGTGATTGACTCTTCTTGGGGAGGAACGTCGGCTGAAGCGTGGATTAGCGCTGAGGCTATGGAGAATGTGATGGACTTCCAAGAGCACATGAAGATGATGCGCGACAACGGCTACGATGCTGACAAACTGATGGCTTGTTACGAAAATGCGCAGCAGGAAATGCAGAAGGCTTTCAAAAATGCCGATCCGGGTTTGAATGACGAATGTATCCCTTGGTACAGCGAGGAGATTGACGACTCGTCCTGGAAGACATTCCAAGTACCAGGAGTCTGGGCGGGAAAGTTAGGAACTTTCGACGGTACGCTGTGGATGCGTCGCGAAGTGGTGATCGATGCCGAGCAGGCTGGGAAAGACCTGAAGCTCGATATGGGTACTATTGACGATAACGATATCTGTTGGTGGAATGGAGTCTGCGTGGGCAAGACTGAAGGTTGGATGGCTCATAGTAACTATGTGGTTCCCGGCAATCTTGTTAAGGAAGGAAAGAATCTGCTTGTGTGCCGCATCGAGGATACGGGAGGCGATGGTGGCGTGAGGGGAGATGTTACCTTCCCGGGAGAGTGGAAATATCGTATCGGCTACGATAAGGCTCAGCTGAATCCTCAGCGTATCCCTATGCAGCGCCCGAAAAACGACCCTAACTACCCGACGGTTCTTTATAACGGAATGGTACATCCTTTCATTACCTTCCCCATTCAGGGATGCATCTGGTATCAGGGCTGCAACAATGTGGGGCGTGCTGCGCAATACGAGAGTCTGATGCAAACGCTTATTGCCGATTGGCGCTTCCGCTTCAACCGTCCCGAGATGCCATTCTATATCGTTCAGTTGGCAAACTATTTGAAGCGCTACGACCTTCAGCCCGACAGCGAGTGGGCTCTCTTGCGCGAGTCGCAGAGCAAAGCGCTTCACATGAAGAACGTGGGCGTTGCTACGATTATTGATATAGGCGATGCCAACGACATTCATCCCAAGAACAAGCAGGAAGTAGGGCACCGAATGGCAGCAATGGCTCTGCACGATGTGTACGGAAAGAAGAAACTTCCCTGCACCGCACCCGTTTACTGCGGCAACGAAGTGGTTGGCAGCGAGATGCACATCCGCTTCTCCTATCCCTCGGGCTCAGAGCCTCTGGTAGCCGAAAGCAACCTTCCAGGCTTCATTATGGCTGGAAGCGATAGGGTTTGGCACGTTGCGAAGGCGAGGGTAGAGGGTAACGAAGTCGTGGTGTCGTGCGACGAAGTGCCCGTACCCCTTGCTGTGCGTTACGGATGGGCCGACAATCCCGACTGCACGCTTCGCACGGCTTCGGGCTTCCATGTTTCTCCGTTCCGTACGGACAACTGGTAACTCCCGCTTATCCTTTCACTATCTCCTCCATCGGCTTGCGCGCTTTCTCCTTGACGGAGTCTGCTGCGTAGCCGATAGGGATGAGTACCGCTGGCTCGACGTCTTCGCTCATACCGAAGGCGTCGCGGCATTTCTGGGTGTCGAAGTTGCACACCCAGCAAGTCGCCAGCCCTTGCTCCGTTGCTGCCAGGCAGAGATGCTCAACGGCTATGGCTACGTCGATATTCCCGTGGGCCTTGCCGTCGGAGCGCACCCATTCCTCACGGTGCAGAACGCAGGCTATGATGTACGCAGGCGCCGTCGTGAACCACTCTCTGTTATAGCACTCTGCCAGCAAGCGCCGTTCCTCTTCGTCGCGTACGATTCTGAAGAGCCAAGGCTGCCTGTTGACGGCAGAAGGAGCCATTCGCACGCACTCCATGATGTAGTCCAGTTTCTCCTGCTCGACGTCTTTCTGCTGATAGCTGCGGCAGCTGTATCGACTCTTTGTCAGTTCCAGAAAGTTCATGATAGGTATGTTTTGGGGTTGTGAGGCGGATGTGCTTCTTATTTCCGGATGAGTTCCACTTTGTGACTGGCATACTTCTTATCCAGCACGATGATGCTTACCGGCTGAATGCTGAAGGTCTGTTTCTCGCCCGTTTTCACTTCATACGTGTAGCGGAGCTCTCGTCCCGCTTCCTCCACTTTCTGAGGAATGATTTCGGTGCTGACATCCGTTATCGGAAGCACGATAGCCAGCACGCACTGTTTCTGAAAGTCGATGGACGTGGGCGTTCCGTTCGGGCCCATGAAGGCAGCCATTCCGAAAAGTTGCGAAAACTCTGCCTCGGAGGCTATCAAGGGCTGTGTGGGTGGCGTCTGCCCGTTTCGGAAGAAGTAGCCGTGTGCTATCTCGAAGGGGACTTCGCGGCTTTCGGCTGATGCGGGTTTGTTGGAGTTGCAAGCTGTCAGGCAGAGCAAGGCAGCAAGGGTGATGAGTAGTTTTTTCATGACTGTTCGTTCTTGTTAGTTCGTTTTTCTTTGTTTCAATCGGATTATTCCTTCTTGGGAGAAGTATTATTCTTTCTTGGGAGAACCATTATTCCTTCTTGGGAGAAGTTCTCCCAAAGGCTCGATAATTTGTGGTAATTTCTTTTTCTTTCAGCGAGAGGGGAGTGTGGAGCCGTTTTTGCCCTTCGGCTTACCACGCCGTTTCCTCTTCGTATCGGTCGAAGATGTTTTCGTCGGAGTATCCGAACGAACGGAACACGCCGCAGATGAACTCCTGCTCATCGGGCGAAATGGGAATCTGCCCGTTGCGGCGCCGGTAGTAGGAACTGTTGCTGAACTGACGGAGAAAGGCTTTGCGCATAGCGGCGATGTCTTTCGCCAGCACCTTGTCGAAAGAGTGCTGCATGCCGTAAGCCATCCGTACGGTAGTGTCGGGACGATAAAACTTGCATGACGTTCCGCTATTCAAGACGGGGTTAACTACCGAGAGCGTCTCTTCTGACGTGTTCTCCTGCTTTGCAGCGATGTGCCGCAGGCAGCTTTCAGCCCGTACGCACGAGTCGTTGAAGCAGCGAAGATATTCCTTCGGGATGTTTGGGATTTTTTTTGAAGTTTTCATAACGGTTGGTTTTTGGTTTGTGTATATTCGTTGCCTATCCCCTGCGTGCCTCTATGAGAGGATTTTCCCAGTCGATAGTGCCTTCTGCTTGGGCTGCGAGCACGTCTGCCTCCTCGCGCAAGGAGGCGAGAAGGGCTTCCTCGCGTTTCTTGGAGCGTCGCCCCGAGCCTTCATACACCACACGGCTGAAATAAGCATCGTAGGAGAGGGCAAAGTCGTCGTCGCTGGTGTGGGGAAAGAATGAGACAGCCACTTCGTAGCGGATGTGTCCCGCTTCAGAGTCGCTGATTAGCAGCACGTTGGCGGCACGACGTTTAACGCCGTTTGCCGTGCAGTCTGCCAGGAAATACTGTTGATAAACGTTGATGGTAGGCATAGATAATCAGTGGATTATGGGTGATTGTTTGTGCGCAAGATTGTATTGTTTGCGAATCATTTCATTTTGAGTTTGAAGGAAATGTCGGCATCGGAACCCGTAACTCGCAAGACGATGACGGGCTCGGTAACGCGAAGCTGGAAGGCTGTGGTGGAGCCGAAAAACGTTTTCTGCCCCAACAGCTTGCCTGTGAGGCTATAGCAGCTGAGCGTGTGGATTCGTGTACCCTTTTCCTTGAGGGTGAGGACGATGAGCCCGTTTTGGCATTGGGCTATGTCGAGAAGACTTTCGTCGGTATCGGTTGCGAAACGGATGGGGCGAACGGATGTATCTATCCCCGTCTCGAAGCAACCCAAGTCGGGAGCTGCTCCACAGTAGGAGATGCCTTGTGAAAAGCGGCTCTCACCTTCGTAGGGCACCACTTCCGAGCCTGCATCGATCAGTTTTGTGTTGCCCTCGGCAATGTGCATAAAGGCCATCTTGGGCAGAGTGCCGTCGGCGCTACGTGGGGCTGTAGCTTCCGACGGGTCAATCGTCTGATAATCGGCAGGAAGCGTGTTCAAGTTGGAGGTTACCTGCGTGACTGTGCCCACAGAGTAAGGAGCGTATGCCGATTTATTCCTGTCTGATTCTCCGTCGCTGATTGCCACGCAGTTATGCAGCACTATCTCGTGCCCTTGAGCGACAGGCTCATCCAGACGGTAGGTGAAATGGCTCTTGTTGGCGGTGTATTTGGCAGAGTAGGAAGTGCAGTTATTGAGAATCATGTTGCCCGTGTTGTGATTCTGGTCGAAGTTCTTCTGCAGGTTGTTGAAAGCGAGGCAGCGATTGAAGATCATATTGTTTCTTCCTTCGTCGGAACCCATTTTGAAGCCGTTTCCGTTGCCTTTCCCTTCGTTTCCGTCTTCCAAGAAGCCGTTGTTGAACGCCCAGCACTCCTCAAGGGTGGTGGTGATGTCGTCGGGGAAGCCTCCTTCCTTGCGGATAAATCCGTCCCAACCATCATCGCTGTTGTTCCAGGCGCGACAACCGAAGAAATAGTTGCCCTCTCCGTGCGATAGCTTCACGGCAAACCCGTCGGCATCTCCGTCGCTATCGTCTCGGTTGAAGTACGAGTCGCAGTTGATAATCTTGTTATAGGCTCCCAAGTTCTTGATCTGCAATCCCGTGTCGCCGCAACGGAAGAAGGAGCAATTCTCGATGATATTGTCGTGTGCCTGCTCGGTTAGGTCTTTCACGCTGTCGTAGTTCCCTCCCGAGGGTTTGTTGCGCTCAATGAGGATGCCGTTGTCGCCAGCTCCCACGATGTCAAGCCCGTAGATGTGCCAGTAGCTGGCAGTGATGCGTATTGCCTGATTGCTTTCGTCGTATGTCATTCCCGAACAGTCGAGTACGACGCGCCCTCCTCTTGCGAAAAGGGCTATCCTGCCGCTGTTCTTCTTTCCGCTATTTCCGATGTTTATCCGTTCGGTGTAGTGATAAGTTCCTGCCAGCATGAAAATGGTGTCTCCTGGTGCTACTTTGTCAACTACTCTTGATACGTGGTAGAAGGGATGCCCCTCTGTTCCGTCTGCTGTGGCGTCATCTCCTTCGGGAGAGACGTAGAAGACTTTATGGGCATACTGAGGGAGTTCAATATCTCCCGTCGTAAAGGCCTGTTGCTTACTATATCCTGTGCCTGCGCTGTTTGTGGCAAAGGCGCGGAGGTAGTAAGTAGTGTTGGGCAGAAGGGGAATATCAACCGTAAAAGATGTTTCGATGAGGGATGTGGCACTTGCCTTCTTGTAGGAACGGACGATGTTGTCATCGGTGGTGGGAGTGTCGTGCGTAGCATAGCAGAAACCCATTTCCGTGACGTCTGCCCCTCCGTAGCTCATGATAGTAGCTGAGGCGCTGACATATACAAACTGTTCGTCGGAAAGTTCTTTGTTCTCCTGGATGTGATCAGTATAAATCGAGGGCACAACAGCAGCGGAGGTGACAAAATCCTTTGTCTCCCCATAGCCGACTCCTGCAAGGCTGAGCGCATAAGCTGCGTAGTAGATGCGTGAGTCGGAGGGCAATCCTTGCAGCAAAACGGTGAAATTGTCGTCGTCTGTGGCTTTTGACGTGTTGTCTGCGATAGTGGGCTGGGGATGAGTGCTCCAGCAGATGCCTCGCTCGATGATGTCTTTATCGCCCTTGTTAACGATGCTGCCGGAAACGAGGGCAAAGTAGCTGCTAACATCGGATGCGTCGCCCGTGCTGACAGAGGCTGGTGTTCCTTCGGGAAAGGCGTAGACGATGATGTTGTCGATATCGGCATCGCTGCCGCTTTCGTTCGCTATCTTCAGGCGATTGATGTCTTTATCTTGCAGCTGGATGGCATTGGCTGTTTCGGAGGAGAGTTCTTTGGCAAGAGCCCAGCTTTCGCCTCCGTCTTTGGAGCTATAGACACGCAGCGTCTTGTTCGTGCGCCCTTCGTTGAACGATAGTTTCACCACACCTTGAGGCAGAAGGGGAGTGATAACGTATGAGCCGTTCTTCAGCATGCGCAAATCATGTGCTGAACCGTCTGTGATGTAGCTCTCGTTGGTTGCCTTGTAGGCATTCAGATATTTCCATTCTCCTTGTCCCTCTACTTGGAAGGCGATTTCAGCAGAGGCTTCTTCTTTGCTTTGAGGATAGGTTTTGGTGTTCTCGAAGTCTTGGATGAAGTAGGGTATCTCAACGTTGGTCACAAGACTGTTTCCGTCTGCATCCGTACCGTCCATCTTCGTGATAATCAAGTCGTCGATGTAGAAATCCTTGTTTGATGTGGTGCGTATGCGTACGTATCTGACATCTGCGTCGTAGATTGCCACAGTGTGCTTTGTCCAGTCGGTTGTCTCTTTGTACGACTCTACTGTCGTCCAGTTTGTGTTGTCGGTAGACGTCTCAACGTATACTTGCCTGTTCTTGTCCCAAGCGTAGTAGATGAGCGCGCCTGCCCCTTCGGGAAGCGTGGGGGATGTGAGGCCGTTCTTGTCGGCTAAGTGGAGGGCATACTGCCCCGAGTGGGCGTGAGCGGCGTCTTGTATGTTCTTGTTTGTCGTCCAGGTGCCTCGAGAGGATGTAACGGTTTGTGCCTTCACGCTCCATTCGTTTCCTTCAAAGTCTTCTGCGCGATAGTCATATGTTTGTGCCTTTGCGCAGATCAATCCGCAGCTTATTAAAAAGAGGAGAATTATTCGTTTCATTTTTATTGCCCTTTTTTTCGTTTGGTGCTTGTCTGGCAAAGGTAGTCTTTTTTTCCTAATTGAGCAAATTATGCTTTCTAAATAAAATCTTTTTTGTTGCGCATCTCGCGATATTCCTTCTTCTTTTCTCATGCTGGACTTTTCGTGCTTTCATCCTCTCCTTTTAGGCTTAGCCACTTTCTTCTGATCTCAATCCTAATAGGCAATGACAAAACACCCCTTCTTAATAATAAATAAGGTGTATTCCCCTTTTTGTGTTGTTGTTTTCGCCTTATTTGAGTTTTTTTCTGACTTTTTTGAAAAAAGTCGTCAAAATGTTTGGTGGATAAAAAAAGTTGCCGTACCTTTGTCCCGCTTTTCGAAAGACAAGCAGGGGTTGCCTCGAAATTTTGCCGAGGCGATATTTTTCTGCCCCTTTTGAGGGGCGAGTTCTTTGAAAGGATTCTCATACAGAAGTAGTACAAGAGCAGCCGTCTTCTCTTCTCGTCGTTTCAGGATGTTGGAGAGAATGGCGGCGGGTAGAGATACGAACCGTCGATTTTTCGTCCCTTCCCCTCTCCGGGGCCGGGGCGTTTGGAAAATCCGAGGATTAGGTCATCACTGGTCAGGCATGTCTTTCCCCCTTTTCGGGGGACCAGATATACGTCAACATACAACGAAGAGTTTGATCCTGGCTCAG
>JAGCFO010000021.1 GCA_017650105.1 Bacteroidaceae bacterium | reverse complement strand
TATAATAATTTATAATATATAATTAGCATTTACCCTCCCTATCCCCTCTGCGTTACATACCCCCTAAAAGTTTTTCATGTAACGTGTAACGGTTACATTAATTTTTTGTCAACTTTTCCAGGAAAACGAGGGAAAGAAGCCGGCGCAAGAAATGCTTTGCCTTCCTGCCGTTTTGCTAGGAGAAAAAAGAATTATGCTTTGAGTAAAAAAAATTATTTTTTCTTCATACGGCGAGATGTAGTAAGAATAATTATTCGAACACGGATTAACCGGGTTTCACGTATGGTGGATTTGCGGCTCTTGGGGAGAGATGCCGTCAATCTATCAGAGTTGAGCTGTCGCTCTTCTTTCCTCCAACGGAGATGCCGAAAACAATTCGTGTCCCTTTGTGAAATTCGTGTTCGTTCCTTAACGATTCACCGATTAGCCAGTTCGACTATTCCACAATCATCCGTTTTGCTCTGTGAGCCTCCAATAGACCAAAAAAATTCTTGTCCAATTTGTTGTATGTCTGCGTATTATATTGGCTTTCGAAAAAATAACATGCAATAACAGGCCGTAACCGTATATAACCGTCTTTGGGTAAAACGCATGTCGTATCTTTGCCATGAAAAACGACGATGATAACGCGACCCTGATTCAACAATTGCGTTGCGCCAAGATAGCTTTCCGTTGAATGAAGCTCAGGGGAAAAAGCCTATAGAGAAGAAAGAATGATGATGAAGACAGAAAAAAGTGTGTTTAGTGTTAAAAAAAATTTGCTTTTGGAGTTGTAGTATGCAAAACATTGTATTATCTTTGTAAACAGAAAAAGTTTTTCCCAAAGATAATAGCTAAACCCTGAAACTGATACCCTCTTCAATAACGACGAACACACCACTATACTGAACCCTAAAAACAACAAATATGAACCCAAATATCATGCGTATGAGACACATCAAATTCCTTTTCGCCCTCGTCATCGCAGCAATGACGGGAGCAAGTGCGTGGGCGGATATCAATCCGACCGTCACGTTAGACAACGGGGTTATCCTCACCTTTGAAATTGAGAAGGTTGACACTACCGATTGTCAGCTGATCAGGTTGGACGACACTTCTATTGGCGCAGGAGAGACCTACACGCTGAATATTCCTGCTACGATTACGTACCAAAGCCGGTCGTATTTTGTCACGGAGGTTATCACGCGTTTCTGCGAAGGCAACACTAAGATTAAAGGTCTTTTCGTTCCCTCGTCGGTGAAGACAATCGGTCAATATGCGTTCAAGGACTGTACGTCACTTGAAACGATAACCCTTAGCGAGGGCGTTGAGGATATAGATCTTGCATTTCAGAACACGGGTATCGTGGAGATGCCCGAACTCCCTAGCACTCTGACGAAGCTAGTGGGTACATTCTCTCATTGCACGCAACTGAAAAGAGCCGCTATACCCTCTACGATGTTATATCTCCAAAATCCTTTCTACGGTTGCACGGCAATGGAGGATGTGTATTTTAATATCACAAGTTGGAAGACTACAGTTTTTAATAATCCAGTTTTAACGAGTCAGATAGAGACCCTTTTCGGCTATTTGCCTAATGAGACGGTTCGGATTCATGTCTCGGAAGAAATATATCTGGCATTCAAGAATAAACTGACTTCTTGGTATTTCTATACAAGTCAAAAGACAGAAGACAATCCTTGTTCGCATCTTGTTGTTGATGGTATGGTGAAAGTCGGCGATAGAGGCCTTGCCTTGGTAGAGGCTGTGGACAAAACAACAGGTGCTGTCGGCGCACGTTATGCAGTTCGCATTGTTTTCATTTCTGTTGATGGCGAGCGCAAAGCCATTATCTATGGTGGTGAATACACAAGTACCGATAATATCGATGAGAATCCATGCTGGCATGGGTATACTTCGGAGTGGGGCGTTCATTATAGTGGGGCTTTTGAGAAGCTTGACACTCCCACAGCGTATAGCAATATGCGACTGACCTTACCGTCCAAAGTCGAGGATAGTCAAGGAAACATTTATACTGTGATAGGTTTAGGTGCTTTTGCCACATATTATTGTAGTTTTTATGGAGTCGAAGAAGTAAGGATTCCAAAAACATATACTCATCTCGGCTGTTATTCGTTGCGAAACTTTTCAAGTCTACAGAATTACATAGTTATTCCTTCTTCAGTGAAACAAATCGGTTCTCCTGCGAAGAAATCTCCCACATGTCTTTTTGCTGACGAATCTTCTAACACTGGCGAAGACAATCGGGTGATGAGTGTGTACTTCCTGCACCGTGATGCAAACGTAACATGGTATGAAACTAGTACAAACCAGTATTTCAGATGGAGAAACTATGACAACAGGTATGTTTATCTGAGAGTGAATCAGTCTATCATTGACGCCTACTGTGGCAGTGATGCCAGTTGGAATGGGTTCAAGGCGTGGAGCAATTATGTAATGACTGGCAGTGACAAGACTTCCCATCAAAAGCTTGCGACTCAACCGGTATGGGATCCAGCATGGGTTGCTTACATCTCAGGAACCCAAAAGCACTATGAGCCCGGTGAGTATTCGCTTACGGTGTATAACAGTCGGTTCTGTTTACCCATTACCGCAGAACATTTTTCTAGTACGGATGAGAGTATTGTAGAAATCCTTGGGGCGGGAACAGCCTCCAATGGCGATGTTGCACTTTATTATAAAGTTAAGTCAGCTGGGGAAGCCGATATCGTGTTCCATTATCCAGGCGACGATGTGTTTGATGAACTTACGAGTACCGTGAAGGTGATTAGCAAAAGCGAGACACTATGCGGCGATCAGACGCTCAATAATTCATACAACACCGTGGGTGCCCCCTCGACAGGAGTTACAAAGATTAATCTTGCGTCAGATGAACTTTATAGTTATGATGAAGAATACGAGAAGGCAGCTATGACGACAGCCGGTGGCAAGCTCTACGTGTCGCTGAGCAGTAACGAATACTATCTTAGTTACTACGGAGGATTAATCCTGCAGAGCAGTCCTGAACTGCTTACTCCTAACTACGGCGCTGATTATCGGACTGCTTATGCTACAAACGGTAGTGAAGGCGTCAGTGAAATGGTAACAGGTGTCGACTACGGAGGCTTGCTCTGCTTCAAGGTGCCTTCAGGAAAAGGCGTTATTACAGTAGAGGGCAGCTTATATGACTCTGAGAGCATTTTGGGTATCAGGGTCGTAGGAAACGCCGAAAAGCGCCTGACCAACAGCAATGAGTGGGAATACGACTATGATGTTGCTGAAGATTCATGGGCCTATATCTATGGCATCAATCTCGGCGAAAAAGACTCTTATCGGGCATATGTCAATTCTATTACTATTCATCCTGATGGCGTTCCCATGCCTAAGGTAAGCATCTTAGGTCAGGATGTCAACAACTATTCGAATCTGAGTGACTTGCTTGGCGATGGAGGCTCTGTAGCTTTCAATTGGGGATATCCAGGCGATACAGAATCGACTGAAGAGACTGCGCAGGCAGCTACGCTGATATTGAATAATGCTTCTCTCATCAACAATGATGGTCCAG
Organism: Bacteroidaceae bacterium; assembly: GCA_017650105.1. Taxonomy (GTDB): domain Bacteria; phylum Bacteroidota; class Bacteroidia; order Bacteroidales; family Bacteroidaceae; genus UBA1189. The sequence goes on along the minus strand of JAGCFO010000021.1, from coordinate 21,917 downwards.
CCATAGAGGTAAATAGTTTGGATGCTTTCATCATTTTAGTAGAAGGCGACAACACCGTGCGAGGCACGGGTGCTGCATCCATCTCGATGGGTACGCTCAGTGGTTATGATTGGGATGGAATAGCCTTGATAATTGCTAGTGAAGAAAATGCTTCTTCGTTGACGATTCCGAGCTCTGCGCAATATGGTATTTACAATTACGATGGCGCGGCACAAATCTTGAATTTGACTTCAGTCGATGTTTCTGGAACGGAATGTGGATTCTACATCAACAATGTCAGCGGAGCTTCCGGTGGAGGCGGTGTAGTATCTAAAGCTGCAGATAATACAAAATCGGTTGATTCTTATAATATCGGTCAGTTGGTTATTAATAATGTGCAGTCGGCGAAATTCAGTGGCGCTGAGGCAGCGGTCTACGGCTTGTCAGTGGCACCTGAGAGCAATGATGAATCTGATTGTAGTATTGTGGAAATTGTTCCCGAAGATGCCGTGTTCAATAGTTTTGTAGGCTCGTATGTGGTGGGGAGTCAGACGACGACTCCTGAACCCATAAAGGGAATCGAAGGCGACGACGAGTATGAATTTGCCACTATGGTTCATTATGGGCCCAAAGCTCCAGCCATTACAATCTTTGGAAGAGGAATTACCAAAGAGGACTTCTTGAATAGTCCAGATGGCACTATTGCCCTTAATCAAGAAGGAACGGCTGTCCTTACGTGGGAAGAACTTGAATATAACGGAAGTGGTCCTAAGTCTTCCAAGTCAGATACGAAGGGTGATGTAGAAACCCTTTATGACTACGGCTACCCTGTGCTGACGCTCAATGGTGCCAATATCAACTATACAGGAAGTGGCTCAGCTATCGAAGTGAATACGTATCCAGGTTTCTTTATTCGCGTGAAGGGCAACAACACCATTACTGCAACTAATGCCAAAACCATAATCTCAGTTGGAACAAGCAGGGGCTATAACGATACCAGCTCCCAAACCTCTCTGTTTATTATGAACGATGACGAACAGGCGGGTGAAACTCTTCCTTCGCTTACCATCAATAACAATCGTAGTACAAAGGGCGATGGCATTTATGTTTGTAGTGGAAGTGTGGAAGTACAGAACTGTGCTGTCGATGTCAATGCTCCTACGTATGCTCTTCGTTATTTCTATGATTCAAGTTCGTCAGGAGGTTCTGGTCCGAAGAAGGCAATTAGCTTCAATCGCGATATGAGGAGCGTTGTTCCTCAGAAGGTAGTTGTACCAGATGGGCCTGTAGGTTATGCCGGTTATCTCAACATTTACGCTGGATCTGAGCTGACGCTTAATGGCTCGGACGCTGCTCTTTGGGGCGCAACAGGGTATATGCAAAATGATACCTATTCCCCAGGATATCTGCAGGATGTTGGTCTGATTGGTTCCGATAGGAGTACGTATGAAAACAATGCGAACTATAGCAAGATAGAAGGCCCGATATTCTTCCCTGCTGGCTATTATGACAGCGAAAACCTTTCTTATGACGGCTCCTATTATATTGGCTGCATGAAGAGTAAAGATGATTTTGTAATCTTCCCCTGCAAGTACCTCAAGTTTGCTAAAGACGTCTTCATTGCTTCTACTCCCGAGTCTGTTCTGCTGAAATTCAAGTTAACAGGTGACAATACGGTACAGGTCGGTTCGGGCGATGACAATTGCGTTGTCTCTACACCGGAAAAATGGGATGGAACTCTTACCATTCCATCAACGGTAACAGATGATTCTGGAAAATCATATAGTGTTAAGGGACTTGCCGATAAGGCACTATATCAATGGAGCGATTTACGGTCGGTTACCATCTCTGAAGGTGTTGAGTATATTGGTACAAATATGGCAGGATGGGGTGTTTTTGAAGAAGATAACAATCTAACAACGGTATCCCTCCCCAGCACAACGAAGAGCTTGGCTGATTGGTGTTTCAACAGTTGTGATAATATTACGGATGTCTATCTGTTTGCTGAAGACGCACCGAGTCTTAATGATTACATCTTCAGTTCTTCGAATAATGCCATTCTTCATGTACCCGCTGGCACTAAGGTTGCTTATGTTGCTAGTGACTGGGCTAATTACTTCGGCAATGGTGAAAGAATCGTGGAGATGGAAGGTATATCTCCTATCTTTACCGAAGTGGTGAATGGTATAGAAATGACATTCAGACGGCTTTCCGTCGATGGGGAAACACATAAGGGTACCGCCTGTGTATATGGCTACGTTGATTATAGTGCAAATGAACCAACTGCTAAGCCTGCTATAGAGTCAAGTTATGAAGGTGCTATTGCAGTACCTGAGACAGTAATGCACGAAATTGATGGTGAGGAGATAGAATATACAATAGTATCTCTTAGCAGCTATGCGTTTGCTCAATGCGAAGGACTAACATCCGTTACAATACCAAACACAGTCACTACTATTGGTGAGGGAGCATTTGCTTTCTGCCCATCCCTGAAAACAGTTACCTTGGGAAGCAATGTTCAAACGATAGACGGCGGTGCCTTCTTCGGCTGCAATAGCATTCAATCGATGACGTCGAATGCAAGTGACGTGCCTGCACTTAACTATGCTGACGATACTCCTCATCCTTTCGACTCATTCACTTCGCTTGAAACCAAGCCGACGCTCTATGTTCCTGCTGGATGTGCTGCTGCTTACCAGACTGGTGGCTGGACAACAGACTTCTTTGCTGCAATCGTCGAGATGGGAGGCTCAGAACTTGAGCCTGGCGATGTGAGTGGCGATGGTGAAATTAACGTTTCCGACGTGACAGCACTTGTAAGCATCATTCTCGGTAACAGTAGTGGATTCACTGAGAGCCAGCGTAAGGCTGCCGACTTGAACAAAGATGGTGAAGTGAACGTTTCCGACATAACGACACTCGTAAGCATCATTCTCAACCAATAAAAAAGGGAGAGAATGTCATATTAACACGCGTTTCGCAAGAAATGGTGTGCTGAAAGGAAAGGGCCGAGAGATTCGGCCCTTTCTCACACTATCCGTATTTATGATGTTCCCTCTCTATGATTTTCCTCACTTCGCGAAGTTAAACTCTTTTTTCACGGAGTTAAACTAAGCAAACGAAGGCTCTTCAAAACGTGGAAGTAATGGTATATGACAGCAGCTACTGTAGAAAAAATCAGAGGAGGATGTGTACGTAGAGCGTCTGCGAGCAGTTGGTGATGCCTTCGGTGAAGTGGAAGGAAGCAGGGAAGTTACGATGGAGATTCTTGAGGTAGAGCAGATTCACAGTGCCGTCGACACGGTCGTAAAAGCTGCTGCGGTAGTAGTTGTCGCCTTGATGAAGTTGCCGCCAAGCGTAAAGCGGGTGTAGGGCAAGATACAGCACCCGTAGGTTCGCCAAAGGCGAAGCGTGGGTAAAAAAATCGGGAGCGTTCCTAAGGGGATGCTCCCGATGTGATATTGAAATGATTGTGGGGAAAAGGGTGTTAGTAGAGTTTGATCCACTCGTAGGTGTTGCCTGTGGAGTCCATGTAGCGGATGAAGTCGTCGAGGCTGATGTTGAGCGAGGCACGGTTGTCGTTGGGGTGAAAAGAGAGGTGGGTGTAGTTCTTCAGGTTCTCGTCGAGGAAAACATGAACGTGGTGCTCAGCATCGTTAATAAGTCCGAAGGGGCTGACGGAGCCCGCCTTCAATCCCAGATATTTGTCCATGCGCCACTCGGAGGCTAGGCTCATCTTTCCCTGATGCAGTATGTGCTCAAGGTCGTGAATAGCCATATCGTGGTCGCATTGAAAGACGACGAGGTAGTGGCGATTACCCTTGTGGTTGCGGAAGAAGAGGTTTTTGCAATGGGTGCCCGGCAGGTTGCCCCAGTAGGGGCGCCCGTCGTCGATAGTGGGCGTGGCGGGATGCTCGGTGTAGGTGAACTGTATGCCTAACGCTTGCAACCGCTCATACACCTGAGGTTGCCCGATGGGAGGATAGGTGGCAGGTTGTGATTCCATGTGGGATGCTGTTTCAGGATTTGGGAGACTGAAGTTTGCCGATAGCATCGCAGAGGGTATCGACGGATGAGTCCGGAGTGGCCCAACTGGTGCAGAAACGGACAGCAGTATGTTCGTCGTCGATTACCTCCCAGCGCGAGAACTCAAACTCGTTGCTGAGAATCGCTATGGACGCCTTATCTAAAATGGGGAATTGTTGGTTGGTAGGGCTGTCGATGAGGAAGGAGAAGCCTTTTGCTTCAAAGGCCCGACGGATGCGTAGAGCTTGTTCGTCGGCTTGGCGGGCAAGACGGAAGTAGAGGTCGTCGGCGAGAAGGGCTTCGAACTGTATGCCCAAGAGACGTCCTTTTGCCAACATGCCCCCGTTCTGCTTGATGTGGTAGCGGAAATCTTTCTGCAGATTTTTGTTGACGATGACGACTGCTTCACCGAAAAGGGCGCCTTGCTTGGTTCCTCCTATGTAGAACACGTCGGCAAGGGCGGCAATCTCGGGGAGGGTGATGTCGCAGGCTGCCGACTGCAGACCGTAGCCAATACGCGCGCCGTCGATGAAAAGGGGCATATTATGCTTGTGGCATACGGCGGAGATAGCTGCCAGCTCGGAGTGCGTGTAGAGCGTGCCAAATTCGGTGGGGAAGGAGATATAGACCATTCCCGGCTGAACCATATGCTCGGTACTTTCGTCGGCATAGTGGGCGCTGACGTACTCGTCGATCTGCTGAGCCGTAATCTTTCCATCATGATGTGGGAGAGCTAGATTCTTGTGCGCTCCGTGCTCAACGGCTCCTGTCTCGTGGACGTTGATATGTCCGCTTGCGGCACAGACAACGCCCTGATGGGAGCGAAGGATAGAGGATATGACGGTGACGTTGGCCTGGGTGCCTCCCACGAGGAAGTGCACATCGGCATCGGGGGCATTGCATATGTGGCGAATCATGTCGGCAGCATGCTTGCAATGATCGTCGACGCCATAGCCGGGTGTCTGCTCGAAATTAGTCTTGGCAAGCATCTCCAGAATGGCTGGGTGTGCTCCTTCGTTGTAGTCGCTTTGGAAAAGAATCTTTTTCATCGGGGAATGGAGATTGTTATCTGATAATTCGATTAACTGATTATTTGATTATCTTTATGGAGTTGATGATACGGGGGCAGCGTATGCCTTCGCGGCGTGCGGAATAGAACTGTTCGTTATGCTGGTAAGTGCAGATGCCACAGACATGGATGTTATCGTCCCTGACGCCTGACTCTCTGAGCAGCCAGGCGTTGGCTTCCCAAAGGTCGATATGATGTCCTCCCTGCATGGTTCCTTCCACACGCTCTCCGCGCCACGAGTGGATGAGCGGCATCGGGAACAGAGCCTCGCGGAAGGCGTCGACAACCTCTTCGCCTACCTGAAAGCTGTCGGGACCGATGCCTGGTCCGATGATGGCGAAGAGGTCAGACGGCTCCGTGCCATAGATGTTGTGCATCTTGTCGATGGTCTTACTTGTGATACGCATCACCGTGCCTCTCCAACCGGCATGAACAGCAGCGACGACTCTGTGCTTCGCGTCGTGCAGAAGAACCGGGATGCAGTCGGCGGTTCGTACTCCTATAGCAAAATCAGGCAGGGAGGTAATCATCGCATCAATCCCCTGAAGGTCATCCCTTGAAACAGCTGGACTGTCAATTACCGCAATGTCATCGCTATGCACTTGGTGACATTGGAGCACGGGATAGGGTAAGGTAGCATCCCTACGTGTGGAGAAAGCTTCGGCTCCTTTGTCTATTGGGTGAAACAGCAGAGAATTCATATTGTTTTGAGGACGGATGGAGATTGAGTTATTCTTTTGTGGAATTAATAATATCGTCAGAGGAAATCTCTTTGATAAGTTGATATGCAAGCCGCTCGTCGCCGTTGGCAAGATGGATGATGCCACAGTAGCTGAATCCGTTTGCCTGAATGACGTGCTGCATGATGCGGTTGTCTGCATGTGTGTCGATGCGCAGATTATTGCATCGCTGAAGGCAAAAGTCGAAGCAAAGCTTGAAGATGCCGTGTGCCGTGTGCCGTTTGGCGATGCGGTGAATGGTGGCGTAGGGAAGGGTGTCGTCAATCCACTCTCCGCCGTAGATGATGTGGTAAGTAGGCTCTATGCCTGGAATGAAGGCAAAAGTAGCCACGATGTTGCCTTCCTCCTCTATCACGTAGCTCACGTCACGGCTGATGTCCTCCTTTATCTTATCCTCCGACGGATAGGTATCGGGCCACTGATGAAGGTTTCCGTCGGCACGCATCTGCTCGCGTGCTTCCTGAAAGACGGACATCAGCGTGGGGATGTCTTCGGAACGGGTGAGGCGGATAGATATCATGATTAGTGGGCTGCTGATAGGTTGAACAGATCTACGGGAACCTCTAAGAGCTTATCGCTTCGAGATATCTCAGCAGGGCTGATGCCGGGATTAGCTTCAGGCAGAGGCATACCCATAAGATGGAAGAGCCGTTGCCAGTCGTCGGAGAGCGGGTCCTGCGAGGAAGACGATCGGGAAACGGATGTTTCGAACAACCGGCCATCTTTTCCCATGAGATAGGCATCCTGAACAAGTTCGCTGCAGTAATGCTTGCCGTTGTCGTACTTAAAATCGAGGTCGTACGGCTCACCCTTGTAAGACATAGCTGATGCTACCCACTGGGGTGCCTCGCTATTGTCTTTCATACGCATGACATACATGTCACACACCGAACCATTCCTTCGGGTGAAGTCACTGAAGAGCGTATCGAGCGGATGGTGGTCGACGCCGTGCTTGAGTGTGGCGTCGATAACGTATAGGCCGTCGGCCTGAACATCGAGGATGGCGACATGAATGGTGTCGATTCCATCGTCTTCCCGCGGGTGAGTGACAAAGATAAGGTCGCCCGTCTGCAATCCGGCGAACGATGTGACGGTGGTGCTATTGTTGTCGGAGTGTTGTCTGTCAGCTGAACTGGCATTTCGTTTGCAGGCTGCGAGCGAAAGGCATGCGCCTGCAATGATTGCTATGGCAATGGTACTGTTTCGTCTCATTTGATGAATACTTTCTTGCCGTTAAGAATATAGAATTGTCCCGATTCGGGTTTCAACACATATCGCCCGGAAAGGTCAATGAAAAGATCGTCTGTCTCTTCGGCATTGAGGGGCTTGACATCTGTTCCGTCGCCTTGCACACGAGCGGAAACGGTGCGAGTGGTGAAATAGTTATCTTTTCGGATGGTGCAAGTGAGCTTGACGGTTACCAGCGAGTCGTTTGTGGCGACGTGCTTGCCCAGGTCGGTGAGAAGGTCGGGGCGGGAAGAACTCCAGGAAACTTCGGCTCCGTAGTAGGTGGGTATGGTGAGGTCCACATCGGTGGTAAGCTTGTCGGTGGCTTTTACGGGAGACTTAAACTGCTGGTAGTTGTAGTCGACAGCCAGCTTGTCGTCGGCATTGCATCCCCACAGCGCTACTCCGTTGTTGGCGACTCCTGTGAAGCAGACAGCGCGCATGTTGGTGCCGCTGACGATTTGCGGGACGATGACGCCACTATAGACAGTAGAGCCAGTGGTGCCTCGCTTGCGGATACTGACGGAAACGTAAGATGTGCCGAGGGTCACGCTCCACTTGCCCATGTAGCTGCCCGTGATGGAGCCGTCGGCTCCGAAATAAACGGTAGCAAAAGGAGTGCTGAATGCTTTGTTCGCATAGTCCATCTTATACGGGTGAAGCATCAGTTGCCAAGTGCCCACGATGTCATTGGTGGTGCAGATTTCGGAGGTATCGACCCGTTCGATGGAATAGGACTCTCCCTCGTGCTCGAAAGGTGCTGCCAATAGCCAGCCCTCCTTGTTTAGGAAGAGCGGATGAACTCGCACCTGATGCCCCTCTGTGCCGTTGTTGAAGCGCGTGTGATAAATGATGTATGCACATCCGTCGTCGTCGACGAAGGCTGAGTTGTGTCCTTGCGACAGTTCGGCAACATTCATGTTTTCCCATTGATAAGGCCCCATGAGGCGAAGCCCCGCAGTGGTGCCGGCATTGGGACCATAGTTCATCACGTAGCGATTGTAGGTGGCTTGATTCTTGGCGATATCAACATAGGGTCCGTCGGGATTGCTGGAACGGAATACGTGCATCTCATATCCTTTATTAGATTCGAGTCCTCCATTGGTGACGAAAAGGAAATAGTATTTGCCGATTTTTTGGATATACGACCCCTCGCCCGAAGCATAGTACCCTCCGGCAATGCGCTTGCCGAAGTATGGATCGGTGCCCACTCCGTTAGAGTTGTTGTTTACCCCGTCGGGAACATACGTATAGTCGCGCAATCCGTCATATTTGTTCAGCTTCAGAATGAAGATGCCTCCTGACCACGAACCGTATGTCATCCACAATTGTCCTTCGTCGTCGAAGAAAGTGCAAGGATCGATGTTGTTGGGCCAACGATCGCCCCACTTGCTTCCCACGTCGTAGCGCGAGGGAAGGGATGATTGCGTGCCGAGAACAAGTTCCAGATCGGTAAGTTTGTACGATGCCTCGGGGATGCTCGTCCATTGAAAGCCGCTGTAGGTGACAGGGCCTTGATAGACATAAGGTCCAGTAATTTTATCAGACGTAAGCAGCACGATTACCGAGCGCCAATTTTCGCCGTTGAGGCTCATATACATGCACCATTTCTGCATGTAGGGATTCCAGATAACGTCAGGTGCCCACTGCACGCCAAATAGGTTCACGCCGCTCGACGTGTTCCAGTCCGATGCATTGAAAGGACCGAAATCGACAACTACCGTATCGGAGCCATGCAACACCTTTACTGATTTGGTGCAACTGACTTTGTAGGCGTTGTTAAAGTTGGGGAGGGAGGAGACAACTCCTCTGTCGTCCTCTGTACCGAACATTCCGTTGCAGCGCGAGGCATTGTAGAGTTCGCTCCAGTTGAGAAGGTCTGACGTATAAGCAACTCCGAGATGTGAGCCAAATACATAATAAGTTTTCTTCCCTCCGCTGTTGTCGACGGCGATGGAGGGGTCGTGTACGCTCACTCGTCGGGAGCTCACGGTCTTATACAATTTGTTCACGCTGCTGCATTGAATCTCAATGAGCGTGTCTTTGCTTATCTCTTGTCCCTGCGCAGATGTCAGCGAAGCGAAAAGGAGAAACAGGATATAAAAGGAAAGGTTTTTTCTCATAACGATTGAATGTTTGCTTTTGGGGTAGAGGTGTGGGCTACAAAAGAGCGCAGCACTTCGATGACGCGAGGCTGAACATGTTGACAGCATACGGAGGCCCAATCTCCCAACGAACCGGAACCGTCGTCGGAGATGACTTTGACGATGGAGAAAGTGCCTATCGCCTCAGGCGATTGCTGTTGGAGGAAGTAGATGATCGTCTCGCTTTCCATATCGAAAGCGGTATCGGGCTGGTGAAGCTCGGGATGGGGCGAAGAAGGGGAGACGAACTCGTGCACGCACTCGATGTTTGCTATCGGCAGCTCCATAGGGACGTTAGGAAATGAAGTGGAGCATTGTACGACATTCAGCACGGGAATGGTGTAAGAACCGGCTGAACCGCTAAGCAGTATGTCGATAGGATGGCTCAGCCAGCCTTCTTCGTGCAATGCCTGCATCGAGCGCAAGGCTTCTTCGGCGCCTATGCCGATGAGGGCTACCGCCGTTTGGCCGTTGACGTATAGTTGCGTATGCTCAAAGGGTTTCTTCAGCAGACTGAAACCTTCTTTCACGAGTCTCTCTAACCCTATTTCGTAAGGATGAGCAACGATGAAGAGTCTTTTAATTACCATAATGAGTGCAAATATACACAGTTTTTTCGAAATTAACGAATGGTTGCTCTTTTTCCTTATCTTATTGTTTCTTTTCAGATGTGCTGCGTTTCGGAATAAAAAATAAATTGTCATTTATTTTGTTCTCCTCTCACCTTGCACTATCTTTGCAGCAACTGTTAACTGAAACAAAAGTTTTTTGAAATGAAAAAGACATCGTTTTTTATCTACACTTTAGCACTTTGTGTGCTTGGAGGACTTCTTGACGCTTGTGGCGGGCAGAAGGACAACACTCTTTCGAAAGAGGAGATTGCCGAAGGATGGGAACTTCTGTTTAACGGCGTTGATATGACTGGCTGGAGAGACTTCAATGGCACCGGTTTGACAAACGGCTGGAAAGCAGTTGATGGAGTTATCCAGGCTCCTGGAGACGGCAGCGACGGCTCTGGCTACATCGTTACGGAGCGCAAGTATGCCGACTTTGAGCTGGCTTGGGATTGGAAGCTCACTCACGGAGGCAACAGCGGAATGATTTACCACGTTGTGGAGAATCCTTGCTATGCTGTGCCTTACGTTACAGGCCCTGAGTATCAGCTCATCGATAACGAAGGATGGGAAGAAGTGAATGCTCCCTACAAGCTCGAAGAGTGGCAGAAACTGGGCGTTGACTATGCTATGCACCTTCCCGACTACTCGAAGATGAACGTCCGTCCCCAGGGCGAATGGAACAGCTCGCGCATTGTTTTCGACAACGGGCACGTGGAGCATTGGCTCAACGGGCAGAAGATTCTTGAGTTTGAGGCTTGGACTCCCGAGTGGTTCGTGCTGAAGGGTAGCGGCAAGTGGGCTGGTGCTCCCGAGTACGGATTGGCTCGCGAGGGTGTCGTCTGCCTGCAGGATCACGGCGATCCGGCTTCGTTCAAGAACATCAAGATTCGCCCCTTGCCCCATCGTGCTCGCGGAGAGCAGCAGATTTTCAACGGCAAGGACCTCACGGAGTGGGAGCTCTTCGGCGATGCTCGCTGCAGCGTGAACGAGGAAGGAGCCATCGTTACCGAGAATGGAGAGAGCGGCATTACCAGCTATCTCTGCACACGTCAGTATTACAAGGACTTCGACCTTACTTATGAGTTCCGTCAGGAGGTAGATGGCAACACGGGCGTCTTCTTCCACGGGTTCATCGACGAGAAGAACGGTCTTCACGGAGGAGAAGTGGAGATGGGTCCTCACGGATGGAACAACGGAGGCATCTTCAGCGCTGAGACGCGCAAATTCCTCGTCAAGGTGAACGAAGAGCAGGATGCTGTGCTCAAGGCTGGTGAGTGGAACACGATGCGTCTGCGCGTGGAAGGCAATCATATTCAGACTTGGCTCAACGGACAGCCGATGGCTGACATCGAAGACGAACCCATCGGGCAGGCTCCCGGGCGTATCATGCTGCAAGTTGACGGAAAACCCGTTCGGATACTTTGGCGTAACTTCAAGCTTACCGAGCTCTAACCGTCATCCAAACCGTTTTTGGCTTTATCTACAACTCCCCTGCCGAGCGGGGGAGTTTTTCTTTTTCGTAGCGCGATATAAAAAATCAAAGGAGGAGAGTCTCTCTCCCGATAACGAACGAAAGAAGAAGAGCAAACCTCAATCGAATCTTTTGGAGAACAAATAAAGATTTTTGGAGAAGGAATAATTTTTTTGGGAGAACAAATATCGCGCGCTGGAGAAGGAAAAAAAGTTATTTGAGAAGGAATTTTTTTTGAAGAAGAAACAATCTTTTTGTATCTTTGCAGCCGCAATTTGAATTGAGAGAGAATATGGATAAGAAAGATATCGTCTGCCGTCATCAGATGCCTGCCCAGCTGAGATTTTCCGACGTCGACCGCTTTGGGCACGTTAACAACTCGGTTTACTTTGCACTCTTCGATATGTGCAAGACAAAGTATTTCCTCGATGTGATTGGCCCCAGCGTGTTTGAGCGGCTCGCTATCGTTATCGCAAACGTCAATGCCGACTTCCTGGCTCCCATCTACTATCCCGACGAAATCGTCATTCAGACATCCACTATCGGGCTTGGCAACAAGAGTTTTACCCTTTTCCAGAGGGCTCTCAATGTGCGTACGAGGGAAGTGAAGTGTGAGTGCACAACCATTATGGTGGTATTTGACACCGAGGAGAGCCGTTCGGTGAGGATGCCCGACGACTGGAAGCAAAAGCTTGCCGAATACGAGCAGAACCCCTCTCTGCTGGAAAGCACGAAATGATAGTGTCGGCTAATTTGTGTGAAAGGCACAAGTAGGCTTCTGTGCGAAAATCGGAACTTAGCTAATACGCTTCATAAGAAAAACCCCTCCCGCAAGGTCCTGAAAGGTATTAAACCTGATTCTTCGCCTTGCGGGAGGGATGTTTCTGCCCTTTGTGCTAAAAGAGTCTTTTTGTTTGGTTTTTATGACGGGTAGAAGACTTTTTCCCGAAAGTCATCATCCGATTAGCCCATCAGCCATTTGCCTACTTTGGGAATGCGCTGGATGAGCACGCAGCAGAGGGCGACAACTACAAAGGAGAGAAGGGTGGAGGAGAAAATCTGTACGGGAGTAGTCCAAACGCCCAAAGCTCCTTCTGTGCCCAAGCCAAGAGAAGTCCGAATCCAGGCTGAAATAACGCCAAGCAGCAAAAGGTGTGAGAGATACATACCGTAGCTTGCCTTCGATACGGGGAGAAGGACCTTGCGGTAGAAACTGCTTTCATTCTTGATTTTGCGGAAGAACATGATCCAGCTGATTGTCATCAGAGCCACGCCGAAGGTATCGTTGAGCCAGGGTCCCTCCCAGAGGGCTGCTAATCCTACGGGGCCTTCAATAGGGAACTGTCCCCCACAGTCGGCCCACACTCGGCTGAGAAATCCGTAGTTGCAGATAGCAAATCCTAGCAGAAAGAGAGGCACACCTATTAACAACGTCCGTTTCCACGAAAGGTTGCGCACAAACTTACGGAAGTATAGTCCCAGTAGCAGGTATCCCACGAAGCCGCTAAGGTAGTAGAACACCCCATATGTGTTCCAACTAGCCTCGCCCCACAGCGGGTACTTTGCGGGATTGGGGATGCCTGATGGACCGTAGATGACGGGTGCCGCTCCGCCTACCCATTGACGAATAAGGGGAATGAGCGTGGTGAAGAGCCAAATGCCCAAATAGAGCTGAAGTTCCCGTTTTCCCACACGTTCAGCCCACGGAGAGAGGAGGGGCATGATGAGGTAGACGCCGATAAGCATATACACAAACCAAAGGTGCCCAGCGGCATAGCTGAAATTGAGAAGCAGATCCTTGAAATTCTGAACTGGCTCACCCCAAACCAAAGCATACACGATTGTCCACAAGATGAATGGAACAAGGACTCGTCCTGCTCGACGACAGAAGAATTCCTTTGTGGAGTAGTGCAACGGGAATTGCAAGTAACTGGAAGCTACAACAAATAGGGCAACTGCCGCACGTGGGAGGACATTCAAAACCGATACCCACAGGGCATCCGTTTTGGTAAGGATGAGCGAACCCTCTCCACCAAGATAGAAAGGCTCGCAACAGTGCGTCAACATCACCATAAAGCAAGCCGTTACCCTCATCCAGTCAATCCATATTTCTCTTTGTGAAGTTTCAGTTGTCATAAAGATAATTCGTCTACTTGTTGATTCTCAATACGGGAGCCACCTTGTTGCATGGAGCTGGCAGTTGCACTTCAAGTCCCTCTGAAGTCTGCCGAGCCTTTATCTTTCCGTAGCCAAGCAAGTAGGCTGAAGAGATGTGCTTCTTGAAATCCTTGCTGCCCTTTGCCAGCGACTTGATGACAAGTTTACCGTCTTCAGGCCAGCTCATAGCTGTCACATAGAGGTGCTTCTTTGTCTGGTTGAATCGGATGTCGCGATAATCCATGTTGGCAAACTGTCCGTCGTTGAAGCCTTGGTTGTTAATATTGATATCTTTCTCAGCAACGGGTCCTTCGCCGAAACGAACCCACGGACGGGTGCCGAAAATGCTCTCGCCGTTCACTGTCATCCATTCCTCAAGGTCATCGAGGATCGCCGACTCCTTTTCATCGTAGGTGCCGTCGGCGCGAAGGGGGATAGAGAGTAGAAGATTGCCGTTCTTTGACACGATGTCAACGAGTTGACGTATAACCGTTGCAGCACTCTTGTAACGCCCGTTCTCATAGATACTGCTATTATAGTGCCAACCACCGATGCAATTACAAGTCTGCCAAGGTTCGGGGAGAATTTCGTTTGGAGCTCCGCGTTCCACATCCCAAGTGATGGCTTTACGCTGCTCTTCGTTGAGAATCTTGCCAAAAACCACGCTGCGCGGATTCTTGTTGTAGAGGTGTGCAGCGATGCGAAGCCCTGCGTCGCTCAAGGGATAAAAGGGCAGAACGGTGACGTCGAAATATACCAAATCGGGATTATAGCGGTTGATGGCATCCAGTGTACGATCGTAGAAGTTCGTCACAAATTCCTGCGAAGGAGGGCAGGCTCCGTGACTCCAATCCCACTGCCCGTGTATGCTCCCGTTGTCCCACGAACCCTTGCTCATGGGATGGTTTTGCTGATACAGCATCTGAGGGTCCAATCCGTCCCACCATGTGCCCTTTCCGTCTTCTTTCGTAAGGTTTCCGTCATAGTAGATTCCTGCTTTCGGACCTTCCAGATCATATCGCTGTGCGGGCTCATACCAAATCCAGGAGTGGTCGGCGTGAAATGAGATTCCCAGCGGGAGTCCGTGCTTTTTGGCCGCCTTTGCCCATCCGTCGAGAATGTCCTTCTGTGGGCCGATATTAGCAGAGTTCCAAGGCTGGTATTTTGAATCCCACAGATCGTAGTTATCGTGATGATTACCAAGAACGAAGAAATACTGTGCTCCGCAACGTTTGTAACGCTCCACAAGTTTGTCGGGGTCCCAGCGCTCAGCCTTGAAGAGAGGGAGGATATCTTTGAAACCGACTTCCGATGGGTGTCCGTAGTGTTCTACATGATATTTATACTCACGTGAGCCTTCCATGTAGAGCGAGCGAGCCATCCAGTCGCCCGAGCCTTCCACGCATTGTGGCCCCCAGTGTGCCCAGATGCCGAACTTAGCATCGCGGAACCATTCGGGTGTTTCGTGCGTCTTCAGCGACTCCCACGTAGGTTGGAACTGTCCTACCTGCATCTGCTCGTGCTGCTCGCTCACTGGCACGCGATAAGTCTCTTGGGCAAAGAGAACACGAATGGTGGTGCAGAAAAACAAAAAAACAAATAGAAATCTTCTCATTTTGTTGCTGTTTATGTGTTATTAGTTATAATTTGATTTGAATCTTGTACTTTCCCTCTTTGAGTGCGGGGTAATGGCCTGTTTTGAGTTGTTTACCGTTGACGATGAGATAATGGTGAGGGAGATGTGAGAGGTCGATAACGGCTTCGGAACCTTTAGGAACCGTGAGAATTGAGGAAATTATCTCATCTTCCGTCTTGAGTGAACAAACTATTTCTCCTGCAGTGGAGGGGATGCATATAGAAGCTTCTTTCAAGAGAGGACGGGGAGCAAACACGAATTCTTTCCATCCAGCCTTAGTGGGTCTAATGCCGAACATTTCTTCACACAACACATTGAGCATCCCTCCGCTCCAGGCATGGTTTACAGAACCTCCGCTATTGATGGAATACGTCCAGTTCTCGTAAAGCGTTGTATGTATGCTGTCGGTAATCATTGGTGCGAATCGACGATGGAAACGTTCCAAGGCATACTCTCCATATCCCATTCTGAAGAGTGCTTCCATTACATTTTTCTCCATATAAGGGCTGGCGTGCTCATGCTCGCGAAGTTGCTGGTAGAGGGCAACGTACCGGCTCGTGGGTGCAAGCCCGCTCACGATGGCCATCGCCTGTACGCGGTCGTCGGTATCGCCCGAGTAGAAAGGATGCCGGTAGGCGGTTCCAGTCCAACATAGTTCGAATGCATTCTTTATGTTCTGGCGTTGATCCTCATAAAGGTTGACATCCTCTTCATGCCCCGTCAGACGAGCCATATCAACAGCAGCCTGAAGAGCCATGAAGTGCCATTCAGCAAGCAAAAGGCGTAAGTCGATATTGTCACCCCAGTCTCCCCACGACCATCCTCCAGAGCGCATCTCTGTCAGTCCGGTATCATCGAGGTGCCATAGGGCGAGGTATTTCTTGACAGCAGGATAGACATGCCGCATAGTTACTGTGTCGCCTGTGTGCATGAAATAATACCAGAATCCTTTCGGCCCTACAGTTGCCAATGACTGGGCAGGAAGTTCGTTGAACCAGTTCCCTGCTGGTGTGGGTGAGTAGAGCACACTGTCTGCTTTTTGCCAGTCGGCGAATTCTCGCACGAATTTGCGGGCAAGAGTG
Source organism: Bacteroidaceae bacterium (assembly GCA_017650105.1). Taxonomy (GTDB): domain Bacteria; phylum Bacteroidota; class Bacteroidia; order Bacteroidales; family Bacteroidaceae; genus UBA1189. The sequence continues at coordinate 5,769 of JAGCFO010000021.1, read as the reverse complement.
TTGGCTTCGGGAGAGAGCTGATAGAAACTTTGTCCCATCAGAATGGTAGCATCACCGCACCATTGGGCGCGTTCACGTTCGGGACAGTCAAAATAGTTGTCGCGCATGTTGACGTAGAGCGTGCGCATCGCTTTATCCCAATAGCGGTTGATGAGGGTGTCGGAGCAACTGAACGAGCCTTCACGAGTACAGCCAAAGCCCGATTCGCGGTATCCGATAGAATGAACTTTCAATGAAGCTGTCTTTGGATAGCTGACATAAAGAAAATCTCCGTTCATCCACCCCAGTGACTCATATTCCTGCCTTCCGCTGCGCGAAACGTATTCAGCTCGCACGCAATGCACACCTCCGACTTGCTCATGGTCGGTCTGTATGCCCACGACGGTTCCACCATTTGCATCGGTAAGGCTTATGAAAGGAGTGAATTGCATATTGTAAGGAAGGCGCGCTGTGAGCACAACGTTTCCGTTCTCATCCTCCGTTTGCTCAAAGGAGGTGAGTGTCACGTCACCTACTCTCCATTGAGGAATGGGACGCTCGACGAGACCACCCCAAAGACCATCGCCCCATGTAGCCAACTCTACAGATTGTTGGAGATTGTCCTGTTGGCTTAAACGGGCGTCGTAACGGATGTTCGACTCGCTCAGGCGGTAGTTTGGCTCGTGCCCGCTGCATGTTTGATAAGCATTGAGACGCTGGCTGAGCCAGGTGTTGTCTGTGCTGATGCCAAGCGTTGGAGCATCAAGGATAAATCCTGCTTGTCCGCTGCTTTTGTGTGAGAAACCATCTTTGCCGAAGTAGCAGAGAAACACTTTGATGTTGTTTTCACCTTTCCTCAGGAAGGGGGCCAGATTGAAAGTGTCGAAGTAGCTGTCGGTGGGGTTAGGACCCCTCTTGAGTCCTCCTTCGAAGATTACCAGTCGCCCGTTTACCCAAAGCCAATACTTCGAATCGGCAGCCATACGTACAACAGCGCTTTTAGGGCGTTTCGGTAGACGAAATTCTTTGCGATACTCAATCCAAGAATTGCGCTGATTGCAAAGCGAGTCGTCGGGAGCTATCCAGTAGGCTGCCAGCCCGCTGGGAGCTGGGGTGTCGAAAGTAAGATTGCTGTGCCCGAGATCTCTTGAGGTGGCAACGGCAATACCTCTTCGTCCCTCTTTGTCAACAGCACAGTAGAAGTGATAGACTACTCCTTTGTGCTTCACTACGCAGGGCTTGTGGGCGTACTGTGCGTCGTAGTCCTCGCTGGGCTCCACCAGCGGTCCCCCTTTCCAGTCGGTCCAGTGGATGAGGTCATGAGAGCAGGCAAACGTGTCCCATGCCTTCTGGGACGTTTCCGCACTCCAGTTGAACCCGAAGTAGAACATCACCCACACGTCGCCTACACGTTGCAGATAAGCATCGCCCGTGATGCCTCGGTTATGGTCGAGGAGGGGCTGCTGCCCATACCGCTTCCAGTGAAGCATATCATCGCTGACAGCCATCCCTATGCGCTCAGCGTTTCCTTTTGCGTTATAGAGCATGAAGAACGGATGCCCCGTTTGCTGTTTCGTGTCGCGCCACACGGTGTTCTTGTAGATGACGGAGTTGTCCCACCATCTAGCGTCTTCATCTGTGGGTGCGAGAATAGGGCTTGGGAGGCGCTGCCATTCAGTTGGTAGGGTAGGACGCTCTTTAGTAAATGCCATTCCTGCAGCCAGTTGCCCCGACTCATATCCTTTCTTATTGCCTCCAAGAAAGCTCATCCAGTATTTTCCACGATACCGGTTCAGTTTGTAGCTGCCACCCCAGGTGGGATCGATGAGCGACAAATAGCCTGCCTTTTGGCTACTGTCCCAGTCGTCGGGAGAGGACGAGGTAAGAGCACGTCCCATTGTTTCCCAATGCAGCAAATCTCGACTTCGTGCCATCCAAGTCTCGTAGCCTTTTCCGTCGAAGACGATGTAGTACATATACCACCATTTTCCTTTCCTGAATATGCTCGGACTGTCGGCCATCTGCCCCTGAGCGGGAGCTGTCATCACCAACCCATATTTAAAAGGAGTCTTTACTTCTTGGTAGATGGCTTCCATCTGCTCGTGCGAGACCTCCGTCTGGCTCTTTAGTGTGAGTGAGGGAAGTAACACGAGTAGGGCAAATAGGATGTTTCTGATGGCTATCATTTGGTTTATTCGAAGGTATTTAACGATGTGTGATTCTTTATGTTATAGTGAAAGGTTTAAGGCACTTTAACTATGCTCTTTTCCATTGGGCATTCGTTCCCAAAATGAGCGTAGTTCAGCGATGATTTCATCGTAGTCTTTCATCGTGAAAGTGCCTTCCCCTTTCATCATGATAGTGTAGTCGATGCCGCCGAATGAACGTCCCACTCCTGTGTCGTGGAAGCCGTTGCGCAAGTAGAACTGATGCCGACGCTGACGCTGGAGCGAGTTGTCGCACACCTGCTCGGGCGACTCCATATCAAGTATGTTGGTGCAGCCGTCGTACTTCTCCATCAGTCTTTTGAGAATGCTCTGCCCGATGCCTCTTCCCCTCAGTTCTTCGGGAACGGCAAAGTACCAAAACCAGTTGGCTTTCATAGGGTTGAGGGACTGTCGGGGATAGACGATGGTAAGCCCTAGCAAGCGGTTCGAGTCGTCATAGTAAGCCGTGAAGTCAAGAGGCATCTTTTCGGTCAACACCAGCAAGTCATCCCACGGAATCTGTTCCTCTTCGGGGAAAGCGCTCTCGTAGAGCCTTCTCAGCAAAGGGTCAATGGGGTCGGTAGGAGTGATGTGTTTTTCAGTCATTATTCTCTATAGATGGGATTTTGCCGGCGGCAAATATACTGATAATTCTCCATTATTTGCCATTTTTCCTTAATAATATGCAGCTATGAAGTCTTTTTTGCAGAAATGTCATAATCAGTGGCTCTTGAATTTGGGTAATTCAGATAATCTGCTTACTTTTGCGCCCAAGGCGAAGTGCTTCTATCTGTCGTCGGGTACAGAAGTGTGCCTCCTACGGATTGAAGGACTTGGAGCCATTATTAAAAAGAGGTAAAAAGATTGTAAGTAAGGAGCAGGCTTCTTCTTGGAGGCTAAATCTCGCGAGATTTGTTCTCGAAACGGCAGGATGTCTTCTCCATAATTTTTTATTTGTTTTGTTATGCGCACACTGACGAGTATTGAGATAATGAGCCTTAAGGCTCAAGGTTGTACCGCTGAGGACTGGACGACGATAAAGGTTGCCGACAAATTCAAAACCGATTATATCCGACACGTCGACTTCTACGGGAAAGTTACCCTCGGCACCTACGAGGCTATGGTTGAGGTTGCCGACGGCTTCAGCATCCATTCGGGCATCAGTCACGCTGTGCTGCGCAACGTCACCGTTGGCAACGATTGCCTCATCAGCAATGTGGGACGCATCAACACCACCGATCGTGCATCGTTCGGCGAGGGTACCATTATTTCCACACTAAACGAGATCGGCAATGGAAACGTGATGATATTCAGCGGACTCAATTCACAGATTGCTGCCCTCATGGTGAAATATTCTGCCGACGAAGCCTTCACGACTGCCATTCGTACACTTATACGTCAGGATATAGCTCGCACAAGCCAGCCTGTCAGCACGATAGGCAACCGGGTGCGCATCACCGACACAACCGACGTTACCAACTGCCACATCAGCGACGACTGCATTATAGAGGGTGCTTGTCGCCTCAAGGACTGCACGCTGAAAAGTATTCCAGGTGCTGCCGTACACATAGGGCTGGGTGTTATTTGCGAGCAGTCGGTCATCTACGACGGCTCGTATGTCGAGAATAATGCAAAGATAGAGAACTGCTTTGTGGGCGAAGCCTGCCGTATCACCGACGGATTCACTGCCGAAAACAGTGTCTTTTTTGCAAACTGTTACATGAGCAACGGCGAAGCTTGCGCTGCGTTCTGCGGCCCATTCTCTGCAAGTCACCATAAGAGTTCGCTGCTCATCGGAGGAATGTATTCGTTCTACAACGCAGGCTCCAACACCAACTTCTCCAATCACGCCTACAAGATGGGTCCCATGCACTGGGGAATTCTTGAGCGCGGCACCAAGACTGCCAGCGGTGCTTACATACTGATGCCCGCACAGATAGGCACATTCTCGGTGTGCTTTGGAAAGCTGATGCACCATCCTGACACACGTCAACTTCCTTTCTCATACCTGATTGCCTACGGTGACGAGATGTATCTGGTGCCAGGCAGAAACCTTACTACGGTAGGCCTCTATCGCGATATCCGCAAATGGCCTAAACGCGATCGTCGCCCCATGCACGGCAAAAACTCAATCATCAACTTTGACTGGCTGTCCCCCTTCTCTGTAGGAGGTATCATCAGCGCTAAACGCACCCTTGAGGCTCTCCGACAAGCTGGGGGAGATACGGCAACTTACAATTTCCACGACTACGTCATTAAGAATTCCTCGCTTAAGAAGGGTATCAAATACTACGACATCGCCCTACGCATCTACATGGGAGCCGTTCTCAAGCGTCACCGTCTTGATCGTCCCGAAAACTCCGTGGGAACAGGCCCTTGGTGTGACTTGAGCGGTATGCTTATTCCTTTAAGCGAGGAACAACGCTTAGTGAACCAGATTACCGATGGCACCCTTGCTTCGGTAGAGGCCATTCGCAGCGAGCTTGTGCGTATGCATACCAACTATGCTGAGTACCGCTGGGCGTGGAGCTACAACCTCATCTGCGACTACTACGGACTATCCGAGATTACACCCTCCGATGCCCTCCACATCAAAGCCGACTACATCATGGCACGCCGAGCATGGATAGCGGAGATACGCAAGGATGCAATGCGCGAGTACGAGCTAGGCGATGTCGACATCACTCTCCTCAACGATTTCCTCCACGCCCTCGACGATGAGGAGAAATACGAGGACCTCAAGTACGACATGTAGTTGCCCTCGTCTTGATTGTTGGTAGAATTGCTTCATTTCGTCAACCCGATGCTTTTCTGCCTTGAAATAGCCTACTCATGACAATTGTCAACTGTATGGTGTTAAGTCCAATAGCCCTATTTTTTCTATCCTTTGAACTATGTTTTTTCCTCTATCTCGCCCCACCATAACTTCTGTAAACACATTTCTGTTTTCGCTGTTCCTTTGTGTGATAGATAGAATCAAAATTAAAGAAGCTGATATCATTTGAAATGATTTCACAAATGGTATTGGTGAGAATTGCATTGGATTTTGTTATCAAGTTACAGACGGCACTTCTGCAACATGCGGACAATACAAGGCCGTATTGGCAGTTCCTACTTCTAATGCAAGTGTTGCAGGTTATCGACTTATTGCCAACAAGGGTGACGTGAATGAGGACGGTGAGGTAAACGTGAGCAAATTCACAGCTCTCGTGAGCATCACCTTGGGACAATGATTATTTTTGTCTTAAAAAAGAATTAGTTTGATTGTAGTTTTGCTGCATCTTCAGGTGTGGCAAAACTACAGTTTTTTGCCCTATCAGGAGGAGAGTGGGAGAAAAAAACTTGAAAACATTTGTCAGTTTCAAATAATGATGTTACCTTCGCAGCCGATTTGCGAAATGCCGGAGCAAATCCTTATTTCGTCATCAAGCCGAATTAGCTCAGCCGGTAGAGCGACGCATTCGTAATGCGTAGGTCGTCAGTTCGAGTCTGACATTCGGCTCAAGTGAAGGAACAACACACCGAATCCACCTGCCTGCGTTGGTTTCGGTGTTTTTTTTCAACGAAGACCATTATAACACAT
>JAGCFO010000020.1 GCA_017650105.1 Bacteroidaceae bacterium | reverse complement strand
TCGAGTACCTCCATACCGACAATGTCACCACCTTTTCATCCATGTTCACTAATTGCAGCTCCCTCACCAGCGTGGGCGACCTAAGCACATGGGACACATCTAACGTCACCAGCATGTACCAAATGTTCCTTGGCTGCTCGTCTCTTACCGAACTAGACCTGAGCAAATGGAACACCAGCAACGTCACTAACATGCGATACATGTTCTCCAGCTGCAGGTCCCTCACCGAACTCGAGCTGAGTGGATGGAATACTGGAAATGTCACCAACACTGCCTATATGTTCAGCAGCTGCAGCTCCCTCACCGAACTCGACTTGAGCAAATGGAACACCGCAAATGTTAAAAACATGATTTATACGTTCAGCGGCTGCAGCAACTTGAAGACCATTTATGTGGGTAGCGGATGGAGCACAACTAATGTCACCAGCTCCACCAGCATGTTCGCCAACTGCACCAGCCTCAAGGGCATGAACGGCACGCAATGCGACGGAACCAACAACATCGACAAGACCTATGCCCGCGTCGACGCAAGAGGAATACCCGGCTACCTCTCCTCCCGTGAGGAATATGCCATTTTCGAAGCCGCTCTCGGAACACTCACACACTATTACGACGGTCTGATGAATCAACGTGAGGCTGCATTGGAAGATCATGATGAAATATTCAGCGGCCAAAGCTATCAAACTGGAGATTACTTGTTCTATGAACTTAATCACGATGAGGTCATCGATGTAGTCTACGATCCCTCTGTTGCCAATTTCCCTTATATACACGGGGGGCTTTGGTGCTCAGGGCTGAGTAATCTTAACTCTGTGGAAGGGCTGGAGTACCTGAATGCCGCTGGCAGTACGTATTTCTCCTCCTTCTTCTCCGATTGCAGTCAGCTGAAATCCCTCGACCTCAGCAGCTGGGATATAAGCAATGCCAGAGACATGAGCTATATGTTCTTAAACTGCACCAACCTGAAGACCATCTACGTAGGCGAGAATTGGAGCACGGATGCCGTCACCGCCTCTACGCAGATGTTCAAGGGCTGCACCGGCCTGGTGGGCGGTAACGGCACGACGTACAATGCAAGCTACATCGACAAGACCTATGCCCGCGTCGATGCTGAAGGAACACCGGGCTACCTCTCCTATAAGGCCTACGTCGTTTACGACAGCTCGACTACCACGCTCACCTTCTACTGCGACGGTAAGGCAAACGAAAAGACCGGCACCGTGTACGACCTGAACGACGGCATGATTTATCCTGCCTGGTACACCGACAACACAAAGGCCAGCGTCACCAAGGTGGTATTCGACGCCTCGTTTGCCTACGCAAGGCCCAACAGCACGTATAACTGGTTCGGCGGTATGACAAACTTGGCTACCATTAACGGTATCGAATATCTCAACACCAGCGTAGTGACCCGAATGACTGGGATGTTCACTGAATGCTCAAGCTTAACAAGCCTTGACCTGACGGGATTCAACACCGAAGAAGTCGTATTCATGAATCACATGTTCTATGGCTGCACCGGCCTCACCACACTAGATCTGTCAAGTTTCAACACGAGTAGAGTTAACTCCATCTTATATATGTTCTACGGATGCTCTGCCCTCACCACCATCTACGTGGGCGACAACTGGGACATGACGAATGCAGCATCAAACTCAGGGAGCATGTTCGGAGATTGCACCAGCTTGGTGGGCGGCGCCGGCACATCATTCGCTTCAGCAGGTGTTACGGATGCGGCCTATGCCCACATCGACGGCGGTATAGCCAATCCAGGCTACTTCACCGCTAAGACTGCCTACAAGAAGGGCGACGTGAATATGGACGGTGAAGTGAACGTGAGCGACGTCACGATGCTCGTAAGCATGATTCTAGGTAATACTACTATGAACACTGCTGCCGACGTGAATACGGATGGTGAGGTAAACGTGAGCGACGTCACAGCCCTCGTGAGCATCATTCTGAACAACTAAGCCCACAGGCAAATCGTTACCTTGATGAAAGCGACTCTTCCTTTGCTGGAGGAGTCGCTTTTCTTTCAAAAGAAACACAAGAGAAGTAAAAAACTGAAACAAAAACAAGAAACTTGCACTATCTTTAATCTGTGGTTTTATACAGGCGACGCTTCGGGATAAAAATAAATTAGTATTTATTTTGTTTTCCTCTCGGCTTGCACTATCTTTGCAGTCCCAAATAGAAAGAAGATTTATTTTTATTCATTATTTCAAAAAACTATGGCAAACAGTAAAGAGAAACTTTTCGCTGAGTTTGCGCCCACCAGCACCGAGGAATGGCTGGAAAAGATTACCGTCGACCTGAAGGGTGCCGACTTCGAGAAGAAACTCGTTTGGAGAACAAATGAGGGATTTAAGGTACAGCCTTTCTACCGCTTAGAGGATATCGAAGGGCTTGCTACCACACGTTCGCTGCCGGGAGAGTTCCCTTTCGTGCGTGGCAACAAGACATCTGACAACAAGTGGTTCGTCCGTCAGGACTTCCGCGTGGAGGATGCTAAAGAAACCAACAGCAAGGCCCTGTACGTGCTAGACAGAGGCGTTGACTCGCTGGGATTCGTCATCAAGGGCAAGGATCTGAGCGCCGAACTCATCGATACCCTGCTCGAAGGTATCCACTGCGACTGCGTGGAACTGAACTTCAAGACTTGCGTACGTCGTGCAGCAGAGCTCGCCGACATTCTCGTTGCCTACTTCACCAAGAAGGGTTACGACCTTGCAACGATGGAAGGTAGCATCAACTACGATCCTATGCGCAAGATGCTCCGCAAGGGCAAAGACTTGGGCGACTTCACCCCTGCCCTCACGGCACTTGTAAAAGCTATGGAGCCTCTGAAGGGCTATCGCTGCGTGGGTGTTAACGCCGTTGACTTGTGCAACGCCGGAGCCTACATCTATCAGGAGCTGGGTTTCGCTCTCGCATGGGGTAATGAGTACATGCAGCTGATGACTGAGGCTGGCATCCCTGCCGACACAGCAGCTAAGAGCATCAAGTTCAACTTTGGAATCAGCTCGAACTACTTCTTCGAGATTGCAAAGTTCCGCGCTGCACGCATGTTGTGGGCAAACATTGTGAAGCAGTATGAACCTAAGTGCGACTGCGCATGCAAGATGAGAACTCACGCTGAGACATCAACGTTCAACATGACGGTGTTCGACGCTTACGTGAACCTGTTGCGCACGCAGACTGAGACCATGAGCGCCGCTATCGCAGGCGTTGACTCCATTACGACAAATCCGTTTGACAAAGCATTCAAGCCCTCCGATGACTTTAGCGAGCGTATCGCACGCAACCAGCAGCTGCTGCTGAAGGAAGAAAGCCACATGGACAAGATTGTCGACCCAGCTGCCGGTTCCTACTATGTGGAGACACTCACCGTAAGTATCGCAAAGCAGGCTTGGGACCTCTTCCTCTCCATCGAGAAGGACGGCGGATTCCTCGCACAGGTTAAAAGCAGCAAGGTGCAGGAAGTCATCAACGGCAGCGGAAAGGCTCGCCACGAAGCTGTCAGCAAACGCAAGGAGATTCTGCTTGGCACCAACCAGTATCCTAACTTCAACGAGCTCGCCGACGGCAAGGAACCTCGCGAGTTGACAAGCAAGAGCTGCTGCGAGAATGAAGAGAGCGACTTCGAGGCTCTCACCTTCCAGCGCGCAGCCAGCGACTTTGAGGCTCTGCGTCTGCAGACAGAGAAGAGCGGCAAACGCCCGAAAGCCTTCATGCTTACTATTGGTAACCTCGCTATGCGTCAGGCACGCGCTCAGTTCTCGTGCAACTTCCTCGCATGCGCCGGCTATCAGGTAATTGACAATCTGGGATTCCCCACAGTGGAGGCTGGAGTTGAAGCAGCAATGGAGGCCAAAGCCGACATCGTAGTGCTTTGCTCGAGCGACGACGAGTATGCCGAGTATGCTATCCCCGCATTCCAAGCAGTCAACGGACGTGCTATGTTCATCGTAGCTGGCGCCCCAGCATGCATGGAAGACCTGAAAGCAGCAGGCATCGAACACTTCATACATGTACGCTGCAACGTACTGGATACACTCAAGAATTTCAACGCCCTCCTCGGCATTAAATAAGTTTGCGCTATGAGAAAAGATTTCAGCAATATCGATATTTATGCCGGCATCCAAGCCTCAAACGGCATGGAGTGGCAGAAGAAGAACAACATCGAGCCTAACTGGAGAACTCCAGAGCAGATTGATGTGAAACCCGTGTACACGAAGGAAGACCTCGAGGGAATGGAACACCTGAACTATGCAGCAGGCGTTGCTCCTAACCTCCGCGGACCTTACTCCACAATGTATGTGATGCGCCCCTGGACCATCCGTCAGTATGCCGGATTCTCCACAGCTGAAGAGTCAAACGCTTTCTATCGCCGCAACCTGGCAAGTGGACAGAAAGGTCTGTCAGTAGCATTCGACCTCCCCACCCATCGTGGATACGACCCCGACCATCAGCGCGTTGTGGGCGATGTGGGAAAAGCCGGTGTGAGCATCTGTTCCATCGAGAACATGAAAGTGCTCTTCGACGGAATTCCTCTTAATAAGATGTCTGTCTCGATGACAATGAACGGTGCCGTAATGCCCATCCTCGCATTCTACATCAACGCAGGACTTGAGCAGGGAGCTAAGCTTGAGGAGATGGCAGGAACCATTCAGAACGACATTCTGAAGGAGTTTATGGTGCGCAACACCTACATCTATCCCCCAGCCTTCTCGATGAAGATTATCTCCGACATCTTCGAGTACACTTCAAAGAACATGCCTAAGTTCAACAGCATCTCCATCTCCGGCTACCACATGCAGGAGGCTGGTGCCACAGCTGACATTGAGCTTGCCTACACTCTTTCCGACGGATTGGAGTATCTGCGTGCTGGTGTGAAAGCTGGCATGAGCGTCGACGCCTTCGCTCCCCGTCTGAGCTTCTTCTGGGCTATCGGTATGAATCACTTTATGGAGATTGCCAAGATGCGTGCTGCACGTATGCTCTGGGCAAAGATCGTAAAGAGCTTCGATGCCAAGAACCCGAAGTCGCTTGCGCTGCGTACCCACAGCCAGACATCAGGATGGTCTCTTACGGAGCAAGACCCGTTCAACAATGTAGGACGTACTTGCATCGAGGCTATGGCAGCCGCTTTGGGACACACTCAGTCGCTGCACACCAACGCCCTCGACGAAGCTATCGCCCTTCCTACCGACTTCAGCGCACGTATCGCCCGTAACACCCAGATTTACATCCAGGAAGAGACATACGTATGCAAGAACGTCGACCCATGGGGCGGAAGCTACTATGTAGAGAGCCTCACCAACGAGATTGCCCACAAGGCTTGGGAACACATCCAGGAGATTGAGCAACTTGGAGGTATGGCTAAAGCTATTGAGACGGGTCTTCCCAAGATGCGTATCGAGGAAGCTTCGGCACGCACACAGGCTCGCATCGACAGCGGGCAGCAGACAATCGTGGGCACCAACAAATACCGCCTCGAGAAAGAAGCTCCTATCGACATCCTCGAAATCGACAACACTGCCGTTCGCGAGGAGCAGATAGCAGGGCTGAAGAAGCTGCGTGCCGAGCGCGACGAGGCTGCTTGCAAGGCTGCTCTCGCCAAGATTACCGAGTGTGTGCAGGCCTTTGCCGACGGCAAGCACAGCGAGGATAACCTCCTCGACCTTGCTGTAAAGGCAGCTGCCGTACGTTGCACGCTGGGTGAGATTTCTGATGCCTGCGAAGCTGTCGTAGGACGTTATAAAGCAATTATTAGAACTATTTCAGGCGTGTATTCAGCAGAAAGCAAGAAAGACAAAGAGTACGAGCGCGCTTGTGCTCTCACAGAGAAGTTTGCCAAGAAGTTTGGCCGTCGTCCTCGTATCATGATTGCCAAGATGGGACAGGACGGACACGACCGAGGAGGCAAGGTGGTTGCTACGGGATATGCCGACTGCGGCTTTGACGTGGATATGGGACCTCTGTTCCAGACTCCCGAGGAGAGCGCAAGACAGGCTGTTGAGAACGACGTCGACGTGCTGGGAGTCAGCTCTTTGGCTGCCGGGCACAAGACGCTCATCCCGCAGGTGATTGCCGAACTGAAGAAACTGGGACGCGAGGATATCATGGTTACCGCTGGTGGTGTTATCCCGATGCAAGACTACGACTTCCTCTACAAAGCTGGCGTAGCTGCCATCTTCGGTCCTGGTACGAACGTTTGTACTTCTGCTGCAAAGGTAGTTGAGCTGCTGATGCAGGAAGAGGAATAATTGCCCGAAGGAAAAAGATTTTTCGAGAAGGGAAAAAATTTTTTCGAGAACACATCTCGCGAGATGAAGAAAGAAAAAAAATTTTTCCTTTGAGAAAAAATCCTGAAGGAAAAACCTCCCGAGGAGCCTCGCAAAAGAGGCTCCTTTTTCTTTTCCTTTTTTCGGCAATTGACTTGCGATAAGTAATTCATACTGAATCCCTTCCGTTGGAAGCCTCAGACTTAGGAGAAAAATCGTTCGTTTTGCTTTGTTTTCCCCACAATTTTCACTATCTTTGCGAGGATATTGTAATACGACGACAGCAATGCCCACGCCTTACCTTCAAGTTGAGAACTTGACAAAATCCTTCGGGAGCCTCGTGCTTTTCGAAGGCATCTCGTTCGGCATCGCCCAAGGGCAGCGGATAGGCCTCATCGCCAAGAACGGTACGGGCAAGAGCACGCTGCTTGACATCCTGACTGGCCAGGAGGGCTACGACTCGGGAAAGATTACTTACCGCAACGGCATCCGCACGGGCTACCTGCCGCAGACACCCCAGCTGCCCGAGGAGAAAACCATCGAGGAAGTCTGCCCGGGAAAGGAGGTGGAGGCCCTTCTCCACTCCATCGGCATCACCGACCTGACACAACGCATCAGCTCCCTCTCGGGAGGGCAGAAAAAGCGCATCGCTCTAGCACAAGTGCTGGTGGATGCGCCCGACCTCCTTATTCTCGACGAACCTACCAACCACCTCGACTTGAGCACCATTGAGTGGCTCGAGGGAGAACTCTCTCACAACTCCTCAACGCTGCTGATGGTGACGCACGACAGATATTTCCTCGATCGTGTCTGTTCCATCATCATGGAGCTGGACGACAACACCGTCTACACGTATAAAGGCAACTACAGCTACTATCTCGAGAAGCGACAGCAGCGAATAGATGCGCGCAATGCCGAAATAGCACGCGCCAACAATCTCTACCGCACCGAGCTCGACTGGATGCGCAGGATGCCTTGCGCACGAGGGCATAAGGCAAGGTATCGCGAAGAGGCTTTCTACGAACTGGAGAAGATTGCCAAACAATCGTTCCGCAACGAGCAGGTGCAGCTGAAAAGCCAGGCAGGATATATCGGAAACAAGATTTTCGAGCTACACGACGTTTCTCTCGCCTTCGGTTCCGATGATGATGCCGAAGGAGAGAAGACCATCCTCAACCATTTTTCGTACATCTTCACCCGCTACGAGAAACTCGGCATCGTGGGGGATAACGGAACGGGCAAGACATCGTTTCTGCGCCTCTTGCTGGGCGAACTGCAGCCCGACAGCGGCACTATAGAAATAGGTACCACAGTACGTTTCGGCTGTTACTCCCAAGCAGGGCTCCGTTTCAACGAGCAACAGAAGGTGATAGACGTCGTACGCGACATCGCCGACTACATTCCCATGAGCGACGGTTCTACGCTCACAGCCAGTCAGTTGCTGCAGAACTTCCTCTTCTCCCCTCAGAAACAGTACAGCTATGTGTACAAGCTGAGCGGAGGAGAAAAAAGACGGCTCTACCTTTGTACCGTGCTGATGCATAACCCCAATTTCCTCATCCTCGACGAACCCACCAACGATCTTGACATCCTCACGCTGCAGATTCTGGAAGAATATCTGCAGAATTGGAAAGGATGCCTCATCGTAGTCAGTCACGACAGGTATTTCATGGACAAGATGGTGGATCATCTGCTGGTATTCAACGGAGAAGGAGACATACGCGATTTTCCCGGCAACTGCTCACAATATCGCGAATGGAAGGCATACACCGAAGAGCAACAGCGTCGCGAAGCCCGAGCCGCAGAGTCACCTTCGCGCGAAAAGAAACCTGCTGCCAAAACGACGCCTGAAGACAAACCGCGCAAACTGAGCTATAAGGAAAAGCGCGAGATGGAACAGTTGGAAAAGGAGTTGGAAGAGCTTGAGAAAGAGAAAAAACAGCTTGAGGAATCGCTCTGCAGCGGAACGCTCAGCATCGACGAGATAACGTCTGCATCGAAGCGTCTTCCTGTCGTGAATGATGCCATAGACGAAAAATCGATGCGCTGGCTCGAGTTGAGCGAGCTCACGCCTTAAAAGAAAGAAGGCCAGGAACAAATCCCAGCCTTCTCAGTCATCCGAGGGGAAATCTCGCTCAAAAATTTAGGGAGTTCCGTGCAGCGCGAATTATGCTTTGCGAAACGCTCATTTTGGAGAACACATATCGCGATATGAAGAAGGAAACGCGCGATATGCTTTGAGCAAAAATTTTTTTGGAGAACAAATAAAAATTTTTCCCTTCTCCAAAAATTCTGTTCGAGCCTACTTATTTCGCGCAGCTCCCTCCTGCTCAGAAGCAGCCTACTATTCCGAAGTTGAGCACTGACATTCCGTCGTAGCCAGCTTCGAGCGAGAGCCCTACGTTAGGAATAATGAAATACCTCGCGCCAAACTGAAGCCCAAACATGGGACTTTTCTCGCGAGTGATGGACTTAGAAGATACTCCCCCTGTGGTAGAAGAAGCATTCTCTCCTTCCCACATGCGTTTCTTCACTCGGGCACCCAGCGTGAGTGCAGCATAAGTGTCAAAATGAGGAGCATCCACACCGATGAGGGAGAGAACATCATAATGTACATACCCTCTCAGCCCTCCGAAGAACCAACGGTTTGTGGTAGCGCGGGTATCAACCTGATTGCTGCCAGCATTCGTTATGGTGGTAGTAGTATAGGAATACGCATGCCCGAAGATAGCACCTATTCCCAGACAAAGGCTCGGCACCTCGAATGCATCCTCCTCAAGACAATACTCATAGGTAAGGGAAGTGGGCACAGAAGCCTCCGTATAGGCTCCCAGCGACATCGTATCCCCTATGCGCAACGATACGACCTGAAGTCCTTCGGGAATTTGAGCCTTTACCCCGATTGCCATCAAGAGGGCAACACAAGCTACAATAAACTTTTTCATAGTTTTCGGTATTAAATGGTTTTATTTCAACTTTGCCAAAGCGTCTCCTATGCGACGCATCGCCTCAACGATGTTTTCGTCGCTGGTAGCATAGCTCATACGGAAACACTCGGGTGCCCCGAACGAATCTCCTCCCACGCAAGCGACGTGTGCCTCTTCGAGCAGATACATTGCAAAGTCGGTAGAAGTGAAGATAGTACGCTTCCCGTCGCTCTTTCCGAAGAACGAGCTGCATTTAGGGAAGAGGTAGAAGGCTCCCTGAGGTTCGTTGACTTCCAATCCTGGAATCTCACGGGCAAGTTTCACAATCAAGTCACGACGTCTGCTGAAAGCCTCACGCATCTCTTCCACACATTGCTGCGAGCCTCTGTAAGCAGCTTCAGCAGCCTTCTGCGAGATAGAGCTGGGGCCACTCGTGTACTGTCCCTGAAGTTTGCTGACAGCCTTCGCAACATCTACCGGAGCTGCAACAAACCCTATGCGCCAGCCAGTCATCGCGTAAGCCTTAGAGACTCCGTTTACTATGATGACACGCTCGCGTATCTCTTCAAACTGAGCGATACTCTCGTGATGCCCCACGTAGCTGATGTGCTCATAAATCTCGTCGGAGATAACAAACACACTCTCGTGCCTTTTGAGCACTTCTGCCAGAGCCCGAAGTTCCTCTCGGCTGTAGACGGAGCCTGTCGGATTGGAGGGAGAGCAGAGAATGAGCGCTTTTGTCTTAGGAGTGATAGCAGCCTCGAGCTGTGCGGGAGTGATTTTGAAATCCTGCTCAATGCCCGAAGGGATGAACACGGGAGTTCCGTCAGCCATAAGCACCATTTCGGGATAGCTAACCCAATAAGGAGCAGGAACAATCACCTCATCCCCGCTGTTCACGATAGCCATAATAGCTCCGCAGACGCTCTGCTTTCCTCCGTTGGAGACAACGATTTGCTCAGGCTTGAAGCTGAGTTCATTCTCGTTCTTCAGTTTGTTGCAGATAGCTTCGCGCAAAGAAGGATAACCAGGCACGGGGCTGTAGCGAGTCCAGTTTTCGCTGATGGCCTTTATGCCAGCCTCCTTGATGTGCTCGGGTGTGTTGAAGTCGGGTTCTCCGACACTCATGTTAATGACTGGAACGCCCTGCGCCTTCAGCTCTGCGCTGCGGGCAGACATAGCGAGAGTTGCACTTGGGTGCAAACGATTTACTCTTTCGGAAAGACAGTTCATAGAAATAATCAAATTATCTGGTAATCAATTTATCATTAGCAATAGCATCACTGTTGTTTTAGTTTGCGATTCACGAAGTCTTGCTGAAGCAAGCCCGAGACCTCCTCAATCTTCAGCATGTTTTTCAGACGTCGACGGCGGAAGAACTCTGCACGCAGCCAAAGCAGTCCTCCTATGGGGAAGAGGATGCCGGCAGCAACGTTCATCCACTTTTTACGAATGGGAGTCAGATGATCGGTATCGGAGAAGAGGGGATACTGGTTGATATGGTCCAAAACCATCACGTCGCGACTGTTTCCCAATTCGTTGACTATCTCTTCTACCTGAGAACGGATGTCTGACAGTTCCACGTCGGCTCCCCCTTTGCCGAAGAACATATTGCGATAGGAGGTACGTTGCAAATCGTGCGCGTCAATCCACGTTTCGCAGCGCTTCGAGAGCAAATCGAGCGATTTGTCAATCTCCGCATAGTCGGGATCGTCAATGATAACCTCCTTACTCATCACGTGCCTCTCGTCTGGAATAGCCACAAGCCAGCGAAGAGCATTCTTGTACATATCCAGGTTGAAAACGGTAGAGTCGTTGTTTGCCTTGTAGGTAAAGAATGCGCCCATTGGCGCCAGCACAAGGGTGCTGAGCCAACGTCCGAACCAAATTGTCATTTCTCCCTCACGCGCCAGCTTGGCTCCAGAAGTGTCGAGAATATAATAGATGATGAAAATGAACACAGAGATGACGACAGGCAACCCTAGTCCTCCCTTGCGGATGATTGCCCCGAGCGGAGCACCGATAAAGAAGAATACCAGACAGCCGAGCGAAAGGGTAATCTTGTTGAGTCGCTCGATGCGATGCTTTCGTATGTTCTTGTCAGCCAGATAAACAGTCTTTGTCTTGAGAGCCGTCTCCGTCTTCATGTTTTCAAGCTTCGTTTTCTCCTGATTGCGCCAGTTCTGCTGTTTATCGCGAGTTGCAGTATAATAGACGCTATCCACGTTGATGGATGTAGCCTTCATCGACGACAACACCGTACTATCCTGCTTGGATGGCTTGTAGACCGCATACGTATTATCCTTCAGCTGGTTGAAATAGACACGCCCGATGCTGTCTTGCTCTTGTTCCAGCGAGTCGACGTCGTGTGCCAGCTGCGCCATATTCTTGTTTGAGGCGTTTGCACTGAGGAAACCCGAATCCATCAGGCTGAAGTCGTCGTTAAAGGCTATCAGCATCGTCTTTTTCCCAAACACCTCACGTCGGTAGGGAATGTTCTTCTTGCTGATCTGGTCTGTCTTCAAGTTTTCGAACTGTTCCCCGTGCCAGAGAGTCATACGCAGGAACTGCTTGTCAGCCGTCGTCTCCAAGCGCCCTGAGTCTGCCTTCAGGATGACAGCGTTTTCGGCTCCGTCGCTCATGTTGTAGATGACGACGCCGTAGAGCGTGCCCGTCTCTGGATTTTTATGCTTCACATAGAGGTTGTACGAGCTGATGCCGTCGTAGAATGCCCCTTCGGGGATTTCCAGCTCGGGCGACTTCTGCTTCATCGAGATGATGAGTGTCTGCAACTGCAGTTGGGCATGAGGGATGACGACGTTCTGAAAGTAGAACGATGCCCCGCACAAGGCTATGCAGAACACCATCAGGGGCGCCATTACGCGGATGAGGGGGATGCCAGCCGACTTCATAGCCGTCAGTTCCACACGCTCGCCCAAATTGCCGAAGGTCATGAGCGACGCCAGCAGCACGGCAAGGGGCAGCGAGCGGGGTACAAGCGTCAGCGTGGCAAACCAGAAGAAACGAGCCAACACATCAAGACTGAGTCCCTTGCCTACCATATCGTCGACATACAGCCACATGAACTGCATGATGAAGATAAACAGGCAGATGAAGAACGTTGCCACGAACATGATGCCAAACGTCTTCAGCAAGAATATGTCAAGTCTTTTTATTGGCACTCGATGCGATTTCCTGATTTCAGGGTGCAAAAGTAAACAATAAAAAAGGGATTTGAAAGCGCACACGAGATATTTTAAAAAAGTTTAGAGAAAGCCTCCCTCCTTCCCTTTCCACAACTCCGCAGACAGCACATTCACTCACCCCTTCCCCTCTCGCCCGACACGCATTTTTGATGCCCCGAAATCAGAGTCCTTCCATACGGATTTATGAAGAAGGGAAAAAAATTTTTTCTTTCTACATATCGCGATATTTGTTCTCCAAAATCTGTTTTTCTTTGAGCATATTTTACCTCTCTCAATTCTTGCCGACAAATACCTCTCGCGCAATAGTTAAAAACGACTCCTTCTTTAAACTAACGAGGCGAAATGGAGTCAAAAGAGAAGAAATGGAATTTACCGACTGTTGACGCGTCAGGAAATGAAAACACGTAAATTTGAGGCTGCCGAGAAAAAGCGCTGCGGCAGCCACAATTGTGCGCAGGCAGTTGTCTGCACCTATAAAGATTTTGCCGGCCTGGACGAGGCAACAAGCCTCAACGTCTCGAACGCCTTCGGCGCAGGGATGGGATGCCAGGAAGGCACGTGCGGAGCCCTTGTCGGGGCAGGCATCGTGCTTGGTATGGTGGACAAGGATAAGATCCTGGCAATGAAGCACATGAAACAAGTTGTCACCCGCTTCAAGCAGCGCAACGGCGCTACTCAGTGCAGGCTTTTGAAAGGGAAAGACACGGGCATCGTGCTACGCGAATGTCCCGACTGTGTGGCCGACGCGGCAGAGTTTCTCGAGGAATTCATTTTTAATCAACCATCTGTCCTTGATGATTGAAGACATTACCTCCCATTTTGCTCACTCCACTCTCCCTCTTTTTCAAAGAAAAAGGGGAAAAAACATTTTTTCCTCAAAAAGATTTGCTATAATGGAAAAGTTCGGGTATCTTTGGCAAAATTTTGCGTGCATGAAAAAACTAAACAAATATCACATGAAAAATTACCATCCCCTCCTTAAGGGACTTGCTGCGCTCACAGCAGCCACTATCATGCTTACAAGTTGTGTAGAAGAGATCGACCAAAGCAATCGCTACACCTTCCTCGGAGAAACTGTCGGAAGTTTCTTGGAAAATCACGATGAAGTTTACAGCGACTTCAACTACGTGCTCAGCCGCAGTGGTGTGATGAGCCTTCTGAAGGCTTACGGCACCTACACCTGCTTCGCCCCCACCAACGAGGCACTCAAGCGTTTCCTTATCGAACAGGACAGCATCTATCAAGCCTCGCTCCTGCCCGATTCGAAGAAAGTTATCTGGACAGGCATCACCTCGCCCAACCTTGAAGACCTGAGCGACTCGATGTGCACGGTTATCTCCAACAGCCACGTGCTGCCCGCCACGATCCTTACCACCGAGATGGAAGGCGACGTGCTGCCCGCACGTAACCTCAACGACCGCTACCTGACAATGACCTATGGCGTCGACGACAAGCTCCAAAGCGTGCTCTACGTCAACGGCTCCGAAATCATCAGCAGCGACGAGGAAGTGGAAAACGGTGTCATACACACTGTTTCCAAAGTGCTCAATCCATCAACCAACACGGTACCGACGCAAATAAAGGATATGCCTTTCCTCTCCATCTTCTCCGAAGCAATGGAGATGACAGGTCTGGAGGACAAGATGCAGCTCTATAGAGACGAGAGCTACACCGACGGAGACAAATTTGCCGACAAGGCCGACATGGGAGGCAACTCTATGCCCTATCCTCCCAGCCGCTATTATGGATACACCGCATTCTGCGAGCCCGACTATGTGTTCCAGAGTATGGGAATCTTTAACATCGACGACCTTTACAAGCAGTGCAAGCTGTGGTATCCGGAAGCTACCGATCCAGACTTCAAGCACGAGAACAATGCGCTCAACAAGTTTATGGCATATCATCTGCTCAACTATCACCTCCTATACACGCGCCTCGTATTCTATAAGATGAAGGCAACAGTCGGCGGCATCAGCTACAACTCCGAAGTGCACTATCACACAAACGCCGACCGTTCGGAATACTACGAGACGATGCAGGGAACAATGCTGAAGATAATGATTCCACGCAGCAGCAAGGTCATCGGCTACGACGAGGAAGGAACAGAACGCCAAGTGAAGAACTGCATCTTCCTGAACTACTCTCACGAAGCTGTCAACATAGCTGACCCGTTCCACACTACTGTGGGAAGAAAGAGCATCCCGGTAGGAGTGCGCATCCTTGATCCCGAGGAAGTAGGCAACGATCCTGAGCGCTATCCCAATTTCAACCAGGAAGCCCTCAACGGTTCCATTCACCTTATAGACCGCCCATTGGTTTATGACGAGGACGTGATGGCTGGTTTCGTACTCAACGGAATAATCCGCATCAATTACGACGCTATGGTGCCTGAACTCACTAATAATCACATCCGTTGGTACGACGGTACTGCAGGATACTCAATGCCCAACGGTAAGGGATTCTACATCCCCAACGGCTACAGCGAACATGTGAAGTTCTATAGCGAAGACACTCGACTCTCTTACTATGCTCCTTACGACGGCTATGACGAGAACAACGGCGACTTCTGCATCTGTCGCGGAGAGTTTGACTTCGCTTACCGTCTGCCCCGCGTGCCAAAAGGCACATACGAGATACGCGTAAGCTGGATCTCGGAGCCGGAACGTGGCATCATGCAGTTCTATATCGACAACGAGATTACCGGCATCCCCGTTGATGCCCGTATCTACGCCACAGACCCCCGCATCGGATACGTTGACGACTCAGCAACCGAAGACAACGGGGTTGCAAACGACAAAGCTATGAAAAACCGCGGCTATCTGAAGCTGCCCATTTCTTATAAGCGAGTAGTGAACGGAGGTGGTCCCGCACGAGCCTACAATCACGGTTTGCGCTTCGTACTTACCACCAAGTATCTGACTGACGACGTCCACTGGATACGTATTAAGAACGTAAACGAGAACGAAGGCAGCTACTTCAACCACGACTATGTGGAACTTGTTCCCATTAGCTGGTTGCGTCGTGAAGACCTCACAATAGAAGAAAAGAGACAATAACAAGAAAGAATAAAAGACTTTTTTCGAAAATAAAGATTTGTTATTACGATTAGTTAGGGTTATCAAGATTGATAAGAAAGTTTACTGAAAACATACCATAATTATGAAGAAACAATTCTTTGCACAATTAACCTTTTGCGTACTGACGGCTGCGACAATCACGCTAACAAGCTGTGTGGAAGAAATCGACCGGAGCAACCGCTACACATTCCTCGGAGAAACTGTAGGCAGTTTCTTGGAAAAACACGATGAAGTGTACAGCGATTTCAACTACGTGCTCAACCGCAGCGGAGTGATGAGCCTTCTGAAAGCCTACGGTACCTATACCTGTTTTGCCCCCACCAACGAGGCTCTCGAGCGTTTCCTCTTTGAGCAGGACAGCATTTATCGCGCCTCGCTCCTTCCCGGCTCAAAAAAGGTTGTATGGACAGGCGTCACCTCTCCCAACCTTGAAGAACTGAGCGACTCAATGTGTACTGTCATCTCCAACAGCCACGTGCTGCCCGCTACTATTCTCACGCTTGAGATGGAGGGTGATGTGCTGCCGGCACGCAACCTCAACGACCGTTACCTGACAATGACCTACGGCGTTGACTCTTTGCTTCGCAGCGTACTCTACGTCAACGGTTCTGAAATCATAAGCAGCGACGAGGAAGTGGAAAACGGTGTCATTCACACCGTTTCGAGTGTGCTCAACCCCTCAACTAACACCGTACCGACGCAAATCAAGGATATGCCATTCCTCTCCATCTTCTCAGAAGCTTTAGAGATGACAGGATTGGAGAACGACTTGCAACTTTACAAGGATGAAAGCTACACCGACTGGGACAAAGTTGCCTCCAATGCCGATATGAGCGGCAATCCCATGCGTTATCCCCCCAGTCGTTACTATGGATACACCGCATTCTGCGAGCCCGATTATGTGTTCCAGGATATGGGAATCTTTAATATCGACGATCTTTACAAGCAATGCAAGTTGTGGTATCCTGAAGCTACTGATCCCGACTTCAAGCATGAGAACAATGCCCTTCACAAGTTTATAGCATATCATCTGCTCAACTATCACTTGCTTTACACTCGACTTGTATTCTTTAACCTGAAGGCGTCGGGGGGCGGTGTGGCCTACAATTCGGAAGTACACTACCAGACAGGCTCTGACCGAGCAGAGTATTATGAAACCATGCAGGGAACGATGTTGAAGATAATGGTTCCGCGCAGCAGCAACGTCATCGCCCATGAAGAAGACGGGACGGACAGACAATTGAAGAACACTATCTTCCTAAACTTCTCTCACGAAGCACTTAATCTGGCAGACCCACTTCACACCACGGTAGGAAAGAAAAGCATCCCAGTAGGAGTGCGCGTTATGAATCCTACAGAAGTGGGCAACGACCCCGAGCGCTTCCCAGGTTTCAACCAGGAAGCCCTCAACGGCTCCATTCACCTCATCGACCGTCCTTTGGTTTATGACGAGGATGTGATGGCAGGCTACGTGCTCAACGGAGTCATTCGCCTCAATTACGATGCTCTTGTTCCCGAGCTGACAAACAACCACATCCGCTGGTATGACGGCACAGCTGGTCTGTCCTTCCCCGCTGCATCTGGTTTCTTTATCCCCGACGGATACAGCGACTACGTGAAAGTATACAGCGATGAGTGTCGTTTGTCATACTACGCACCCAACGACGGATACGACGAACACAACGGCGACTTCTGTATCTGCAAAGGACAATTTGACTTTGCTTACCGTTTGCCTCGTGTACCGAAAGGGACATATGAGATACGCGTAAGCTACATTGCCGGAAGTGAACGTGGTATCGTCCAATTCTATGTCGACAATGAGATTACGGGAATACCTGTTGACAACCGTATCTATTCTGACGACCCGCGCATTGGATTCGTTGATGACTCCCGAACCGACGACAATGGTGTAGCCAACGACAAAGAAATGAAGAATCGCGGATACCTGAAGCTGCCTATTACCTACCGTTCCGTCTACATGAACGGTCCGGCTAGACGATACTCACACGGACTTCGCCTTGTCGTTACTACCAAATATCTGACAGATGATATTCATTGGATACGTATTAAAAATGTGCACGAAAGCGATAGCGGTTCTGACTTCTACAATCACGACTATGTAGAACTTGTGCCTGTTAGTTGGCTCCGACGTGAAGATCTCACCCTTGATCAGAAAAGACAATAATAATTTAACAAATAGATACAAAAACACCAATTACCTATTTTATTATTCATCTTTTAACTATCATGAAAAAGTTAAGTAAAATTCTTTTTGCATTGGTGGGACTTATCCTCCCACTAAGTGCAGCGGCTCTTGAGCTGGATGCCGACAGCGTTTATCTCATCGGTAACGCACAAGATTTGGTAGACTTTTCGGCTCTTGTCAACGACAATTCAGCTGAAAATGCTGGCGCTAACGCCAAGCTTACTGCCGACATCGACATGAGCGGTGTTAATTGGACTCCCATCGGCACGGGTGACCGTCGCTACAACGGAACGTTCGAGGGACAATTCCATCGCATCAAGAACCTAGTCATAAACTCCGACAAGAAGGAACAAGGCTTGTTCAGCGTTGTAGCTAATGCTACTATCAAACACGTCATTATCGACAAGTCGTGCTCCATCAACGGCACCAACTGCGCTACGGCTTTTGCTGGTTGCTGCAACGGTTCTGGAACACTTACCTTCATCGGTTGTGGTAACGAAGCAAACATTACGGGTAATGCAGCAAACAACTCCGCCTTTGTCGGTTGCAATTACAGCAACGGAGCATTGAAAGTAGTCCTCATGTATTGCTACAATACGGGCAACATCAGCGGTGGATGGGAAAATGGAGTGTTCTCAGGCTGGTTCTCCAATGCAGGTGAATTGACAGGATGCTGGAATACAGGACGTATCATCGGTGCCGACGGTGACCAAAGTCTCGGACGCGGCCTTGGCGATGGCAATTTCCACAACTGCTGGGACCTGAACGAAGAGAACAACCGTAAGGGTTTCTACTCACTCAATGGTTTTACTGAAGAATGGCTTGCCAGCGGTGAACTCTGTTTCAAGGTTAACGGTGACCAGTCTGAGATCGGATGGTTCCAAAACATTGGCGAAGATGCTATGCCCGTAGCTGACGACACTCACAAACAAGTATACCAAGCCGGTGAGTTCTTCTGCGATGGAACATCCAAAGGTTCGCTGACCTATACTAACACCCCTGGAGGAGATTCTCGCGATCCACATGAATTTGAAAATGGTCTCTGCAAAAACTGCGGTTTCCCCGAGGAAGGCTATGCTGCTCTTGTAGACGACTATTATCAGATTGGTACGGCTAACGAACTTATCTGGTTTGCTGCCTACGTCAACAACGTAAATAGCGAAGCAAACGCCGAAATTACTGCAGATATCGACTTGACTGGTGTTCAATGGACACCTATCGGTACTGACGGCAACAAATATCATGGAACGTTCAATGGACAGTTCCATCGAATTAAGAATCTGGTCATTGACACTGACAAGAAAGAGCAAGGCTTGTTCGGAGTGGTTTCAAATGCTACCATTAAAAATTTGTTTATCGACAAATCCTGCTCCTTCAGGGGTGACGTGAAGACTGCAGCATTTATTGGTTGCAGCAACGGTTCCGGTACTCTTACCATTGAAGGATGCGGAAACGAAGCTAATGTGGAAGGAACTGGTGCCACAAACGGAAACAACGCTGCTTTCGTTGGTTGCAACTATAGCAATGGAAACCTGAAGATTGTCATCAAAAACTGCTATAACACTGGTAACATTAAGGGAGGCAGCGAAAATGCAGTCTTCTCCGGATGGTTTGCCAACGCTGGAGAAATCCGAAACAGTTTCAATACTGGTATGGTAACAGAAGGTGACGGACAGTCCTCGCTGGGACGTGGTATCGGTGATGGAAACATCTACAATACTTATGATCTTAACTCCGAGAATGACAAGAAAGATTTCACCATCTTGGATGACTATACTGATGTATGGATGACAAATGGCGCTCTAGCCTACAAACTCAATGGTCAACAAGACGAAATTGGTTGGTATCAGACTCTAGGAACAGATGAGCAGCCTACTACTGACCCAAGCCACAAACAAGTTTACGCCATTGGTCAACTTAATTGCGACGGTTCTCCCAAGGGCGCTGTAACCTACAGCAACAGCCCTGAAGGAAGTGTTCGTGACGAGCACCAGTATGAGAACGGCATCTGCGTAGTTTGTGGCCATATGCAAGAAGATCTTGCTGAGTTGGTTGACGGCTACTACATGCTCGGTTCGGCAGAACAACTCGTTTGGTTTGCCGCAAAAGTAAGCAACGATGGCCCACAGAATGCCAAACTTACAGCCGACATCGATATGACAGGCGTTGCCTGGACACCTATTGGAAATGAAGGCAGTATTTACAATGGTAAGTTCGACGGACAGGGTCACACCATTGATGGACTTAACGTTGACCTTCCTGGTCAAGACTATGTAGGTCTGTTTGGAGTTATCGGCAATGGTGCCGACATTCGCAATCTTATTATAGGAGCCAACTCTTCCTTTAACGGCAACCGCTTTGTCGGAGGCATAGTTGGAGGTTCGAATGGTGGAGGTACAGTTTATCTAACCAACCTTGGAAATATGGCCGAAATCTCTGCTGCTCAAGAAAATGCAGCAGGTATTATCGGTGTCAGCATGGGCAGTTCATGTGCTTTCATCATGGAAAACTGTTTCAATATGGGTAATGTAACAGGTGATCGTGAAAGTGCTGGACTCACTGGGTGGTTTGGTGACAACTCAAAGGCTTACAATTGCTATAATACCGGTATCATCACAGGCGCTGACGGCTCACGTTACCTCTTCCGTCACGACAATCAGGACATCAGAAACTTGTTTGATGCTACAGGTGGAGAACAAGGTACAGCATTTGAACTGGAAGATTTGGCTTCCGGCCGACTCTGCTACATGTTGAACGAAAGTGTGAATGGTGGAACCAATTTCTATCAGACACTGGGTGTTGATGAATACCCTGTTCCTTTCAGTGAAGGACATGGATTGGTTTATGCAACTGGCGCTCTCCGCTGCGACGGACAACCTATGGAAGGAATCACCTACAGTAATACGGAAGGCGAAACTGTGATCCCCGATCATGAATATCACGATGGTTTCTGTGAAGTATGCGAACAGGCCGATCCAACCTATATGCAGCCTGTAGACGGTTACTATGAAATTGGTACAGCGAAGGAACTTGTATGGTTCTCCTCGATGGCATCTCTGGATGGAACCATTAATGGTAAACTCACCGATGATATCGACCTCAGTGGCGTTGAATGGAAACCCATCGGTCACGGTAAGATGTACACTGGCAAGTTTGACGGTCAGCAGCACTACATTGAAAACATGGAAGTAGAAGGTAATGAATATGTCGGATTCTTCGGTATCATCGGAGATGGTGCAGATATCCGTAATCTTATCATCGCTTCCACATGTATTATTTCTGGAACTAAATTCGTGGGTGGTATTGCCGGCGGATCAAATGGTGGTGGAAAAATCTATCTGACGAACTGCGGCAACGAAGCATTCATCTCCAGCAGCGAGCAGAATGCAGCCGGTCTGATTGGTGTAAGCATGGGTGGCTCCTGCGGATTCATCATCAAGAACTGTTACAATAGCGGTGACATCCAAGGCGGATGGGAAAGTGCAGCATTCACTGGCTGGTTCGGTTCTGGCTCTGAAATGACGGGCTGCTATAACACTGGCTATGTAACTGGCACGGATGGAGACAATATGCTTTATCGCAACACCTCTGTCGTTCCCATTGACCTCTTCACCCTCTCTTCTGTAAGCGAAAATTGCGGCCAAGGCGTTCAGTTTGAAGAAGAAGATATCGCAAGCGGACGTTTGGCATTCCTTGTTAACGGCAGCGTCACGGGTGGAGATCGCTTCTTCCAGACCATCGGTGAAGATGACTATCCTATTCCATTCGACGAAGGTCACGGTATCGTTTATGCCCACGGCAAGCTTCTCTGCGACGGTAGCGTTACTGGTGACGACATTACTTTCGACAACGAAGAAGGCGAGTTTGAGAAGGGAGAGCACCACTTTGGCCCCGACGGCATTTGCGACATTTGCTTCAATGCATACGGAATTAGCACCGCACAGCAGCTGGTTGACTTCTCTTGGGATGTACAATCTGGTGTAGCACAGAAATCAGAGTGTGTTTTGCTTGCTGACATTGACTTAAAGGATGTTGAGTTCGAGCCCATCGGATTCAGTCCCGACAACGGCAACGAAGAAACAAGCGTTCCTTACTGCGGTTCATTCGACGGTCAAGGTCATCGCATCTTCAACATGATACTTGATTATCCTGATCGTCAGTTCATCGGATTCTTTGGAGCCATCGGCGGCGGAGCATCCATTAAGAATGTAACTATCGACAGTTCATGTTTCGTTAACGGTAGCCAATATATCGGAGGACTCATTGGCGGTTCTGTATCGTCAGGCGTCATCATGATTGAAAACTGTGGCAACGAAGCTGATGTCACAGGCACAGGTGCCAACGCAGCTGGTATAATCGGTGTGAATATGGGCAGCAAAGCAACATACATCATTAAGAACTGCTACAACACCGGTAACATTGTCGGTGGAAAAGAAAGTGCTACAATTAGCGGATGGCTTGGTGACAATGCACGCGTATCAAACACCTACAACAGCGGTACAATTACAGGTATTGAAGATGGCAAACCATTCGCTCGCTTCGGCAGTGCTCAGTTTGCTAACTGCTTCGACGTCAACAGCCAGTCCAACGTCTCAAACATCACTGAGAAACAGGTTTCAAGTGGTGAACTTTGCTACTATGTGAACGAGAGACAGAGTGAGACTCCCGTATTCCTGCAGACTATTGGCGAAGACTCTCATCCAGTATTCGATGCAGGTCATGGAGTTGTATATCTTGTAAACGGTACTTTCACCAATGATGCTGACAGCGTTGAACCCATCATTGTCAACGAACAACGTGAAGCAGTCGTAACGGGTATCTATTCTATCAATGGTGTGCGTCTTGACTCTCCACGTCAGGGCATCAACATCATTCGCTATAGCGATGGCTCTGCTCGAAAAGTTTTCGTAAAATAAAGAACTAATATTTCTGGGTCGGGGGACCCGCAGGTTCCCCGACCCTTTCTTTTTTTGTATCGCATTTAAAAAAACGATGAAAAAAAATCTCCTTCCATTCGCATTTGCCTTATTGGGGTTATTGTTTACAACAACCATCCAAGCGGATAATAACCCTATTGCCGATTCTGACGCTATGGTTGTTTCTGGGAATATGCGTTTCACTGTACTTACCCCTCAGATGATACGCATCCAATATAGTCCCACTTCTCGGTTTGAAGACAGGGCAACCTTTGGTGTTGTTAACCGTCGGCTGCCTGTTCCCGCTTTCACGGTCGAAAACAAGGATGGTTATCTCTACATCCGCACTTCAGCCCTTACCTTGCGATATAAAGAAGGAGGAAAGCCCTCACCCAGCTCCAAATCAGACGGAGTTCTGCGCATTGCCTTTGAAATGAATGGACAAGAAGTTGTCTGGTATCCTGGAAAAGATGATGCCTTGAACTTACGTGGTACGATGCGTACCCTTGATAATGCAGCGGGTGACACTAAACGAAATCAATTAGAAAAAGGTATACTATCCCGTTCTGGATGGGCTATCATTGATGAGTCGCCCTCCTTTACCAGAGGCGACGGTAGTCGTTCTTTCCCAATGGAGCCAAAAGAAGAGAACGGTATGGACTGGGTTGCAGCTCCCATTGAAGCCAACTCCTTTGATTGGTATTTTCTCGGCTACGGACATGACTATAAAACCGCACTAGAAGACTTTGTGAAAATAGGTGGCAACATTCCATTACCTCCCGCTTATCTTTTCGGTTATTGGTATAGTCGCTACTGGGCTTATACGTCAGCTGAATTCATGCAGATTGTCAAAGACATCGAAAGATATGACATACCTCTCGACGTGATGATTCTTGACATGGATTGGCATACCGCAGGATGGACCGGTTGGACTTGGAATAAGAAGCTTATACCCAATCCCAAAGGCCTTCTCAAATGGATGCACGATCATGGACTTCGTACTGCTCTGAACCTTCATCCTGCCGATGGTGTTGACAACGATGAAGAGTACTACGATGTCTTGAGCCGTGATTTAGGACGAGATCCCGCAGCAGGGGAGACAATTCCTTGGGAACTTGAAGACTATGAGTTCTACAAAGCCATGTTCAAAGACATCATTCGAGTCCGTGAAGGCGAAGGTGTCGATTTCTGGTGGCTCGACTGGCAACAATGGCTTACAAATAAAAACATCGAAGGTCTTGGACAAACCTTCTGGCACAATCATGTTTTCTTTGAAGACATGCGTTTGGAACGCCCCGACCGTCGTCCAACCATTTACCACCGATGGGGCGGATTGGGTAGCCATCGCTACCAAATAGGTTTTTCTGGCGACACGTATGCCACATGGCCTACGCTTGCCTATCAGCCTTACTTTACAGCAACAGCTTCCAATGTCGGATACGGATATTGGGGGCACGACTTGGGAGGGCATCAGCAAAGTGGTACCAACGACCCTGAACTCTATTTGCGCTGGATGCAGTATGGAGTGTTTTCTCCTATCTTCCGCACACACGCCACAAATGCTTCCAACATTGAAAGACGCATTTGGAAATTCTCTAATTTCGAAAAATTACGTGAGACGGTAATACTTCGCTATTCCCTCTTTCCTTATATATATACATACGCGCGAGAAGCCTACGACACAGGAATCAGCATCTGTCGTCCTCTTTATTATGAATGGCCTGAGGAGAACAATGCTTACAGCTATGAAGATGAGTTCCTTTTCGGTAACGAAATTCTCGTTGCGCCTGTTCTCTCCCCTGTAAACAGCGAAGGCCTCGCACGCCGTACTGTTTGGTTACCTGAAGGCGACTGGTTTGATGTTGTGCGCAATACCCTTGTGCACGGAAACTGCACCTTTGCTGACGACTATACGCTCGACGATATTCCTTATTTCTATCGCGCAGGAAGCATCATTCCGAACAATCCTCCCCAACGCAGCGTGATGGAACACCCTTCAACGCTCATCTTCAAGATAATTCCAGGAGCTGACGGATCATTTGTCTTATATGAAGACGACGGAGACAATGACAAATATAAAGATGGTGAATTCACACGCACTCGCATAAGCCAAACACGTACCGACAAGTCTGTTGATATTCAGCTCTCTCCGCGTGAGGGCTCATTCGCAGGCATGCTTGAGCAACGCTCATACAAGTTCATTCTCTACGGATTGACAAATGCTCCTACTGCTGTTACAAACAACGGGGAAATGATTCCATCAGAAGATGTTTCCTTTGATGAAGCAACACATACCCTGACAGTTACGCTTCACGACATACCTTGCTCATCTGCTACTCTCATTCATGTTGAAGCGCCTACCGCTGCTGCTGTCAGCTATGAGCCCCTCGCTGTCAACAAGCATTATGAGCCATATTCAGACGCCACAGTCACTACAGGGCTTTGGATTACAGGAACAGCTGTTCCGGGAGGTACGCAGCAACTTGAACTCTACCCCGACGGAACTTATCGTTTCCACGGAACCCTGCTCGCAGGAACCCTCCGCATCATCAACACTCCCGAAGAACAAAGCAACACCCGATACATCGCATCGCGTTATGTAAACACCTCTGTAACTACCGAAGGAGAAACATACACCCGAAGCACAACTTCGGCTGCTGATGCCGAATGGGTAGTTCCCTTCTCCGAAGACCGGTATCGCTTCACAGTCAACACCAAGCGTAACACTTTCTACGGAGAACTCTTCATTCCCTTTGGAGAACTGTATATCATCGGAGGATGTATGGCAGAGAATCAGGCAGATAAGTGGCACATTGAGAATGCCCAGCCCTTCACCCGCTCCGAAAGTAATCCTAACGTGTGGTATTGGACAGGTCATCTGCGCAACATCCCAGGCAACATAGAGTCACGACGTTTCAAACTTGTGGCACAGAAGGATTGGGGACCTCGTGCTCTTCATCCCTTCACTCAGGACGAACCTCTTATATCGTCGACGCGTGCCTCGGAAGTCAGCGACGACAACAAATGGGCTGTGACGAAAGACGGATGGTACACGCTCACAGTTGATATGTTCCGTGAAACCATTCATGCCGACTATTTGGGTTCTGACTACGAGATTCCCTCTTCGGCATCAATGCATGAAGAACCTTCAAGTTCCGACTACGACATAGCTTATAACCTTAATGGTCAGCCAATTTGCGTGCCGCAGATGGGGATACAAATTTTGGCAGGAAAAAAAATATTTATTCGTTGAGGAAAAAAAAAATATTTAGAAAGAAAAAAAATTTTTCCTCAAAGGAAAAATGAGAAAGAGTCTTTGAAATGAAAGTTACGAAAAGGTCTGTATTTGCAAAACGAATCTTCACCATATGCTCTGTTTTATGCCTATGTGCTAACATATGTCTAGCCGACGGATTGCTTTCCGGAACATACATCAGCAGCCCCACCTCCAGCTCCGACCCTGCGTATGCTTTCGACAACGACTTTAGTACATTCTTTGCCTCCGACGAACGCTCCAATACATGGATTGGGCTAGACCTCGGCACGCCTCATATTATCAGCCGATTAGGATTCTCCCCTCGACAAGGGTATGCCAATCGAATGAAGCTCGGCATCTTCGAAGGCGCGAATAACGAAGACTTTTCCGACGCCATTCCCCTTTCTATCATCCCTTCCGCTCCTTCGGAAGGAAGAAACTCTTATCTCCGAGTAGACTGCTCGCGCGCATTCCGCTATGTAAGATACGTAGGTCCCAACGACTGTCGCTGCAACGTTAGTGAGCTGTTGTTCTACGGGCATAAGGCAAAGGATGGAGAGAGCAACGACACCCATCTTTCCACTCTTACCAGCATTCCCGTTGTTTCCATCCGCACAGAAGGTGGAAAGGAAGTCACTTCCCGGCACACTTGGATTAACGGAAACGTTACTATCATTTGGAACGACGGAGCATCCATCCTCGAAGATAGTCTCCGCATACGTGGACGAGGAAATGCCAGCTGGAGTTTCCCGAAAAAGCCCTATCGCATAAAGTTGAATCACAAAGCACGCCCCCTTGACTTGCGTGCTAAGACAAACGATTGGACTCTCATTAACAACTACGGCGATAAAACACTAATGCGCAATCTAATAGCCTTCAATATCGCTGAAAGACTGGGAATGAAGTGGACTCCACAAGGACGTCTGGTTGACGTGATTGTCAACGGAGAATATCAGGGTACCTACCAATTCTGTGATCAGGTTGAAGTGCAGAAAAAACGTGTCGACGTAGCAAAAGTCGGTAACGAAGATGTGCCCGGAGATCCTCTCACGGGGGGCTATTTCATTGAGCTGGATGCATATAGCAGCGGAGAACCCGTAAATTTCACTTCTTCCGTCTATGGAATGCCTGTTACTGTCAAGTACCCCGATGAAGATGAAATCACTACGGAACAACTCGACTACATCAAATCTTACCTTGCCAAACTGGAGAATGCTGTCAAATCGAAGGATTATACCAATGAGGAAACAGGATACCCAGCCTTCATGGACGTACATTCCTTTGTGCAACATTTCCTTACAGGAGAGCTTGCCGGCAATACCGATACGTACTACAGCGTTTATATGTCGAAGGAACGAGGCGATTCTCGTTTCGTCTTTGGCCCCGTGTGGGATTTTGACATAGCTTTTGACAACGATAACCGCACTCATAGCATCCTGTCGCGCAACTATGCCCAATATAAGCAGTTCCTTTGTCTATCCGGCTCAGCCTCCTATGCTGCGAATGTTTACAACTTCGTTTTACGGATAATCAACACAACTGCGGAACTTCGGACTGAAGAATGGAGCCGAGCTCGCTACGACAGAGGGCTCACGCCTGACACCATCATAGCTTACATCGACAGTTTGGCTTCTGTTGCCAACAAATCTCAACAGCTCAATTTTACCCGCTGGCCTATCCTGAACACAATGCTTCATCAGAATTTCCAGGCGCTTGGTTCCTATGCCAAAGAAGTGGATTATCTGAAGAAATACATTAACAATCGTTTTGCCTGGATGGATAGCAAAGTGGGCATTGATATGCAATATACCGGAATGGAACCTGAGCGTGTCGTTCCGCAAGGGACCATCCTCACAGCACCAGGAATGGCAAGACTTGAAGGATTTCCCGAAGGAAGCCTCGTCGACATTCATGACGTTACTGGACGAATGACGTTTTCAACTTCGGTGACAGACTTCGCCACCGATGTCCCACTCACTCCTGGAGTCTCAGTTATCACTGTCAGGCAGCCCGACGGCACAGTCAGCTCCTACAAAGTCTCTTCACGCTAAGTTATGAGAAAGAGGAACATTGCGGCTCTTGCGGTACTATCAGCAGCTATTCCGACACAGGCTCAGCACATTAAGCCAAATGTCGTGATTATTGTTGCTGATGATCTCGGCTGGGGTGACGTGAGCGCTTACGGCAATACAACCATTCATACTCCCAACATCGATCGACTGGCTGAAAAAGGAGTCTGTTTTACCGACGGACACGCAACATCCGCTACTTCCACCCCCTCGCGCTATGGGCTTATTACGGGTATGTATCCTTGGAAGAACAAAGATGCAAAGATTCTCCCGGGCGATGCTCCCCTTCTCGTTTCCCCGCAACAGTTCACAATGCCAAAAATGTTTCAACAGGCAGGATACGTTACGGCAGCAATAGGGAAATGGCATCTTGGAATGGGTAGAGGTAAAATTGACTGGAATCAGCATATAGCGCCTGGTGCTCGTGAAATCGGGTTCGATTATTCATGTATCATTGCAGCAACTGTAGACCGTGTTCCTACGGTTTATATTGAGAACGGGGATGTGGTTGGGCTTGATTCTCAAGACCCCATCTTTGTTGACTATGACAATCCGTTTCCAGGAGAGCCCACCGCGCTCACAAATCCAGAGTTAGTAAAGATGCGATGGAGTCACGGGCACCAAAACACCGTTGTGAACGGAATTCCTCGCATCGGGTATATGAAAGGTGGAGAGAAAGCTCGTTGGAAAGACGACATGATGGCTCAGTATCTTCTCGACAAAGCATGCAACTTTATCGATTCTGTTGACAACAAGCAGCCTTTCTTCCTCTATTATGGTCTTCACGAACCTCATGTTCCTCGCACGCCCGATGCTCGCTTTGCAGGAGCAACGAAACTTGGGCCTCGCGGCGATGTGATTATTGAGGCAGACTGGTGTGTAGGCCAACTTATGAAGAAACTTGAAGACGCAGGATTGCTTGACAACACCCTCATTGTCTTTTCATCCGACAACGGTCCTGTTCTTGACGACGGATATGAAGACGGATCTCGGGGAAGCCGAAATCTGCATGATCCAAACGGCTCGCTTCGGGGAGGAAAATACAGTCTATTTGATGCTGGAACGCGGGTTCCTTTCTTCGTCTATTGGAAAGGGCACACAAAGCATGTCAAAAGTTCGGCGCTTGTTTCGCAACAGGACCTGCTGGCATCGTTTGCCAAACTGATAGGCCAAAAGGTTCCTGAGGGACTTGACTCTCGCGATATGCTCTCCACCTTTTTAGGAAAGCGAATGAAGAATCGAGGCGGTATGATTGTGGAAGCAAGCGGTAGACTTGCTTATAGATGGAAGCAGTATGCTCTCATTCCTCCCTATCATGGTCCGAAAACGAATGAGACAGGAAATGAGCTTGGGGTAGTCGACGATTGGGAGCTCTACGATTTGAAAGCCGATCTGACACAACACACAAATCTTGCCAAGCAAAAGCCTCTCATACTGAAAAAGATGAAAAAAGCCTTCCTGAAACAAGTTGAAGGGTACTATAAGCCTTATAAAGCACAGGAAGCGCTAAAATAAAAGATTATTCTAAATCGTTCAACAACTATTATTTAAAAGGAGACCACTACAATGAAAGAAAAAGTATTGCAAATGATGCGTGAGGCTGGAAAGCCCGTATCTGCTGGTGATGTAACTAAGGCTCTGGGTGCCGACAGGAAAGAAATCGACAAGGTTTTTGCTGAATTGAAGAAGGAGGGAGCTATCGTCTCGCCCGTTCGCTGCAAATGGGAACCAGCTAAATAAAGTGGCTACCCTAAACGCGAAATATCATTATTTGAGATGTTGCAACACAATCTATCTTCTAACTGAATTAGACGACAATGAAACAAAAACAATCCTCCCTTCCGAATTGGCAAAGAGTTCTGCTCATGCTCCCCTTTGCTTTTCTGCTTACATTGACGGCATCGTGCCACTCTTCCGCTACAAAAGAAAAAACCAACAAAGACAACACACCTATGACAACCATTTATGATTTCTCCCTTCCCGACAAGAAAGGGAACGACATTTCTTTGTCAGAATACAAGGGAAAAGTATTGCTTATCGTCAACACAGCCACAGGCTGCGGCTTCACTCCTCAGTACGAAGACTTGGAAGCTATGTATAGCAGGCTGAGAGGGCAAGGTTTTGAAATTCTTGATGTTCCCTGCAATCAGTTTGGGCAACAGACACCAGGAACCGACGAAGAAATCACAGAATTCTGCACCGTTAAATTCGGTACTGAGTTTCCTCAGTTCAAGAAATCAGATGTGAACGGTGCTGGCGAACTTCCTCTCTTCACTTGGCTGAAGAGTGAGCGCGGATTCGAAGGATTCGACGCTGCAAATCCCCTTACTCCCATTCTCGAGCAGATGTTCGACAAATCAGGCTCAGATTGGCGCAACAGCAGCGACGTCAAGTGGAACTTCACGAAATTCCTCGTCGACCGTGAGGGAAAAGTCGTTGCCCGCTTCGAACCTACTCACGACATGAAAGACGTTGAAGAGCAGGCAAAGAAACTGCTCTAAACGCAAATACGACTAATTCCTATTCCTAACTTAACAAGTAAGGCTTCAGCGAAAATGCTGAAGCCTTACTTGTTCTTACCCTTCAGGGAATTATTCCTCAACAGGCGAAAAATCTTCCTTCCCCACTCCGCAGAGAGGGCAAACCCAATCTTCGGGAAGGGCTTCAAAAGGAGTTCCCGGCTGGATTCCGCTATCAG
The DNA here is from genome assembly GCA_017650105.1 of Bacteroidaceae bacterium. Taxonomy (GTDB): domain Bacteria; phylum Bacteroidota; class Bacteroidia; order Bacteroidales; family Bacteroidaceae; genus UBA1189. The sequence goes on along the minus strand of JAGCFO010000020.1, from coordinate 17,666 downwards.
GATCGCCTACTTCAGGGTCATATACATACCCGCAAACATTACATTCGTATTTCTTCATAATCGCGTGTTTTGATGATAAGACTTTTGTTTTCTCTGCAAATATAAAACACTTTTCTCTTCGAGCGCCTTTTTAGCGATAAATAATAGAGATTTTACCAATATTTAGCATTTGGCTTGTCGATTCTTTCCAAAAATGCTGCAGCCTCCTTTTTTCCTTCTCCAAAAAAATTTTTTCTTTCTTCTATAATCCGCAAAACGAAATGTTCCAAAAAATCAAAACGAAACGTTACTTTTTACAAAACGAAATGTTATTTTTCGTGTTCCCCCCCCTGAAAAATACGCGTTTTTTCCGACTTATGTTTTCAAACATTTAGATCGAACTTCACGTTCTCATCACCGTTGAGCAATAGACGTGTACGCTCTGCATTGTTTTCGTAGATGTGTACATTGCCGAGATTCAACGTAATCGACTTCAGCGGCAGGTTTATTTGTCGGGCCATAAGATATAGGTGATATATGTCTGCTGGCAATCCAAGATTCGCATCGCTACTTCGTTGGTAGGCCGAAAGCACCAACTCCCCATCGTCTATTTGGAATTGTACAAGACTAAGGCAAGGGGCCTGATTACTCTCTACCCCCGTCTCACCCAAGAAAAGAACATAGTTCTTGCTGTTTCGTTTCTCGTGATTTATCTTTGTAATTAAAGGAGGCAATTTCTCAAAATACGTAGGATAACTATTCACCAGTACACTTCCGCAGTAGTCCCACCAGGTGATTCCCACTTCGCGGTATCGTCCCACATTTCGTTCGCCCTGCATGAACAACTGTAGCTCATTCTTCAATTTCTTTCTCGCTATGCTATGGCTTTCGAAGATGTCGAGAAGGTCAGCAGGAGTCAATGATAGCTGCTCGTTGAGCAGGTAACAAATGATTCCCTTCTTGTTGGCCTGAGTCTTTCCTTTTTCCAGAATTTTCTCCAATATCTGATAGTATTTGTTCATATTTAAACTATATTAGAATGGGATTTAAGTGTCATCAATAAGCATCATGTCCATGTTGAAGCACCCCGGATGGGATCGGTCAGGGAGAGATGATTGCAAAGATCACTACTTTCAATAAGGCGAAAGATTTTTCTCGCCAAATTACACTGCATCAATCGTACAGTATGTTTTGAATCGTTTTATCAAGCCATAAATCTTGCGCTCACACACATTGTAGCGGTCGTGGAGAACCGATACGATGTAAGTCATCTTTTCCCCTGCTTCATACATGCGTTTATAGTCCTCATAAAGTGCTATGTATTTGCAGTCATCTGGCCGGAACCCCGCCGAATTTAGCCTGTCAATAAGATTTCTGCTCAATTTTATTAACTCGTAGTATGTCATTTCAAAAAAAGATGTATATTTGTCCGCCAATCATTTATTCGACAAAAAAAGCAATAGTGCAATGAAGGGCATAAGCCCCCAGTTGTGCACTATTGCTGTGTCGTTGTTAATAAATGATTGGCGTCTATATTAACAGGCTGGGGGCTTTTTTTAATCCCCCGATAGATACTATGGCGATATAATCCTGGATTGAACGTTTTGTGAATGCAAATAGTTCATAATACCCATCACATGGACGTTCACGATAACTGAAAGACCCTTTTTTGAGAGAAGAAAATCTACATCATCACGATTATCCATGAAAAGGTTCTCAGTGAGCACGGCAGGGCAGTTCGTGTCACGGCAGATGCCGATGTTCTGACTCCACCACTTCTGCGTAGGCGTGGGCTTCCTTAGTTTGAGTCCATAGCAGACGGCTGCATCGGCTAGGTTCTCCGCCAATGCCATACTCCGCAGGCTTGCATTATGGCTTACGCAAGCCTGCCAGCCCTTGGCATCGTGCCATTTCCCGTCACTCCCTGCAGCGTTGCAATGAACACTGACAAGAAGCACATTATTACCTCCCAGAAGATAACAGTACTGGTTCACCCTGCGTACTCGCTCCATAATACTGACGTCGCGGGGTTCCAACACAAGAAGGGAGGCATCGTATCCTCTCTCCCTAAGTTGATCCGCAACGTCCCTTGCTACGGCTCGAGCGTAGGAATATTCCAGAAGTCTACTGTCTGGACTTCGCTTACCTGGGGTCTCCACTCCGTGCCCGTTGTCAATCAGAATACTAATTCCTCTTTTCATATACTGTTTACACTCCCCATACTACTTGCGTCACTATCCATCCGAGGAAACCTAGCACCACACCGCAGATGCCCGTCCATTTCAAGCATGTCATTATGCGATTGTAGCGGCGGTTCTTGGGAGTTTCATCAAGCACCTCTTTCTCGTTCTCAACGTGCGCATCCAACGTGGGGTACAATGCCTGTACATGGAACATCGCAAATAGGCTCACGATACCCACCACGGTAAGGATGAAAGCCAATGCTGCATAGTACGAACGTGCCACCGACCAGTCCATTTCTGGAAATACATCTACTATGAAAGTAATGATGCTCCCCAAAGCTAATACGTCAAAAATACTCAAAAAAATGAGCAAACTTCTTTTTCTCTTCTTTTCGTTCATAGTCTTATTTTTTGATTATTTAATTACTGCGCAACAAAGCGCTGCCAATATAAACCCCATTGTGCCTCCTGTGAGGTCCAATGCAAGGTCTTTCCAAGAGAATCCTGTGGAGTTAGGCTTATACTTGTCGTAGAGTTCCTTCAACACGAACACCACGATTAAGGGTAGCCATACCCACCACGATTTCAATACACATCCTCTCAATGCCCAAGCCAAGAGGAACGATACCAAGAGGTGCAGACAGTCCGAGTAGCCGAGACTCAGCCTGTCACACACGCTCTTCAAGAATTTCTGTGCCTTTGCACACCACTGATTGATTGCTGTCATAGTTATTCTTCTTCGTTTTGATTGAATAATGCCACCACTTTCTTTGCCACAATGCTTGCCCAGTCTCTCCACTCCTGCATCTTGCCATAGGCAAATGCCCCTTCCTCGCTCTCTTCCCTATTAAGAATGAGAGCTATCTGGTCATCATTGTTATAACGCAAGCCTATGATTTGTTTCTTCACAGCACCATAGTCTGTATGAGGGAACGTCCATGTGACGTTTCCTCTATTACACACGATAGTTTCACCTTCAAGGTGCATATCATCTATATACACTGCCTCTTCGGTAAAGTCGTTTAACTCCCCTACCACTTGGAAAGCTATCACCCTATTACCTTTTATGAGGTTGCCTGCATCCGCGTAAACTGTATCTTTTATCTTAAACATAATATTTATAAAGTTGCATCCAATGTAAAACCACCATAACTTGCATTCAAAAGATTTGCTGTTAACACTGAGTCACTCGCATAGGAGGAACTAAGCGATGCTGGGACTTTTAGCTTATTATTGCCTGTTGTTCTTGTATTATATCCAGCGGTCGCGTTCCCAGAGCCGAAAGGCGTTGTACCCCATGAAGGTTTTGTGGTTGGGGCAAGTGTTATTTGCGACAAATATGTCGCGCCTTGGAACGCTCTTGTTCCTATTCTCGTACATTGCGTACCTATTACAACAGTTTCCAGAGCTGTGCAATTATTAAACCATGAATCACCTAAATTCTTGGCATATATTGTAGCAGTAGTGAGTGATGTGCATCCATTAAAACAGTTTGAGTAATTTTGACTTGCGTTTACGCTTTCGGGTACTGTAATTGCCTGTAAGTTTGTACACCCCGAAAAAGCTTCAGTACCTATGTAAGTAACAGTGTTTGGAATTGAGATATTTACAACACCTGTATTGTTCCTAAATGCTGAGTTGGCGATTGACAATACACCACTCGGAATGGATGGGTTTTTGAATGAAGCTACGACTTGCTTGGTGCTACTTAGTATCAAAACATTATTACCCCCACCTTCATAAGTTTGATTATCACTATCCAAAACCAAATCAGCGTTAGGCATGCACCACCCGCTGCCAAGACTTGAATAAGAGCTTGGGATTGTCAGTGATGTAATATGATAGCGCTTATTCACTGTAGATGAACTCACAACGCTGTCTATTCCAGATGGGAGTATGACGTTAGGACTGTTTGGTATCATTTCCAACTTATTCGTTTGCATATTGACAATACACCCATTCATAATCGTAAATGTTGTATTGTTCTCATCAACATCTAGTTCAGTAAACGGAATCTCTCCATCGTTAACACGCAGATTATCACCGATTGACGTGCAATATTCGGACAATGTTAATTTCCACTTCACTGAGAGCGACCTGCTCCAGTAGTAATTCGATGGGCTTAGTGAACCAACTATCACTTCCGGGTGTTCAACATTTGTTGCTACACTACCATTATAGCCTGCGAAACCGTAACCAGCCCATGATGTGATTCTTGGAAAATTTATTTTAGCAATATTCGGACATGCTGTACATACCTCGCCAGAACATGTTGTTAGAATAGGCATATATATCTCGGTTAGATTTGTGCAATACATGAATACGCCCACTCCCATCGTTTGAACATTTAAGCCTGTTATCTTTGTCATACGTCCGTTCCCGCCAAATGCTCTGTGCCCAATCGTATCTATACCTATTGGAAGTGTGATTTCCCCACACAAGCCAGCAGTAGTGGTGCTGCCATTATTCACAAGACAAAGCCCATATTGTTTTATCTCCGTTAGATTATCATGGAACTCGAACTCTTCCAATTTCGTGCAATTGCACAAGAAAAATTCTGGTATAACCGTTACACCTGTGAAATATTGGAACTCATCAAAGTGCGTTAACGTGCTGCGTATTGAGTAAAAGAAACCCGTTGTTACAGATGTCCCGTTCACAAACCCATACCCTGATGACCATGTGGATGTGGTATGAGCACTATCATACTCAAAGGCTTCTGCTTCGTCCTTTGTTATATACGTCTCATGTAGCAAATAGTTCCCATTGCTATTGTATGGTCTTGAACCACTTACCCCATTCCCGAACTTTGACCATAGGAAATTCATTAAAGGAGCATTGGTTATCTGTGACACAGCAAGATTATTGGATAGTATAGCCACATCCATTGTTTTCGTTCCTATCACGGATTCAGAGCCGCCGCTTGGGTGCTTCCATAATGTAAAGGTAAGTGTTCCTACGGCATATTCCACACTGATATTTGAATTTACTGTAATGACACAGTTTGAATTATTGCTATCAATCGTGGCATAAGATGCCGCATCCCCACTAAGACTCCACCGACCTCCAAATGTTCCAGTGTATGTTTGTTTTAGCGTCTCAATAGTCGGAGTAATAGAGAAGTTGGTCTTTCTATTCCCAGTCGTATTTAGCCTTGAGCTTCCATTTATGGACGTTATTTGTGAAATTGTCGGGTAGGTTGCTTTTGCTACACTTATTGTATGGGTAATAGGCCCGACTGTAGAACCGCCAGAGGGAGTCCAATATGCTGATAATGTTATGTCATAAGCTGAGCCTGATGCTTCTGTAGCAGAAACCACAATAGATGCTGTCTTTGCACTTGTTGTATCAACGGAACTCGGATTGAATGTAACATTGCTATGACTGTTGGTGTTTGTTATTATTCGCAATCTTCCGCTTGCGGTGGATATTACATTGAATGTAATGGTATGTTCACCGTCACCTTCCACCATCGATGTGTCGCCTGTAAAATACATAATAGCATTTTTGGGCTTGATTTGCAAGTCTGCCGTACTACTAAAGCAATCCTGCCCGAAGAGGGTTTGTAGCGTTTGAGCTTGCTCGCTTGTGATGGTTTCATCACTTAGATTTATCTCCCCCAACAGCGTGAGCCTATTCCCCATTCCTTGCTTCAAGGTGATAAGGTCGGCACATGGCACATTCGTCCATGCGATGTTGTCCTGATAGTAGGTGGCCGCATTTTTCTGTGCCGTCGTCTTGTATGTCCACCAGTTTTTCACCCACGCCCAGCTGTTCTTCATCGTGCTCTTTTTGCAGCCTCTGATGTCTATCGTGCCGATGAAACATCCGTAGCTGTTCCCGTTATACTGCTCGTAGGTGAATGCACTCAGGGCGGCATTGGCAGCATCCCGCAGGGTCAGCGTCCCCAGCGTCTTGGGAACTTCAAACAATGCTATCTTGCTACCTTCAGCAAAGTCGACGCTCGATAGATGGCTCCCGCCAGCATACAGGGTGGCGACGTTCACGTTCTCTGTCAGATCCAGGCTCGTCATGTTCACACAACGCCTCACATCCAGCTTTGTCAGTTTCTTAGCCACGTTCAGGGCACTGATTCCCGTAATGCTGCAGTCTGCATTGCTGTTGCCTATGACCAGTTCCTCCAGCATGTTGCCCAGAGAAAGCGATTGAATGTTCGTCAGGTCCACCGTAGCCAGCTGACCCGCCAGCTTGTGCAAGTCCACACCCTTCAGGTAGTAGCCGCCGTAGATTCGCACGGGATCGCCTATATTAAGGGCTGCGGAAGTCTCAAACTCATGAGTGCCGTTCTTGGCAATGGACACACCTGACTCATACACAACGGCATTCGAGCCATAACCGTAACTGAACGTCCTGCCCGCCTTGATAGTGAACTTCTGTCCGGCGGGGGTACCTGTCTGAACCTTGAATTCAAACATACGGTCTCTGTACTCTCCGCCCACAAACTTGGCATCATACAGTGCAAAACGCTGGCTCAGCCACCAGCGGCGGTGCGACGATCGGGAGCCTTGCAGCATCGCCAGGTTGTTCGTTCCGCTCCTGTACGGCGTCAGGTACTTGTAGTCGGCGTCAAGGTTGAAGATACGTTCACACCATGCCATCGACTGCTTGGCATCAAAAATGTCAATGCAGTTCTGATAGTTCAGACCTGCCTCATATAACGCACCATACACAACCCTGACAATCGCCTTGAACTCGGGATCTTCTTCGCACAGGTTCCACAGCTTGTTGTCATGGCCGGCATAGGCATACACTCCTTCCGTCGTCGTCGTCCTGTCCTCGCTCTGCCTGTCAATCGTCGGAGGAAACGCAAGCACACCGTCATTTCGCACACCGAGAATGGTGTCGTTGTCGTAGTTGATGTAGAAGAAATGCTGGCCGTCCTCGCTCGTCAGCATCGCGTTCTTGGTCGTCTGGTCTACCGCCCCGAACAGCATCAGGTACACATAGTAGGCGGCCACCTTGTAGACATCCAGGTGTGCCCATTTTTCCGACGCGAATCTCTCCTCTGTCACCCCTGACACCCACGTGCAGAACACCTGAAGGTCCGAAACAGCTGTGCTACCGTCCGGATACCGGCCCTCAAAGGCGTCCTTCCAGCCCTCCGCGAAATTTGACACCGTGTTGAACAGGGCAATGGCATTTCCGTTGTTCAGCACCTCCCAACATTGCATGTGCGTATTGTCGAAGCCGGGGATGTCCTTGAAGCCGAACACATTCTCCGTACTCTTGTCGTTGTTGAAGTTGTACTTCCCCATGAAGATATACTCTGCTTCAGCCGTCGGGCGATAGAAGAGCATGATGGGGAAACCGTCGATGCACGTACGCACGTCATAGGGATAGTTGTTGGCCAGTGCCTGCACCTGGGCTTTCGTCCTCAGGGCATAGGCATCTGACACACTGTTCGTCGGCGAACTCGTTTCGGAGGCGTCAAACGTCACCTTCGCGTTCTTCATCACATCGTTCCACAAGCGGGCAACACCCGTGTTGTGAGAGCTCGACGACTCCGCATAGTCCGCTTTCAGACACCACACAGCCACGGGGATGGATCCTCTCTTGAAAGAGTACAGCCTGTCCGTCACCTCGTTCCCGGCGCTGTCAAACAGTTTTCCTTCTGAGTAGTATTTCTTCGTATAGATGCGGAAGTTCTTCTTCGGATAGCTCATCGACGACGTGCCCTGGGGAGTCATGCCCACATTCGTCATCCTGAAGCTCAGCGCCGGATCCTGTAGGTTTGTGTATACAATCTCCGACACCTGTCTCAGCAGCTTCTTGTCAGTAGTGTTCTCAAGGTCCTGCAGCGGACCGGTCACACACATCACGGGCATGGCGTTAGCCAGCTTGTCACGGTTCAGCCTGTTGTCCTGGTCATACACGTCATTACGGTCATACACCTCCTTCATCTCCGTAAGCGTATGACGGTACAGGATGTAGTTGTTCAGCACCTGGTCAGCGCTCAACGCCGTCCTGTAGCAACGCACATAGCGCAGACGGATGTCACAGCCCGACGACTCAAACTTCAGGTACTTGTTTTGGGCAAAGCTCGACACGCTCGTATAGGGCTTCGCACCGCTCAAACGGCCGTTGATATACACAAACAGCAGACCCGCATCGTTCGAACCGCTCAGACGGTTCAGCACAAACGCGATGCGGATGTATTCACCGTCACGGAAACGCACACGCAACGCACGCGACTCCTTGTCCGAGCTGCCAAGCCAGGTGTCACACGACACACCTGCCGACGTGGCCGATATGTACATGCCGGGGGCCGACATGTAACCCTCACGGTCCACACCGCCCATGTCGCACACGGCAGCATCGTCGTCCGAGACATTCTCTGTAGCAAACTCCAGCTCCAGTGTATAGCCGTCTTGAGTCATACCCGACGTGAACGGCTTGAAATTGCTCACATAGAACTTGGAGCCTTGGTTGATGAGCAGAGCATCGTCGTTCCAGCCGCTCGAATCATTCCAGTCGAAACCGTCAAAGCTGCCGTTATAGGTCGTCCCGTTGGCGTTACTGAAGCTGAACTCATGGCGGCTTTCGCTGTTCGACCGCCCACGGGCGTCGAAGTTAAAGTCCAGACCGTTGGTGATCTCGGCAAGAGACATATCCGTCTCGCCGATGGTCAGATCTAGCTTGCGACGCACATCGCCAGACACCAGCCACAGGCAGGTCGCGACACAGCTCGTCGGCGTGTACGAGTAGGTGGTTTCCACACCGTTGGCAATCGACAGAGTCGACAGAGTCGGCAGACTACCGTCATAGGTGCTGCCACCAACCTTCAGAGATACCGTCGTGCTGTTCGAACTCGGGTTCCACACGGCCAGCACAAAGTCGTAGGGCACATATTGAGTTAGAACATGCGTCATCCACTGACCAGACGTCACAGTGACACCCGGCGATAGCTCTCCCTTGCACACCATGACTGCACTGCTCAATGACGATCCTGACGACTTCACAACCACAAACTCCCGGTAAAGCGTCCTGCTGTGGAAGTCCTGACCCCCAATGGTCACCTTCGCACGGAACTGCAGGTGATGACGGCCCTCCGTGAGGCTGTTAAGCGTGATGTTCTTGGTACGGGTCTCTGTAGTGTACGTAACCTCATCCTCCGACTGGTTCTCAGCCTGCTTCGTCCCGTCGATATACCACTCCATCTTCTTCGTGCCGCTGCCGCTCACCGTATAGGGAATGCTCAGCGTTCCTGTCGGAGTCACGGGGCGGCTGATGTCAAAGCTGTCCGTCAACGACAGGTCCACAACGATATACTGAACGCTCGCCATCGAGGCGGACAGAGTCGTCTGACCCGTACACTGGATGGTGATATTGTTCGTTCCTGACTGCAGGTACTGGTCTATGTTCACACTCACCTGCACACCCGACTGGCCCACGGCATGCAACGTCTGCAAACTGCTCCCCCTCCTGAACGTGTAGGTGATGTTCACGTTCTCACTCACCGCGTTTCCGTTCTTGTCCTCCACTCTCGGAGTGAACGTGACGTAGCTCCCCGTAGCTCCTGTTAGCACAGCATTGCTCACTGGAGTCGAGAGCTCAATGCTCAGCAGATAGTTCGCCGGAGCATCAAACGCAGTTATTAGCAGACTGCTGTACGTCTGGCTGTCTTCGAGGTACAGATCTCTGTTTTCCGCGTCGGCAAACACAAGGTATTTGTTCTGGCTCCCGTCATAGTAGAAACAGCCTGCCTTCGACTCCAGCTGACCCTTGATCCAGTCCTCTACTCGTTCACCTGCATAGTCCTCCCACGATGTTCTCTTGTCGGGGATAGGAGTTTTTATTGTCGTTGACATATATTTTAGTTATGTTTATATTTCCAACCATCAGTTCCTTTCCAAGGCTTCTGCCTTATCCACCAGCCGCTGCCGAAGCAGCTTCTCACCGACTGCCACACAAGGTGCAGCCCTTCATACTTTGCCGTAATGTTTTTCCTGCCTGCAGAAACGGCTGATATTTCCTTCTTCCCAACGTGTATGCTCATGCCTTATTCATCTTCATCTTCATATACATATCTGATCAATCCGTCATCTACCCCTGTAGCGAGATACTCTTCCATCTCCGATCTCGATACAACACGGTAGTTCTGTGCGATAGTGTTCCCATTTATGCTTATTCCTTTCCCCGCTGTGTAGGTGGGTATGATGCCAGCCAGAGGAATGGTTAGCGATGTCTCTGCGCTCAACCATAGGGTCACATTCCCTGTCGCGCTGTCGTATGTCGCATTCACGATGGGAGAGCCCGTTACGGGCTGCAGCTCGTTCTCATTGCCGCAGTAGAGCGTATTGTGGCCAAGGTCAAGATAGAGCTTCCTGGCAACATAAGAGTTCGTTAGCAGATGCTCAAAGTTCGCATCCGAATAGAATCCGGCAGCAGCTCCCTCCACTTCAAGCGTAAACACATAACCGGTGAATCCGCTCTGGAACTGGATGTCCTCAATAGCCTCACTCGTACCTGTTATGGTTATTATCGCATGATAGGCTTGCGTAGGTGGATTAAGGTCATAGGTTGCTGAATACCCCGCCACATTGTTTATATATGTGGCAACAAGAGCTATCACATCCTCCGCAGTTGTCCCTGATGGATATTCTATGCTCCATAGAAGATTATGGTGGTCTCTGTACACATTCACCACACCGCTCCTTGTCGGTGAGCCGCCATCCATCTGAGTGAAATAGATATTCGTGGTGAAACCTTTCGCATAGTACCCACACACAAGGTTCTCACTGTCTATGTTCTGCCTGGCTGTTCCTTTTTGCCCCGATGAGAGTGTCTGCACATCATCGTACCTGACAAAGGTGGCTTCTGACTTTTTGAGATAGTTGGTCTTTATGTTCACACCGTCCTCGTCACTCACTGCCTTCTTAGCCTTTCCGCCCGTGAAGTTACCCTCCAGCACCCCCACACGACCGTCTATCCCGTTCACAGCTCCTTCCGTAGTGCCCAGACGCGTGCCCACACCGTCCAATATGCCGTTCACACCGTCCAGCTGAGACTGCAAGCTCCTGATGCTACCCGCATTCAGGGCAGCGGCCATACTCACCGCCGCCAACTCGCTCGCTTCTGCCTTGCCCGACAACGCTTCCGACAGAGCTGCCACGGCACTCGCATCAGCCTTGCCCGACAATGCTTCTTCCAGCACTTCGTCACCCACTCCCAGAGGCTCATACTCGCCCTCTGACGCGTTCCAGCAGTACAGCTTCCATCCACCACGGTCTATGTACAGCACACCTTCCTTCCGGCAGCCTTCTATACGCGGACCGCGACCCACCGCCGTCGCCCAGAAGTCCGCACCCGTCTCAGCTTCGGCTGTCGTCTCTATGTCCGAAGGACCCGCACCCGACAGCGTCACCGATGCATACACACCCCACGCATCGGCGTCGAACCACATGTCAAGGTACTCACCGTCGCTCACCATACTCCGCAGACCGCAGTCCTCTCTCAGCAGGTCGTACGAGTCACAGTTCAGTACGCACAGCTCAAGCATCTCCGCGTTCGTCAAGCTCACGTCCCACATCTCCTCAAGAACAAACAGCTCATGCACCCGACGCTCACCGCTCACCTCCACCGTCAGCTCAATCGCGTCTTCGGCGTTGATGCCGGGGTCCAGCCAGAAACGATAGTGCACACCCACCGTCGCACCGTCACCGTAGCGCCCCAGGCGTATCTCCTTGGTGTCACTCACAAGCTCCGAAAGGGCACGCAGAGCCTCCGTCACCGCCGCCTGGCTCATCACACCCACACGGCTGCCTCCCGTGCCCTGCAGTATCGGCACCCCGACACCCTCACCCGGCTCACGGCTTCCGGCTGTCTGCCTTCCTCCATCACCCGCCATCACCACTGTCGTGCGACCGACCGACGAGCCCGACTCCCTCACACGCACGCTACGGGCCTTGCACGCACGGCTCACAACCTTCATCCTGAATTTCTTCTCATTCATAGTCCTTCCACAATTACCCGATTACACGATCATCTGATTACCCGATCATCTGATTATCTGATCATCTGATCATCTGATTACCCTTCCCTGTCATACTCATCCGGACGGTACTCAGTCACCTCCAGCTCACACGTGTCGTCCTGCACGTTCTCCGTCACGCCCGTCATCACAAAGCGCTTGTCACCCTGCATCGCCTCGCGCCACTGGCACAGCACAGCCGGCGGAAGCTGAGCCGTACCCCTAAGCTTCGTGCGGCGCTCACCATACTGGCTGTACAGCGTGCCCAGCAGCAGCTCTTCCAGCTGGCCGCTACGGCCACCGCGCGTCACCACCTCCAGCTGCTCCAGCACACCCGACCGGCGCACATAGTAGCAGCCGCGGGCACAAGCACGGCCACCAGCCACACTGCCGCACACCGTATCTATCTCCAGGTCTTCTTTCGCCGATGCGTTCAGCACACCCGAGTACTCCACGTCGTCCGTGTTCACAGATGTGTCCCAGCCACCGGCATGATGCACCTCTAGCTCCGGAAGCTGCATCAGGCACCACCATGTCTTGTAATTATTCCCCGACCCTTTCCATAGTTCATACGTGTCCACCACCTTCGACGTGCTCAGGTCATCACCACCGTCACACAGCATCCAGCCACGGCTGCGAACCTCCAGCCACACCCGGCCACCTGCGCCACCCATCGTCGGATAGGGAACATACTGGCCGTCGGCAGCACCGCTCAGCATCGACGTCAGACGACCCGTGTGAGCGTTGATGCAGGGACGGTTCTTCTTCCAACCAAGCACACCGCATTTCTCCTTCCTGTCCTCGCTGTTGTACCAGCACAGGTAGCCGTACACGCTCGGAGAGGAGTCCGACTCCTCATCATACAGCACCCACTCGCCAAGCGTCTCGCCCATAGTCTGGACAGGACTGTCCGACACGCTCCTCCCCACCACGCTCTGGTTCGTCCAGCACCACGTCCTGTCGCTGCCGTCTGGCTGCCACTTCAGCGTCACGGGGATGTACACAAAGTTGCCACGAGCATTCCACTTCTTCTCCCAGTCCGCCTGATCATAGCCTTTCATCAGCTTCGACGCGCTCTCAAACGGGTTGAAACGGCAGTCCATCAGCAGGTTCAGAACCACACGAAGCCACAGCTCACCGCCATACGCACCTGCAGGGGGAAGCCACACGGCAGCACTACGCCATAACACACCGCCCACACCGCTGCCAAGCCACCCCGCAGCCCAGCCGCAACCGTGCATCATCACGTTCATACCGTAGCTCCCGCTCACGATGTTACCCTCCCTGAAGCCGTCAACACCCGGCCAGCGAAGGGCGATGCCCTCGCAACGCTCACCGTCCTCCTGCTGAACGATACGGAAAAACCTCGCATCGCTCGCCACAAGATCAGCACCTAAGCCCGACGGCTTCGTCCACAGCGTGAAGCCGCAGTCCGTCGCGTCTACCCAGTCCTTCAGGTTGCCGCTGTGGTGGTACGACCATATCGTCACCCCTGTCTCCACCACACGGCCGATCACCTGGTTCAGGGCAGTCTCGCTCGCGTCCGTGATACCGTCGTAGCAGTCACCCACCGCCAGGTTGCCGCCAGCTACATACGGGCTCCACGTCACCCTCGCATTGTTGTACACCGAGTCTACCGACAGACGCTGGTCATCGCTCATCCATTCCACCTTCTCCACACTGCCGCCCCCATACAGGCCGTTCAGGTCATACACCCACAGCGTGCCGCCACGCTGGATAAGGCGGAGAGCAAGTGGCTGAAGAACTCCTTCCAGAACGTCATGTAGCGTCATCGCCTCACCGTCCTCATCGTAGAAGTTGTCGCTGCACACACGTAGGGCCGACAGGCTAAGGCGAACACCGCCAACCTCCGTACTGATGAAACGCTCGTCCACACCGCTCACGTTCAGACCAACCACCTCCAGTAACGAGTAATCCAGCACCTCCCTCACCGTCTTCATACCTGTCAGAGCATAGGGCACACGACCCAGAAGACCGAAGTCCGAGAACGTCAGGCAAACTTCGTAACCGTCAGGCGTACTGTACGGCTCCTCGTAGAACTCAGCATCGAGCACTCCGCTCCAGTACAGCACGTCGTCCTTCAGCACATCCAGGCGCACGGCACCCACCTCTTCGCTCCACAGGCTCACATACGTCCGGTCCCCGGGACTCAGCAGCTTCAGCGTAGCCGTGCTCCCGCACACCGCCTTCTCCTTCCTGGAACTCGGCCACTCTATCACCAGAGGCTCGTCGCCCGGAAACGACAGCTCACCCACCGTTCCGCCACCGCCTCCTGACGCCTCACGACGCAGGATACGGACCTCCCATTTCACGTCCTCCCTGGAGTAGAACACTCCCCTGTGTATCAGTTCCATCTTTTCCCGATTACCCGATTATTTGATTACCCGATTATTTGATTATCCGATTATTTGATTATCCGATTACCCGATTATCTGATTATCTGATTATCTGATCATCTGATCATCTGATCATCCGCCTACCCCCTCTTCAGCAGCTTATTTTCCTTCTCCAGCACACCCACCAGGTCGCGGCCCTCGATGCGGAAACGCACCTTGCCGCCCGTCGTGCCCACGCCCATGCCCAGCAGGCTCTGCAGACGGTCCAGCGGAGCCACCACCTCAGGGTTGCTACGCGCACCCGCATACTCGCCGAAGATACCCAGCGTCGGACCGTAGGCCACACCGCCCAGCGCGAACTTGGGAACACCAGCAGCAGCTATCGCCAGCTGCTGCGTCGACACGTAGCCAACGGCAATCGGCGTGCCGGCAAACGGGATGTCGGCATGCGCGGCAAACGTCTTCGCGGCGGCCAGAGCACTCCACGCACCGGTTTCCGCAGACACGGCTGCCGTCGTCGCGGCACTCTCCGCCACGGCAGCAGCACTGCTCGCAGCAGCCACACTGGCTTCCTCCGCCTCCGCACCCGCCTCCGCAGTCTTAACGGCAGCATGGCTCGTGCTCGCCGCAGTCAGAAGCTCTACTATCTTGATCACCGACGACAGACTGTCATACAGCCCAAGCACACCGTCTATCACTCCCGACACCTTCTCCCAGGCGCTGCCGTTCTCCTTCAGCGACGATGTGATACGGTCTATGCTGTCACCGATGCCCTTCACGCCGTCCCACACGGCGTGAACACCCAGCTGGCTCTTCTTCAGTACGCGCTCATACTCCTTCCAGGTGGCTATCAGCGCTTCAACCTCCTTCCGTTCCTGCGCACCCAACGGGTTCTTCGTGTCGGCAAGCATCTTCTGCAGGTCGCGCACCTTGCTCTTGATGCCTTCCACACCCGTCAGCTCCAGCTCCATGGTCAGAGCCTTGCCGCTCAGCTGCCCGAGGGCTTCCGCCTCACGCGCCAGGCCGGGTAGCTGCTGCAGACGCTCCAGCGACGCACGCTTGGCCTCCAGAGCGTCGAGGGTACGCTGGATATCGGCAATCTCAGCGGCACTCGCCTTCTTCTGCTGCGTGCTGTAGTAGCCGATGGCACGCTCCAGCGCATCCAGAGTGTCCAGCTCATCAATGCCGGCGGGCTTGTCAAGCGTCTCCAGCATGCCGTCCCACTCCGCGCGAAGACGCCGCAGCGACGTCAGCTGCTCATGGATACCGGCACGCTCCGTCGCAGTGGCATGCTCCAAGGCGCTCTCATACCACGAGATCTCCGCATCAAGCTCGGCGTAGCTCTTTATCTGCTCCTTCGGCAAAGCGACATGCGCACTCGCCTCCAGCAGCCTACGCTGCTCCTCCAACGCCGCAATCTCAGCGTCCACACCCGCAAGGGCTTCCTTGCCCACACGGCGGCGTAGCTGCTGCTGGTAACGCAGCTCGGCATCGATAGCCTCCAGCGTCGTCAGCTCCGACGGACGCTCCGCAGCGTGCCACTGATCCTCAATGGCCGCCTGCTTAGCCTTCAGAAGCTGGATGGTGGCGCTCAGCTGACGCATCGTCTCCGACTCCTCAGGACGAACCTCCTTCAGGCGCTTTTCGTACCCACCGATGGCGGCGCTCAGCTCTGCCCATGTTTCCGCGGCACCCTCATTAAGCCCATCAAGCCCATCAGACCCATTAATCCCATCGCCAGGTTTAGCGTTGGCTTTCTCCAAGCCAAGCAGCTTGCCCAGCTCCGCACGGCGGGCCGACAGCAGGTCCTTCTGTGCCTTCAGACGCGCTATCTCAGCCTCCTCGCCAGGAGCCAGACCGCTCAGCTGGCTCTTCGTATCCTCAAGGGCACGGCCAAGCTCGTCGTACGTCATCGCATACACGTCCACCTCCTTGCCGCTCAGCTCCATGCTGCGCGTCTCACGCTCCACCTCGGCACGGGCAGCAAGCATGTGCGACGTGCAGGCGTCGTAACGGGCACCCAGACCCTTCAGCTCACCGTCAAGCGTCACGATGCGCTGCAACAGCGCGTCATAGGCCTTCTTGCCGCCCTCCAGCTGCTCCCAGTTCACGTGACCTTTCCCCTTTCCGTCCAGGTATGGCTGACGGGCCCAACGTGCCTGCTCCTCCAGCGACTCCTTCTCCAGCTCCTTCTGCGCTATCTGGCTCGCAAGAACCTTCGCCTGGGACTCATAGCCCAGCTGCAGACAGTACGCCTTGCTCTTCGTCATCAGCACGTCATACCATTCCGCGGCCGTCTTATGATAGCCCAGTGCCTCACCATACTTGCTGTTCAGCTCCTCCACTTTCTTCCGCTCGTCACCGTGCGCCTGGATGAGGCTGCGCAGGCTCACGGTCTCAAGGTCCAGCTCCGCCTTAGTCGACGACAGGGCATGCGTGAACGCATCCGTGCTCTCCTGAAGCAGGTCTACACTCTCCGACGCCTCCTCGGCCTTGCTGCCCAGACGGGAAAACAGCGCCACCACAGCCGTGATAACCACGCTCAGGCCCATCGTCAGCGCCGCATACAGCGCCGTCGTCGCAACCGTCAGCGCCGTCGTGCCGGCAGCCGCCACATGACCCGACGCTCCCAGCAGATGCTGGGCAGCGGTCTGAACACGCGTGTGAACAGTCAGGAGGGCACTCTTCACAGACGCCAGGTGGAACGCAGCAGACATGGCTTTAACTGCCGTCACACACTTTATCACGCCCAAGGCCAACGTCGTGATCTCCGCACCAACCGTCACCACCGGCATCAGCGTCTGCGCCAGGGCTCCGGCCTTCTCCTTCACGTCACCGATGGCGTTCGCAAGCTGCTGCTGGCGACCGCTGTCCGTCTCAGCAAGAGCAGCGTTCATGCCCCCCACGGCACTCTCCACAACCTCGGCAAGCACCGCGGCACGGCTCTCCTCGTCACCGAACTTCAGGATCTGCTCCTGCATCTCGTCGAACTTGTAGCCGTAACGGCTCAAAGCTCCCACCTGGCCGTCCATCACCTTGCCCAGCATGCTCGCTATCTGCGCAGCGCTCTCCTGGCTCGCTTCCAGGCCGTACTGCTGAGCAAGCATGTCGTTCATCACAGGAATCAGCTTCTCAAGGCTCGTGCGCTTCTCCAGG
>JAGCFO010000019.1 GCA_017650105.1 Bacteroidaceae bacterium | reverse complement strand
GAGGAGCATGACAGTACCGTTGAGAAATCATCTTTTAGCATCAACGCCCCCCGCCTTTCAGGCTCCCCCTCTAATCTTAGAGGGGGAATTGGCATCCGCGTTCGTTTTTTCTTGTCCGCGAATTTCGCGAATTTATCTAATTACTTTTGACCGTGCTGCGCACGGGAAAACTTGTGCAAGTAGAAGGCCATGAAGTTTACTTCAATGGCTGAAGCGCCGCCAAGTTTATCAAAATTAAGCAAATTTAGAATAATCAACGTGAAGTGCTGATACTCAACTCCTCCCCTAAGATAGGGGAGGTGCCCGTTAGGGCGGAGGAGTATGACAGTACCGTGTATCGTCCTAAAAAAAGTTGACTTGGGAAGTGTTAATAATTAGTTAACTCAATAATGAGGATTACGGGTAATTGGCTCCGAGTCCTTGTTGTTTGCATAAAATGGTGTGGGGCTCGATGCCCCACCCATTTTAAGGTGGACTACGGTCCAAATGGTCGTCGTCCCTGTTGTTTGCATCGGCAAAGGTATTATTTTTCTGTGACATATCATTGCTTTTGTAATAATATGGTTTCCACACTCTGATTAGCTCGCCGTTCATATGGTGGGCTTCTTCAGGTGTAAAATAGCCCAGACTGAGATGAGGCCGCTTCGAGTTATAGATGTTGATAATGTCTTTCAGCTTTGCCTCTGCATTGTCCTCTGTCAGATCCGCCAACTCAATGAACTCTTTCTTCAAAATGCCGTTAACACGTTCAGCTATGGCATTCTGGCGCGGGTCTCCATTCTCTGTCATGCTTGGCATGATTCCGTGTTTCTTAAGCAGCGCTATGTATTTACTCGCACAGTACTGTGTGCCTCTATCGCTGTGATGGATGAGCCCTCTCGTGCTTTCACACTGCCTAATCGCCATCTTCAGTGCTTCGACCGCATTGATCGTGAACAGAGTGTCGGAAAACTTCCAGCCAACAATTTTCTTTGAGTAAGCATCGGTGATCAAGTATAGGTAATAGAATTTATCTCCCATCAGTATATAGGTGATATCACTTACCCATATCTCGTTTGGACGGCTTGGCACGACATCAATAATGGCGTTCGGATAAATGTGGAAATGATGCTTCGAGAATGTTGTCCGGGTTCTGTTCCTGCGAGGCTTAGCCAGCATTCCTGCCATCCGAAGGATGTCAAATAGCCTGTCCCTGCCAATCTCAAGACCGTAATTCTTTGCCAACATGTACTGCAGCTTGCGCACACCGATGCGAGGCATCATTGCGCGGATTTCCTTAACTGTCTCCAGCACCATGTCCTCCTGGACGGACGACAGGTGTTTGCGGTTAAGGCTTTGGTAATAAGCTTGTGTGCTATAGCCAAACAATTCACACAGATAATCCACCCTCAACCAAGGGAAATCTGTGCGCAAGCTCTCTATTGTTTGGCTCCAGATTTTTTTCTTATAGGTACCTCGTATGTGCGTTCCGCAATGTCGATCATACGGTTCAGCGCAAGCGTCATCGTTCGCTCACGCTCCAACTCGGTGCGCAGGCGATTGATCTCCTGGTCCTTGGCAATCTCAGCCTCTGTAGGACGGACTACCGCTGGTTTGGGCTCGGCCTTTTTCACTCTTTGACGTTTCTCTTCTTTCATCAGACGCTCATAAGCTTCTTCTGGTGTCTCCGGGATGATTTGCTTTCCATCAGAATACTTTCTAATCCATTTGAGCAATGTGCAATGACCTCGAACACCGTACTTGTCCATGATGCGTTGCTTGCACCGCCCACCGATGTTTAAGTACTCTTGGACAATCATTCGCTTCTCATCGTCCGAAAATCGCTTTCCTTGTTGACGTATCATTCTAAAAAAAGTTTAATTTTTCGTCAACATATTTTAGGACTAGACACCGTTGAGAAATCATCTTGTAGCATCAACGCCCCCGCCTTTCAGGCTCCCCCTCTAATCTTAGAGGGGGAATTGGCATCCGCGTTCGTTTTTTCTTGTCCGCGAATTAGACGAATTATGCGAAAATATATTGTTAATTAGCTTAATTAGCCGACTATAAAATAATGGGCTGACGCGCTTCTTTTAGAAAAAATCGATTATTTTTCTTGCGTAATCAAAAAATAATTACGTCCTTTGCATTATCAAATTTTAATAATGCTTTTTTCATAATCAAGATATGGCCAAGGACAAGAAGACGAAACTCAAAAACCCCTTTGTAAGTCAGGGATATATCGGGCCGGAATACTTTTGCGACCGTCAACTCGAAACCGAGCAGATGCTTAACCACTTCGAAAATGGCCGCAACATCACCCTTGTTGCCCCGCGAAGAATAGGCAAAACAGGCATCATCAAGCACCTTTTTCATCAGATTGAGAAGCAGAACAAGAATGCTGTTTGCCTTTATATCGACATTTTCGCCACCAAGAACCTGCGCGATTTCACCGAAATGTTCGGTTCTGCCGTCTTTAACGGCTTTGCCAAGCGGGAGAAGACCTTTCTTCAAAAGGCAGCTAACCTGGTGGGAAGCCTGCGACCGGTGTTCACCACCGACCCCTTGACCGGCATGCCCAAGATGGCCATCACCGTCGAGCCGTCGCATGCCCAACTCACCATCCAGCAGATTTTTGAGTGGCTCGCCAAGAGCCGTCGCGAAATCTATATCGCTATCGACGAGTTCCAGCAGATCGCCAACTACCCCGAAGATGGCACCGAGGCCCTGCTGCGCTCCCACATACAGTTTGCTGGTGGTGTGCATTTCATTTTCGCGGGCAGCAAGTTCCACCTCATGGCCGAGATGTTCGGGTCACCCAAGCGCCCCTTCTTCCAAAGCACCGAGATGATGGACCTCAAGCCCCTCGACAAGGAGGTCTATTACCAGTTCGCTAACGGCTTCTTTGAGAAAAAGCGCGGCAGCCTTGACCATGACACGTTTATCAAGCTCTATGACCGCTTTGACGGCCACACCTGGTATATCCAAAACGTGCTGAACAGGCTCTATGAGAACTGCCAGCACGTTAAAACCATGAATGAGGTGAACAGTGAGACCGTGCGCCTCGTCGAGAGCAAATCGCCGCAATACGAGAGCCTGGCGCAGTTCCTGTCGTCCAACCAGTTTAACCTATTGAAAGCCATCGCCAGTGAGGGCATCGTCGCCGAGCCTATGGGCGGCAAGTTCATCCGCCAGCATAACCTACTCTCGCCCAGCATCGTGCAATCAGCGCTGCGCGGCCTGCTCGACAAGGAAATCGTTTATCGCACGCCTGGGGGCTACATTGTCTATGACCGCTTCATGAGCATCTGGCTCAAACGCACCTTCGG
>JAGCFO010000018.1 GCA_017650105.1 Bacteroidaceae bacterium | reverse complement strand
CCTGGAGAAGCGCACGAGCCTTGAGAAGCTGATTCCTGTGATGAACGACATGCTTGCTCAGCAGTACGGCCTGGAAGCGAGCCAGGAGAGCGCTGCGCAGATAGCGAGCATGCTGGGCAAGGTGATGGACGGCCAGGTGGGTGCTTTGAGCCGTTACTTTTATTATTCGGCAGATTGAGCTAAGGATTTCCGGTGGAGGGTGTCTCGGGCTTTCTGACGATGACTGTGACGTCATCGGCAGCGAGGCGCACTCGGAGCCATTGCTCGAGCCGAAGTCTGGTGTCGTCGGGGAAGGGGAGTGAGGTGTAGATGACGGCTATAATGGCGTCGCTTCTTTCTCCCGTGCTGTTGTCGATGCTTCCGCCTCGCGTGAGCACAATCTTCTCGATGTCTTCGTACTGAGCCTTGATTTCCTCGGTGAGCTGCGCGTAGGGGAGCTCCTGTGCGCGGTAGGCGTTGACGGTGCTGTCGAGTCGGACGACAGTCTGGTTCAGCTGGTTGATTGTCTCCGTGTTATGTTCGAAGATGCCCTTCATCAGCTCGGCATCCAATCCGTTGCCCTCCTTCACTGCCGCGTCTTCGTGGATGAGGATTTGGCTGCGCAGGAAGCCCAGGCTCTCGGCGTCGGAATAGATGCGCTCGCGCTCATCGTCGGAGAGTTTCTCGCCCGCAACGTAGAGCCGCACGGAGGAAGGCTTCGTGGAGGCATCGGTCTGCGAATTAAAGATGTAGCTTCGCCCCAGAATCTTGTTCTTTTCCACCAGCGTCTCGACGTTTCGCTCAAAGTTGGTCTGCTTCACGATGTTGTAGGCAGAGAAGATGCTTGGCACGATGATGACGGTGAGTATCACGTAGACGAGCCTTCTGCTGCGCAGGATGCGGCGTTCGTCGGCACCGCTGACTGAGGGGAAGCGCAGATACTTGACAACAAGGAACGTAGATATGGCGATGAAGATGCTGTTGATGAGGAACAGATAGAGGGCCCCAGTCACGAAGTGCAGGTTGAGGTGCGCGATGCCGTAGCCGACTGTGCACAGAGGCGGCATGAGGGCTGTGGCGATAGCGACGCCCGAGATGACGGTGCCCTTCTCCTTGCGCGCATGCTCGAACATGCCTGCCGCTCCGCCGAAGAGGGCTATCAGCACGTCGTAGATAGTAGGATTGGTGCGCGCGAGAAGCTCCGTCTGATGGGTGAGGTTGAGGGGCGAGATGAAGAAGTAGACGGTCGACACGAAGATGCTGATGCCCACCATCACCCCGTAGTGCTTGAGCGACGAGGCAACGAGCCGCGTGTCGTTGATGCCGAGCCCGAGTCCGAATCCGAGGATGGGCCCCATGAGGGGCGACACGAGCATCGCGCCGATGATGACGGCTGTGGAGTTGAGGTTCAGGCCGAGTGAGGCGATGATGATGGCGCAGGCGAGGATGAAGATGTTGGTGCCGTGAAAGGGGACGTTGCGTCGGATGTTTCCTACGGCGCTCTCAAAGTCCAGCTCCTCGCTGAAGTCGAAAAGGTTCAGCAGCCTGCGGAGGAATGGAATTCTGCTATTCATAGTCGTTCGTTCGGTATGGACAAATGCAAAGATAGTTCACTTCGCGCAGAAATGCAAGAATTTAGCCCGTTTTTTTGTACGGCAGAGAAATGCGCCGACACACCTTCTCCTCTCCCGAAGGCGCTTTTTCCTATGTGCGCCAATCCCTCTTCATCTCCTCCGTTTGGCAAAGAAAGGCGGATGAAACCTTCTTTACCAGAAATTATCGAGCCTTTGGGAGAAAGATTATCGAGCCTTTGGGAGAAGTTCTCCCAAGAAGGAATAATGGTTCTCCCAAGAAGGAATAATTCTTTTTGGAGAAGGAATATTGCGCGCTGGAGAACACATATCGCGATATGAAGAAGGAATCCTGCGCGGAGAAGAAAGCATATCGCGCGCTGGAGAAGGGAAAAACTGCTAAGCGTTGCACCGCGAAACGGGGAGAGAGGGCGTCACTCGTTGCCCACAACACGCCCGTCAACCAGCCGGATGGTTCGGTCGGTGAGCGAGGCAAGCCCCTCGTCGTGCGTGACGATGATGAACGTCTGCCCAAACTTGTCGCGCAGGTCGAAGAAGAGCTGATGCAGCTCCTCCTTGTGCTGTGTGTCGAGGCTTCCTGAGGGCTCGTCGGCAAGGATGACAGACGGATGGTTGATGAGAGCTCGTGCTACGGCAACGCGCTGTTTTTCACCTCCCGACAGCTCTCCTGGCTTGTGTCCTGCACGTTCGGTGAGCCGCAGGTAGTCGAGAATCTGCATTGCGTCGGCCTTCGCGTCGCGCGCGCTCTTTCCGGCAATGAGTGCCGGCATCATCACGTTTTCCACAGCCGTAAACTCGGGCAGCAGCTGGTGGAACTGGAACACGAAGCCGATGTGGCTGTTGCGGAACGAGGAGAGCTGGCGCTCGTTGAGCGAGAAGACATCGGTGCCGTCAAAGACGACGTGCCCCGTGTCGGGGCTGTCGAGGGTGCCGATAATCTGCAGGAGCGTGGTCTTTCCTGCGCCGCTGGGGCCCACGATGCTTATCACCTCGTGGTCGGCGATGGAGAGGTCGATGCCCTTGAGCACTTTCAGGCTGCCGAAGCTTTTGGTTATGTCGGAGAGTTGAATCATTTTTTTTCTTGCTGCTGCAAAGTTAGGAAATAATCTGCCGATATTCAAAAAAAGTTGTATTTTTGTGCCCGAAATCATATAAAACTTTTTCGAAAATGAATGTAGCTATCGTCGGCGCCAGCGGCGCAGTGGGGCAAGAGTTCCTGAGAGTGCTTGCCGAACGTAATTTCCCTATCGACAATCTCCTGCTTTTCGGCTCAAGCCGCAGCGCAGGGCGTACATATAATTTCCGCGGGAAGGACATAGAAGTGAAGCTGTTGCAGCACAACGATGACTTCCGCGGAGTGGATATCGCTTTCACCTCTGCCGGCGCAGGCACGTCGAAGGAGTTTGCAGAGACGATAACCAAGCACGGAGCCATCATGATTGACAACTCAAGCGCCTTCCGTATGGACGAGGATGTGCCCCTTGTGGTGCCCGAAGTGAATGCTTCCGACGCGCTCACGCGCCCCAGGGGCATCATCGCCAACCCAAACTGCACCACCATCCAGATGGTTGTGGCACTCAAGGCCATTGAGCAGCTCAGCCACATCAAGCGCGTGCATGTGGCTACCTATCAGGCAGCCAGCGGCGCGGGTGCTCAAGCTATGAAGGAGCTTTACGAGCAGTACAAGGAAGTGTTGGCTGACGAGCCCGTAACGGTGGAGAAGTTTGCCTATCAGCTGGCATTCAACGTGATACCTCAGATTGACGTGTTTACCGACAACGGATACACCAAGGAGGAGATGAAAATGTTCAACGAGACGCGCAAAATCATGCACTCCGACGTCAGAGTGAGCGCTATGTGTGTGCGAGTGCCCGCCCTCCGCAGTCACAGCGAGAGCATCTGGGTGGAAACGGAGCGCCCCGTGAGCGTTGAGGAGGCCCGCGCCGCTTTTGCTAAGGGCGACGGGCTGGTGCTGCTCGACAATCCGGGCGACAAACCCGTGAAGGGTGCCGAACCCACGCAGTATCCGATGCCGCTGTTCCTTGCGGGCAAAGACCCCGTGTATGTGGGACGTGTGCGCAAAGATCTTGCCAACGATAACGGGCTCACATTCTGGATTGTGGGCGACCAAATCAAGAAAGGCGCTGCGCTGAATGCCGTGCAGATTGCCGAATACCTCATAAAGCAGTGAGAATCGGGCAGAGAGGCTGACGTGGAACTTATTTGTGAATAAATTTGCAAAGTCCGTCGCTTTGCCTTATCTTTGCACCAATAGCGAGACAAAATCTTTAACAACCAATCAAATAATAATATCGAAATGAAAAATGCAATTGTACAGTTCCCGTGTCCTGCCAACGAACCGGTGAAGAGTTATCTGAAAGGAAGTCCTGAACGCATCGCCCTCGATGCCGAGCTGGAGCGTCAGAGCAACACTATCGTCGACATCCCCCTCATTATCGGAGGAAAGGAGATTCGTACGGGAAATGTAGCGGAGGTTGTATGCCCCCACGACCACAAACACGTGCTTGCCCGCTATCACAAGGCAGGCGAGAAGGAAATCCGTATGGCTATCGACGCAGCTATGGCTGCTCACGAGCAGTGGGCTAACACCGACTGGACGGTGCGCGCTGCCATCATCATGAAATGTGCCGAGCTGCTGGCAACAAAGTATCGCCCGATAATGAATGCTGCCACGATGCTCGGACAAAGCAAGAACATCTATCAGGCCGAAATCGACAGCGCTTGCGAAACCATCGATTTCTTCCGCTACAACGTACACTACGCTTCGAAACTCTACTCCATCCAGCCTAAACTGGGTGCCGGAGTCATCAATACCACCGAGTATCGTCCTCTGGAGGGGTTTGTGCTTGCCGTAACGCCGTTTAACTTCACCTCTATCGCCTCCAACCTCAACATGACTCCCGTGCTGATGGGCAATACCACCATCTGGAAGCCATCGTCGACGGCTACGC
Organism: Bacteroidaceae bacterium; assembly: GCA_017650105.1. GTDB lineage: Bacteria > Bacteroidota > Bacteroidia > Bacteroidales > Bacteroidaceae > UBA1189. Next base: position 13,097 of record JAGCFO010000018.1, on the reverse strand, counting down.
TGAGCAACTACTACCTGATGAAGCTCTACGAGGAGGCAGGCGTGCCTGCAGGCGTCGTGAACTTCCTTCCCGGGCAGGGCTCGCTCATCGGAAAAATCTGCTGCGAGAGCAAAGATCTGGCTGGCATCCACTTCACGGGCAGCACGGGCACGTTCCAGACGCTGTGGAAGAGCGTAGGTAACAACATTGCCAACTACGTGAGCTATCCGCGCCTTGTGGGCGAGACGGGAGGCAAGGACTACATCTTCGTGCATCCCTCAAGCGTTGCCGACGAGATAGCATGGGCTGCCTTCACGGGAGCCTACGAGTATCAGGGGCAGAAATGCTCGGCTGCAAGCCGCATGTATGTGCCTAAGAGCATGTGGCCCGATGTGCTGAAGAAGATGAAGCAGTTTGCCGCAGAGGTGAAGATGGGCGACGTGAAAGACTGCAAGAACTTCATCAACGCCGTCATCGACGAAGCTTCGTGGAACAACATCGACAGCTACCTGAAGTTTGCCGAAGAGGCTGCCGACGCCAAGATTGTGATGGGAGGCAAGCGCGACAAGAGCAAGGGCTACTTTGTGGAGCCTACAGTCATCGAAACCACGAATCCTCACTTCAAGACGATGGAAGAGGAAATCTTCGGTCCCGTTCTTACCGTCTATCCCTACGATGACGACAAGGTGGAGGAGACGGTCCACTACCTCGATACTACCTCTATCTACGGGCTCACGGGCTCCGTCTTCGGGCGCGACAGAGCTGCCGTGCAGAAGATTGCCGATGCCTTGTGCTACACGGCAGGAAACTTCTACATCAACGACCGTCCGACAGGAGCCGTCGTAGGAATGCAGCCCTTCGGAGGAAGCCGCGCCAGCGGTACCAACGATAAGGCAGGCGGAGAGTTCAACCTCATCCGTTGGGTCCTCCCGCGCGTCATCAAGGAGACACTTGTCACTCCTACCGATTACCGTTATTCTTATATGAAGGAGTAAACGCTCCCTCTGACAAACAACAATGTTCTTCCTGCGGGTATCGTTGCCAACCAACGATACCCGTAGAACGTAAAAAACTAACATGCAGAAAAGAAAACTCCTGTTCCTCCCTCTTGCCGCTCTCTTCTTCCTCGCTTGCGAAAAGGAGCCCGACCCCATCGTAGATCCCGACCCGGAGCCTGTTCCAGATACGTTGGACACCGGGAAGTATAGCTACCTGATGTATGGACTTGCCCAGATTGACATCCTGACAGACGGAAAAGCCGCAGTCGATTCCAAAGATCCTGCAGACTATCGTCCCTGCAGCATCAGCGTCGACGGCGCGGGAGTCTTTGACGACTATGAGGGGAGAGGATCCATCAGAGGGCGCGGCAACTCCACGTGGGAGTGGTATCCGAAGAAGCCCTACCGCATCAAGCTCGACGAGACGAGCCCGTTTATGGGCATGAGCAGCAACAGAGACTGGGTGCTGCTTGCCGACTACCGCGACGTCACCCACATGATGAACAACGTGGGATTCTCAATGGCCCATTGGCTCGATATCCCTTACACCAACCATTCGCGCTACGCAGAAGTCATGCTAAACGGCAAAGATTTGGGGCTCTATATGGTTACCGAGCAAGTGGAGCACGGAGGACATAGGGTGGATGTGGAGTCGGGTGGAGGCATCCTGCTTGCCCTCGACATCAACGACGGACCGGGAGATGCTCCTTGGGCAACCAACAACTTCTACTCGAAGAACATCCACATGGACTGTGCCGTGAAGTGGCCCGACAATCCCGACGAAGCTACCGTCAACTGGGTGCGTGAGGAGTTTGGGCAACTCGAGGAGGCTATCCTCGACGAAGACTGGGAGCGTATCAACGCCCTTCTCGACGTGAAGTCGATGATAGACTATCTCATCGTTGAGGAGGCTATCGGCAACGTGGAGCTCGACAACGGCAACAGTTGCCGCAGCGTGTACATCAACCGCAAGCTGGGAGGCAAATGGACGATGGGCCCCGTGTGGGACTGCGACGGAGGATTCAGCTACAACTGGGGCGATATGTACGACTACTGGGGCTTGGGACATACCTATTTCGAGAACGACACCTATCTGGTGATGGGCTCTCAGCCCTACACGGGGCAGGGGGCTTACGGCGCAGGCATCTCACCCTTCTTCTCGCGCCTGTTTGGGATAAAGGAGTTTGTGCAGATGTTCAAAGCCCGCTGGGAGGAGACTCGCGAAGGCATGCTCGACTACGTGCTAGCAAACATCGATGCTACATACGAAGTGATTGCCGATGCTATGCGTGCCGACTGCTCGCTGTGGGGCATCCGAAACTATTCGCCTGCCGAGCAGGTCTTCGGCCTGAAGCGCTGGCTCTCCAACCGTTTCGACTATCTGGATGTCGTCATCGGCAAATACCCCGAATACAACAACGGAAAGCCTGATACCGAGAAGCCTGAAGGTAAGCCTACCACGCTGAATGTGAAGCATTCGGCAACGGTGAGCGCTTCCTTCCCGCAGGATTGGATGCACCACGATGGAACGACTGTGAGCCCCTCGGTGTTCTCCGATGCCGACGTGAGGGAGGCTCTCGGCTGCAGCCTCGATGAGATTCCCGATAAGGTTGAAGAGGGCACGTTGCTGCTGGCAGCTGTAGAGCCCGACGGCACTGTGGTGTACGACACTACGGCGCACGACTCGAAGGGCGTGGGTTTCTGGTATAATCCCCAGGGGAAGGTCACCACATACGGAAACGACAGCGCCGTGTACGCCGAGCTCAGCTACTACGGCTGGGAGTTCATTCTCGGCAAACACCCCTCGCTCTGCATTCCCGACGACTATCACTTCTCGGTAGCACTTGTGGTGCCCTCGTCGGGCGATGCCGTGCAGATTGACTTCCTCGTGACGGTTACCGACTGACAGGCAGCGCTCACGAGGAAGAACTGAAGGTACCTCTTTCCTCTTCTTACAGAAGCGCGGATATGGAGAACAAAAAAAAATTTTTGGAGAACAAATCTCGCGCGCTGAAGAAGGGAAAAATTTTTTTGAAGAAGGAATAATTTTTTCTCGACAAAGAACCATTTTATAATCGAAACACCGATGCTGAAGCGACTCTTTTTCCCCCTGCTCTGCCTGCTCGTCGTGATGATGGCTTGCAAGCCCTCGACGGGTAAGCTGGAGATTCCCGAGTGCAACATCACGAGCGTGCCCCAGGAGTATGGCTGGCCCGATTTCTATTCAAAGTACGTCAACGTCAACGGCATCCATCTGATGTCATCGTGGCGTGTGCCCGACTCATGCCTCGTGCAGGCATACAAGACGCTTTACGCGATGACGTCGATGCTTCCGCGCGAGGTGCTCGACTCGATGGTAGCCCACAACACGAGGGTTGCCGTGATGGCGCGCTACGAGGGCACGACAGACATCCCCGAGCATGCCTACCTGAAGGCTGACACCTCCATCAACTGGGACCTTCGGGCGCGTGGGCTGGAAGGAACGATGGAGATGCCCCTCACCACATGCGCCGAGGAGAACATACTCGCCTATCAGATAGACCCTTATCATGCCGAGGATATCCTCATACACGAGTTTGCCCACACCATTCATCTGGTAGGCATCAAGCTTGTCGACCCCACGATTGACGAAAAGCTGCAGGCTCTCATGAACGATGCTATAGCGAAAGGGAAATACAAGGATACGTATGCTTTGGAAAACTTCATCGAGTACTGGGCCGAAGGTGTGCAGGACTGGTTTGACGTCAACGCTGAGGTGCCCGTAGCCAACGGCAAGCACAACTGGGTTAACACGCGCGAAGACCTCAAGGCCTACGACCCCGGGCTTTATAAACTCATCTCTCGCTATTTCCCCGATACGAAAGAGCACATCAGCAAGCATCCCAAGCAGAACCTCTACACGGGAGAGCCCGATGCTGCTACGCTCCAAGCCTTGCAGGCAAAGCCGCAGCCCCTTCCCGAGGGATTCAAGATACAGACGCCCCCCGAAGGCTATCCCGAGTTCTACAAGAAATACGTCGACTGCAACGGAATTCCCATCATCTCCTCGTGGCGAGTGCCCGACTCCTGTCTCGTGCAGGCCTATCGCACTCTCTACGCTATGACGTGCATGCTTTCGCCCGAGATACTGGAGGCAATGCGCAGGGTGGATGCCCGCGTAGCCATTATGGCACGATATGAGGGCACCACCGACGTTCCCGAGCATGCCGATCTTGTGAACGACACCACGCTCAACTGGAATCTGCGTGCGCGCGGGCTGGGAGGCGACTTGCAGCTCACGCTTACCTCGGGCGCCGAGGAGAATATCCTTGCCTATCAGATAGATAAGTATCACGCCGAGGATATCCTCATCCACGAATTCTCGCACGCCATCCATCTCATAGGCATCCTGCAGGTCAATCCCGACATCAACGACAGGCTGACAGCCCTGCTTGGGAAGGCACGCTCCGAAGGGCGATATGCTAACACGTATGCCAGCACCGACATCTACGAATATTGGGCTGAGGGCGTGCAGAACTGGTTCAACGTGAATGCTGAGGTACCTCGTCCTGATGGAAAGCACAACTGGGTTAACACGCGCGAGGATTTGAAGGAGTACGACCCTGAGCTCTTTGCTCTCATTGCTGAGTATTTCCCCGAGACGGATGAGCAGATAAGCCGTCATCCGAAGGAAAACCTCTACACGGCAGACGTGCCCCTCTGAGAACCGGTTGAGACGGAATCCGAAAAGCGGCAGTAGGATTGTCGTCCCACACGCGAGGCTCCCCCTCCGAGCCAGTTGCCATAAAAGCCAAGCGGGCAGAAGTTCTCTGCCCGCTTGTGCTTTTCTACTCTTGTTTTCTTCCTGCCCTCAGGCGGTTCCTTTTGCGCTTTTGTGACTCTTGTGAGGCTGCCAATCTGCTAGCGCTTTGTCGCCTCTGAGGCAGCAGGCGCTTACTTGAAGGCGTTTTCTGCTAAGCCGTTTCCCGTGAGGGCAAGGTCCTTCATATAGTCGGGAACGGGGCGCCCGAGGTACTTGTCGACATAGATCTTTGCCAGATACTGGCTGAGCATGAACCCGTGCCCGCGCAGTCCTGTGAGCAAGCCGGCATCGGGGTCTACGATGTATCGCGGCTCGATGTAATACCCTGCCCACACAGCATGGAACCCTACGCCTCGCAGGCTCGGAATCCAGTCGGCAAACACCTCGCTCACAATCTGCAGGAACTCCTGGCTGTTGAACTTGATGTTTTTGTTTGCTTCGGCAGAGTCGCAGTCGGGTGATGCGCAGCCGATAATCTGCCCCGTGTTGAAGAACTGCTGCCCATACACCGCGCAGAAGCCCTTGTAGTGCCTACGGTCAATAATCATATCCAGCGAGTCGCCGTTGGCGCCCATGTTGGGCAGGCGTCGGGTAATGAATGCCTGGTGCTTGACGGGGTAGAGCTGCGTGTCGATGCCGAGCATGTCGGTAAACTTCTCCGAAGCCCAGCCCATTGAGTTGACAAAATGCTCGCAGGTAATCTCTACGTATTGCTTGCCGTGTTCGTGCACCAGCGCCCTGAACCTGTTGCCCTCAATCCGCTCCACGTGCAGCAGCTCGCAGTCCTCCATCAGCACTCCTCCGTGCTCTACGGCTACCCCTCGCAGGTAGTCGATGGTGCGCCCGGGCGTTGCCTGCCAGCAGTTGTTGCTGATGAGGGCAGCGCTATAGACGTCGCTGTCGTTGTTCCAGTAGGGCGAGATGACCTTCTTGAAGTCCTTCCTGTCTATCATATAAGCATCGGACCACGCACGCGAGGCATCCAGCGCACGGTAGGTAGCGTCGTCGTGCACGAGGTTGACGTATCGCGTCATCTTGAAGTTGATGTTATAGTGCTTCTGAATGTCGCGGAACAGCTCCAGGTTGTGGTTGGCGATGTCGGTGATGGCAGGGTTGGAGAAAGCGGGGCGTCCTCCTGCTATGCAGCGCCACGATGAGCCCCTGTCGTAGTTCACGAGTATGGTTTTCTTCCCAGCTTCGGCAAAGTAGCGGAAGGCAGAGCTTCCGGCAGCGCCTCCTCCGGCTACGAGCACCTCGCACGAGATTTTCCTGTGTCCTTCGGGCAGCACGAACACCTCTTTCTGCCCCTCGGTGTACACGTCGCCCAGCGTTACGGGCGAGGCGAGGGGAGCGCGCGGGAACGAGTCGCTTGTCAGCTCTATGCCGTGAGCGCGCAGTATCTGTCTGGCGCGAGGCACGCAGCGCTTCCCGCGGCAGGGACCCATTCCCATGCGGGTGATGTGCTTGAGCTCATCTACGGAGATGAACTTGCGGTTGCCTATGGCATCAAGTATCTCCTTCAGCGTCACGTCTTCACAATGACACACATATTTCGGTCCCTCCTCTTTGCAGAGGGTGTCGGTAGCTTCGCTCAGGGGGTAGGAGTGCGGCTTGTCGCTCAGGGGCGACGATTTCCTTAGGAAGCCGTGCACCCGTGTCAGCTCCTTTCCGCTGATGTCGGTGGCGTGCACGCGCACCGTGTCGGTCTTGTTTGCCTTTTTCAGTACCCTTTCTATCACGCCTTCTCCCACGGGCTTCCCGTTGTCGTCGACGAGCCATACGGCTTCGTTCTCCTCTACGCTGTATTCCACAGGGAGGAACACGTTTCCCTTCTTAAGGTCGTATCCGAAGATGGCGAGTCCCGGGCATCGGCTCACACACGTCATGCAGCCTATGCACTTCGTGTAGTCGATGACGGGCACGCTGTGTGTGGTAGGCTTGCTGATGGCCTGCGAGGGGCAGCTGAAGGTGCAGGGGTTGCATGCGAAGCCATACAGGCAGTCGGCAACCACGAATGGCTTGCCGCTCATTCTCTCCTCGTCGGGCAGCGTGGGTTCGTTGAGTACGCGCACGGGGCGCTGCTGCGAGTCGATGTAGTCGCGCGACACGCTCAGATACTCATCGTAGTCGTATCTCACGCCCAAGCTCTGCGCTATCTCGTAGGCAGCCTGCTTGCCGCGCAGCACGGCGCTGGTGCCCTCGCCTATGCGCACCGCATCGCCGCAGCCGTAAGTCCTCTCGCTGCCGAACACCTGCTTCCCCTTCGTGAGTATCTGGCTGTCGGGGATGAGTCCCGTGCAGATGTTGATGATGTCGATGTCGTCGATCACCGTCTCGGTGCCTGCTATGGGCTGGAAGTTCTTGCACTGTGCTATCACAGCGCCCGTGATTCCCGTGCGGCTCTCGTTGGGTATGGCTTTCAGCAGCACGTGCGACGTCAGTATCGGTATGCCGAGCCTGCGCACGCGGTTGGCCTGCACGGGGAATCCTCCCTCGTGGTCCATACCTTCGATGATAGCCTTGATGGTAGCTCCTGCCTGCATGCCCTGATAAGATGTGAGGTAGCCTATGTTGCCCGCGCCCACCGTCAGCACGCGCTTGCCAAGCAGCGTGTGTTCCTGGTTCATCATCTTCTGGAAGACGGCAGCGGTGTAGACGCCCGGCACGTCGTCGTTCTCAAACGTGGGCATGAAGGGTACGGCACCTGTAGCTACCACCAACTGCTCGGCGTCGATGTAGCTCACCTCCTGGGTGACGATATTCTTCACAGCTATGCGCCTCCCCTCCAGCAAGTCCCACACGGTGTGGTTGAGAAGTATGCCCTCCTCGTTGTCGCCTGCCAGCGTGCGTGCGATGTCGAATCCTCGCATGCCTCCGAACTTCTGCTCCTTTTCGAAGAAGAAGAACTGGTGAGTCTGCATGTTGAACTGTCCGCCTATGCGTGCGTTGCTGTCGACCACCAGGTTGGGGATGCCCAGCTTGTTGAGTTGCTCGCGGCAGGCCAGTCCTGCGGGCCCGGCGCCTACGATGCAGACGGTCGTCTTGTATATCTTCACTTCCCGCTGCGGGGTGGAAGAGGGCTCGCTGAGGCTGGGGACGAAGCCCTGCGGTATCTCCTGCACCTCGTGCACGTCGTCGACGTTGGTGATGCAGATGCGCCGTATCACGCCGTCCACCAGCATCTCGCACGCCCCGCACTTGCCTATGCCGCACTGCAGCGTGCGGTTTCGTCCGTCGATGCTGTGGCTGTGCACGGGGAATCCTGCCTGATGGAGGGCAGCGGCTATGGTCTTGCCTCGTTGGCCTTTGATTTTCTTTCCTTCGTAAATAAACTCTATGGAATCCTCTTCGGGGATTTCAAGGATGGGATGATGTTGAATCTTGTACATATACTCTTTACACAGGCACGTCCCCCTTTCCGTTGGGGGCGTTTTCTCATACGCCTCACAAAGGTAGAAGATGAAAATTGTTTATCAAAACACGTTTCCGGTTTTTTTCCACATCCTCTCGCATTTTTTTGCGTCTATACACGGGAGATATGTTGTTCAGCATGTTTTTCGCTACGCTGCCGTCCGCGGACTTCTCATCGCAGGTAGTCGGCGGTGACCGATGCGGGGCAGCTGAGCATCTCCTCGGGAGTGCCGGTGAAGATAATGCTCCCTCCCTGCTCGCCGGCACCGGGTCCCAGCTCTATCACGTAGTCGGCAGAACGTATCACGTCCGTGTTGTGCTCGATGAGGTACACCGTGTTGCCCCTGCTCACCATCCGGTCGAAGAGTCCCAGTATGTGCCTCACGTCCTTGATGTGCAGTCCGTCGGTGGGCTCGTCGATGATGAATATGCGCCCCTCCTCGCCCAGGTAAGACGCCATCTTCAGGCGCTGCAGCTCGCCTCCCGAGAGGGTCGAGAGCGCCTGGTTGAGGTGCAGGTATGCCAGCCCCACGTCGAGGAGGGGTTTCAGTTTCTGCTCGATGACGGTGCCGGCAAAGAAGTCGGCAGCTACCTCCACCGACATATCCATCACCTCGGCGATGTTCTTCTCTTTGTAGCGGAAGGTTAGCGCCTCGGGCGAGAAGCGCAGCCCTCCGCACGCCTCGCACACCGTCTCTATGGAGTCCATGAACGCCATTTCGCTCACTATCACCCCCTTGCCCCCGCACACGGGGCAGGCACCCTTGCCGTTGAAGGTGAAGTACTCCTCCTTCTGCTTGTTGGCGCGTGCAAACAGTTTGCGTATGTCGCCCGCCACCTCCATATAGGTGGCTGGTGTCGAGCGCAGGCTCACGCCGATGTTCTTCTGGCTGATATACACCACTTCTCCTTGCGTGTATGCCTTGCGGAAGCACTCCATCAGCGAGCTCTTGCCCGAGCCTGCTACGCCTGCCACCACTCCGAATACCCCCAGAGGTATGCGGAGGGTGATATCCTTCAGATTATGCAGCGTGGCGTGCTCCAGCGTGAAGTAGTCGGCGGGCTCACGCGTCGTCTCCTTGAAACTGCTCTTCTCCTCGATGAGCAGTCCTGTTGCCGTACCGCTGTGCAGCAGCTCGTCGTAGGAGCCCTCGAAGAGGATGTTACCCCCCTCTGCGCCCGCTCCCGGACCCATGTCGACGATGTGGTCGGCAATCTTTATCATCTCCTTGTGGTGCTCCACCAGCAACACCGTGTTGCCGTGATCGCGCAGCTTGCACACCGAGTTCTTCATCAGCGCTATGTCGTGATCGTGCAGTCCCACGCTCGGCTCGTCCAGTATGTAGAGCACGTCGCTCAGCGCCGAGTTGATGTACTTGGCTATCTTGCAGCGCTGCGCCTCGCCTCCCGAGAGGGTGCCTATCGAGCGGTCCAGGCTCAGGTATCCCAGCCCTATCTCCTCCAGCGCGTCGAGCCTCTGCCCGATGGCTCGCTTCATGTCGGCGGCCAGCGGGTCGCCGATGGATGCCACCCATCCTCTCAGGCGCGTGATGGGCATAGCGCACACGTCGGCGATGCTCTTGCCCTCGATCTTACAGCTCAGCGCGCGCGGGTTAAGGCGTGTGCCCCCGCAGTCGGGACAGGTGCCCATCACCAGCATGGGGTTGAGCACAGCGCTGTGCAGCAGCCCCTCTTCCGAGTTGATGATGCTGCGGTACATGCGGGGTATGATGCCCTCGTACTTTGCCGACTTGGGCCAGTTGTGGGGAGGGTTCTTCAGCTTTATCTGCGGTGAGTTGAGGAACAGGTCGAGCTCCTCGGGCGAGTAGTCGCGTATCTTCTTGTCGAGGTCGAAGAGTCCGCTGTGGGCGTAGCGTATCCATCGCCAGCCCCCCTTGCCGAAGGCAATGTAGTGTATGGTGTCCTCGTCGTTGAGGCTCTTGTTGAAGTCCACCAGCTTGTGAATGTCGAGCTCGCGTATCTCTCCCAGTCCGGCGCAGCGGGGGCAGCTGCCCTGCGGGTGGTTGAAGGAGAAGGTGTCGGAGTAGCCTACGAAAGGTTTTCCCACGCGCGAGAAGAGCAGACGCATCAGCGCGTAGATGTCGGTGTAGGTGCCCACTGTGGAGCGGCTGTTCTGCGCCGGCTTCTTCTGGTCGATGACGATAGCGATGGGCAGTCCCGCTATCTCCTCCACGTGAGGACGCCCGTACTTGGGCAGGTACTGCTGCACGAAGGTGGGGAACGTGTCGTTGAGCTCCCTGCGGCTCTTGGCGGCGATGGTGTCCATCACCAGCGACGACTTCCCGCTGCCGCTCACGCCCGTGAACACGGTAATCTGGTACTTAGGTATGCTCAGCGAAATATTCTTGAGGTTGTTCTCCGTTGCCCCCTTTATGATGATGCTCATAGTCAGTTAGAAGGATAAAAAAGATTCAGGTTGAAAGAAAATGATATTTGAGGGTTCACACAGATGGCACATAAATCACACAGAGAGTCGGTATCTGGCGTTACTCTTCGTTCGTCGGTTATCTGATTAACCCACTACGTGGCTTTTCCTCCTCCTTGCCAGGCAGAGCTCAAGTAAACTTGGCTCTGCTCTTGCTTCGTTCGTCGGTTACCTGACTATTTGAATCACTCTACCTTTTCTCCCTCTCGCAGTACACGCCCACTTCTGCGATGGACGCGGGGCCTTTGCAGTCGAGCACCGTCAGGCGCACCTGGCTGCCCCACACGGTGGGGAAGCGGTGGATCTTCACCCGTCCGGCGCAGGGCGACGCCCCCTCGAAGAGCGTCTGCCACCCGTCGCTGGCGAGGTACTCCAGACGGTAGCGCTGCAGGCGGTCGTCGTTCCTGTCGGTGACGACAATCATGTTGAACGCCCTCTCGCGCTCCAGGCTCACGCACCACCAGGGCATTGTCACCTCGCGGTTCGCGTTCCAGCACGTGCCGAAGTCGTCGTCGTTGGCAAAGTCGTAGATGGCGTAGTCGTCGCTCCACGTGCCCTCCGCGGGGCGGTTCTTAGCCAGGTTGCTGCTGATGATGGGAGCGTCGGCCTCTGGCAGGTCCGCCACGTGTCCCCGCTTCGTCCACAGGCGCCCTATCTCCTTCAACGCCGCCAGGGCGTTGTCGTCCATGAGTCCCTCGCGGTTGGGCGCCACGTTCAGTATGAAGGTGCAGAAAGCCTCGCCGTAGGGCTCCACATTCTTTCGCACCAGTTCCTCGGGGCTCTTCAGCTTGTCGGTGGGGAACGAAGTCTTCCAGAACCAGCTGCTCTGGAGGGGCAGGCAGGCGAGGGCAGGCAGACGGTTCTGCTGCGTGCTGATGCGCTGTCCTGCGCCCTGCTCGTAGCTCTTGATGTCGGTGTAGAAGAGTGCTTCGCGTGGGTACTTGGCAGCGTTCAGGTCCATCACAAGGCAGTCGGGCTGCAGCGCCTTGATGAGGCGGTAGATATCCTCGAAGGGCACCTCGTCATACGATATGCGACTCCAGGGAGCGTCCCATCCGTCGATGATGATAGCCCCTATGCGCCCGTAGCCCGTGAGCAGCTCCGTCAGCTGGTCCTTTATCATCTGTATGTGCTGCGGTGTTATCATGTGAGGGCGTAGGCGGTGATGGGTGTCCAGTATGGAGTAGTAGAGGTACACCTCCAGTCCTTCGGCGCGGAAGGCGTCGGCATACTCGCGCACCACGTCGCGCCCGAGGGGGCTGTTCATCACGTTGTAGTCGGTGGTGTGGGTGTCCCAGATGCAGAATCCGCTATGGTGCTTGGTGGTGAGGCATCCGTACGACATCCCGGCGCTCTTGGCGGCGTGCGCCCACTGTCGGCAGTCGAGGCGCGTGGGGTTGAAGCGCTCGGCGGGCGTGTCGGGGTCGGGCCAGTCTTGATCGCAGAAGGTGGGCATGTTGAAGTGTATGAACATCCCCAGTCGGTGGTCGATGAACTCCTGCTGCAGCTCGTGCAGGCTCTTCTGCTGAGCAAACGTAGCCGTTGCCGTCAGAGCGAGCAGGAAAGTGATGATTTTCAGTTTCATATCAAGGTTGTCATTTAAGAGGTTCGGTGCCTGTCGGCCGACTATTCATCTTCGGTGTAAAGGTACTGTTTTTTTCCGTTATCACCAAATCTTCCGCCCACTTTTTTGCCCCTTTTTTGCCGATTTTTGAGCGAGGAAGAGAAGATTTCAAACCTTTCGATTTTCGGTGTCCTCTTCAATGCCTGGCGCTGAAGATTGTCCTACCCGAAAGAGAAAGACAGTCGCCTTCAATCTTCCCCAGCTAAGGGAGAAACTCTGTGAAACTTCCTCCATCTCCGCTCTCCAAAGCCTTAAAATAAGGCAATTATTTACTATTTGACACTATTTTTCCCCCACCTCTCTCGTATAATGTTGAAAATAACGTTAAGACGGTGATGGATTTAGGGATATATGCAGCGGCGATTTTTCTTACAGGCTTCTTTTTGCTGTCTGCCTCAACGTTAAAAGGTCGTTTATTACTCATTCATTTTCGACATTTGATACATCAATTTTTTTCATGATTATTCTCATCGCTCAACTTTATTGTGTGCTCAATAACTTTTTCCCTTCTCCATATCTTATTTTTCTTTCTACATATCGTGCGATTCCTTCTCCAAAAAAATTTTTTCTCCTAGCATAAATAGATGGATGGAAAGGTGTAAACGGAGGAGCAGCGAAGGCAGAACAGAGCTTGCTCATGTTATGCTGAGTCGGGACGGAGGAAGAGCAAAGCTTAACTTTTCAGGAAAAGACGTGTGTCTTATACTGAAATAGGTTGACACAATTAGAAACTTTATAAATGTGTTAGACTTATGAGAAAAATGTATCAAAGGACATCGAAGGAGAAAAAGAATGAGATTATTTCAGCTTACTTAACCGGCGACAACAGCTACGAGG
>JAGCFO010000017.1 GCA_017650105.1 Bacteroidaceae bacterium | reverse complement strand
CTTTTAGAAATAATCGGATGATCAGGTAATCAGGTAATCAAATAATCAAGTTTTTTGACCACGGATAACTCGGATTTTACGGATGAATAAAAACCTCAAAAACCCTTTCATCGATTTCTGAGCTTCGCTCTCTGTGCGCCGTTGGTGCTGCCCGTCGGAAGCAAGCTTCCACGCTCATCTCCATCGCCACACAAGGCATTGCATGCCTCGCGAAAATCGATAAAAGAAAAACCGAAAAAACACATTGCCTACTGACTTGCATTTCCGCATGGGGTTTTCCAGCGAAGCGGGGTTTTTCTTCCCGGAAGCATTGCCGTCCGAAGGATGCCCTGTGCTGTTCGGCGTCGAAGGGGCGGAAGCTTGCTTACAGCCCCATGCGCGCCGGCAGCATAGGATGAGCGCGTCAGCGCGCTGCTTTCGGGAAGGGTTTTTAGGGTTTTTTTTGGAAATCATCAGATAATCGAATAATCAAATGATCAAATCATCAAATGCATTCGCGTAGCGTATCCGTGTAAATCCGCGTCATCCGTGGTCAAAGAAATAATCAAGTAATCATATTTCACACAGAGTCACACATCCATCAGCCACTTCCAAACAGGCACTACAGGTATTCCTTCTTCCGTGCCCTCCTCATCATAGGTGATCAGCAGGCACTGCCAGTCAGCGTGAGCCTTGGCATACTTCGCCAGTGGTGGCACCTCCCTATTGTAAGTGCTCTCTCCCTTGATGCTATACGACACCTGTACGGCCAGCTTCTCGTCAGGCACAACGAAGTCGATCTCCTTCTCCGCGTTCAGAAAATACACATTCTTTTTGCCAAACCGCCTGCACAGCTCAACCGCCACCATGTTCTCGAGCAGCGAAGTCTCCGAATTCATCAAGAACAGGTTCAGCAGCCCGTTGTCAACGAAATAGTATTTTTTCTGCGTCTCCTTCTCCTTCAGCTTCCCAATTTCATTCTCCACGGGCAGTATCAGCCAGCTATCAGCTGCATATCCCACATAGTCTATCGTAGTTGGCACACTGATAGGCGACCCCGTTGCCACTATCACGTTCTTCAGCCTGTTATACGAAAGAGGTTGCTTCACACTGTCAGCCATCTTCTTGATCAGGATGTTCAGCACCCTGTCGTTCTTAATGTTGTTTCGTGCACAGATGTCACCCAGGTAGATTTTCTGGTACAAGCTCGAGAGCATAGCTCGCTTGTTCTTGAACGACAGGATCTCTGGCAGACCGCCGTAATAGAAGTACTCGTTCAGATGTCGCTTCACCTCGCTTCTCTGAATGGTGTCGTATTCCCAATGCTCCCTCAGTTCCACCTGCTGCGCTGCCAGATACTCTTTGAACGAATATGGGTACGCATCATGGATAAAGAACCGTCCGCCCAACGTAGTTGCTACCTCCTTGCTCAGCATCTTCGCATTGCTGCCAGTAACATATACCCTGTATTTAGCATCAGTCAGCCTCCGCACAAACTTATCCCAGTGCGGAATATTCTGCACCTCGTCGAGAAACACCACCGGCTTCTTGCCATACAGTTCCAAATGGGCCTCAAGCAGACTGTTGAAGTCCTCCGTCTGGAATTCCGCCAGACGCTCATCCTCAAAGTCCACAAACAGAATCTCGTCCCATCCCTTTCCCGCAGCCTGCAGCTGACGCACACGCTGATACAGCAGGTACGACTTACCCGCATGCCTCACGCCAACTATCACATAGTTGCCGTTCTCTTCGAATTCTACGGGACGGTTTATGATCACCGCCTCATCCACCTCGCGTTGCTTACTGATCAGGCATTGTTTGATGACATCTTTACTGATACTCATATAAATTATATTTAATAAAAAATGGCTGTTTTATTAAGTTTGGCTTACAAAGTTAAGCATTTTCTATAAAACAAAATTAATAAACCCTGATTTTTTGCAATATTTTCACATTTTTTACTGCAGACCAAGATTTTTCGGATGCCTTCGGAGGTATGCCAGACTTTTGGAGATGATCAGATGGCAGATGTAAGAAGTAAGATGTAAGAAGTAAGAGATTTTGAACTCGGATGACTCGGATGCACACGGATGAAAAAACGTTGAAATCCTTTCTGCCTTTTCTCGCTAAGGCATAACTGATGCAAACATCGTTCTGCCCTTTTGGCTTAACGAAAAGGTTTTCAAAAAGGTTGTAAAGATAAAAAGCCTGATTATAAAGTTTGAAACAGGTTATAGCCATTTCTGTAAGTTGCTCAGGCAGTCAGTCCTGCACCAGTTAATTACAACATCAGACTCTTTTGGATATGGGTGTTTTTTTTATTTTGCAGCTCCAAGCTGCTTTTACTTACGCGCGCGAAAAAGGTTCACGCTTTAAAAAACGTCATTATTGTTGCCTAAAAATAATTTATAATATTGTGTATTAATAAAATACGATAATAGAAGTGTCACAAATCTGACACAGATTTGACACAAAACTGTCACAAATCTGACACAAAACTCAACTTTTTTGATAATAATAGACTTATAAAGAAAATCGAATTATCAGGTAATCAGATAAATGTTGAGGAACTGAGTAATTGTGGAAGTGTATTTATCGTGTACAAGAACGATTACGTTGACAAATTCAAAGGGTAGGCATTCGATCTTCGTAGCTCGCTCTTGTTTGATAATAAAAACTTAGAGTTAAACTCTACGGCGTTAGAGTTTAACTTTAACAAATTATTGTTTAACAAGAATTACGCCGTTGCAATTCTTTCAATTTGAGGGGCTTACTTCCTGACAGACGACACTTGTATCAGTTATACCTTGGCGAGAAAAGGTAGAATGAAAACCAACAAAAAAACTTCTTTTGTTGGAAATCTGCCCGAAAACCTCTATCTTTGCAAAAATATAATGATACCTTTTATGTCAGAACGTAAGATGATTTACCTGTGCCTGGCTCACATGAGCGAGGACGGTATGGAACAGAAGTATGTGAAGGAGGCTTTCGACACCAACTGGGTGGTGCCGATGGGACCGAACGTCAACGCCTTTGAAGATGACTTGGAGAAGTTCGTTAACGATGTGAGATGTCTGAAGGAAGATGTGGGATGTGAGCCACTTGACAGGACGGTCGTCTGTCTGGCGTCGGGCACGGCAGCGGTGCATCTGGCACTGATTGCCTGTGGCGTGAAGGCCGGTGACGAGGTGGTGGTGCAGAGCTTCACGTTCTGCGCCTCGTCGCATCCCATCACGTACCTGGGCGCCAAGCCGGTGTTTGTGGGCTCGGAGGGAGAGACGTGGAACATGGACCCTCAGCTGCTGGAGGAGGCCATCGTCGACCGCAAGGCGAAGACGGGCGTGTACCCCAAGGCCATCGTGCCCGTGGCGCTGTATGGCATGCCCTACCGCATCGACGAGATAATGGCCATTGGCAAGAAGTATGGCATCCCCGTGATTGAGGATGCTGCCGAGGGCATGGGCTCGCGCTTCGACGGGCAGGTGCTGGGCACCTTCGGCGAGTACGGCGTGCTCTCGTTCAACGGCAACAAGATGATCACCACCTCAGGCGGCGGCGCACTGATATGCCGCAGCAAGGAGGCGGCCAACGAGATAATGTGGTATGCCACTCAGGCGCGCGATGCCTATCCCTACTATCAGCACTCGGCCATCGGATTCAACTATAGGATGAGCAACGTGTGCGCGGGCATTGGACGCGGGCAGATGACGGTGCTGGATGCTCACATCGCCCATCACAAGCATGTGCAGGCGATGTATGAGGACTTGCTGAAGGATGTGCCGGGCGTGCACATTCATAAGCAGCCTGCCGGCGGGCGCTATGATGCGAACTTCTGGCTATGCGCTGCCACCATAGACCCGCAGGTGCGCATCGCCGGGCAGGAGAACGCATACAAGGAGGTGGTGAAGACGGCCGTGGGAGGCGCCGCTGGCGTGATACATGCCGTGGAGAGTGCCACGACGGACTGCCAGCCGAACGACAACGTGGAGGCCCTGCGCGTGTACATGCTGGAGCGGAAGGTGGAGTGCCGCCCGCTGTGGAAGCCGATGCACAAGCAGCCAGTGTATGCCAACGCGGCGGTATATACGAACAACATCGAGGAGGAGCTGTTCAAGGTGGGCTTCTGCCTGCCTGCCGGGCCGTACGTGACGGACGACGACGTGAGGTATATAGTGGAGTGTATAAAAAATGCAATCCTCAGATAAAAATATGAGAATCTGTTCTAGGTGACCTTCTCCAAGTGAATAGGAGTTTTCCGTCTATGGGCCAACAAAATCAGGAAACAATTCGTTTTTTCTTTGCCCTATTGCGTGCTGGCTTATGGGGCATTGAGCCCGATAAAGAAAAATACGAAGGTAGAAACCTTGACTGGGATACCGTTTTGCATATAGCAAAGAAGCAAACGGTAGTGGGCATCGTGGCTGATGGGATAAGCAGTCTACCCGCAACTCTTACATCGAACTCTCGCATATTGGGTAATTGGGTGCCTTTAGTGTTGAACATCGAAGAACAGAATAGGCGTGTTAACGTTGAGGTGGTCCGTCAGGCTGAGCTATTTGATAGGTTCGGTTTCCCCTTTCTCTTACTTAAAGGCCAAGGCTGCGCTTCGTTCTACCCCAATCCCTTGCATCGGCAATGTGGAGATATAGATGTGTACATAGGACTGGACAGGAGTGAGGAGATAAAGAAATGTATTGTAGAAGAGGGTTATCAAATCAGCTATGAAAATAGAATACATTTTTGCTACAATGCTAAGGAAACATCAGTGGAGTGTCATAAGTTAGCGCATCATTTCTGTTGCCCTTGGTTGAACAGTGCTTTCCAGCGAATAGCTATAAAGGAATTGCAAGAGGAGAACCCTTCTCGTTTTGAATGCGATGGTAGGACCATAGCTATTCCAAACGATACCTTCAATGCCTTTTATCTGTTCATACATTTTTTTGAACATTTCTACCATGAGGGTGTTGGGTTGAGGCAGCTTTGCGATTGGGCGCTGCTGATGAAAAAAAGTGAAGATAAGATTGATTGGGATAGGGTGTACCAATATGTGCGCAAAGTACATGCCCTACGAGCATGGCGCACTTTCTATGCTATTGCCAAGAGATTCCTGGGCTTATGTCTGAAGCAAGAAACGGAAAGTTTTCCTCTTTTTGCACATAAAGCCAAGGAACGGGATATCCGATTTGTCATGAACGATATTTTTTCTGTGGGAAACATGGGAAAATATGGGGCAGAGGCGAAAGCCTTTCGTGCTAAAAAACAAAACAAGAGTACGTTGCATCCTTATATCTATCGAGTGGCACGTATTATATATCTCATTCCTTTTTTCCCTGAGGAAAAAATCTGTCATCCTATTTGGGCGCTGTGCAATGTATTAGGTATGGTAAAGAGATAATTGTATTCAATCAGTATTTACATCTGAGAAGGCCATCTTTGAATGGTTTTTCGGATATCCTTAGTTGACGATAGGATGTTAAGGCAGAAACAACTGCAGTGCCCATCGACGAGTACATGAGCAAGCGGCTGTGAGCACCCACCTCACAGCCGCTGCTGTGTTTTCAGTACAACGAAGGGGGGGCAAAGGAGGGTAAAACGTCAGAAAATGAACATTTTCGTTATGCCTTGGCGAGAAAAGGTAGAAAGAATTTCAACCAAACATTTTGAGATTTTCCTAAAAACACTTATCTTTGCTTCTGGAACGATGAAACAGGAAGAGTTCGACGAATATATCCGACAAGTGGAGCCATCGGCACGGCAGAGTGCGGCCGAATGGCAGACCGCCATTGGGCTGCAGCAGGTGGATGGGCTGAAGCCGTCGCAGTATCTGCTCGACATTGCACAGCGCAACATCGAAGGCGACATCTCCATTGATGAAGTTCGCAAGTTGCTTGACACTTATTATCAGAACAAATCCAAGCGCACGCCGGAGGATGACGAGGCGGCCGAGTGCGACAAAGCCTCTGCCAACATAAAGAAGATACTCGCCACCAAGACGTTCGCCTTCAACACCAACGGGTTCATTGCCACTCATCGTCGTATCTTTGAAGGTGTGTTCAAGCACGCCGGAGTGTTGCGACAATTTGATATCTCTAAGAAGGAATGGGTGCTCAAGGGCGAATCCGTCCGTTACCTGAACTGGGAAGACCTTAGTCGGGCCATTGACTATGACATCAAGCAAGAGCGCGATTTCAGTTACAGGGGGTTGAGCGAAGAAGAGAAGGTCAGACATATCTGTCGCTTTGTTTCCGGACTGTGGCAGATACACCCTTTCTGCGAAGGCAACACCAGGACTACGGCAGTTTTTACCATCCAATACCTGCGCTCTATGGGCTATACCGTGGCCAACGATATGTTCAAAGATCATTCGTGGTACTTCCGCAATGCTCTCGTACGTGCTAACTACAAGAACGCCCGCCTTGGCATTGATTTCGACTTCACCTACATTGAACAGTTCTTCCGTAATCTATTGATGGGTGAGCATAACGACTTGAAAAACCGTTCCATGCTTATCAACGCCCCTGATGGATGGCAGGCGACCGACGATAAAACAATGGCGACCGACGATAAACCGACGATAATTCTGGCATATCTCAAGGAGAAAGGCCCGTGCAAGACGGCAGAACTGTCGGCGCTGCTCGGACTTAAGTCCACCCAGACCAAAGCCTACCTCTACCGATTGCTGAAAGAAGGTAAGATAGTAGCCTATGGTGCGAACAAGAACAGGACGTATGGATTATCAGATTTTTGAAGATATTCAAATGGAAGATGGATGATGTAAGAAGGAAGATGGAAGAGATTTTGAACACGGATGACTCGGATTTTACGGATCTTTATGTCACACAGAACTCACAGAAATCACGGAATTTTTGGCGTCTCTTTTCGAGAGCCGGAACCGAAGAAGCAGTGAGCGGAGAATCAAGCTTGCTTGAATTATCCCGAGTCGCGTCTGAGGATGAGCATAGCTCAAATCTTTGATTTTACGGCGTCCTCTTCGAGGCCGGAAATCTTACAAAAATCTCGTTCAAAAATCTTACAAAATTTCTCTCTGCGACATGACTCCTGTCCGTTTTGAACTTCGTTCTTTCCCCCCGCCCGCACGGCATCGCTCATGCGAGCATGGCGCTACCCTGCAGGCAGGAGACATCCTTCGCCTCGGCGACGGCTGAAAACGAGCATGCGTCACGCCGAATGCCACGCAAACGAAACAGTGTTGTCGAAATCTCATACCTCATACCTCTTACATCTTACATCTTACCTCTTACCTCTGATTCCCTGATTATCTCTAAAGCGCGGGCTCTTCTGTGGCCTGTGCTTTTTTTATGCCGAGGGCAATAACCTCCACGGCGTGCTTCGCGATGACAGGGAGAGGGGGGGGAGAGGGAATGTGAGAGAGGAATGGGGAAGGAAGGTAGTGGGCGTTAGGCGTCGCGGAATTTCTTGGGGGTGGTACCCTTGAGGCGGGAGAAGAACTTGATGAACGAGGGGGTGTCCGCGAAGTGGAGGCGGTCTGCTATCTGGGCGACGCTGAGACGCGTGGTGCGCAGCAGGAACGTGGCTTCCATGAGCAGCATCTGGTTGATGTAGTCGACAACGGTGCGCCCTGCCACCTGACGGACGATGCGTGAGAGATAGACGGTGGAGATGTGGAGGGCATCGGCATAGAAGGCGATGTCGTGATGCTCGGCAAAGTGCTGTGGCAGCAGGCGGATGAAGCTGACGAAGTGGTCCTCGACGCGCTGGGGCACGGTGCGGTGGGGGATGGCTCTGGACTGTGCGTCGTGGAGGTCGAGGAGGAAAATGGCATAGAGCATGCGCAGGACCTCGTCCTTGTACATGTGGTGCGAGTGGAGGTAGCCGGTGATCTCGCTCATCTTCTCTTCCAGCCTGAGGGCGTCGGCATGGGCGAGGGTGAGCTTGGGCATGTGGAGCTGGACGATGGGGATGTAGGCGATGTGGACGAGGTCGTAGGCGGAGGGGGTGTCGAGGGTGACACGTTCGTCGGCCAGCAGGCAGATGCCGCGGTAGTCGTCGGAGGCGGTGACGATGGTGATGGGCAGCCCGGGGGAGTAGATGTAGAGGTCGTCGGGGTGGAGAGTGAGCTCCTGGCCGTTGTAGACGATGGTGAGCCAGCCGTCGGTGACCAGCGTGAAGGTGTAGGCTGCCATGTAGCCGTGGGTCTCGTTGGCGCGGAAGGTGACGGTGGCATCCGTCTTGTTGCAATACATCTTGCCGTCCCACTGGGGTATGGGCTCCACGCCGTGCATCTTGAACCAGGCTTCTCGTAAACTGTACATATCGGTATGTGTGTCTGTTTCTGTTGTGGGGCAGTCTCGGGAGAGAGAGGGGCGATGCAGTGCGGGCTCCTCTCCGGAGGCTTGCGCCGGCAAAGATAATAAAAAAATGTAGAGTTGTATCGTTTCAGACAATTTTAGTGTCGCTTCATCCTTGCGCAGGAGGGCAGAAGGCCGTATCTTTGTATCGATATTTATAAACCAACATTTAATCAAGAAAATAATTATGGACTCAAAGAAATCTATCGAAGCTCTTCAGTTCTTTGCCACAGGACTGACGGAGGGTGCTCTGGTGCACAAGTTGCAAGGACAAATTTTCAAGTCGCAGGGATTCACGAAGCTCGGACAGAAGTATATCGACCATTTCAACGAAGAGATGGGATGGGTGGAGAAATTCTACGACCGTATCATCGACCTAGGCGGTGACGTGAAGTTTGAGGGTGCCAAGGACCGCGCGCTGTGCTGCGACCCCGTGGCATACGTGAAGGCCGACCTCGACATTCAGAAGGCTGGCGTGGAGCTGCTCTACAAGTGCTGCGAGACGCTGATTAACGACCCCACCACCTATGACATCATGAAGGGCTACCTCGCCGACGAGGAGGAGGACCTCTACTGGAGCCAGGGTGCTGTGGATATGATTGAGTGCATAGGTGCACAGAACTGGCTGATCAGACAACTCTAATACAACAACGGATATGGAAGCAGCAAAGAAAGTATTCGATTTCCTGGAGAAAGCAGGAACGTTTTATCTGGCAACGGTGGAAGGCGACCAGCCCCGCGTGCGCCCCTACGGCGCCATGCTCTACTACGAGGACAAGATCTACATCATGGCCTTCGGCCAGACCAATGCCACACGTCAGATAGCCCAGAACCAGAAGGCCGAGATTTGTGCCTTCAAGGGGATGACGCTCCGCATAGAGTGCAAGCTGGTGGAGGACAACCGTCCCGAGGTGGGCAAGGCATTGGTTGACAAGATGCCCGTGCTGAAGCCAGCCGTCGGTGAGAACGGTGAGAGAGGCGTGATGTACTATCTGAAAGACGCCAAGGCCGACTTTTTCAAGATGATGGAGCTGGAAGAGACGGTGACGTTCTAAAGAAGCCATACAACTACTTGAAGAGTGCAGCCGTCGAAAGCTACGCGCGAGGCAGACAGCTCTGCCTCGCGCGACACTCAACGCTGCCACCCCCGCTGACGGGGCATGAAAAAAAACATATCAACGAAGGGTAATGAATGGAAACATCTACACTGGACTTAGCGGCATATATGAGCGGGAGCATCCGCAACATCATGGCCAAGGCCTACAGGAACGTGCTCTCTAACCCGCGTGAGGCGAAATTCGCCTACAGGATGCAGCGGCTGTTTGACAAGTCGGAGAAGAGGCGCCGGCAGGCGAGGGAGACGGAGGGGCTGGAGGTGCCCCCCTTCCTCATCAGCAGCATCTCAACCATCTGCAACCTGCACTGCAAGGGCTGCTATGCGCGCTCGAACGGCATCGCGCGCGACGGGGAGGCCGACGAAAAGACGTCGCTCACTCCCCACCAATGGCGCGACATCTTCACCGAGGCTGCCGCGCTGGGCATCAACTTCGCGCTGCTGGCCGGCGGGGAGCCGATGATGCGCAGGGACATACTGGAGCAGGTGACAGAGGTGAAGGATATGATTTTCCCCATCTTCACCAACGGCACGCTCATCGGGCCCTCGTACCTCGAATTCCTGCGCAAGCATCTGAACATGGTGCCCGTCATCAGCATCGAGGGCACGGCGATAGGCACCGACGAGAGGCGCGGGCAGGGCGTGTTCCGCAGGGCTATGCAATCGATGGAGATGCTCAAGGGGGAGGATCTCTTCTTCGGCACGAGCATCACCGTCACCACGGAGAACATGGAGCAGGTGACAGCGCGCGAGTTCATAGCGCAACTGCGCAACTACGGCTGCAAGATAGTGTTCTTCATCGAATATGTGCCCACGGAGCCCGACACGGAGCATCTGGCCTTCACCGACGAGCATGTGGCACGCATGGAGAAGGTGCTGGAGGAGCGTCGCGCAGACTACGACGATGTCATCTTCCTCTCCTTCCCGGGCGACGAGAAGGCTTTGGGCGGGTGCCTGGCCTCGGGACGCGGATTTTTCCACATAGGCCCCGACGGTGCTGCCGAGCCCTGTCCCTTCTCACCCTTCAGCGACAGCAACGTGACGGAGCTGGGTGTGCGCGGGGCTCTGCAGTCGCCCCTCTTCCGCAAGATACGTGCCGCCCGTGCCCTCGGATGGGAGCATACGGGGGGATGTACTCTCTTTGAACATCGCGAAGAAATAGAACAAATGACTTTATAAAACCGACATCAAACTATGACAATTGCTATCCGTTATTACTCGAAGTTCGGCCACTCGGCTCAGATGGCTGACGTGGTAAGCCAGGTGACAGGCGCGAAGGCAGAAACCACTGCGGTGCCCATCGACGAGCCCGTCGACGTGCTCTTCCTCGGCTCGGGGGTGTTCCTCGGCAAGATCGGCAGCGACATGGTTCGCTTCATCCGCACCCTCACCCCCGACAAGGTGGGACGCGTCATCTGCTTCGGCTCGTGCGCCCTCATCAAATCGCCCGTGACGCAGATGAGCGAGCTGCTCGAGGCGCAGGGTATCACCACCGACGTGCGCTCGTTCTCGTGCCGCGGCTCGATGGGACCGATACACAAGGGGCACCCCGACAAACAAGACCTGGAAGACTTACGACAGTTTATCGAATCAACCATCTGAAAAATCTATGGCAACAATGAAAATCAAAGCAATCCGAATGTTCGACCATGGCTTCATGCACCAGGCTTTTGCCTTCGGCGGTGAAGAGGGTAGGGACATGTTTGACGAGCAGATCATCTATCGCAGCAGCCTGCAGAACTTCCTCATCGACACGGGTGACGAGGTGATACTGGTTGACACCGGTTTCAAGACGGGGATGTCGGCTCCTGCCAAGAAGCTGGGCGCACCCCTTTACATGGGTGAGCGTGTCGACGACTATATGGCTTCGTTTGAGGCCCTCGGCTACAAGCCCGAGCAGGTGACGAAGATTCTCGTAACGCATAAGCACAACGATCACAGCGACTGCATCAGAGAGTTTCCCAATGCCAAGGTGTTTATCTCGCCCGAGGATGCCGACGCCCTGAAGCTTGACGGCGACAACATCGTGAGGGCCGAATATGGCAAGCCTTATCATAACTTCCCCAATGCGCAGCAGGTGGCTGAGGGCGTATGGTTCGTGGAGGCGAAAGGGCACACCAAGGGTAACAGCATCGTCATCGCAGAGAACGAGGGACTCTATTATATGTTCCACGGTGACGTCACCTACTGCGATGCTGCCCTGAAAGCCAACAAGCTGAGCATCGTCTTCGAGGACAAGGAGGCTGCGCGCCAGACTCTCGACAGGGTGCGCGAGTTCATCAAGAAGAACCCCACCGTCTATCTCTCTACCCATTGCCCCGAGGGCTATGAGAACCTGGAGCTGAAACGCGTGATGAAGCTGTAACGATGGAAGATGTAAGATGTAAGATGGCAACAGCCACTGAATGTGGCTGTGCTTGCGACGACGCGAGGTTTATCTCGCCAAAGGAGTGCCGAAAGTGCGCAGATGTAAGATATAAGAAGTATGATGTAAGATGTAAGATGTAAGACGAGCACTTGGAAATAATTTGAACACGGATGACACGGATTTTCACGGATGCGCTACGCGAATGCATTTGATCATTTGATTACTTGATTACTTGATCATTTGATTACTTGATGATTTGATTATTTCCAAAGCGCGGTTTTTTGGCTGAAAATTTGGGAGTCTTGCAGAAAATGCGTTATTTCGCGCCCGTTTCTATGCGCTATATTCGTAACACCTCCACCGATGCTGCCTTCAACATGGCGTTCGACGAGTTCATGTTGGAGCAGCTGCCTCTCGACGAGCCTGTGTTCTGTCTGTGGCAGAACGCGCCTTCCGTCATCGTGGGGCTCAATCAGAATGTCTATACCGAAGTCAACCTTGAGTACCTGCGTGCCCATGATATCCAGCTGGCGCGAAGGGTGACGGGTGGCGGCGCCGTCTATCACGACTTGCAGAACCTCAACTACACCATCGTGGGGCGCACGTCGCAGCTCGAGGTGGACTATCCTCGCTACATGCAGTTCGTCGTCGATGCCCTCCGCAGTCTGGGCGTCCCTGCCGAGCAGAACGGGCGCAACGATATACTCGTGGAAGGATGCAAGGTGAGCGGCTACGCTAAGCGTGTGTGGAAGGACCGAATCATGGTGCACGGCACGCTCATGTATGATGTGGACATCGATACGCTCAGCCGCGTGCTCAGCGTGGAGGGCAGCAAGTTCTCTGCGCAGCCCGAAGGGGCTCGGCATGCGGGAGGTATCCCTTCGGTGCATGCGCGGGTAGCTAACCTGCGCGACTACCTGCCCGGCATAGGCAGCGTGCAGGAGTTGCAGACGGAGCTGGAGCGCATCCTCTCGGATGACTACAAGGACGAGCCCCTGGCGCTCTCCGACGAGCAGCTTGAGTCTGTCGCCCAGACAGCAGATGCCAAGTTCCGCACGTGGGAGTGGGTGTATGGGCGCAGCCCTCATGCCGACCTCGTGCGCCGGAGACGTTTCTCCTGCGGAACCGTCGAGGCCTACCTCTCCATAGAGAAAGGAACGGTGGAGAGCCTCTCCTTCGGCGGTGACTTCATCGGCAACCTGCCGACAGAGGAACTGGCACTGCAGCTTGCGGGATGTCCCTGCAGGAGGGTAGAAATCATGCAGCGCCTGTCGCCCCTGCCCATACAGGACTATTTCGACCATCTCACCCCTGCCGAACTGGCAGCGCTCATTGCTCCCTGACGCTGGGGAGGGGGACACTCTCGTGTGTGCTATGATGAATATGAACAAAGAAGTGCTTCGGCTTGCCGTTCCCAGCATACTGGCAAACATCACTGTGCCTATCGTGGGCATCGTGGATGTGGCGATTGCGGGGCACATCTCCGACGCTTCGGCGATAGGCGGCATTGCTATCGGCACGATGCTCTTCGACCTGCTCTACTGGAATTTCGGCTTCCTCCGCATCGGCACGGGAGGGATGACAGCGCAGGCTTTCGGCAGGGGCGACAAGGAGGAAACGGTGCGAATCTTCGCGCAGAGCATGACGATAGCCCTGGGTGCGGCTCTTGTCATCTGGATGATTCAATGGCTGTTTGTCAACATTGTGCTGGGGCTGGTGCCCTGCTCGCCCGAGGTGGCAGCCTTTGCCCGCAAGTACTTCTTCGTGCGCATCTGGGCAGCACCGGCAACGCTCTCGCTGATGGCTTTCAAGGGCTGGTTCATAGGGATGCAGAACACGGTGGCTCCGATGGTGTGCGACTTGGTGGTGAACGGTGTGAATATGGCAGCCAGCTGGCTCCTTGCCGTGCACACCCCTCTCGGTGCGCTGGGAGTAGCCTACGGCACGCTCATCGCTCAGTACACAGGGCTGTTGGTAGCCGTAGGCCTGCTGTGGGGCAGGTATAGGCAGCTCTTCCGGCATCTCAGCCTGCGCTCCTCGCTGCGGTGGCAACAGCTGAAGAGGCTCTTCGTGCTGAACGGGAACCTCTTCGTGCGCTCGCTCTGCTTCATGGTGGTGTATGTGGGATTCACCTCGTTGACGTCGCGCTTTGGCGACGGTCCCCTTGCCGTGGGAGCCATCATGATGAAGATATTCATGCTCTTCAGCTATTTCATCGACGGTTTCGCCTATGCCGGAGAGGCGCTCACGGGGCGTTTCATCGGTGCTCAGGACAGGAGCAACCTGCGGAGGGCCATGCGCATACTGTTTGCGTGGACTTTGGGCGTGGGGCTTGTGTGCACTGCTGTGTATGCGTTGTCGGGCGAGGGGATGGTGAGGCTTATGACGTCGGATGTGAGTGTCATCGAGGGCTCGCGCCCCTTCCTCCCCTGGCTGGTAGCTATGCCCTTGGTGAGCTGCCTGGCGTTTATGTGGGACGGGGTGTTCGTGGGTGCTGTGGCAGGCAGGCAGATACGCGATGCTATGATAGGTGCTGCCGTAGGATTTGTGCTCTCATACGTGGCGCTTTGCGGCACGCTGGGCATCCAGGCGGTGTATGTGGCATACTTTGTGCATCTGATTGTGCGCACCGTGTGGCTCACAGCGGCTTGGCCAGGGACGGTGCGCAGATGCTTTGCCTAAGTGGTATAAGGGGAATAGGGTGCTGACTTTTTTTACCATTGCCTGCGGAGGAATGAATCTCCGTAGCTGGTGGAGAAGTCGACGGAGACTTTCAGTTCCTTCGGCTTGTCGGTAATCCTGCATCTGGTATGCAGCTGGTGCATCAGATTGGCTACATGGGAGTAGGAGATGGAGACGCTGTTCCCGTCGGCAAACTCAAGAGTGAGCTCCCCGTCGGCTCCTTCGCTGAATTCGCCTATGAAGAGAACCGGCTCTCCCTTGTCGTCTTTGCATAAGACAGCACCGACCCAAGGACCTATGTTCATGCGAGTGACGGGTGATTGCAGATACTCCGAGAGAGTGCGGATAGGCTGGCTCTTGTCGAGCGAGGCAGAACTGTAGCTCAGCGTGCCCATACCTTTTTCGAACAGGTTTCCTGCCTGCGTGGTGTCGAGAAGGTTCGTGCCCTCGGCATCCGTGATATGCACAATCATGGACGCAGTCACGTAGTCGTAGATTCTGTCTTCGTTGACGATGTCGCACGAAGTAAACAGTAGAGTTACTGCCGTGAGGCAGAGGAAGAGGTGTTTTTTCATTGTCGTTGTCTTTTTCGTTTCTTGTTCGTCGGGGGAAGGCGGAACGATGCTTTCAGGATAATCTTTGGGAGAAGTGAAAAAAAACTTTTTCTTTCTTCATCTCGCGCGCTTCCTTCTTCATCCCGCGCGCTTCCTTCTTCATTCTGCGCGTTTCCTTCTTCATCATTCCTTATTCCTACTTCCTAAATGCAGGAAAAGTGAAAATACTGCATGGGAGAGACGAATTTTTTCCGTTTTTTTTCGTCTCGCTCGCTTAAGTGCTGATAATCAGTGGCGCTCGATACTTTATAATTCGGAGCGTGTGAAGCTGATAGCTCGGTTGATGTATCGCGTGAAGGGCAGCGTTGAGCGGAAGAGCTCGATGATTCGTTCTACGGCATCGGGGGCTGTGATGAAGTCGTCGTCGGGGTTGTAGCACAGGCAGAACGTCTTCAGCCTCAGGTATTCGCCCCAGGGCGCATCGGGCGCGAAGCCTGCGGGATTGCGCTTGAGGGCACCCGTCTGGTCGAGGTAGAAGAGGGGCGAGCATTGCCGGGTGACGATGTCGTGGAAGTCACCGTCACCATTCACGATATCTTCCCTCAGCGTCTGCAGCACCTTAGGCTCGTAGCAGTAGTCGCCGACGGCTATCATGTGCCCCACGGGATAGCTGTCGCCCTCGTCTCCCACACCGATGTGGAAGTAGTATCCCACGTAGCCCGACTTTTTCCCTCCCGGGCAGACGTAGCAGCCCATGTGGGTCTTGTAGGGGCGCTTGTCGGGCGAGAAGCGCAAGTCGCGGTAGATGCGGAAGGTGCAGTCCTTAGGCTGCAGCCCGCGCACGCTGTCGTCGAAGCTCTCGATGCCCGAGATGAGTTGCCGGGCGATGTCCTCGAAATGCTTTGCGCAGCGCTGATAGTCCTCTTTGTGGGCTTGAAACCAAGGGCGGTTGTTATTGTCGCGCAGCTGACGCAGAAAGTCGATAATCTCTTGCATGGGTAGTGGGTTTTAGGGGGAAGTGAATGCGTTGCCTGGAAGGTTCATCGTCACTCTTGGGGCGTTGCTGCCTGCTCGATGAGACGGGAGATGAACTCCTTCGTAACAGTGAAGGCGGTGCCGTGCCTCGTACCGCGTGGGAAGTGCACAAGGCTGTCGACCGTTTCCCACGTCTTCCCGTTGTCGATGCTGCGCGAAGCTCCGTAGCGATGGTCTCTGTACCTATCGTAATAGACGTAGAGGGTGTCGTGCACAAAGAGCGGAGAGGGTCCTTCTGCCCAGTAGTTGCCGTGTATGGGCTCTGAGATGGCTCCCATGCCGCAGCTGGAGGGCGACATCTCCTGCCCCGAGGGGGGCATGTGTGAGAAGCGGATGATGCGTATGTTCTTCTCGGGCGGATTGGGGTTCTCGTTCTTGACGGTGAAGAGGAGGGAGCCGTCGATAGGGCTCTTGATGATAGCGGCATCGATGCTGCTGAAGTCGGGATTGAACAGCATGAAGGTGGGGGAGAAGGTGTTGAAGTCCTTTGTCGTCACGGCATAGATGCGGTGGTTCAGTCCTTTCTCCGTCTCGCTCTCGGCTACATCGCTGTGCCTGCCGGGGATAGTCGTTGCCCAGAAAATCCAGAAGAGCCGGGTGCTGTCGTCGTAGAACAGCTCCGGTGCCCAGCAGTTGTGTGCCTCGGGCTCGTGCATCATCACGGGTATGGCTTTCTGCTCGCTCCAGGTAAGGAGGTCTTTCGATGAGGCATAGCCGATGATTCTGTCGGTCCACGACGATGTCCACACCATGTGGAACGTGCCGTCGGGCCCTTGGCAGATGCTGGGGTCGCGCATGAGCTTGTCTTCCCCTATGAGGGGGGTGAGGAACGATGAGCCGTCGGCTTTCGGGATGTCGGTCCACGTGATGCCGTTGGTGCTCCACGCCAAGCGCAAGCCTCCGTCTTGACTTGTGAAATAAGAGAAGAGGTAGGCCTCCTGTGAGGAAGCTCTGCCTCCCTTCGCGGAAGGGCTGCAGCCTGCCAGGGACGCAGCGAGAACAATTGCTGCAAAGAGGATTTTCTGTCGTGCCATACGAGTGATGTGAAGAGGGGTGAAACGTTATTTTGTGGCAAAAATAAGAAAAACTTTGCAAAGGGAGTTGCGAAATGGATTTGTTTTTGTAATTTTACCCCCAAACAAAAAAATCTATCCAGTTATGAAGATGAAACGAAGCTTTTTCCCGTGGGTGCTGGGCATCCTTTGTGCGCTTTTCGGCGCTCACCTTTCAGCGCAGGTCGTTGACCTGAGCGGAACGTGGCAGTTTGCTATCGACCGAAACGACGTCGGAGAGAAGGAGAAGTGGTATAATCGCAATCTTGATGATACGATGCTCCTGCCCGGCTCGATGCCCGAGATGCTGAAAGGCGACGACATCAGCGTGAATACGGAGTGGACGGGCTCGCTCTACGACAGCTCCTATTTCTATAATCCCGCCTATGAGAAGTATCGTCAGGAAGGCAACATGAAGCTGACGTTCTTCCTCACCCCCGACAAGCACTACGTGGGACCTGCGTGGTACAGGCGCACTTTCTCTCTTCCCAAGGGAGTGCATGTGAAGGAGTCGCGGTTCACCATTCTGCTGGAACGCCCCCACTGGGAGTCGACAGTGTGGATAAATGGTAAGAAGGTGGGCATGCAGAACAGCCTCACGACACCCCATCTGTTTGATGTGACGGGATATGTGAAAAGCGGAAAGAACACGATTGCCATACGCGTCGACAACCGCGTGAAGGATATCAACCCCGGGCCCGACAGCCATAGCATCACCGACCAGACGCAAGGCAACTGGAACGGAATAGTGGGGAAGATAGAACTGCGCGCTGCCGAGAAGATTTGGATCGACAATGTGCAGGTGTTCCCCAACGTGAAAGACCTGACTGCTGTGGTGCGCACGACGGTTGTCAACAATATGGGGAAGAAGGTGAAAGGCACCCTCGACTATGTGGCACGCTGCGACGGAGAAAACGGCGACACCCAGCTTGTGGACGAGCAGCGCGTGCACACCTTCCCGAAGGGCACCTCTACGTTTACCGACACGATGCTCATCGGGGAGCGTGCGTTCCTCTGGGATGAGTATCATCCGAATGTGTACTATCTGCGTACCGAACTGCGCGAGGACTACCTGGGCAACCTCCTTGTTGCCGACAAGAATATCACCACGTTCGGCATGCGTGAGTTTACTATAGGAGACGGCGATGGGTACTTCTACGTCAACGGGCGTCAGATTATGCTCAGGGGAACCGTCGAGAACTGCGACTTCCCCCTCACGGGATATGCTCCGATGGATCAGGCATCGTGGGAACGCGTGTTCCACATCTGCAAGAAATATGGGCTCAACCACATGCGCTTCCACTCCTTCTGTCCCCCCGAGGCTGCCTTTGCCGCTGCCGACAAGGTGGGCTTCTATCTGCAGCCCGAAGGACCATCCTGGCCCAATCACGGCTCATCGTTAGGAAACGGAGAGCCTATCGACGACTACCTGTGGGCTGAAGCCGAGCGTATGATCAAGACCTACGGCAACCATCCTTCGTTCTGCATGATGGCAATAGGCAATGAGCCGCGCGGCAAGTGGGTAGAGTGGGTGAGCCGTTTCGTCGACTACTGGAAGGAGAACGATCCGCGCCGCGTCTACACCGGTGCGTCGGTAGGCGGCGGATGGCAGTGGCAGCCCAAGAGCCAGTATCATGTGAAGGCAGGAGCGCGTGGGCTCGAATGGGACAGGAAACAGCCGGCTACGATGGATGACTTCCGCGACAACAAATTCATCGTGCAGGCAGCTGGGACGCCTTACGTCTCGCACGAGACAGGACAGTGGTGCGTGTTCCCTAACTTCGACGAGATACGCAAATACACGGGTGTGAACAAAGCCCGCAACTTTGAAGTCTTCCGCGACATCCTGGAGGAGAACGACATGGGCTCGCTGGCTCATTCGTTCACGATGGCAAGCGGACATCTGCAGGCGCTCTGCTATAAGTACGAGATTGAAAAGACTTTACGCACGCCAGGCTATGCTGGTTTCCAACTGCTGGCTCTCAACGACTACAGCGGGCAGGGAACGGCACTTGTGGGAGTGACGGATGTGTTCTTCGGAGAGAAAGAGTATATCGATGCGAAGACCTGGCGTCGCTTCTGCTGTGAGACAGTGCCCTTGGCACGCATGCCACGCTTCGTGTATGAGGCAGGCGACACACTGCGTGCTTCCATCGAGATATCGCACTTCGGCGAAGCACCACTGGAGGATGCTACCATTCTTGCAACGCTCTGTTCAGACGACGAGGCTGACATCCTTGTAGGCGTCTTCCATAAAGATATAATCCCCATAGGTGCGGGTTGTAAGATAGGGGATGTCGTGCTTCCCATCGAGGAGGTGAACGCCCCGCGCAAGAAACGCCTTGAGGTGCGCATCTACGGCACCGACTTTGCCAACGACTGGGACGTGTGGTTCTATCCCAACCGGCACGAGATAGCCGAGAACGATATCTACGTGACGGATTCGCTGGACGCCAAGGCCATCGATGTCCTCTCCAAGGGAGGCGATGTGCTTATCACGGCAGCTGGGAAGATAGCCTATGGATGGGATGTGCAGCAGCAGTTCCTTCCCGTCTTCTGGAATACCAGCTGGTTTAAGATGCGTCCTCCGCATACCCTCGGCATCTTTGTGAACGATGCCCATCCTCTGTTCAATGAGTTCCCCACCGACTACTACAGCAACCTGCAGTGGTGGGAGCTCCTCAACCGTGCGCAGGTGATGCAGTTCACCAACTTCCCGAAGGGATTCCAGCCGCTCGTTCAAAGCATCGACACGTGGTTCGTCTCGCGCAAGATAGGAATGCTGTTCGAGGCTAAGGTACTCAACGGGCGCCTGCTGATGACAACGATGGATATCGACTCTGACCTTGACAAGCGTATCGTGGCTCGCCAGATGCGTACGGCAATCTTCGATTATATGTCGTCTGCTCGCTTCCGCCCGCAGGATACTGTTCCCGTTGAGGCTGTGGGTGAGCTGTTTACAAAGAGGTCGGAACCTGTCAACATGTTCACCAAGAGCTCTCCCGATGAGTTGAAGCCTAAACTCGTGAACTGATGAAAAGGAGGATAATTGCTGTGAAGCAAAGCAGGAGAGCCCGAATCTATGCATTGTTGCTGACATGCCTTTTAGCAGGACATTCGGCAAGCATGGCCTATGAACGTGTCATCAAGGTGCAGAAGGACTATCTCCGCATGCCTGTTTCGCAGAAAGAGAATCGTGGGCGGATGACTATCTCTGCACCCAAAGCATCCAGCCGGTCGTTTGATATCAGGCTGTCTGAAAATCCTGAATATTGGGTTTGGGCCGATGTGCGCAGTTTCCGCGGTAAGAAAGTAACCCTCTCCTTTGCCCGTTCGGAGGCAGCCCTTGCCCTTATCACACAGTGTGATTCGGTGGGCGACGACAATTTATATAAGGAGAAGAACCGCCCGTTGCTTCACTTCACTCCTCGTTGCGGGTGGATGAACGACCCGAACGGGTTGGTGTACTACGATGGAGAGTATCATCTTTTTTTCCAACACAACCCTTACGAACGTGAGTGGGGAAATATGCATTGGGGACATGCCGTGAGCACCGACCTTATCCACTGGAGTGAAGTGGGAGAGGCTCTTTTCCCCGATGAGTTAGGTACCATGTACTCGGGAAGCGCTGTCGTGGACGAAGACAACACTTCAGGCTATGGAAAGCCTGGCCATCCTGCCTTGGTTGCTTTCTACACTGCCGACGGACCAGACAGAGAAGTCCAGTGCATGGCATGGAGCCTCGACAAGGGTCGCTCGTGGACTAAGTACGACGGAAATCCCGTGGTTGACTCAAAGGAAAAATGGGGAACACGGGACACACGTGACCCAAAGGTTTTCTGGTATGCTCCTTCGCGTCACTGGGTGATGGTACTCTGCGAAAAAGACGGCAACTCCATCTATACTTCCCCAAACCTTCGTGAATGGGAATATCAGAGCCATGTGCCGGGATTCTGGGAGTGCCCTGAGCTGTTTGAGCTGAGCGTGGAAAACCAGCCTTCCGAGAAGCTGTGGGTCATGATGGGTGCTTCGGGCAATTATATGCTGGGGCATTTCGACGGCTATACGTTCGTTCCTGTCAGCGAGAAACAGAGTTTCTGTTTCGGAGCCATCTATGCATCGCAGACATACAACGGTATTCCCGCTGCTGACGGACGACGAATCTTAATCGGTTGGGACAGGGTGGAGCAACCCGAGATGCCTTTCAAGGGGCAGATGAGCATCCCAATGGAGCTCTCTCTGAGGAAAGTGAGAAACGGTGTGCGCCTGTTTGCCCGTCCTGTGAAAGAGCTGTCTTCATTAGAGACAGCAAAGGTGATAGAAGCCCGCGACATCTCGTTGGAAGAGGCTTCCCGCCTGTTGGATTCCTACAGCAGGAGCGATGCCTTGCGGGTTTCCATTACTTTCCAATACAGTCAATGCACATCGCTCGGAATGGATCTCTGTGGGCAGTGCCTGTTGGACTGTGACTTGAATTCCAATATCGTCAACGGACATTTCTATTCGCTTTGCGACTATTCCTCTCGGCAGGTGTCGGCAGAAGTGTACTTGGATAAGACAACAGTGGAGGTGTTCATCGACGATGGAGGACTCAGCTATTGCCTTGAGCGCAGGCCTCGCGAATCGTCATCCGAGGGATTCCGTTTCTGGGGAAATCACCCAGTGACGATATCGTCGCTCAAAGTGTACACGATGCATTCTTATCATGAGTAACCCTTTTTCTTACTTCAGATGAAACGTAATCTTTTCCTTTTTGCCCTTCTCCTAACCCTTCCTGTCATGCTCTCAGCGCAGAGCTCGTTCCGATTTGATTTTACCGGGAATCGGAAAGCAAAAGAAGGGTTCGTGAAAGTCTCACCCCAACTGTTATACAATAAGGATAGCGGCTTCGGCTATGACCTGACGGAATACGGAAAGGGGTTCTTCTCCGTCTCTCTTCCCGACGGAGTCTATCGGCTTACCGTCACGTTTGGTTCTTCACGGAAGGCCAGTTCAACTACGTTGCGTGCTGAAGCGCGCCGTTTGCTTGACGAAAACGTAGCGCTGAAGAAGGGAAAATACGAGACACGTTCCTACACTCTTCGTGTCAACAGCGGTGTGGTGTCGGATGAGGATGACACGCCTGTGGAGATACGTGCAGGGACCCTGGGTGTCGATTGGGACGACAAGTTGACGCTGGAGTTTAGCGGTTCGGCGCCTGCCGTAGCCTATCTCACCATCGAGCGTGCCGATGAAGTGCCTGTGGCCTGGCTTTGCGGAAACAGCACGGTTGTCGATCAGGACTTTGAGCCTTGGGCATCGTGGGGGCAGATGGTTACCCGTTGGATGGACGACGGAGTAGCGATTGCCAACTATGCTGCTTCGGGCTGGTCAGTGGCTACCCTCATCCGTTCGGCCCGTTACAAGAAGCTCCTTCATCTGCTGAAAGAGGGCGATGTCGTATTTGTGGAATATGGTCATAACGATCAGAAGCAGAAAGGCCCCGGAAAGGGAGCGTATTATCATTTTGCCACAGGGCTGAAGCAGATTATCGATGAGGTGCGCCAACGGGGAGCCTCTATCGTCTTTGTCACACCCACGCAGCGTCGCAGTTTCGATGAGAAAGGGCACATCCTTGAGACGCACGGAGACTATCCCGATGCAATGCGTTGGGTTGCCCAGCGCGAGGAGGTTCCTGTCATCGAGTTGCACGATATGACACGCACCTTCTTCGAGGCATTAGGTGTGGAGAAGAGCAAACGGAGCCTTGTGCACTATGCCGCGGGCACCTTCCCGGGGCAGCAGAAAGCGCTGGAGGATAACACCCATTTTAACGACTACGGAGCCTACGAAGTGGCAAAGATGGTGCTTGCCGGCATTCAGCAACTGCAGCTTCCCCTCGGCAAACACATCAGGGAAGACTATGCTCCCTTCGACCCCGCGCACCCCGATGACCCGGATGTTTTTGAACAAACATGGGTAGATACGCCAATATATGGGCTTGAAAAGCCCGCTGGAAACTGATTTTGGCGGAAAATAATTTTTTATTTGAGCAAAGACCATTATCTTTGCCGAACTTTACAAAAGAATAAGATAAAAAATATACAAAATATGGGAAGTGAAAAAGCAAAACGCATTCAAACATCCCTCTTGAATGCTGCAGAGAAGAAACTCTTGATTTCTATTGCCAAGCGGATGCCTCGCGAGATATCTTCCGATATGCTCACTTGCGTGGGTGTCATCGGCGCTGTGCTCACAGCCTTGGGTTTCATTCTCTCCAACTACAGCCCCTACTGGCTTTGGCTTGCTGTGGTAGGACTGATTGTCAACTGGTATGGTGACAGCCTCGACGGCTCTGTGGCACGTGTGCGTCACACGCAGCGCCCTGTGTACGGCTTCTTCCTCGACCATAGCGTGGATGTCATCAACGAGTTGTTCTTCTTCGTCGGAGCAGGCCTGTCGCCCTTTATCAACCTGCCAACGGCCCTCTTTGCCCTCTCGGGTTATCTGGCACTCACCGTTTACACCAATATCCTCACTATCGTAAAGGACGAGTTCCGCCTGACATACCTGGGGCTCGGGCCTACCGAGTTCCGCCTTCTAGCATGCCTTGTCTGCATCGTTTTCATGTACGTGCCCGAGATTTCCACCCACACGTGGGAGTTCACCATCCTGCACGAAACGTATATCTTCGGCTGGTTTGACTTCTTTGCTTTGGCAGCATCCGTCATCCTGTGGTTCTGCTATGTTCTCTCGTTCTTCCGCGATGCTAAGCGCATAGGCGAGCAGGACCCCCTTCCAGAAGTTCCCGAAACCGACGAGACGCATTAACTTGGCTGTCTGATTCTTTGTGAGAGCGGATGGGTGAGAAGAAAGGCATCGTAAAATTCCTTCAGTTTGTACTGACGCGCAATATCGGCACGTTAGTCGATACGGGTGTCCTCTGGCTTTTGGCAGACCTTGTATTCAAGGAAAGCTATGTGGGCAAGAATATCATTTCGCCTACCATCTCGTTTGAGGTTGCCACGTTTGTCAACTATCTCACCTCCTATTTCTGGATTTGGAGCCATCGCGTGAAGTCTCCCTGCAAGCGTGTCTTCTGGGTTCATTTCATCAAGTACAACATCTCCTCCATCTTCGGATTCCTCATCAAGATGTCGTTCCTGCTGCTCTTCCAGCGGTTGTTTGGCTGGCATGTGGTCATCTGTAACCTTGCAGCGCTGTGCATCTCGGGCATCGTCAACTATCTGCTTGCCGAGAAGTGGGTGTTCAAACGTAAGGACGGGCGCCCCACGCGCGAGCTGCTCAGCTACGAGGAGGTGCTGCAGTTGATTCCTAAGCTCAACACGAAGGTTGGGCGCCGCATCGTGGCGTTTATGATGAGCGCGCTGGGAATGAACAAGCTGAACCGCCTGTACGACAAAGCAGCCGACGACGACGGAGTCAGCTTCACTACTTCTTTGCTCCACGCGATGGGTTGCGACTACCTTGTGGGCAATGCCGAGAGGCTCTCCGCTCTTCCCGAAGGGGCGTTCATCACCGTCAGCAACCATCCCTACGGGGCTCTTGACGGCATCATGCTTGTCAATCTTATCGGGCGTCAGAGGCCTGACTTCAAGGTGATGGTGAACGAGTTCCTCAATCGCATCAAGGCTATGCGCTCGGTATTCATCACCGTAAACCCCGCGAATGCCGACAGTCAGGGCGTGACAGGAAAGTCCATCACAGGCGTGCGAGAGGTGCTTGGACGACTCAAGGACCAGCACCCCGTAGGCTTTTTCCCCGCAGGAGCCGTCTCTGACCTCCATCTGCGCGAGCGAGAGATACGCGACAGAGAGTGGCAGGAGAGCCTGCTGCGCGTCATCCGCAAAGCTAAGGTGCCTGTGATTCCCATCCGTTTCTTCGACGGAAACTCGCGCCTCTACTATGAGCTGGGCCTGCTCGACTGGAAAGTGCGTCTGCTACGCCTGCCGCGCGAGATTCTCAACAAGCACAAGGGGCAGCATCGTGTGGCGATAGGACCCATCATCAGCGTGGAGGAGCAGGAGAAGTTTGCCGACGCGCAGGCGCTGGGCGATTACCTGCGAAAGGAAGTCTACGAGATGCCTTTGCCCGATGTCCTCGTGCCCAGCAGCAAGCTTTTCGCCGGAGCCGCAAAGGATAAGGCTTCAGCACAGAAAGAAGAGAAGGACGAAGGCTGACGTACAGCCGTCGTCAGCCTTTCGGACAGCCCTTTCGGAACGGTGGAACTGAGGGTTCACTCTTGATTATCGGCTAAGACTTGAAAACCTGTCGACAGATATCTCCCGACGGTTGGTAACAGTTCTCCCAAAACAGTTTTTCTTTGTGGTAATCGGATTATTCCTTCTTGGGAGAACCATTATTCTTTCTTGGGAGAAGTATTATTCCTTCTTGGGAGAAGTTCTCCCAAAGGCTCGATAATTTGTGGTAATTTGTTTTTTGTGGTCGTTCTGTTGCTTGCGCGGGGCGGTTCGCACTCCTTCCCTATGCGGCAGGAGGAAGCGCGTTTGTATAAAAAAGGAGGAAAAACGTTTTGCTTTTTGGCGAAGAATGTGTAGTTTTGCATCGGAGGAAGTGGCGCTCTCTTCATGACTGGCAGAGACGCCGCTTCGGACGTGTGAAAGAACAGAAAACCCAAAGCGAAAAACATCAGATGAAGAAAAACATACTGCCTATCTTGATACTTGGCGCGACGACTCTCGGCGCCCTTCCTACAACAGCCCAGCAAGACGACCTGTGGCCCCCCGTGGAGCAGGCTGCGCGCCCCGCAGCCCGCTGGTGGTGGCTGGGAAGCGCCGTCGACAAGGAGAACCTCGAGTGGAACATCCGCACCTATGCCGAAGCCGGCTTGGGCGAGCTGGAGATAACGCCCATCTACGGCGTGCAGGGCAACGAGGAGAACGACATCGACTTCCTTTCGCCCCAGTGGATGGAGATGCTGCGCTACTGCTACGAGCTGGGCGCCGCTACGGGCATCCAGATAGATATGAGCACGGGCACAGGCTGGCCCTTCGGAGGCCCTTGGGTGAGCGACGCGGATGCTGCCGGCAAGGCCCTCTTCGGGCGTGACGAGAATGGGAAAGTCACCTTCGAAGTGGGCAAGACACGCCAGAAGGTGAAACGCGCTGCCCCCGGAGGCGAGGGATGGGTGGTGGACCACTACAACGCCGATGCCGTACGCCGCTACCTGGCGCACATCGCCCAGGCTTTCAAGCAGACAGGCACGCCCGCTCCGCACAATTTCTTCAACGACTCGTACGAGGTGTACGGCGCCGACTGGACACCCGACTTCCTCGCGCAGTTCCAGAAGAGAAGAGGCTATCGCCTTGAGGAGCACTGGGACGAGTTCCTCTCGGGCGACACCGAGACGGCGCGACGCATCGTGTGCGACTATCGCGAGACACTCGGCGAACTGCTCAACGAGCGCTTCGCACGCCAATGGACGGAGTGGGCTCACAAGATGGGCTCCGTCACGCGCGGGCAGGCTCACGGCAGCCCCTCGAACCTCATCGACACCTATGCCGCCTACGATATCCCCGAGTGCGAAGGCTTCGGGCTGAGCCCCTTCGGCATCAAGGGGCTGCGCGTTGACAGCATCCGCAAGAAGAACGACGCCGACTTCACAGTGCTGAAGTATGCCTCCAGCGCTGCCCATATCAGCGGAAAGCCCCTTGTGAGCAGCGAGACGTTCACCTGGCTCACCGAGCACTTCCGCACCAGCCTGTCGCAGTGCAAGCCCGATATGGACCTGATGTTTATCACGGGCGTCAACCACATGTTCTTCCACGGAACCTGCTACAGCCCCAAGGACGACCCCTGGCCCGGATGGAAGTTCTACGCCTCGATGGATATGTCGCCGACTAACAGCATTTGGCGCGACGCTCCCGCCTTCTTCCAATACATCACCCGCTGCCAGAGCTTCCTTCAGATGGGGAAGCCCGACAACGACTTCCTCGTCTACTTGCCTATCTATGACTTCTGGCACGAGCAGCCCGGGCGCTACCTGATGTTCGATATCCACAAGATGAGGGAGAAGGCACCCCGCTTCATTGAGGCTGTGAATACCATCTGCGAGGCAGGCTACGACGTGGACTACATCAGCGATGCCTTCCTGCGGCAGACGAAAGTGAAGAACGGGCAACTCGTCACTCCCGGAAAGGCTGCGTACAAGGCCATTATCATCCCTGCAGCGCGCCTGATGCCTGCCGAGACGCTGGCACAGCTGGCGAAACTGGCACGAAACGGGGCAAAGGTGGTCTTTATGGGCAGTTTGCCCGAGGACGTGCCCGGCTACGGCAACTACGACAAGCGTCACAAGGCATTTGAGAAGACATTGGCTCAGCTGAGGAAGGATGACATACTCGTAGGCACCGACTATGTGAAGACGCTGGAGCAGTGTGGTGCACGCTACGAAAGCATGCGCCTGCCTTGGTGCGGGCTGAGGGCCATCCGTCGTTCCAACGATACGGGGCACCACTATTTCATCAGTAACCTTCAGGACCACGACGTGGAAGCTATCATCACGCTGGGAGTGGACTGTGCCGATGCCCTTTTCTTCGACCCGATGACGGGAAAAGTAGGACGACCCATGAGGAACAGCACAAAAGTGCTCATTCAGTTGAAGTCGGGCGAGAGCATTATCTTGCAGACGTTTGATGAGCCGCTGAAGAAAGATGTTCCCGACTGGCAGTATCTGCAGCCACAAGCCGTTAGCCTCTCGCTCGACAATGGATGGAAGCTTGCGTTTGAGGAGAGCTTCCCTCCCGTTTCGCGAGTTTTCAACATAGACACTCCTCGCTCATGGACTACGCTTGCAGACGAATGCCCCGACTTGGCTATCAACATGGGAACGGGAGTCTATACTCTCACTTTCAACATGCCCGCTATGGATGCCGAGGAATGGATACTCGACCTTGGGGATGTGCGTGAGAGTGCGCGAGTATATATCAATGAGGAGTATGCAGGAACTGCGTGGTGCGTACCTTTCCAGCTGCGTGTGGGGCAATACCTTCGGAGCGGGGAAAACACCCTCCGCGTTGAAGTCACCAACCTGCCGGCAAATCGCATTGCGCAGATGGACAGAGACGAAGTGAAATGGAGAAAATTCAAAGATATCAACGTGGCAGACCTTAACTACAAGAACACACGCTACGGCAACTGGGCTCCTGTTCCTTCGGGACTAAACGGCAGCGTGAAACTCATTCCTTGCGATGTGGAGACGAAAACTTCGATGGAGGAAAGAGAGGGGGAAACGCCGCCAAGATTCCGACTACGCTAACTAGACTATAGTACTTACACTTTATTAAAACGGCAAACCTATGACAATTGGAAATATGTTCAAGGGCATCACCCCCTTCGTGAAGCCATACAGATGGCTGGTGGTAGGCACCCTTGTCATGACGTTCATCGGCTCCCTGATGGCTCAGGTGAATGCTGTGGTGCTCGACTGGACTGTTGACAAAATCAACTCGCTTATCCCTCTCGGCGAGGGACAGTGGGGTGAAGCCATCCGCATCCTTACCCTCATCAGCGGCATCCTGCTGGGCAAGGAGCTGCTGTCGGCGTTGATTACCTTTGCTCAGCGCTACTACGGAGAGCGAATGCGCATCCTTGTGTCGCGCGATATGGCTCAGGCTGTCATCGAGAGGATGCTGACGTTCCGCGTGGCGTTCTTCGCTGCCGACAACAACGAGCCCGGAAAACTGCAGACACGTATCGACAGGGGTGTGGAGAGTCTTTCGAATACAGTGAAGAATTTCTTCATCGATATACTCCCGATGTTCACAAGCGCTATCCTCGCGCTCATCCTTATGTATACCGCAAACGTATATGTAGGCCTTGTGGCAACGTGCATCGTGCCCATCTACTTTTGGATTACCTTCCGCCAAGCCAAGAAGCTCAAAGGCTGGAGACGCGGCATGCGCACCTACCGCGAAGCAAAGAGTCACGGCATCATGAACATCATCGAGAGCATCACCGTTATCAAATCCTTCAATCGCGAGCGTATTGAGGGCGACAAGCAGCTTGCCCTGCAGAATGCCTTGACCGAGAACCAGATGACGACACGTCGCCTGTCGTTTATCTACGACGGTCTGAAGTCGTTTGTAGAGCAGATAGGCACCGTTCTTATCATCATCCTCACCGCCTACCTGGTGCTTTCCGGCTATCCAGGCATGACGATAGGTAAAATCATGTACCACATCATGCTCTTCAACAACGTGGCAGCTCCCATACGTCAGCTTCACCGCATCTACGACGACATGAACGATGCCCTTATCTATGCAGAAGGATACTTCGACATTCTCAACAACAATGCTGAAGTGGAGAAGGGAGGAAACTACCGTCCGAAGGAGGTGAGGGGAGAGTTCGAGTTGGAGCACGTCGACTTCACCTATCCCAACGGCACAAAAGCGCTGCACGACATCAACATGCAGATAGCTCCGGGAAAGATAACGGCGTTTGTCGGACTCTCAGGAGCAGGAAAGAGCACCATCGTCAATCTGCTCGACAAGTTCTACGAGCCAGATTGCGGGAGCATCCGTCTCGACGGTGTCGACCTTCACGAGTGGGATACGCAGTATCTGCGCGAGCACATCGGGCTGGTATTGCAGAAGAATCATATATTCGACGGAAGCATTGAGGAGAACATCCGCTACGGCAACCCCCACGCTACACATGACGATGTGGTGGAGGCAGCAAAGAAAGCCTACCTCTACGATCAGGTCATCGCCCTGCCCAACGGCTTTGATACTAAGGCTACCAATCTCAGCGGAGGACAGCAGCAACGCGTGGCAATAGCGCGAATGTTCATCAAGAATCCCCCTATCATCTTCCTCGATGAGCCTACAGCCTCCCTCGACGCCATCGCCACCGAGCAGATAAAGAACAGCATCGACGCCATCAAGCGCCACCGTACCGTCATCATTATTTCGCATAACATCAGCCAGATTATCGACAGCGAGATGACGTACGCCCTCCGCAGCGGACGCGTTGAGCAAAGCGGAAACACTGAAGAGGTGTACCGCAAGGGCGGCATCTACAAGGATATCATCGATGCCTCGGCACGCAGCCTCAATATCGGCAAGATTGCCGACTTGCTCGACGACGGCTCCCTGAACCGTTCCGTTGTTATAAGCGATGATGAATCGGCAAGTTAAATTCCACCTTTTTTGAATTCAGAGACAGAGAACTAAATGTAACCCCCTCAAACAATATGAAAAGAATCCACCTGTTATTCTCAGTTTTGCTCCTCGCTTCCCTTTTCCCGCTCAGGGCGCAGGAGCCCGCCACCGTCACTCCCCTCTGGCTGCGTGATGTGAAAATCTCCCCCGACGGGCAGCAGATAGCCTTCTGCTACAAGGGCGACATCTGGCTTGTGCCCACCCGGGGAGGCAGTGCCCACAGGCTTACGTCGCTC
The DNA here is from genome assembly GCA_017650105.1 of Bacteroidaceae bacterium. Classification (GTDB taxonomy): domain Bacteria; phylum Bacteroidota; class Bacteroidia; order Bacteroidales; family Bacteroidaceae; genus UBA1189. The sequence goes on along the minus strand of JAGCFO010000017.1, from coordinate 32,581 downwards.
GACAGCTACGAATGCAACCCCCTCTGGAGCCCCGACGGCAAGTCAATCGCCTTCAGCAGCGACCGCTACGGCAATTTCGATATCTTCGTTATGCCGCAAACGGGAGGCACAGCCACGCGCTTGACGTACAATTCCGTTTCGGAGATAGCGCAGTCGTTCTCAGCTGACGGAGCCTCCGTGCTCTTCAGTGCCTGCATCCAGGATCCCGCCGAAAGTGCGCAGTTCCCCTCGGCGTCGCTCGCTGAGCTCTACTCCGTACCTGTGAAGGGAGGCACCACGACACAAGTGCTCGCCACCCCTGCCGAGATGGTGTGTTTCGGCCCTAAAGGAGACTACTTCCTTTATCAAGATAAGAAAGGTGTGGAGGACGAGTGGCGCAAGCATCACACGTCGTCTATCACCCGCGATATCTGGCGCTACGACATTAAGTCGGGGCGTCACACCAATCTGACGCAGCGTGCGGGTGAAGACAGGAACCCTGTCGTCTCAGCCGACGGGCAGACGGTATATCTCCTGAGTGAACCGGCAGGAGGTACTCTGAACGTGTGGAGTTTCCCCCTCTCGAAGCCTGAGGCGATGACGCAAGTAACGCATTTCGCTACACATCCCGTGCGCTTCCTCAGTCAGGGCGCAGGGACACTGTGCTTTACTTGGAACGGCGAAATATATACCCTTCTTTCTGGCGCAGAGCCTGTGAAGGTGCCTGTTACCCTCACGCTTGATGAGGAGAACAAACCCGAGAAACTCACTATGACCTCGGGTGCTACTTCGGCGTCTGTCAGTCCTGACGGTAAGCAGATAGCTTTCGTGGCACGAGGCGATGTGTACGTCACTTCCGTCGAGTATGCCACTACGAAGCAAATCACCCACACGGCTGCTGCCGAGCGTGATGTATGCTTCGGGCACGACAACCGCTCGCTCGTCTACACCAGTGAGAGGGACGGTCTGCTGCAACTCTATACCGCAAAAATCCATCGAAAAGAGGATCCGAATTTTCCCAATGCCACGCTTACCGACGAAGAGCCGTTGCTTCCTGACACGCAGATAGAACGCTCCTCTCCCAAGTTCTCGCCCGACGGCAAGGAGTTGGCTTTCATTCAGGACCGTACGCAACTGATGGTGATGAATGTGGAAACAAAGTCGGTGCGCATCGTCACAGACGGTTCTTCCTGGTTCAGTCTCGGCGGAGGGTTCGACTACTCCTGGAGCCCCGACGGAAAGTGGTTCACGCTGGAATATACTCCAAACGGGCATGACCCCTACTACGATATAGGCCTTGTGAGTGCGCAGGGTGGGGAGATAACGAATCTTACGGGCAGCGGCTATATGTGCGGAAGCCCGCGCTTTGTGCTCGACGGCAATGCAATCCTCTTTGAGAGCGAGCGATACGGCATGCGTGCCCACGCCTCGTGGGGCTCGGAGGAGGATGTCTTCCTCTGCTTCCTCAATCAGGATGCCTACGACAAATACCGTCTTAGCAAGGAGGACTATGAGCTTCGCAAAGAGTTGGAGAAGAAGTCTGAAAGCAAGGAGACACCAGCCAAAGACGCAAAAAAAGACGTGAAGAAATCTTCGAATGACAAAGCCAAGCCGGAGAAGAAGGGAAAAGACGCGGAGGAGAAGGAATCCGGCGAGGAGAAGAAAGAAAACGGAGCGGAGAAGAAAGAAGAAAAAGCCATTAAGGTTGAACTGGAAGGCATACAAGACCGAGTGGTGCGCCTGACGCCAAACAGCAGCCGTTTGGGTGATGCCATCATCAGCAAAGACGGAGAGTCGCTCTATTATCTCTCTACCTTTGAGGCAGGAATGGACCTCTGGAAGTTGGAGCTCCGCAAACGTGAGACAAAGCTTGTGGCAAAGGCTGCCGGAAGTGGACGTTTCGTTACCGACGGTGAAGGAAAAACCATCTTCCTCCTGGGCAGCACAATGAAGAAACTCGAGGGCGACAAGCTGACTCCCATCAGCTGGAATGCCGAGATGAAGCTCGATCATGCGGCAGAAAGGGAATATATGTTCAACTACGTCTATCGTGAAGAGCAGAAGCGTTTCTATACCGAGACGATGCACGGCGTCGACTGGGATGGACTTACCGAAGCCTACCGCCGATTCCTCCCTCACATCAATAACAACTACGACTTTGCCGAGATGCTGAGCGAGTGGCTGGGAGAACTCAACGTCTCACACACGGGAGGACGCTACCGCCCGCGCCTCTCTTCAGAGGCAACAGCTTCCCTCGGACTTCTGTATGATCTTTCGTACACAGGCAAGGGACTTAAGGTAGCTGAGGTGCTGAAAGGAGGACCTTTCGATCATGCCAATCTGAAACTGCAGAAGGGCGACATCGTCACTCACGTCAACGGCACTGAGATAACTCCCGAAGCCGACATCAGCCTTCTGCTTGCCGGGCAGGCAGGGAAGAAAACGCTCGTGAGCGTCAAAGGAAAGGACGATATGGTTGTCCTTCCGCAGACGATAGGCCAGGCGGATGCCCTCCTGTATAAGCGCTGGGTGAAAAACAGGGCTGCCGATGTGGAGAAATGGTCTGGAGGACGACTTGGATACGTCCATATCGAAGGAATGAACGATGCCAGCTTCCGCACAATTTATAATGACATTCTTGGCAAATATAACAAATGTGACGGAATCGTTATTGACACACGTTACAACGGTGGAGGACGTGCGCACGAAGATATAGAGATTCTCTTCAGCGGAGAGAAATACCTCACTCAGGTGGTGCGCGGAAGAGAGTCGTGCGATATGCCCAGCCGTCGTTGGAACAAGCCGAGCATCATGCTTCAGTGCGAGTCGAACTACAGTAACGCACACGGCACACCTTGGGTATATAGTCATCAGCATCTTGGAAAACTCGTCGGTGCTCCTGTGCCTGGCACTATGACAAGCGTCAACTGGGTAACGCTGCAAGATCCTACGCTCATCTTTGGCATCCCTGTCGTGGGGTACCGCACGGCAGAGGGTACTTATCTTGAAAATAGCCAGTTGGAACCTGACATTTATGTGCTCAACTCCCCCGAGACACTTGTGAAGGGCGAAGATACCCAGTTGAAGGTAGCCGTTGAGGCTTTGTTGAAGGAGATAGATGGAAAATGACAATAAAATAAGGAGATAGAAATGGATACAGAGAAACAGGAACTGAACGGTGCATTTGAGTGGATGAATCGTGGAGGGAAAGAGCAGAGCCAGAGGAAAGGCTGCGGATGCTTGTTTCTGGGCTGGGTGCTGGTAATAGGCGGAGCCTTGGCTTACTTTGTCGGTAAGGAGCAGTTGGCACCCTTCGGTGCTTCTGCTTTCGTTGCCGTTGGGTTTGCTTTGGGTGTCGGTTTGTGCTTTATCATTTTCGGCAGTCTTTGGGTGCGCATCCGTGACTTGATACGTAAACTATTCGGAAGAGGAGGCTCAAACAAGAATAACAGTTCCTCAAGCAGTTCTCAAACCACACGCCAGATTCCTAAACAGAACAATCCTTGGACTCGTACTAGCACCACGCGTCAGAACACTTCCAATCAGAGTGCTACCGGCATACCTAATCCTTGGGATACGAGACAAGGGCTCTATACCATGCCTGAAGAGAAAAACAACGAACGGGCTGACGATAACGCTACCTCTAATGAATCGTAGGAAAATTTTTATCCATAGCCTCAGCCTGCTCCTCTTAGTCTGCACCCTTCATAGTCAGGCACAAGAGGTAACACGCGCTATGCCTATCTTCTACGAGCAGATGAAGGCATCGCTCACTTATCCTTTGTCGTGGGAGAATGCTTCTCCCCGTAGTTTCAAGAAGTGGCAGCGACAAGGCAGAGAAAAAGTTTTGGCATGTATGGCGCCTGCTCCTCCTCTTACCAAAGGATGGGATATGGAGGTTCTCGATGAGGAGCAACGCGAAGGATATATGGCGCAGAAAATCCTCTTCAATATTAATGATTGGTGCCGTGTGCCAGCCTATCTTCTCATTCCTGACACTCCTGAAGGGGTCGGCGGAAGGCGCTTCCCCGCTGTGCTTGCTTTGCACGATCATGGCGCACATTTTACTATCGGTAAGGAGAAATTGGTACGCCCGTTTGGAGTGAGCGAAGAGGTGATGGCTGATGCTGACAGTTGGAGCTATGCTTGTTACGATGGTGAATATGTAGGCGACAGGCTTGCGCAGCACGGATATGTTGTGCTTGCCGTAGATGCGCTGTTGTGGGGTGACAGAGGCAGAAAAGAAGGTGCCGACTATGATGCACAGCAGGCGCTCAACGCCAACCTCCAGCAAATGGGCATGTCGTTCGGCAGCTTCATTGCTTGGGATGACCTACGTTCCGTTTCTTTCCTCAACAGTCTGCCTTTTGTACAGAAGGGAAAGATAGCAACTCTTGGACATAGCATGGGCTGTCATCGTGCCTGGACTACTGCCGCTCTTTCTGACGAGGTGGCTGCCTGTGTTGCGGTGTGCTGGATGAACACCACTGATTCGCTTATGACGCTTACCAACAACCAGAACAAAGGCGGCTCGGCATACGCTATGATTATCCCAGGCATTCGACGCTGGCTTGACTATCCCGACGTGGCATCGCTGGCATGCCCCAAGCCTATGCTTTTCATGAATGGAAAGTATGATAAGCTCTTCCCATTGGCAGGTGTGGAGGATGCCTATGCAAAGATGCGCGCTGTTTGGGAGTCGCAACATGCGGAGAAGGATTTCCATGCGAAGATAGTGGAAGGGCCTCATTACTATAGTCGCGGTATGCAGAACGAGAGCATAGCTTTCCTCGATAGTGTGTTCGGACTAGACAAGCGGCGTTCTTCCGAAGAAGAGATATACGTTAACCCTCTGCTTCCTGCCGACTATTCAGATCCCGATGTAATCCGTGTGGGAAACAAGTACTACATGGTTTGCTCCGACTTTCACTTCATGGGTCTGCCTGTGTTGGAGTCGGACGATATGGTGCGCTGGCGTGTAGTGGCACATGCCTATGACAGTATCCCTCTGCCTGGCTACGCTTCTATGGAGAGATACGCACAGGGTTCTTGGGCTCCCTCCATTCGCTTTCATGACAATCGATTCTGGATATATTTCTGCACTCCTCACGACGGCCTTTTCATGACTACTGCTGAGCGTGCCGAAGGTCCTTGGGCTCCACTCCACTGCGTGAAGGAGGTTGACAGATGGGAAGATCCTTGTCCTTTTTGGGACGATGACGGTAATGCTTATCTCGGACATAGCGTGCTGGGTGCCGGGCCTATTATCCTTCATCGTATGTCGCCCGATGGAACTCGTCTGCTCGATGATGGTGTAACCATCTACGAGGGACCTGTGGCAGAGGGTACCAAGTTGTTCAAGAAAGATGGATGGTATTACCTATCTATTCCTGAAGGAGGTGTTGCTACGGGTTGGCAAATGGTGCTTCGCTCGCGCAATATCTATGGACCCTATGAAGCGCTTCGTGTCCTTGAGCAGGGTTCTACACCCATTAACGGTCCCCATCAAGGTGCTCTCGTTGATACTCCCGAAGGTGACTGGTGGTTCTATCATTTCCAGCAAAAAGAACCTTTGGGAAGGGTCGTACATCTGCAACCGGTAGAATGGAAAGATGGCTTCCCCTTCATTGGAAGGGATGTTGACGGCAATGGTGTGGGTGAGCCGGTTGCAGAATGGTCGTTGCCAATGTCTCAGAAAAAAGATGTGAGTGATGATGACTGGGCAAATGGCTCTTCTTTTGGCGTTCATTCATTTCGTTCCCTCCTTTGGCAGTGGAATCATAACCCCTTGCTCTCGCACGTCACACGCACCGATAGCACTCTCACTCTGCGCCCACTGCCTGCTTCTTCGCTTCGTAAGGCGCGCAATCAGCTTACATTGAAGACAGTAGGCGATCATAGCCGTGCTACGGTGTGTCTCGATTATTCCTCCTTACAGGTAGGACAGCGTGCGGGACTTGAGTGCATTGGCTCTTCCTTCTGTGCTCTCGGAATCGAGATGCAGGAGGAGAAAGGACGAGTACGTCCGGTTGTTTTTACCGAGCGTGATGGGCAGATAACTTATCATCGAACCTTGAGCAAAGCTGATGATGGGAAATGTATGGTGTGGCTTACTGTTGATGTGCAGTCAGCGGCTAATCGTCATCAGTTCTGGTTTAGCACCGATGGTTTCACGCGCCAAATGTGTGGTTCTGTTTTCACACAACACTTTGGAGATTGGAAAGGTAGCCGCATAGGCCTCTTTGCTTATGTAATAGGGCAAGAAAAAATACAGGAAAAAGGTTTTGCTGAGTTCACTTCCTTCGATTATCAATTAATAAGATAAAAAGGCTGAAGGGAGTGCCTTGCACCATGCAGAGTGTTCTTCGTTTCGCGATGGTGCAGAGAGTGGCGTCGGACGATGCTTTTAAGAAGACACAATTTTCTCCTTTTCTCCTCTTCTCTTGTCTGCGGTGTGTGGGGTGAGTGACGGTGGGTGGAAAAAGGAGTGATTCTTTAAATTTTATAAAAAAGGGAAGCTTTTTGGAAAAGAATGAGTATCTTCGCGGCTGCATTGTGAAACAGCGGAAAAAACTTTAGTGCAGACATGAAACATCTATTGCTTGTGTGGGGTGCCCTCATGTGGGGCTTGGTGGCCTTGGCGCACGACGACGACCCCGTGGTGATGACCGTGAACGGCGTGGACGTGCCACGATCGGAGTTTGAGTATTCGTATAACAAAAACAACAGCGACGCGGTGGTCGACCGCGTGGGGCTGGAGGAGTATGTGGACCTCTTCGTGAACTACAAGCTGAAGGTGGCAGCGGCTCTCGACGAGCATTTCGACACCATCGCCGCCCTGCAGAAGGAGATGGCCGAGTATCGCTCGCAGCAGGCCGAGCAGTACCTCATCGACTCGACGTACATTGAGGAGGCAGCGCGGCAGGTGTACGCGCAGACCGCCGACAGAATAGGCAGCGACGGGCTGGTGCAGCCTGCTCACATCCTCATACGCCTGGCGCAGGATGCGTCGGCCGACGAGCAGGCAGCGGCGAAGGTGCGCATCGACAGCATCTACGACGCTCTGAAGAGGGGCGCCGATTTTGCTGAGACGGCTCGCCAGCTGTCGCAAGACCCCGGCACGGCGCCGCAGGGAGGCGAGCTGCCGTGGATACAGAGGGGGCAGACCATCCCCGCCTTCGAGAACGTTGCCTTCGCACTCCGGGTGGGCGAGATGTCGGAGCCCGTGCTCTCGGCAGTGGGCTATCATATCATCAAGATGAACGGCAGGAAGCAGTTTGAGCCTTACGAATTCCATCGGGAGTCGATATACAAGTATCTGGAGTCGCGCGGCATCAACGCTGCAGCTAAGGAGAGCATGGGAAAGAAACTGGCCGCCATCTACGGCACCACGCCCGAGGAAGCACTCGCCAGAGCCGAGAAGGAACTCGACGACAAGTATCCCGACTTCAGGTATCTGATGAAGGAGTACCACGACGGTTCGCTGCTCTATGAGATAAGCAACCGCGAGGTGTGGGACAAGGGCGCCCGCGACGAGAAGGGACTGGAGAAGTACTTCAAGAAGCATAAGAAAGACTACAGGTACGACGAGCCTCACTACAGCGGCATCATCGTCAACTGCATCAACAAGGACGTGCTGAAGCAGGTGAAGAAGAGCCTCAAGAAGGTGGAGCAGAAAGAGTGGATACAGTCGATACGTGCCAACTTCAACAGCGACACCCTTCAGGTGAAGATTATCCGCGGACCGTTCACTCCGGGCAAGAATGCCTTTGCCGACTACTACGGTTTCAAGAACACCAAGGCAAAGCCCGAACCCATAGAGGGATTTCCTGCCGTAGCTGCCATCGGGGAGCTGCAGAAGAAAATGCCTAAGACGTATGAGGATGTGCGCGGTGCCGTCACCAGTGACTATCAGACGTATCTGGAGCAGCAGTGGGTGAAGGAGCTGCGGCAGAAGTACTCATTCACGGTGTACCCCGAGGTGCTCCGCACGGTGAACAACCACGACTGACGGGGAGAGTACGTTGCCGGCATATCTCACTATTAACATTTCAACCACCACACTCCTCCTGAGCCCTTTAGCCATGACCGTAGCCCGATATTCATTGCTCCTTCTTGCCGCCCTGACAGGTGTCCTTCTGCTCGGCGGCTGTACCAGACAGGCTGACTACGGAGGGCGTGTGCCCATAGCCGAGGTGGACGGCACAATGCTCTTTGTCGACGAACTGCGCCGTGTGCTGCCACAGCACACTATGCCCGCCACTGACAGTGCCCGCATCGCTGATGAGTATGTACGCAACTGGGTGGAGGAGCAGCTGCTCTATAAACAGGCAGAGCGCAACGTGAAGGGTAACGACGAGATAGAGACAATGGTGAGCGACTACCGACGCTCGCTCATCCTCAACAGCTATCAGCAACAGCTGGTGGAAGAAAAGGTGAGCGGAGGCATCCGGGAGGAGGAGCTGAGGGAGTTTTACGACAGCCACAAGGAGTTGTTTGTGCTCAAGGAACCCGCCATCAGGGGGCTACTCATCAAGGCTCCCAAGTCGGCACCGGGGCTGGAGGAACTGAAGAAATGGTATAAGCGTAACGATGATGCCACGCTGGAGAAAATAGAGAAATACAGCTTCCGCAATGCCATCATATATGAATACTTCTACGACCACTGGGTGCCCCTCTCCGACCTCGACAGCAAGATAAAAATGAATCTCTCCGACCTCGAACATAACCTACAATCCATCAAGGACTTCCAGACTGAGGATGACGACTATTGCTATCTGCTGCATGTGGAGGAGTTTGTGCTGGAAGGCAAACAGAAACCCTATGAGCTGGCACGCCCCGAGGTGCACGACATCATGAGCAGCCAACGGCAGGTATCGTATATGCAACAGGTGAAAAACGACCTCTATGAACGTAACATGGAAATGGGGAAGATAAAATACTATAACAAGACATCAGATCACACACAACAATGAAGCGACATTCAATCATTTTCTCACTCTTCACCATCGTAGCACTTGCCGTGCCGCAGTGCTCACTGTGGGCTCAAGACAACATCATCGACGAGGTGATGTGGGTTGTGGGCGACGAGGCAATACTGAAATCGGACGTAGAGAATGCCCGACTATATATGCTCTCACGAGGACAGCGCATCGAGGGCGACCCCTACTGCGTCATCCCCGAGCAGTTGGCCATACAGAAGTTGTTCCTCAATCAGGCAGCCATCGACAGCATTCAAGTGACAGAGAATGAGATTATCTCTGCTGTTGATAAAGATATTGAGAAGAATATTGCTCAGTATGGCTCAAAGGAGAAGATGGAGCAGTATTATCAGAAGACGACCACTCAGATACGTGAGCAGCTTCGTGAAACGAAGCGTGATGAGCTCCTCGTGCAAGGCGAACAGATGAAACTTTTCGGTGACATCAAACTGACTCCTGCCGAGGTGCGACAAAGGTTTGCTAAGATGAGCGAGGACGAGATACCTTACATCCCTACAGAAGTGGAGGTGCAGATAATCACCCAGCATCCCCTTATCCCCCAGGAAGAGATAGACGCCGTCAAGGATAAACTGAGAGAGATAACGGAGCGTATTCAAAACGGCGAGACATCTTTTGCCATACAGGCTGTGATGTATTCTCAAGACGGCAGTGCCACGAATGGCGGCGAGTTGCCCTTCATGGGAAGGAGTGAGTTTGTACCCGAGTTTGCAGCTGTGGCTTTCAATCTGACCGACCCAACGAAAATATCAAAGATAGTAGAGACTGAGTTCGGTTACCATATCATACAACTGATAGAAAAACGTGGCGACAGAATCAAGGTACGACATATCTTGATGAAACCTGAGACACCGCAGATGAGCATCGATGCCATGCTCTCGCGCCTTGACTCGATAGCTAACGATATACGCAACGAGAAGATGACGTTCGACCAAGCTGCCATTCTCAGCGACGACAAAGACACTCGTGCCAACTACGGTATCATGCACAACGGCAACTACTACTCGCAGAACTTCGGCTCATCGCACTTCGAGATGCAGGATCTCCCTCAGGAGGTGGCAAAAAAGATTAACGCGATGAAGGTTGGCGAAATCTCCGACCCCTTTGTGATGAAGGACCCCAAGACAGGGAAGGATTTATGCGCCATCGTGAAACTGAAGACTCGCATTAATGGACATAAAGCCACTGTGCAAGATGACTATCAGGCATTGAAGGATGTGATGATTAGTCAGATTCAGCAAGAGAAAATGGAGAAGTGGATAGTAGAGAAGCAGAAGTCAACTTACATCCATATCGACGACAAATGGAAGCATGGGGAATTCAAGTACCCCGGCTGGATAAAGGATAACTAACTGGAAGGCATATCCCTCATTTCCCCGAAATGTTATGAGTAAGCACACGCTATGGTTTCCAATCCTATTGGCAATACTTTTTGCAGCATTGCCTCTGAGGGTGTGTGCGCAATTCAATAACCAAGAGGAGGATGACAACCCGTTTGACCCTTCTAAGCCGAAGAGAGACTATGTCTATCTGCTGCATGCTGACGAGACACGCTTCAATAAGAATATCAACGCTTACGCAAAAGTGTTGGTAGGAAATGTGTCGTTTCGTCACGATAGTCTCTATATGTATTGTGACAGTGCTCTCTTCTACGAGGCATCGAACTCCATCGATGCTTTCGGTAACGTGAGGATGGAACAGGGGGACACGCTTTTCCTGTATGGTGACAGGCTGATGTACGACGGCAATGCCATGCTTGCCAAAGTACGTAACAATGTGAGGATGGAAGACCCTCGGATGGTGCTCACTACCGATAGTCTTAACTACGACCGTACTATCAACCTTGGCTATTACCTTGATGGAGGTATGTTGCAAGATTCGGTGAATACCCTTACCTCAGTCTGGGGCGAGTACGACACGAAGACGAAGGATGCTGAATTTAACTATGAAGTTACTCTCACCAACAAAAACTATACTCTCACGGGGGATACGTTAGGGTACAACACCAATACTCGAATTGCTACCATTTCAGGTCCCACAAACATTGTGAGTGATGAAAATCGCATCTATTCCGAGCGTGGCTTTTATGACACAGGGAAAGATCAAGTGATGCTTTTCGATCGGTCAACATGGACGAATGGAGACCAGAGACTGGTGGGAGACAGCCTCTTCTATGATAAAAACAAACAATATGGAGAGGCGTTCAAGAATGTCATTTTGGATGATTTCAAGGATAAGACACGATTGACAGGCGACTATGTCTTCTACGATGAGGTGAAGGACTCTGCTATTGCCACTCGTCGAGCTATTGCTACAGAATACTCGCAGGGAGATAGCCTTTTTTTGCACGGCGACACGCTGAAGATGATAACGTATAACAACGAGACGGACTCTCTTTACCGCATATTGCGAGCATATCGGCATGTGCGTGTTTACAGAAGTGACTTGCAAGCCGTCTGCGACTCTCTTGTATTCAACACTCTCGACTCGTGCATCACCATGTACTACGATCCCATTGTCTGGAATGGGCCACAACAGGTACTTGGAGAGAAAATATTCATCTATCTCAATGATAGCACGGTGGAAAAAGCGTATGTGGAAAATCAAGCACTCCTTGTTGAGAAATTGGATACCACTCACTACAATCAGATCGGAGGGCGTGACATCAAGGCATATTTCGTTGATGGAGAGATTGAGCATGCAGACGTTTCAGGTAACGTGCAAGTCATCTATTACTATCGCGAAGAAGGAGACTCGGTGCTCTTGGGAATGAACACTACCGAGGCAAGCATGCTTACTGCCTATATGTCGAAGCGGACTGTGGATAAGCTGTTAATCACACATAAGTCGAACGGCATCTTCTATCCCTTGTCGCAAGCACCTTCCGACAAGATGAAACTTGCTTCTTTCGGGTGGTTTGCCAATATCCGACCGTTGAGCAAAGAAGACACGCTCATCTGGAGAGGCAAGAAAGAAGAGACAAAACTCAAAACAACAAAGCGCAATGCTGTACCATTGCCTTCACTTAAAGGATTGGAACCATGAGCCTGTTTAAGCAACGTGAACCACGCCGGTTTGAGCACAACTACATCTACTACGATGCACGTAAGGAGAAACTGCGCAACATCGAAGAGAAGGCGAAACGAGAGCTGGGTATGATAGAGCAGGAGACGTATGATCCTGAAAAGCAGATACGCGGAAAGTTCGTGGAGCAGACAAAGCATTTGAAGCGTTGGAAGGAGGACGGTGAAGGAGGACGTAAGCGCCTGTCTGCCTTTGGTGCTTTCCTCATCATTATAGTCTTGATTTTGATTTGGCGATTCCTCTTAAACTAACTAATAATATAAGCGCCCCATGAGTGATTTTATTCATCTGCTACCCGACTCTGTCGCAAACCAGATTGCAGCAGGGGAAGTTATCCAACGCCCGGCATCGGTCGTGAAGGAATTGGTAGAGAATGCTGTGGATGCTGGCGCAAGAAATATTAGTATTTTGCTTACGGATGCAGGGCGTACTTGCATTCAGGTAATTGACGATGGATGCGGGATGTCAGAAACGGATGCGCGTATGGCCTTTGAGAGGCATGCTACGTCGAAGATAACCCAGGCAAACGATCTTTTCGCACTTTCAACTTTTGGATTTCGCGGAGAAGCGCTCCCTTCTATTGCAGCTGTAGCGCAAGTGGAACTGCATACCAAGATGGAGCAAGATGAGCTGGGTACAGCTCTTTTCATCGAAGGCTCAAAAGTCCTTCGGCAGGAAGCAGACATGTGCCCCACGGGGAGCAACTTCATGATAAAGAACATCTTCTTTAATGTGCCGGCAAGAAGAAAGTTCCTCAAATCGGACCAAACGGAGCTAAGCAATTCAATCAACGAAGTGGAGCGAATAGCTCTGGTACATCCCGATATCTGTTTCCGCGTGCTGCATAACGGAGTGGAAATTATCAACCTCCCTACCGCAACACTTCGGCAGAGAGTGATACATGTCTTTGACAAGAAGTTGAACGATTCCCTTCTGTCGTTGGAGGTGGAGACCTCTATCGCTAACATCTCCGGTTTTATCGGTACGCCTGAAAGCGCACGCAAGAAGGGCTCGCACCAATTCTTCTTCGTCAACGGGCGATACATGAGGCATCCTTACTTCCACAAGGCTATCATGGAGGCGTTTGCCGGGCTGATACCCGAAGGGGAACAGGTTTCGTACTTTGTCTATTTCAACGTGGACCCTTCACGCATAGACGTGAATATCCACCCCACGAAGACGGAGATAAAGTTTGAGGATGAGCATGCTATCTGGCAGATACTCGTGGCAACTATCCGAGAAGTGCTCGGACGTTCTCACTCCGTTCCAAGTATTGATTTTGATACAGCCGACAAACCAGATATACCGCTGATAAACGACAAGACGCGCTTCTCGCCCCCTCAGCCACATTATGACCCTACTTATAATCCGTTCAATTCGAGAAGTGAAAATTCTTATAGAAAACCTCAGATAGACTGGGAAAAACTGTATGGGCTGGAGCCAAAGCGGAGTGAGGAAGGCAAAGAAAACGGTGGGCTTCCTTTTGGAGACGAGGCGATTCCTTCTGAAAAATCTGAGGAGATTTCTTCCAATCAGGGTTCTTCTGCTGGAATGAATCTGATAAAATGCTATCAGTATAACGGGAGTTATATCATTACCTCGGTTGACTCGGGACTGATGATAATAGAGCAGCATCGCGCGCACGTACGTATTCTATATGAGAGGTATATGCATCAGTTGGAGTCGCATAAGGGAGTAGCACAAGGGCTGCTCTTCCCGGAGATTATTCAGGTTTCGCCTGCTGATGCCGTGCAGCTTGAACACATGTCGGATGATTTCGCAAGCCTGGGGTTCGAACTGAATAATCTTGGCGGAGGTTCATTTTCGCTGCAGGGCATTCCTTCGGGCATAGAGGGACTCGACCCTTGCAAACTGGTGCAGGAGATGTTGAGTAGCGCTATTGAGAAAAGTGTCGGCGTGAAATCCGATAGGCATCATCAGCTGGCTCTCACTATGGCTCGCCGTTCGGCAATCGTTGAAGGGCAACTGCTTTCGGAGGAAGAGATGAGCAATATCGCAACGAACCTCTTTGCTTGTTCTATTCCTAACTACACCCCCGACGGAAAGAAAATCGTCTGCATCGTAGACGAGAAAGAAATCAGCAAGATGTTTGACTAAGAGAGGAGTGAGAACTCCTCAGCAGGCAAGTGAGTGGTGCGGATGCGCCATTCGCTCATATACATATTATTGGCTCTCGTTCCCAGATTTTTCGCAAATCCCAAGGGCGTACCGCGGAAAGTAATGAGCACAAACCCGTTAGGAACGCTCTCGGGTAGCCTTATTGCCTCGTGTCGCAGATAAGTGAGTGCATCGGAGTATGAGACATCCACACGCGGGAAAGCATTCGGAGCAAGGCAGATACTGTTTGCCAGACTTTGCGCAGGAGAAACCTTGCTTCCTGCTATGCTTGCTACAACGATGCCTGAGTGCATCACACGCAGGTTTTTCTTCAGCAGGGATATCACATCCGAATGATTCAGCGGATGTGCCACAACGACATCGCCTTCTACATCCCACAAGAAGTCTTCTGCCTTCTGAACCCAGCCCTTGCATATATCGGGCACAGCGGGGCGCTTTTCTTTTTTCTTTTTCTTTTCATTCAGCGAGACTGCGTCGCAAGAAGCGTCGGCAGGCTTGCGCAATACAGAGAGGAAGAAACCTTCGCCACGAGTCCTTCCGGGCAGGAAACGGTAGACAGGGAACGAGTCGTCGGGTTTTGCAGAAGGGAGCAGATTGCCTGTTATCTTCCAGTCAGGGCTTGTTTTTATCTCCAGCACCTCTGCTCCGTACTTTTCGCAGAAATGCTGCACGTTCTGCTCGTTCTCCTTTATATTAAAGGTGCAAGTGCTGAAAATGAGCAATCCTCCGGGCTTCAGGACAGGCCAGCAGGAGTCGATGATTTCCCTGCTGCGCCTTTGGCAAAGCTCCACGTTCTGCTCGCTCCACTCAGCGATAGCTGTCTCGTCTTTTCGGAACATACCTTCCCCGCTGCAGGGAACGTCAGTCAGGACGACGTCGAACAAACCTTCGAGATGCGAGAAGTCCTCTGGAGCATTGTTTGTGGCTGCCACATCGGGATGTCCCCACTTTATGATATTCTCTGCCAGCACGTTAGCTCTGTTGCGAATGAGTTCGTTGCTTACGAGAAGGCTCCCCTCGGGAAGGATGGAACGCAGATGGGTGGACTTGCCTCCCGGAGCAGCGCAAAGGTCGAGCACACACACGGGTGAACTGACATGCTGGCGCACAACCTGCTCGAGAAACATGGACGAAGCCTCCTGCACATAGTAGCAACCTGCGTGGAAGAGAGGGTCGAAGGTGAAATTGGGCCTCTCGCGAAGGTAATAGGCGTGCGAAGCCCAGGGAACGGGTTCCTCAGGAAGGGAGCCGGGCGTCTTGAAGGGATTCAGGCGCACGCTCGTGACGGGCTCTTGGCCGATGGCGTCGACAACAGCCTGAGAGCCCTCGCCCAGCAGGGCGGAGAGATAGCTTTGAAACGATTTGGGTAATTCCATAGACAAACTCACCTCTTGGTGATGCAAACATAAAAAAAAATTGCTTACTTTGCAACTAAATCGAGATAATAAACGTCTAAGATACGAAACAAATTAAAAACCAGATAAAATGAAAAGAATAGTTTTTTTACTTATGCTCGCCCTGTGCGTGCCGACGATAAAAGCCCAGAATGATCTGGACAGCGCCCTCGTGGTGAACGAAATTGTTGCTGAGGACTCCGACACCACTCAGGCTAATGGTTCATCCCAGTCGAAATCTACTACTTGGACCTTTAACAACGGTTCTGCAACTACAACCGTCACCGTTGACTCCGACGACGACTTTGAGGAGATGGATGACATGATGGAAGAGATGTTCGGCAAATACACCGAGACGTTCGGAAAGTGGGCCGAAAAAATCGAGAAGTACTCGTGGGTGCCCATCGCTCTGGGTATTCTCTTCTTCTTCGTGCTGCCCTTGCTCATCATCTTCCTTATCTTCTACTTCACCTACAAAGGACGCAAAGCCAAGTACAACACCTATCAGAAGATTGCTGAAACAGGGCAGCCCATCCCTGAGGAGACCGTGAAGCAGATGTACGAAGGCGACATCAAGATGCGCAACGAAGGAATCACCAACATCTGTGCCGGCGCAGGACTCGCCATACTTCTCGGACTCATCATCGATGAAGTCGGCATAGCCATAGGCGCTCTCATAGCGTGCATCGGAATAGGGAAGCTCATCATATGGTATCTGAGCCGCAGCGACAGGCAGAAAGAGAAATAAATATCGACAAGGAAACGCGCGATATGAAGAAAGAATAAAAATTTTTCCCTTCTTCATATCGCGAGATTCCTTCTCCAAAATCCCGTCAACTCCCTTCATCTGCAACGAATCCCAATGGCTGCTGTCAGCGATCAGATGCTCATCACGCAGGTCACCCTCTTCGGGTCGCGGCATGCCTTCGACATCATCGTCAGGAGGCATGAAGCGCCTTTGAGGCAGTTCCTGCTCAACCTGACGGGAGGCGACAAGATGCTGAGCGACGATCTGGCGCAAGACACCTTTGTGAAGGCCTGGCTGCAGCTGAAGACATTTAAAAACAACGCTTCCTTTAAAACTTGGCTCTTCAGAATTGCATATAATGTTTTTTATGACTATATTCGCAGTCGGAAAGAGCTACAGTCGGTCGAGGACGTTGAAAACGAGGTGAATACGCTCTATCGGCAGAACGCGGAAGACGGCAGCCTGAAGTCGGACCTGAATCAGGCAATGCAGCTGCTGAGCGCCAACGAACGTTCGTGCATCACGCTGTTCTTCTTGAACAACATGCCGATAAAAGACATCTCCAGCGTGCTCAACTTGCCGGAAGGCACCGTTAAGTCCCACATATCGAGGGGAAAAGACAAAATGACTACTTTCTTAAAACAAAATGGATATGAATAACGATGAACTGATAAGAAAGTTTTTGACAGACAACGCGCCGAAGCCTGAAGACAATGGTTTCAGCGAGCGGGTGATGCGTCGCATACCGCCCTACACACCCGTGTGGCTCAAGATAGGCAAGATAGTGTTGCCCTTCATCTTAGCGTTAGTAGCCATCTGCTGCTTCGACCTCTGGAGCATCATCTGCAATGGGCTCATAAACGTCATACAGTTTGTGGCTTACGCCAAACATACTGCTATCAATCCGCTTGTTATCATCGCGCTGCTCGGATTGGCAGCCTTCAGCATTGATAAGATAAGAGCCTTCCGCTAAAACGTATCGATATGAAACAATACCTCACCCTCCTCAGCCGCATCCTTGAAACGGGAGTGGAGAAAAGCGACCGTACCGGTACGGGCACGCTGAGCGTCTTCGGCAACCAGATGCGCTTCAATCTCGAAGACGGGTTCCCACTGCTCACGACAAAGAAACTGCATCTAAAGTCTATCATCTATGAGCTTCTATGGTTCCTCAACGGCGACACGAACGTGAAATACCTGCAGGAACACGGAGTGCGCATCTGGAACGAGTGGGCTGACGAGACGGGCGACACGGGACATATCTACGGATACCAATGGCGCTCGTGGCCCGACTACAACGGAGGGCATATCGATCAGATAAGTGAAATCCTGAAGCAGATAAAGGAGACTCCCGACTCGCGACGGATGGTGGTGAGCGCCTGGAACGTTGCCGACTTGGGGAATATGCATCTTCCCCCTTGTCACGCGCTGTTTCAGTTCTATGTTGCCGAGGGGAAGCTCAGCCTTCAACTCTATCAGCGGAGCGCAGACACTTTTCTCGGCGTTCCCTTCAACATTGCGTCCTACGCGCTGCTGCTGATGATGGTGGCACAGGTGACAGGACTCAAGCCCGGGGAGTTTATTCACACTACGGGCGACACGCATCTCTATAAAGACCATCTCGATCAAGCCCGATTGCAGCTTACGCGTGAACCTCGGCCTCTTCCTCGCATGATACTGAATCCTGATGTGAAGGATCTCTTCAGTTTCAGATACGAAGATTTTCAGTTGGAGGGATATGACCCCTGGCCTCACATCGCAGCAAAGGTGTCGGTTTGATAAGCGCGTTGTTTATCCTTACAAGTATATTTTTCCCCCTAAAAAGTATATCTTTTCCATTTATAAGTATATCCTCCCCCCTAATAAGTTTGTTCTTTCCCCAGATAATAACGCTTTTTGCTCCAATAATTACTTCTTTTGCCCCAAGGTAACTATGATTATCAGCATCATCGCAGCCCTATCCGAAAACGGCGCCATCGGCAACAAAAACCAGCTCATCTATCGCCTTCCCAACGATATGAAGCGGTTTAAGGCGCTGACTACGGGGCATACTATCGTAATGGGGAGGAAGACTTTTGAGTCTTTTCCCAAAGGGGTGCTGCCCAACAGACGTAACATCGTCTTGAGCCGAAGCGAGGACTTCTCTCCAGATGGTGCGGAAGTTTTCAGAACCCTTCCCGAAGCGCTTCAGTCATGCGGAGAGGACGAAGAGGTCTTTGTTATCGGGGGAGCAAGCATTTATCGTCAGGCTATGCCGCTTGCCGATCGTCTTTATCTCACTTTCGTTGAAAATACTCCTGAGGAAGCAGACACATTCTTCCCGGCAATTGATTATGACAAGTGGATTATTTCAAACGAGGAAAAGCACGAAGCAGACGAAAAGCACGCTTACCGTTATTGTTTCACGGATTTCGTCCGCAAGCAAGATGCAGAAACCGATAGTGTGACTCCTCAGCCTCATGACGAGTCCCAATGCCCCCAATGCGCTTGCAAGGAATGAGGAGCAGGGTAGGAGACTTCTTTTATAGACATCAAAAGAGAGGCGTTGAAGATATAATCTTAACGCCTCTCTTATTTGAATCCGTTTCCTTGTCTCTATTCAGCAGGAGTGGGGATTGGCATCTGACGCCTAAAGACTTCGCTGTACGAAATGATTGTTTCCGAACGGGCAAGGCCGAGAGGCTGTAGTTTGTCGTGAAGGATATTCATCAGATCGTGATTGCTCTTAGCGTATATCTTTATAAAGATATCGTACTGCCCGGTAGTGTAATGACATTCTACCACTTCGGGAATCTGCTTCAGTGCGTCAACGACTGTTTCGAAATTGGAAGGATCTTTCAGGAAAAGTCCTACATAGGCACACGTTTCAAGCCCGATTTTCTGAGGGTCGAGAATGAATTCCGAGCCGTTCAGCACTCCCAGGTTCTGCAGTTTCTGTATGCGTTGATGTATGGCGGCACCCGAAACATTGCATGCTCGTGCTACCTCGAGGAAGGGAGTGCGGGCATCGGCAGAAATCATAGAGAGGATTTGGAAATCTAAAGCATCCAGTTGATGTTGAGCCATGATATTGTTCTTTTTAAGGTTAGAAAGAAAAAGCGGGGGCTTGAGGGCCACCCGCTTTCTATTGACAGTTTGTTTACTGACGTTTGGTAGCCGAATAGACGATTGCTAATGCATATGCTTCGCGTAGGGCCATTTTCACGTCAGTCACAATACCCATTTGCGTACCTTCATCTATCTTGAGGCTCACTTTCATGAACGGTTTGTCGCGTTCCTGCATCGATTCGCGCTCCTGAAGGATGTACTCGTGGATAGCGCCGACTTCTGCGAAATCTTCATTGAGCTGGATGCGGCTCTCTGTTCCCAGTTTAGCACGGTACTCGCGTGTGGGAGGACCGATATAGATATAGGATACGAGGGATTTCTTTTCCAGTTTGACGATTTCCGTTCCGGAGGGAAGGTTGAAGTCTACCTTCAGCGTAACCTCACGCATGGTTGTAACAATCATGAAGAAGAACAAGATCGAGAAGATAAGGTCGGGAAGTGACGACGTATTCAATTCCGGCATTTCTTGCTTGCCACTTTTATTAAACTTTCCCATAATTAATTATTTCCATATTGTTTTGGTTCAGCCTCAGATATCTTGAGAGGATAGACGCCGCGCACTGCGAGTTCCTTGTCCTCTCCTGAAGGGAGATCCGTATATTTAACTCCAAATTTCTCCATAGCGAACTCGTCGCGAAGGTCGTTGTAGGCACGCATCAGCTCGTTCTGAATCTGGAAGTAGACGTCGTACTTTGTGGTACGGTCTGTCTGAACGGAGATGATGTGGTTCTGTGTCACGGGATATGCACCCAGGATGGGCAGGGGAGGATCGGCGGGGTGGAACTCGGGCATGTTGGCCTTGTTGTTCGGGTTGGCGATAAACTCCTTTGCGATGGGGTACAAGTCGGCTGGCTGCACGTTCTGCTGATATACGCGGGAGTTCTGGTCTCCGTAGTAGTAGCTGATTTCGTTGTTCATGTTCACCTGAACTACCAGCACGTTTCTACCTTTCACCTTGACATCTTCATCTTGCTGATTGGGATCTGGTGGAGGCGGCAGACGGCGCGCCAGACCAGTGTCCGTATTCATGGATGTTACGACCAAGAAGAAGATAAGCAGGATGAACGAAATATCCGCGGTAGAACTAGCGTTCAGCCCTGGTACTTTTCTTTTCTTTTTTGCCATAATTATTTCTCCTTGTTTAAATTATGCCTGGTTTATTTCTTGAAGATGCCGAGCATGTTCAGGATAAGGCCTAAGACAACGACGATGATGAGTCCGTAGATGGTGTAGAGCATAGCATCGGTAGCGACAAGCCAGAAGGAGTTGTCGTAGATGCCTTCACCTGTGCGTACAGGCTTGCTGCTTCCCATAACGGCGCCGATGACGAGCAGGGGCACGAAGAGGAGCAGGCCTATCGTCTTGAGGATGTTTGCTGACTTCGGCATCTGTGAGTCGATCTTGCCGCCTTTGGCGATGATGGCTCCTATGACGGTGCAGACGATACAGATGGCTACGAGGGCATACTGCCAGAAGAGCAGCAGGTCGGTGAACTTGGGCGTCGTAAGGAATCCGCTTG
This sequence comes from Bacteroidaceae bacterium, assembly GCA_017650105.1. Taxonomy (GTDB): domain Bacteria; phylum Bacteroidota; class Bacteroidia; order Bacteroidales; family Bacteroidaceae; genus UBA1189. The sequence continues at coordinate 11,611 of JAGCFO010000017.1, read as the reverse complement.
CATACGATTCCATGTTGTTATATCCCACGCAGAAGAAGAGTATCAGTACGATGGCTGATAGTCCGAACACGGCATAAAGCGCGAGAGACGACACCTTCGAGCATTTATCTTTCAGTGACTTTGCTTTTTCCATTGTAAGTCGATTTAATGGTGTCGGTAATTATGGTTTACTTTGAGTACTTCAGGTTGTACTTCATGATCATGTCGAGCAGCGTGATGGAGCTGTCTTCCATATCGCTGTTGATTGACTCGATCTTCGTCAGGATGAAGTTGTAGAATACCTGGAGGATAAGAGCAACGATAATACCGAAGATGGTGGTGATAAGGGCGACTTTCATACCGCCGGCAACGATGGTAGGACTGATGTCACCAGCTTTCTGGATGTCGTCGAATGCCTGTACCATACCGATCACAGTTCCCAAGAATCCGAGTGACGGAGCCATAGCGATGAACAGGGTGATCCATGAGCAGTTCTTCTCAAGGGCAGCTGCCTGTACGCCTCCGTAGGATACTACCGAGCGCTCAACTACGTCGAGGCCGTCGTTAACGCGCATCAAGCCCTGATAGCAGATGGATGCGACGGGACCGCGGGTGTTGCGGCAGATGGTCTTGGCACCTTCGAGGTCGCCTTTCTCCAATGCGTCTTCAACTTTCTTGAGCATCTTGTTGGTGTTGATTTCTGCAAGGCTCAGGTAGATGATACGCTCGATGCAGAAGGCAAGACCGATGATGAATGCGATAGCAACGAGTGACATGAAGGCTGCGTTACCTTCGATGAACTTAACCTTGAGGGCTTTGTGGAAGCTCTGTGATTCCTCCTCTACAACGGGGGCAACCGTCTCGGCGGGTGTCTCGGCAACGGTGGCGGCAGCGGAGTCAACAGCTGCGGCTACATTTTCCTGATCAGCGGGAGCTGCAGCTTCCTGAGCCATCACTGACTGTGTCATTCCTAAAGAAAGGAGTCCGAACATTGCAATTACTGCAAAAATCTTTTTCATGTGTGTTACTTTTTTAATTAATACTTTACTGTTATTAGATCGTTTTACATTCTCTGCGGAAAGACGGGGATTCGAACCCCGGAAACCCTTTAGGAGTTTACACGCTTTCCAGGCGTGCCTCTTCAGCCACTCGAGCATCTTTCCAACAACTACAGTCTGCGCACTAACACGCAATTCGGCCACAAATATACTTATTTTTTTTCATGCAACCATATTTTTTGGAAATATTCTTTCAAAAAGTCAATTTTTTTTAAGATTAACCCCGAAAATCGGTTTTTCTCTTAATCTGTGGCAGGGGGCGGCTGACTCTTCGGCGCGGTTGAGGGGGCTTCGGACGGGGAGTTATGCCGGCTGCGGATTTTCCCTTCTTCATCTCGCGATATGTGTTCTCCAAAAAATTTTTTCCCTTTTCGAAAACTTTTCGGCCCTTCGTTACGTCTAATGGAAGGAAACTGATTTGCACAAAATGTGAAAAAAAGGGGCAAGATGTTTGGCGAATCCATTCTTATCGCTACCTTTGTTTCCAATTTGGGAGGTTGTGGCCTCAGCGATATTTGTCATCATATTAAAATAACCAACAACGAAAGGAACAATGAAAGATTTTTTGAAGTACACGCTTGCCACCATCGCGGGCATCGTTTTACTCACCGTAGTCATCACCATCATCGGCATCAGCAGCATGGCTGGCATGATGGCGTCGTCGGAAATGGAAACCAAAGTTACTCAGCCGTCTCTCTTCAAGCTCTCTCTCGAAGGAGAGGTGTACGAGCAGGCTGTGGACGATCCGTTCGCATCCTTCATGGGAGGAGAGCAGACCACCGTGAGCCTCGAGGACATACTGTCGGCTACGGAGAAGGCTGCCGCAAACGATAATATAAAGGGTATCTACCTCGAGGCTAAGGGCCTCGGTGCAAGTCCCGCCACACTTACGGCTATCCGCAACGCGCTGCTCAAGTTTAAGGAGAGCGGCAAGTTCATCGTTGCCTACGGCGACACTTACAGTCAGGGCGACTACTACGTCAGCAGCGTTGCCGACAAGGTGATCCTCAACCCGCAGGGCATGCTCGGCTGGCACGGACTGGCCTCGCAGAGCATCTTCTTCACCGACGCCATGAAGCAGCTGGGAATGGAGATGCAGATATTCAAGGTGGGCACCTACAAGTCGGCTGTCGAGCCCTTTATGGCAACTGAGATGAGCGACGCCAACCGCGAGCAGGTAACAGCCTTCCTCACCACCCTCTGGAAGGGTATCGTCGACGATGTGTCGGCATCGAGAGGCCTGACGCCCGAGGTGCTGAATGCCTACGCCGACAGTTATCTCGACTTGTCGACGGCAGAGGACGTAGTAGCAAAGGGAATGGCCGACACGCTGCTCTATATGGACGGCGTCAAGAGCTATCTACAGGAGTGCATGGGCGGGGATAAGAATCTCCACATCCTCAGCCTCAACGACGTGAAGAACATCCGCAAGAACAAGCCCCTCGACAAGAGCGGCAACATCATTGCCGTTTACTACGCGCAGGGCGACATCGTGCAGACGCCCTCAAAGACCAACTTCGGCGGCTCTCCCGAGATTGCCAGCGACAAGGTCATCATGGACCTGAAGGACCTCCGTGAGGACGACAACGTGAAGGCTGTGGTCTTCCGCGTCAACTCAGGAGGCGGTAGCGCCTACGCTTCCGAGCAGATATGGAGAGAAATCGTGCTGCTCAAGGAAAAGAAGCCCGTCATCGTCAGCATGGGCGACTACGCCGCTTCGGGCGGATACTACATCTCGTGCGCTGCCGACACCATTGTGGCTCAGCCCAATACGCTCACGGGCTCCATCGGCATCTTCGGCATGTTCCCCTGCGCTGAGAAGCTGGTGCAAGACAAGATTAAGCTCCATTTCGACGGAGTGAAGACCAACGCGCTCAGCGATATGGGCTCGCTCTACCGCAAGATGAACGACAGCGAAGGCGCTCTCATGCAGCGAATGATAGAGGAAGGCTACAAGACGTTCACTACCCGTTGCGCCGATGGGCGAGGCAAGACTCCCGAAGAGATCGACGCCATAGGGCAGGGACGCGTCTGGACAGGAGAGGCTGCTCTGGGCTTAGGCCTCGTAGATGTCTTGGGCGACATCAAGACAGCAGAGGAGATTGCTGCCAAGAAAGCAGGCATCGACAGCTATACGCTCGTTTCCTATCCTGCTCCGCAGAACTTCTTCGCGCAGCTTATGAATAAGGTGCAGCGCAACTACATCGAGTCGCATACGCAGAAAGTCTTGGGAGAATTCAGCGAGGAAATCAAGTTCTTCCAGGAGATCAACAATATGGATCGCATCCAGGCACGCATGCCCTATTTCTTCAAAGTGCAGATGTAAGAACGGATATCCTCGTATCCCTCATGCCGAATCACTGGTATCTTGCCCCCTTCAGTTGGCTGTACGCACTTGTCACCGACATCCGTAATCAGCTCTTCGACTGGAATGTGCTCCGCTCTGAGTCGTTTCCCCTGCCTGTCATAGGTGTGGGGAACCTCACTGTAGGAGGTACGGGCAAGACGCCGCATACCGAATATCTCATCCGTCTGCTGAAGGACCAGTACCGCGTCGCCTTCCTCAGTCGGGGATATAAAAGGAAGAGCAAAGGATACTTCCTCGCCTCCGAGGGCTGCTCGGCACTCGACATCGGCGACGAGCCTTATCAGGTGTGGCAGCATCATCCCGACATCCACGTGGCTGTGGATGCCGACAGATGCGAGGGCATCCGTCGCCTGAGCTCCGACGAGCCGACTGTCGACACGCAGGTAGTCGTACTCGATGATGCCTATCAGCATCGGCGCGTACGTCCCGGGCTCAACATCCTCCTCTGCGACAGCAGCCGCATGCCTTACGACGACCGGTTGCTTCCTATGGGGCGTCTGCGCGAGTCGTTCCAGGGGCGGAATAGGGCCGACATCATCGTTGTCACAAAGTGCCCTTCCGATTTGCAGCCTATCGACTATCGCGTGTTTCTCAATCATCTGGCACCGAAGGCCAACCAGCACGTCTTCTTCACAACGTATGAGTATGGTGCGCCTGTCCCCCTCGCCCGATGGGCAGAGCGGGTAGGGAAAGAGACAGAGCCCCGACCCTTCACTCCCGACACGCAGTGCGTGCTTCTCACAGGCATCGCGCGCCCCGAGCCGCTCATTCAGTACCTTGAAAAACAGGTCAGGAATGTCGTTCCCGTCACCTATCCCGATCATCACAACTTTTCCAGCGCTGAGATCTGCAAGGCGACGCACACCCTCTCGCGCCTGACATCAATCGACAAGCGACTCATCCTGACGGAAAAAGACGCCTCGCGTCTCGCAACTGACGAGAGCCTGCTGTCGCTGCTCCCGACGGAGACGTACGTGCTGCCCATCCAAATCTGCTTCTTACAGAACGAACAGGAATCGTTTAACAAAATAATATTGGACTATGTTAGAAAAAATTCAGGAAACAGCAGCGTTCATTAAGGAGCGCATGCCTTCAAGTCCCACCACCGCCATCGTGCTGGGCACCGGTCTCGGACGACTTGTCGATGAGATTTCCATCGATGTTGAGATCAACTACTCCGACATCCCCAACTTCCCCGTCTCCACCGTTGAGGGGCACAAGGGGCGCCTCATCTTCGGCAAGCTGGGGGGCAAGGACATCATGGCCATGCAGGGACGCTTCCACTTCTACGAAGGCTACGACATGAAGCAGGTCACGTTCCCCATCCGCGTCATGCGCGAGCTGGGCATCAAGACTCTCTTCGTGAGCAATGCCGCTGGCGGCATGAATCCCGACTTTAAGATCGGCGACCTTATGATCATCCGCGATCATATCAATCTGTTCCCCGAGCATCCGCTTCACGGCAAGAACATTCCTTACGGCCCCCGCTTCCCGGATATGCACGAGGCCTACGACCATCAGCTCATCGCCCTCGCTGAGCAGATAGCTGAGGAGAAAGGCATCAAGGTGCAGAAAGGGGTATATGTAGGCGTGCAGGGCCCGACGTTTGAGACGCCCTCCGAGTATCGCTGCTATCACATCCTGGGCGGCGATGCCGTAGGCATGAGCACGGTGCCCGAGGTTATCGTTGCGCGTCATTGTGGCATCCGCGTGTTCGGCATCTCCGTCATCACCGACCTTGGTGTTGAGGGGAACCCCGTGGAAGTCAGCCACGAGGAGGTTCAGCTTGCTGCCGACGCTGCCCAGCCCCTCATGACCGACATCATGCGCGAACTTATCCTGCGCACTGCCGTATGAGCCGCACCGAGATTTCCACTCTCGGCGAGTTTGCGCTCATCGACAAGCTCACCGAGGGGCTGACGCCTGAGAATCCTTCTACGGCGTTGGGCGTCGGCGACGATTGCGCCGTGCTCCACTATCCCGACAAAGAGGTGCTCGTCACCACCGACCTGCTGCTCGAGGGCGTTCATTTCGACCTCACCTATGTGCCCCTCAAGCACCTTGGGTACAAGGCTGTGATGGTGAACCTCTCCGACATCTGCGCTATGAACGGCACCCCGCGCCAGATAACTGTCTCGCTCGGCATCTCCGCACGTTTCTCCGTAGAGGATATCGAGGAGCTGTACTCCGGCATCCGGCTGGCGTGCCAGTATGCTCATGTCGATATCGTGGGAGGCGACACCACCAGTTCGCTCACGGGGCTCACCATCAGCATCACTGCCATCGGAGAAGCCGATAAGGAGCAGGTAGTACGTCGCAGCGGAGCCCGCGAGACCGACCTTATCTGCGTCACCGGCGACTTGGGCGCATCGTATATGGGACTGCAGCTGCTCGAGCGCGAGAAGGCTGTGTTGCAGGGCACCACAGGCGATGTGCAGCCCGACTTTGCGGGGCGCGAGTATATCCTCCAGCGGCAGCTCCGTCCCGAGGCACGCCTCGATGTCGTCAGCGCTTTGGCGCAGGCTGGCGTGCGTCCCACAGCTATGATGGATATCTCCGACGGCCTCTCTTCCGAGCTGATACACATCTGCCGGCAGAGCCGCTGCGGATGTCGTCTCTACGAAGAGCGCATCCCCATCGATTACCAGACTGCGGCAATGGCAGAGGAGCTGAACATGAATGTCATCACCTGTGCGCTCAATGGAGGAGAAGACTACGAACTGCTCTTCACCGTGCCCTTCGCCGACTACGAGCGCGTACAGGACATCAAAGACGTGCATATCGTAGGGCACATCACCAAGCCTGAACTGGGCCGCATGCTCGTCACCCGCGACAACGTAGAGATGGAGCTGCAGGCGCAGGGCTTCGTCGCCTTCCGTCAGCCCGACAGCGATAAGTGACATCCCTCCATACGGGGGCTAAGAACTGACATAGACTAAGAGAGGAGGAACCCGCACGGGGTTCCTCCTCTTATGTTGTGACAGACGCTGTTCGCAGAGGACGTTTGCGTCTGTTTTCGTGAAGCTGTGCGCCCTACTTGGTGGCAGCTTCTATCTTCTTGAGCATGGCGAACATGATGAGTCCTGCTACTACGCACAGGCCCATGAGGATGGCCCAGTTGGCCCAGAGGGGCACCTTCTCCCACAGCAGGCCGGGGATGGAGCTCAGGTAGTTGCCGATGGCGGTGGCTGCAAACCACAGACCCATCATGAGGCCCTTGTACTTCGGGGGAGCCACCTTGGTGACGAACGAGATGCCCATCGGGCTAAGCAGCAGCTCGGCGAAGGTGAGCACCAGATAGGTGCTGATGAGGTAACCGGGGATGACGGGGTCGGGGCTGACGGTGCCTGCCAGCGCTGCGGGCGACTGCTGGCCTTGCGAGGCGAGCACCATGATGAGGTAGCCGACAGCGGCGACAAGCATACCGATGCCGATTTTCTTCGGTGCAGAGGGCTCCATGCCGTCGGGGTGCTTGGCGTTCTTCTTGTTAGCCAGCCAGCTGAAGATTGCCATCGAGATGGGCGTGAGGGCAACCACGAAGAACGGGTTGAACTGCTGGAACTGCTGCGGGAAGATGTCGATGACGTCCTCCATGTGTGTGAAGATGCCGTACACGCCAGCCCACAGGGCGAGGGTGACGATGGCCGAGATGATGCGTGCGCGCTTCGTCTCGCTCTGGAAGACGGCAAACAGCGTGTAGACGCTGATGGCGATGAGTGCAAGGGCCCAGATGTTGAAGCCTATCTTCATCCATCCTCCGCAGGTAGCCATCGTGTAGTCGCGTGCAAACCATGTGAGCGACTGGCCGTTCTGGTGGAAGGCCATCCAGAAGAAGATGACGACGGCAAACACGAGGCAGAGGGCCACGATGCGGTCCTTGGTCTGCTTCGGGGTGAGCTCCACGTAGTTGGCGCTGGCGTTGGCAGCCTGCTGCTTAGCCGTCACGTCGGCATGCTTGAACCAGGCGCGTGTGCACAGGTAGATGGCGATGGAGACGATGAGCGAGATGCAGGCAACGGCGAAGCCCATGTTGTAGGCCGACGACAGGTGCTCGATGTAGTAGTTCGAGAAGGCTGTCAGGTCCATGCCGCTGATGCTTGGCATCTGTCCCATCAGCTCCTGCAGCTTGCTGGTGTTCTCAGCGGCGATGGTGCCGTCGAGATACTGGTGAGCCAGCGCGGGAATGTCGGCTTTGTAGATGAGGCCAGCCTTCGAGAGGAAGCGGTTGGTGATGGCCGTAGCGGCAGCGGGAGCAAACATGGCGCCCACGTTGATGGCCATGTAGAAGAGGCTGAAGGCGCTGTCGCGCTTGGCCGAGTACTTAGGGTCGTCGTAGAGGTTGCCGACGAGCACTTGCAGGTTGCCCTTGAAGAGGCCAGTTCCGATGGCTATGAGCACCAGGGCGCCGAGCATCAGCACAAGGCCCAGCGTGTTGGCAGCTGTGGGCACCGACAGGCATAGGTAGCCGGCAAACATGATGACGATGCCGGTGACGACGCACTTGCCGTAGCCTATCTTGTCGGCCATGATGCCGCCTACCACAGGCATGAAGTAGACGAGGGCCAGGAAGATGGCGTAGATCTGACTGGCTGTGGCTCCGGCAAAGCCGAACTTGGCCTGGAGGAACAGCATGAAGATGGCTAGCATGGTGTAGTAGCCAAAGCGCTCGCCTGTGTTTGCAAGGGCGAGGGCGTAGAGTCCTTTGGGTTGTCCTTTGAACATGGTTTTAGTGGTTTTATGAAGTTGAATATTTGTTTTCTTCGGTTTCGCGACTGCAAATATACATGATTTATTTTTTTCTGCGCAATCGATAGGCCGAAAAACTTCACTCTGCGCCATAAATAAAAGAGCCCGCGACGGTTTATCGTGGGCTTTTCAGTCAGCAGGCATTGCTTGTATGGTTGTGTCACTTTTCTCAGGGATGGAGCGGAAGGTCCAGTTGCTTGAAGCACTTCACCATAATCTCCTGTGCTCGGTCCACCTGCTCCTTGGTGTGCGTCGCCATCAGCGAGAAGCGCAGCAGCGTCTCGTCGGCAGCGCAGGCGGGCGGGATGACGGAGTTCACATACACGCCGTTCTCGAAGAGCAGCTGGGTGAGCTGGAAGGTCTTCTCATAGTTGCGCACGTAGATGGGGATGATGGGCGTCTCGGTGGCGCCGATTTCGAATCCCAGTTCGCGGAAGTTCTTGAGGGCATAGCGAGTGACGTCCCACAGGTGCTCGATGCGCTCGGGCTCGCTCTTCATGATGTGAAGCGCAGCGCGGGCGGCAGCGGTGGCGGCGGGAGTGTTGCTGGCACTGAAGATGTAGGAACGGCTGTTGTGACGCAGCCAGTTCATCGTGTCGGCATCGGCAGCGATGAATCCGCCGATGGAAGCGAGCGACTTGCTGAAGGTGCCCATGATGAGGTCGACGTCTTTCGTGAGGCCGAAGTGGTCGCACGTGCCGCGTCCGTGGTCGCCCAGCACGCCCAGTCCGTGAGCCTCGTCAACCATGATGTTGCCCTGATACTTCTTTGCCAGGCGTACAATCTCGGGAAGGTTGGCGATGTCGCCCTCCATGCTGAACACCCCGTCGACCACAATCAGTTTGATGGCATCCTCGGGCAGGCGTGCGAGCACCTTCTCGAGGTCCTCCATATCGTTGTGGCGGAATTTGCGCGGAGTGGAGAAGGAAAGCCTCCGTCCGTCGACGATGCTTGCATGGTCGCGCTCGTCGCAGATGATGAAGTCGTCGCGTCCCGTGATGCACGAGAGCACGCCCAGGTTCACCTGGAAGCCCGTGGAGTATATGATGGCGTCGTCTTTGCCGACGAATTCGGCAAGTTCCTTTTCAAGTTCGAGGTGTATGTCGAGGGTGCCGTTAAGGAATCGGCTGCCGGCACATCCGGTGCCGTACTTGCGTGTAGCCTCAATGGCGGCTTCTATCACGCGCGGGTCGCTGGTGAGGCCCAGGTAGGAGTTGGAGCCGAACATCAGCACGTCTTGCCCTTCCATTCTTACTTCAGTATCCTGACGGCTGGTGAGGCAGCGGAAGTAGGGATAGATTCCCAGCTCTTTAAGCCGCTGAGGCTCTTTGTATTGTTTCAGTTTTTCTTGAAGCAGATTCATCTTCTTTTCTTCTTTTTAGTCCAAATCGGCTGCAAATATACTGAATTTGCCTTAAAAAAAAGCATTTCTTTCGTTTTCTTCGCATAATCATGTCTATTTTTGCACTCCTGTTGCACCAAAGAGCCCCTTTTACGCAAAAACTCGGGGGTAAACGTCGACGTCGTTCTCCTCTTCGCCCCTCCTTTTCTCATCTTCGCACTCCTCCTTTATAAAACGTGTGTGTAAAAAAGCCCGTCATTCGTTGGAGCCAAGTCATCGTTTTTTGGAGTCAACTTGCCGTTTTTTGAGGGTTAAGTCGTCGTTTTTAGAGGTCCACTTACCGTTTTAGAGGGGGTAAGTCATCGTTTTTTGGAGTCAACTTGCCGTTTTAGAGGGGGTAAGTCATCGTTTTTTGAGTGTCCACTTACTGTTTTTCGAGGGTTAACTCATCGTTTTTGGATGATTAACTCATCGTTTTGGGTGACTAACGTCTCTTTTTGGGTGGGTAACTCATCATTTTTGAGGCTCAACTCATCGTTTTGGGTGACTAACGTCTCTTTTTGGGTGACTAACTCATCGTTTTTGGTGGTTAACACATCGTTTTGAGGGAGCGTGTTTGCCGTTAGCTGTTTTGCAGGAGGAAAAAGCTTTTTTTGGAGAACACATATTGCCGTATGAAGAAGGGAAAAAATTTTTTTCTTTCTTCATAAATTTTTTTCCCTTCTTCAAAATTCGTTTTTCTCTTGACTTAGCACAGTTTTTTCGGCGTCCTCTTTGAGAGCCGGAACCGAAGAGAGACGCCGTTAAAACATCTCTATGCTTCAGAGATGATCAAATAATGTCTACTTTTAAAAGAAAACCATAAAAAAACCCTTCCCGAAAGCATCGCGCTGAAGCGCTCATGCTATGCTGCCGTCGGGTGGGCGCGCAGAGCGCGCAATATGCCAGATAATCAGATAATCAGATGTAAGATGTTGCTTTTGGCATAATTTGATTATCTGATTACTTGATTATTTGATTATTTCTAAATATGCGCTTCCGCCCCTTCGCTGCCTAACAGCACAGGCCATCCTTCGGCTGGCAACGCCTTCGGGAAGAAAAACCCCGCTTCGCTGAAAAACCCCTGCGGAAATGCAAGTCAGTAGGCAATGTGTTTTTTCGGTTTTTCTTTTATCGATTTCGCGAGGCATGCAATGCCTTGTGTGGCGGTGGGGGTGAGCGTGGAAGCTTGCTTCCGACGGGCAGCACCAGCGGCGCACAGAGAGCGATAGCTTAGAAATCGATGGAAGGGTTTTTGAGGTTTTTCTTGGAAATCATCAAGTCATCAAATGCTTTCGCGTAGCGCATCCGTGTAAATCCGCATAATCCGTGTTCAATAATATCTGATCATCTGGCGTATCTCCGATGGCATCCGCGTCATCCGTGGTCAGAAAAGCGTGACAGATCGGTTTTCGGAAAATGCCATTTTGGAGCTTTGAAAGTGGACTTTCGGCCGTGAGAAGCATCCTTTTGTACCGAAAAAGGTGCCGATGGAGAGCAAAACCGCTTTCTGTTTGAATGGCTAAATGAGCGCTTTAGAGAGGAAAATCATCGGAACGAGGGGCTCATTCATGTCTTTTGAGGCCTGTGAGAGCAAGATTTTGATACAATTTGTGCCCTTTCTGAGCGTTGGCATCGCGGGGGCAATGGAATTACTAATATCGTATTTCATTGTTATATTGCTTTTTAGATGAAAAAAATCATGATTTGCTATTTCAATTTCAATTATTTCAATTAAAAACAAGTGGGTTCTAACTATCTCTCTTTTTATATATAAATATCTATATATTAATTAGTTATAAGTCTTTAAAAAGGGGTTTCGCATTTCTGTAGGTATCTGAAATAACTGAAATAACTGAAATTGAAATAGCTCTTGTTAGTGTTTACTTCTTCTCTATGAGGCTTATTTCTCGCTGGCGTAGATGACCTCCCTGAGCGCTCTCTGGGCTATGTTGCCCGCCTGTCGCGCCAGGCGCATGGGCAGCTGCGAGAGCTGTTCTTCGTCGATGGGCACGCTATTTCGGCCGTATGAAGCCGTTCGACACCTTTCCATACACTATCTCACGATGTAAAAGAGCG
>JAGCFO010000016.1 GCA_017650105.1 Bacteroidaceae bacterium | reverse complement strand
TCAATAACTTTGCCGCCGGCAAGTTTCCCTGTTGTCAACTTTTCCAGGAAAATGTCAACCTTTTCAGGAAAGGTGTCAACCAATTCAGGAAAATGACAACCAAGTCAGGAAAACAAGTGTCAACCACCTCAGGAAAAAGCAAAAAAACTGTCAACCAAAATCAGGAAAAGACACCCCTTAATGTTTAATGTGACATGTGACGTGACGTGACGCAACGCAACGCAAAAAACCACCCCTTCTCCTTCTTGTTTAAAAGAAATCCGTTTTCTTTTTCGCAAGTCCCGAAACTTTCCAGCTTACACCTTACTTCTTACATCATACCTCTCAACATTTTCTACCCCTCCGCTTTTATTATTAAAAAGGTTGCCCGATATTTAACCAGCGGTTTTAGATACTCACGCTCGGGATAAAAAATAAATAGACATTTATTTTGCTCTCCTCTCGCTTATTCGTATCTTTGCAGATGGGAGAAAACCGTGAATTCCAAAAAACTTCGATTTTATGGAAGAGGATAAGGACTTCTTAAGGCAGGACAACAACTATCGCACCCTAAAGGCCTTCAAAAAGGCAGAGTGCATCTACGACGTGACGTACTACTTTGCCCACACGTACCTGAAGGTGGGCGACCGTACCATCGACCAGATGATACAGGCGGCGCGCTCGGGCAAGCAGAACCTGGCAGAAGGGAACATCGACGGCATCACCTCGCGCGAGATGGAGCTGAAGCTGACCAATGTCAACCGCGCATCGCTCCACGAACTGCTGCTCGACTACGAGGACTACCTACGTGTGCGTGGGCTGGAGCAGTGGGCGTACGACGACCCCCGCTGCATCAGGACGCGCGCCTTCTGCAAGGAGCACCTCGACTCGGCCGTCTACCGCGAGAAGATACAGGAGCGTTCCGACGAGACCATAGCCAACATTGCCATCACCCTCATCCATCAGTGCGACGTGCTGCTGCGCGGGCTCATCGAGTGGAAAAAACGCGACTTCAAGGAGCGGGGCGGCATCAAGGAGGAGATGTACCGAGCCCGCAAGGACTGGCAGCGCCGCAACGGCGAGAAGTGAGCGAAGAGGGAGAGAGGAGGGGAGAAGAGGATTGATGGGGTGAATGGGATTAATGGGGTGAATGGGCTCCTGCCCAGACTGACCCAGACCACCCATACCACCCAGATTGCCCAAGACTGCCCAAATTGCCCATTCCGCCCACTCAGAAGCCCCTCCCCTGCTCCGCATCAGAGCGGCGGGCTCATCCTCTCAAGCAAGCTGCCGCAGGCAGAAAAGTTGAAGCGATGGGTGAGGTGATGCCGCAGATAAGCATGATGGGGGCTGGAAGGGGCGTCCCAAAAGCGTCCCAAAGGCGTCTCAAAAGCGCCCCAAAAGCGTTACAAACTTGTAACGGGAGCTTTGAGCGTTTACTTTTGCGAGAGGCGATGTAGCTGACTTACAACGATGTAAGCGAAAAAACGTCTACTTTCGGAAGCAGCGTTATCAGAAGAAGGTGACTATCTCATCGAGCTTCTTGCGCTCGGGGCGCGAGGGTTCCTGTGCACGGTAGCCGAGGGCTATGACGGGCATGATGGTCTCGCTCTCGGGAATGTTGAACAGGGCTCGCAGCCCGTCGGCATCGCGCATGCCCATGATGAGGGTATCGAAGCCCATAGAGCGCGCTATCAGTATGAGGTAGCAGTTGCTGAGCCCGCAGTCGTAGGCTCCCCAGCCGTCGCCAACCTCGTTGGTCTGCATGCCGCGGAAGAAGCCCGACTGGCCTTTCTCGAAGGTGGAGACGATGAGGACGGGCGCATCGGCTACGCGCTCCTTGTTGCCTCCTATGAGGTCGAGGACGGCCTGCCGCTTGGCATCGCTGATGGCTACATAGTAGCGGGTGGGCTGACGGTTGGCCCACGAGGGGGCTTCCTGCACGGCGCGCAGGAGGTGGCGCACCTCACCTTCGGTGATGGGTTGCGAGGGGTCGTAGCTGCGTATGCTGCGTCGCGAGTAGAGGACCTCGTCGAAGGGTGGCGACGAGATGGATTTGCCGTTGAAGGTGCATGCTGACAGCGCCAGCAGGGCACCCAGGGCGAGCAGAAAGAGGGATGTGCGTGTTTTCATTTTCAGTATGTGTTGTGGGGTGTGTGTGATGCGTATGAGGGAGCATTACTCGTAGTGACGGATGCGCACGTCGATGCCGTCGGCCGCCAGCTGCGAGGGGATGACGCTGACGTCGGTCTGCCCGTAGTGATAGGGGAAGAGCACCTTGGGGCGCACGGTGCGTGCAGCGCGGACGAGCTGCTCGGGCGTCATCGTATAGGGCTGGTTGCAGGGCATGAAGGCGACGTCGATGTCGTTCACGTCGGCCATCTCGGGTATGTCCTCGGTGTCGCCGGCGATATATACGCGCAGGCCGTCGAGGGTAAGGATGTAGCCGTTGTCGCGTCCCTGCGGGTGGAACTGGAGGTGCCCCTCGGTGATGTTGTAGGCGGGCACAGCCTCAAGGGTGATGTCGTCGGCAAGCTGCCTGACGTCGCCGTTGGCGAGGGGCTCGCCGAAGCCGAGGATGTCGGCACAGCGCTGGTTGGTGATGAGGCGCGTGTGGTCGTCGGAGAGGGTGCCGATGGCTCCCTTGTCGAGATGGTCGCCGTGCTCGTGGGTGACGAAGATGTAGTCGGCCTTGGGCATCGAGGCATAGTCGATGATGCGGTTGCCCATCTTACCCACGGGGTCGACGAGTATCTGCCTGCCGTCGAAGACGATGCGCATGCTGGCGTGCACGAGGGCGTAGAAGCGCACCATCTTTCCGCCGGGGGTGAAGAAGACGTCGGTCTCGTAGGCATCGGTGACGACTGGCATATCGCGCTCCTGCCATCCGACGATGCCACCCTTGAGGTTGACGACCTTGAATCCCTGTGCAGCAAGCTGCTCGGCAGCGTTGGCCGATCGGCGCCCGGTGCGGCAATAGACGGCGATGGTCTTGGAGGCTGGGAGAAGGGCTTTGGCCTTGTCGGCGAAGGCGTCGTCTTGTACGTCGAGGTTGACGGCATCGGCGATGTGCCCTTCGGCATACTCGTCGGGGGTGCGCACGTCGAGCACTATCACGTCGGGCTCGGCAATGAGAGAGGCAAACTTGCCGGCATCGGCATTGTCGAAGTGTTGCTGGCTGCAGGCGGTGTTAAGCCCCAGCAGAGCCAAAAGGCAGGTGAAAATCTTTTTCATATAGTCTTTTTTTTGTTTGTACAGTTTTCAGTGTTCCGTTTTTTTCTCTCTTTCGCTATTCCCGCCCACGAGGGGATAGGGAGCAGCGGCAACTCAGCAGTCTCAGCGCATCATACACTATATGCGAGGGCAAATATACGAAATTTTCGGAATAAACAACAGGAAGGAGCGAAAATATCGCATCTCGCCCCTCCCCCTCCATTGTCACCGCGGGCTGCCTCAAAACAAAAAAACAAGCGATGCAGCCCGGAAAGAGTTGCATCGCCTGCCGTTCTCGTGAGTTATTCTTTCCCGGCGAACTCTTTTATTTCCCTGATGGCTTTGTTGAGCGAGCGCATCTCGCGGTAAAAGAGGAAGAACATAAAGGCGAAGCCAGAGATCAGCATCACGGTGAAGCGGGCGAGAGGGAATGTGGCATCCGTGCCGCTGTAGACATCGAATAGAATCCAGGCCAGGCAAGCCAGCAGTAAGGGCACCTCGATGAATAACTGCAGCTTCTCTCTGCGCTTATAGCTCATCAGCCGCTGCTGCACACCGAGCACATCGTCGCAAAGCAAGTGCTTGTCACGGATGTGGCCTACGTTCCAGAAGTTGAAGACGGCATCGCCCACAAACAGCAGCCCCACGAAGGCAATCGCTCCCCACGACACGCTACCGATGCTCCGCAGCACGATAGGGATTATGGGCAACAGCAGCAGCTCGATGACTGACATCCAGATGTTCATGCTATTTATCCACGACACATGCCCGCTCATGGCCTCGTCGAACATCCGTCGGCTCACAATCTCCTGCTGCTCAATGCGGCTCTTGAACTCTGCGACCTGACTGCGCAGCTCCTCCAGTTCCTGTAAGTTTTTATCCTGATTTTCCATTGTTCTTATCTGTTTATTAATCGTTTGACATATTCTTCAATTCCTCCTTGATGCGGTAGAGGCGCACCGACACATTCTTGACCGTGATGCCCATGATGGCTGCAATCTCGTCGTAACTCATGTTCTCGAGCCAAAGCAAGATGATGGCTCTGTCGAACTGCCCCAGCTTGGCTATGCGGCGTCGCAGCATATCCATCTGCCGGGAGTTTTGATTCGTCTCCATCTCTTCGTAGGGATTGATGTCCATCGTCAGGGGGACGGTCTTGTGGCGCAGCTTCTTGCGCTCGAGCGAGAGGCACACGTTCAGGCTGACGCGGTAGATCCAGCTGCGCACGTCGCTGCGCCCCTCAAACGAAGGCATGCTCTTCCACAGGCTGATGAGCACCTCCTGAAACAAGTCGGCAACCTCGTCCTGATCGTTGGAGAACATGTAGCAGACGGTGTAGATAGTGCTGCGGTGAGCTTTCACCAATGCCTCGAACTCACGCTGGCTTTCCCTTTCGGTACGCTGAGTAGAACTTTCAAATTCTTTCATTTTTCGCTTGTCAGATAAATCATCTTTCGGTAGTTAGTCGCACAGAGGAAACAAAAAACTACAAAATCAGAAGAATATTTTTACAAAGATAGGCATTTTTTCTATTCAAACACCCAAAAAATGGCCTCACTTATCGTCAGTCAACCGAATCTTACGGTACAAAGCGGTTTACAGAAAAGGGTAAGAACAGGGGATTTTCTCCCCCAAATGTTAAAAAACGACGAAACATGAAAAATATTTACGAAATAATTTGGTTTATATTATAAACTACTCTACTTTCGCAGCGTGAACCGGACACAACAGGCCAACTACGTGCTTTCTGCAGGAGCTCGTACAAGGCCAAAAAGACAGTTAACCTAAAGTATTACATTTTAAAAAGGAACAACAATGGAAGAAAAGAATAATCTGACTGCCGAGCGCAGTCTGGAAATCATCACTGAGCAGATAGAGCGCAGCCGTCGCTCAATGACCGAGAGCTCGTCGATGTCATTTATCACATGGGGCACCCTTGTGGTTGTATTTGCCCTTCTCATCGCCTACCTGTGGGCACATCACGGAGGTCCGGTATGGAATGTGCTGTGGGCTGTCATGTGGGGATGCGGCTACTTGGTAGAATATCTGATAGGCAAGCGCAGGAAGCCCGCCCCCGCCACCTTTGTGGGGAAAACCATAGGGCAGGTATGGGCCACGTTCGGCATCTTCATAGGCATCATCGGCATCATCTTCGGATTGGCCAGCAGCGGACTGCTGAACGTGACGCTGACGGTATCGGGCGATCATCTCAACAGTCATCTCTACATCAACCTTACAAGCATCATCTCGTTGTGCTTCGGCATTGCATCGACGATAACAGGCTTCATACTGAAGAATCGCATCATACAGCTGTGCGGTTTAGTAGCAGGGCTGGGAGGTTTCTTCTGCGCTTTGGCATTCCCCTGGGCAGAACAGCTATATGTGATGGCAGCAGTAGCCTTTGTAGGCCTTATCGTACCTGGAATCGTCATCTATTTCCAGAATAAGAAATAAAGGAGGGACGCCTATGTTCAAGCCATTAGACCCACTGCTGCACTCCGAGTTACGGCTGGCAGTAATGTCGCTGCTCATCAGTACCGAAGAGGCCGAGTTTCCCTACATCAAGGAACAGACGGGAGCTACGGCGGGGAACCTGAGCGTGCAGATAGACAAGCTCTCGGCAGCAGGTTACATAGAGGTAGAGAAGACCTTCAAAGGGAAGAAGCCCTGCACCCTCTGCCGCATCACGCCAGCCGGGCTGAAAGCCTTTGAGGAATATGTAGAATCACTGAAAGGGTACTTGGAGGTGACTTCCAAGTGACCGACTCCCCGGAAAGCAAAAAGGAATGCATAGTAACATCAGCTCTATGCATTCCTTTTACAATGTGCCGGACGAAGAGTGCTATGATTCCTGATACAGCCTACGAAGCACTGTCTGTCCAACGGCAAAACGGGCTATTGAGGGTTTGATACCGAGAGGGCCCGAATAAGGGCGTCAAGCTGCTGCTGACTCATACCGTGGGATAGCAGATAGCTGGAGAAAGCTTTTACATAGTCAACGGAGGGCAGTTGTGTTTCGTCGCTGACGCCTGCATAATACATCAGGCACGTGTTAAGTCTCAGCGACACCAGGGTGTTGCAGAGGTCGGCGTCTTTTACGGGGTTGATGTTGTAATAGTTGTCGTAGGTGACAAGGTAGTCGGCCACAATCTCCTCATAACTGGCTCCGCACAGCCCCTCAAGCAGTGCACACACATACCCCGTGCGATCCTTTCCCTCCATACAGTGAACGATATAGGGGGCGGGGCGCGAAGCGAGTTCCTTCAGGGCATTTATGAGTCGGTTGTTGTAGTCGTCAGCCGTGGGGTCTGCCTTCAGCGGGCATAGTATCACATCGCCTTCCTCCCAGAGTTTACGGCTGAAGGGCGGCATGTTGTATGACAGCATCTTTTCCTCGGTGTCGGCGAGGTTGAGCACGGTCTTCACCTTTTCGCGTTCCATATACTCTGACACATAATTGGCGCGGTTGATATCGTTGCTGAAAGGCGATGAGCTGCGGTACAGGATGCCGCTCGTGATGTTGCCAGCGCTCACGGTACGGGCATTAGCAAACTCCTCATCGGAGAGGTTGGGATAATTCTCGCGGTCGTTGGAGTATTTCATGCTCATGGCCTGCTGTACGTCGATTTTTCCGCCCTTTTCCTTCATCCTGACGACGACGGAATGTCCCTCGAGCCCTGTGAGTTCCTCAGGCAGCCCGGTGTTGTTGGCTGTGAAGCAGATGCTGGGATAGGAAGGATAAGCAACGCACAGATATTCGCCATTGCGGGTGTAGTAGCCGTCGTAGTAAGGCATGACGAGTACTCTTTCCTCATCGATGGTGATGCTGATGACGTCGCCGAGTGTGAATCCTGCCTTCGTCATGTCGGCTTCGGTGAAATCCAACATTGCGGCGCCGAACTCGTTGTAGGATGAGATTTTGCCTTTCAGCATCGGTGCGTCGCCGGAGTCATTGTCGGAGCATGATGTCATCAGGGCAAGCAGACTTACAAGAACAATGGGGAGGGACAACCTCCAGCCGCTCAGCAATAATGCGGAGAGGGTTAAACGTTTTGATGTATTTTTCTTCATAACTACTGATTTTTGTGTTGTCACGCTGAACAAGAGAGAGAAGAAACAAGCGATGTGACTCTGGAGTCGCACCGCTTGCTTTTTTTAATACTCATCCTCGTTGAAGAAGAAGTCCTCTTTGCTGGGGTAATCGGGCCAGATGTCCTCGATGGTTTCGTAAATGTCGCCTTCGTCTTCGATTTCCTGAAGGTTCTCAATCACCTCGAGCGGTGCGCCTGAACGCACGGCATAATCGATTAGCTCATCCTTTGTTGCGGGCCAGGGGGCATCTTCAAGTTTAGATGCAAGTTCAAGTGTCCAATACATATTTCCTTTTTTTAATAGTTTGTTTCTTCCTTTTGTGAAGAAGAGCGCAGCCTTTTCATCGGCTTTCGCTCTTACCCCTCTCATTTTGGGAGCGCAAAAGTAGTGCCTTTTTTATAAATTACAACATTTATGTCAAGTTTTTTCGTGCATTAACTTTTTTTTATTGAACGGCACGCTCGAAGGGCGATGAATCGTCAGCGAAGGGACAACCTTGACTCGGGAAAAGAGGAGCGTTCAGAGAGGTTTCTCACTCGTTATCCGACACGGAACTGCTGCGAATCTCCTTCCACGCAGCGCGGATGTTGGAAACGGAGGCAGCGGTGTACTCAAACATCGACGGTGCGCCGAAATGCTCTATGGTGAACCACCCTTCATAGCCGCTGCCCAGCAACTCGCTCATCACATCCTTCAGGGGCACCACCCCCGTGCCGATAGGCAGCGAGGCATAGTCGTGAGAGGCCTTGCGGTCCTTGAGGTGCACATGATGGATGCGCTCGCGGAAATGGCGCAAGGCTGTCATCACATCCTCCCCGCAGAAGAGATAGTTGCCTGTGTCGAACGTGTGGTTCAGCTGAGGCGAAGCGGCAAACAGATGATTGAGCGTGAGCGTGTTGAAGCACGGCGAGCGGGGATTGTCGTAGTCTTCCACCATTACGTCGATACCCTCTTTGGCAGCATCTTTCGCAAAGGCTGTGACGCGCTGGCACACGTCGTCCATCTGCTGCGTTGTGGCACCCTCAGGCAGCAAGCCGGGAATGAGCAGCAGGCGTGTGTAGCCGTAGCGCCGTGCGAAGTCGAGCGCCTGCCGTGCAGCTGCCGGCTGCTCGCCCTCCACAAAGTTTATGTCGGCAATAGCCGATGCGTGCTCGAAACCCAGTGAGTCGAGCAGGTTGAGTTGCGACTCACGCATCGTCACCCTCACATCGATGCCCTCTATCCCCAACTGCCGCACGCGCTGGGCAGCTTCCCTCACGGAGATATGCTCCTGACGGGCTATCTCAGCCACGTGGTCGAAGAAGATGGAAATGCGGAGCTGGGCACCCGCAGGGAGCGTAGCGAGCCATAGGAGCATGACGAGCGCGAGGAATCGGGAGGAGTGTCTTTTAATGTTTGTCATAGTGTAATAGTCTTTTGTTGGTTGAAAAATGTTTTATGGTTTGTTTTCTACTTCATTTCAGTCGAGATGTTTGCTATCGCTGACAAAGATACAAACACGAATCGATATTCCAAATTTTTCTTGCGCCCATCTCGTACGACTATGCTTAGCGCGCGTGACATTATGAAGAAGGAAACGCGCGCGCTTCTTTCTTCTCCTCGCCGGCTGAAGAAGGGAAAAGGAAGGGCAGGCGCTTCTCATTTGTTGCACGAAAAAGTGTTAGCTATGCTAAAAGTCCCAAAAAAACGGGCTTTTCTTTGTCAAACCCGAAAAGAGTACATATCTTTGCAATTCACAACATTGAAAACATAAAATTCAATCACATACAGATATGAAAAAACGCCACATGCTTGTTTGCCTACTGATGATGGTTGCAGGCTTCTCGTACGCTGATGTTATCACTCCCTCGCAGGCACGACAGATTGCCAGCGACTTCCTCGGTGAAGATATTGCTCCGCAGAACGTGCGCCCCATGCGCGGCACTCCCGTTGCCGAAGAGCCCCTTCCGCTCTATATCATTGAGCGCGGAGAGGATCGCGGGTGGGTGATTGTGAGCGGCAACGACGCCCTCCCCTCTGTGCTGGGCTACTCCGACAGCGGAACCTTCGACCCCGAAGACATGTCGCCTGCCTACCGCGACATGCTCGACTGCTATGCCGCAGCCGCTGTGTCTGCCACCGAGCAGGGACTCCCCTCGCGCGGTACGGCGCTGACAGCCAATGCTGCCTACACATCCATCAGCCCTATCATCAAGAGCCACTGGCATCAAGGCGAGCCCTACAATAACATGTGCCCGATGTACACCGACGAGAACGGCGACAGCCATCACTGCGTGGTGGGCTGTGTGGCAACGGCTGCAGCGCAAATCATCTGGCACTTCCGCAAAGACCTTCCGCGACAGCTCCAGAAGAGCACACCCACCTACAAGGGCGGTACTGCCGACGTAACGGTGAGCATCCCGAAGGGGACTCTGCTGGAGTATGACCTGATGTTCGAGAAGTACGACAACATCTCCTCTGCCGAGTTCCGCGACAAGGTGGCTCTGCTCTGCTTTGCCATGGGCGCTTCTGCCAACCTTGACTACGGCCCCTCGACGGGAGGCTGGATAGACAAGGCCAACATCTCGATGGGACAGTACTTCGGCCTGCAGGGCACTCACGTCGTGCGCGACAACATGTCTCTCGATCAGTGGGAGAGCATCTGCTACAAGAGCCTCGAGGCATCAAAACCCCTTCTCTTCTGCGGATGGACAACCGACTGGAAGAGCGGGCACGCTATCGTCCTCGACGGATACAACGCCAAGAGCGGGCTCTGGCACTTCAACTTCGGCTGGGGCGGCAGCGGTGACGGATACTACACCCTCGACCCTGAGACCGGCGTCAACGGATTCGGCACCGGGCAGCAGGTGGTGTCGCACATCACTCCCATGCATCCTAACATCAAGGGCTACATGCACAACCTCCCCGCGTTTTATGCTAAGGGATTCAACACGGTGCCTGTGACAATCACCAACAACAGCACCCTCCCCGTCTCGGAGTTCCGCCTCTACCTGAGCACCAGCGAGAAGGTGCCCAGCAAAACAACTACTGCAAACGACACCAAGAAGGATGTGGTAGTTCCCGTGGGCGAAACGGTTTCGTTTGATATGGAAGTGAAACCCGCCACGAGCCGCAACTACTACCTCTACCTTACCGACGCCAACATGAACGTCCTAGACCATCAGCCCATCGTGGTTGAGCCCTCCGAAGCACATCTCTCGTTTGAGGGGCTGAGCAGCTCTGCTTCAGATGATGTGGAGACTGTGGGCGACAAAACCTTCCAACTTCTCTACAATCCTGCTGTGACCCTCACGGCAAAAATCTCCAACGCCCCCGATGCCACTCCTGCTGCGCAGACGGTAAAGTTCGAGGTGTTCGAGTGGGACACAGAGACACAAACTGCAGGCAGAACGCCCAAGAAGACAAAGAGTCTCTCGGCTGTGGACTTCCGCTCGGGCGAAACCCAGTACCTGAGCGTGGACCTGACAGGACTGACAGAAGGAAACTACTATGAGGGAAAGGTGAAGTTCAGCACCAACGGCAACGATATCTCCATAGCCACCACCGACACGGTTGTATACTTCAAAGTGGGTGCCCAGAACCTTCAGTGCACAAGGGTGGACGACACCACAATGCGCGTAGAGGGCGGATGGAACGAAGCCGAGTTCTCGAGCCTTGCTACCAATGACACTATCGCCGTCTACGATATGACTGGCGTCACAGGCCTCAACAGCCAGCCGAAGGCAGCCAACCCCAATGCCCTCTTCTATACAGCAAAGGATTTCTCGTACACCAACTGCGTGTTTGACAACAAGTGTGCCGACCTGCGCCTACAAGAAGGCTACAACTTCAGCCCGATGGCTCCTCTGCAGGCAACGAAGGCTTCCTTCGACAGCAACTACACTCCCGGCATCTGGTACACGGTAGTGCTGCCTTTCGACTGCACCCTTCCCGAAGGCTATGCTGCCAGACGCTACACCGAATTCGGAAGCTCTACCCCTAAGGCAGCCGATCAGTGCACTGCCCTGCAGGCTTCGGTAGCTTACGTAATATGCCGCGACAACAGGAACTCCGCGCCTCTCTCCACATCCGACGTAGAAGTGGCTGTGCAGACTGACACAACGAAAATGGCCGATTTCATCGGGGATTTCCGCTATCGTGCCGTCTCTGAGCTTCCTGCCCCTGAGGGAACATACGCCTTAGTTCTCGACACCGCTTCTGCCTCTACCACTCAGTATTTCTCGGTGATGCGCGAGAATGACCTTGTTGCTCCTTTCAGCCCTTCACTCCGCCTGCCTACAAAGAAAATTAAGGTAACGCTCAACTCAACCATCGACCCCGCTTACCGCAAGCTGGCCCAGACCATCGACGAGGCAGAGAAGCTCTACAGCGCCTATCAGCCTGTCATTGCCGACTCGATGAACGTACGTATGGCAAATATGCTATCGGAGGCTCATACGTTCTTTGCACTGATGGATGCCGAGAAGACGAATCCCGTCAACGACTTCAAGAAAGAACTGGAGGAGCTGATGGCTATCTATCCCCTCTGTTACAAAGAGGTGACACACCCTATCGATTACACCGCATACATTGCCAATCCCTCGTTCGAGACTGGTTCGAAGACCGGCTGGAAGGGTGATGCCTATTCTACCATAAAGACCAACTCCTCCTTAGCCACAATGGCTGCCGGCATCGACGGCTCGAGTTTCCTCTACTGCAACAAGTCATCAGCCTCAACCGACGTCTATCAGACTCTCACAGGCCTGCCCGTAGGCTGGTACCGTCTGACGGCTCTCGTGGGTGCCGACGAAGGGAAGTTTGTGCGCCTGTTTGCAGGGGAGAAGGAAGAACAGATAGCTGCCTCCGAATTCGGCAAATACTATCTGACTGAAGGTGTCGTCGACAGCGTTTATGTCGACAACGGAGAACTCACCATTGGCATTCATGGCAGCGACACCTGGTACAAGGCCGATTTGTTCGCCCTTCAGTATCTGGGCAGCAAGGACAATACCACCCACGTCGATGCCCTTGAAGCAGACGAACCCATACGTCGCGAAGGCATCTGGGATTTGCAGGGACGCCGCATAAGTGACGCCTCTGAGATGTTGCCCGGTGTCATCTACATCGTAAACGGACGCAAGACAGTGCGTCTGGAATAATTCCCGCGCACTTCTCTTGTCAGCAATAAGAAAAGCCCAGAGATTCGTTCTCCGGGCTTTGTTGTTGATATTAATTGTCTTCAAACAGGTCTTTTTCGCTTTTAGGGAAAAAAGTATCAAGCCATCCATTTACATATGCCGCCATATACGCGCCCTTACATTTCCTTCCTAATTCTCCTCTTGTTTTACACTTCTTTGCCTCTTCAAGAGTATTTTCATAGTACCATTTCTTGTTCGCTGGAGTGTTTTTATGAATAAGCCAATAATAATCCCCAATCCATCCGTTTTTATAAGAGTTTTTATAAGCTGTAGGATATTTTTTTTTGAATTCTTTCTTAGAATTACATTCTGATGCGGCATTATAACAATTATCGTAAACAGCCCAATATCCTTTTGGCGGTTGCATCATTTCAAACCACGTATACTCATCAAGCCACTTATTTTTCCTTGCTGCAAAATAAGCACCAGGAGCTTTTTTTGCAAATTCGCTTCTGGTTTTATACTTTTTTGCTTCCTCATAACATGTCTTTTTGGTCCATTTATTTTTGTATAGATAGCCGAGGCCACCGGTTTTTGCTCTATTTAATATAATCCATCCATTATTTCGATATTGTTGCACGTAAAGACCTTCTTTTTCACCTCCCTCTTTAATCGTTAGATTTTCTTCAAGGATTTTCATTGTGGGCACAGGAATGTTGTTTTTCTTAGCAAATAAGCGGACTGCATCTGTATCAACAAAAAGGTGTTCTTTGTCTCTGTCTTGAACTCGTTTCATGAGTGTTCTTCCTACATAGACGGCCTTGATTTCCTTAAATTCATAGGCATAAACACAATCGATTTTGTCGTTTGAAAAATCTAATCTTTCGTCTTTCAACCAAACCAACTCATCAAGCCATTTATTTTTTCTTGCAACGGAATATGCCACACTGCTCTTAATGCAAAATTCACCTCTATTCCTATATTTCTTTGATTCTTCAATCACACGTTCCTTTGTCCAGATGACATTTGTCTGCCATCTGTCCTCCATCCATGTGTAGTCCTCGATCCAACCATTTTCTAGGGCAGCTTTATATAATCCAGATTCATTTCTCGCCAGCTCGACTCTTGTCTTGTAATTTTTGGCCACATTATAGCAGGCTTCATATGTATAAGGCTTGTGGCGTTTTCTTGTAAACCATGTATAATCTTTTATCCATCCGTTTTCTCTTGCTTTCCCATACGCGCTGCCGTTTCCTTTTTGAAATTCCGATGAACAAGTATAGTTCTTTGCTATTTCGTATACTTCTTCATATGTGTAAGGTGTATGAGCTTTCCGATTAAACCACTTAAATTCTTTAATCCAACCTTTATCCATTGCTACATAATATGCACTTGCATTTAATCTAATCATTTCAGACGAGCAAGTGCATTTTTTTGCAATCTCTAATACGTCTTCGTACTTGTATGGTTGGCGTCGATTTTTCTTTAACCATGAAAAATCTTTAATCCATCCTGTTCTACTGGCTTTTTTATATGCCTTTTCGTCTCCTTTTTTAAAATCGGAATGAGAATTATATTTCTTTGCTATTTCATATACAACTTCATAAGAGAGAGGAGCCTGGTGCTTAGGTTGAAACCATATATAATCTTTTATCCAATCGTTTTTTAATGCACAACCATAAGCACTTCCATTTATTCTTCTCATTTCAGAAGAACAGGTGCATTGCTTGGCTATTTCATAGCATATGTCATAGTTATATTTCCTTCTTGACATTTGTCTCTAATATGATAGTTTCAAAGTGGTTTTTATTTGAACCCTCTTTGCTTATCTCCTCAACTCCTTCACGCTGTGTCGGGTGTTGTCGGCGTAGGTGTCGCGGCGGATGACTAGAGTGCTATCGGGTTGGGAGCCCAGCGAGATGCGTCGCCCCTGCGTGTCGAAATACTCTCTTGACACCAGATATCCTTCAGGCTCGCTGCTTATCATTGCCCAAGGCGTAATGCCTGTGCTGATAAGCTCGTTTGCTATCTGCCGGTTGTTAACGGCAGCGGGACCCTCGTGAGTGGGTTTCACACGCTGTATGGTACCGTCGGAGTTGAAATACATCCTGTCGATGCATGTTTCACGGTGATAGCCGCTACCGTTCTTCCCCTGCCAGTTTTTGTTGATGCGGTGATAGACGATGTACCATTCGTCCCTGCCGGGAATCTGCAAGATGCTGTTGTGGGCTGTGCCGTATATCTCGTTGTCGGGATCTTGAATGAGTATCACAGGGTCTCGGGCGACGTTGATGGGTCCTGTAGGTGAGGAAGAGGTGCCGTATGCCACGTGATAGTTGTTGGAGCCCGTGTCGTCGACCGACCAGAGGAAATAGTAGAGCCCGTTGCGATAAAAGACGTAGGATGCTTCGCGATAGGCGTATGTGCTCAGCGTTCCTCCTGTGGGGGTAATAAGCTTTGTCGTTCCTTCCTTTACCGATGTACGGTCATCATTGAGCTCAGCCACTGCCATATAGCCGTTACCCCAGTAAATGTAGGGCTTACCGCTCACGGGGTCTGTGAAAACATCCACGTCTATCTGCTGTCCCCCGCCTGCGGGAGAGTTGCGTATAATGCTCTCGCCGTAATCAGTGAAGGGCCCAACAGGAGATGTGGCTGTCGCTACGCCTATCTCTTTGCGCGCGCCTGCATTTCCGCTGAAGTAGAAGTAGTAGCGATAGCTGCCGTCTTCCTCCTTCACCTCCTCTATAGCAGGAGCCCAGGCGTTGCCTGATGCCCAGAGCACTTGTGCCGTAGCCAAATCGATAATGGTACCTTCCGACACCCACTCCTTGAGGTCTGCCGACGAGTAGGCAGTGAAGTATGTGCCTGCCCATCCGCTCACTCCGTCAGTTGTGGTGTAGACATAGAAGCGCCCTGTCTTGTGCGAATAGAGCACTTCTGGGTCAGCGTGGAAATCGGGCAGAATGGGGTTTCCTACGTGTATGTTAGCAGTGGGGCGCCCGAAGGTTCCAACATTGAGTCCTGCGGAGGGCCATTTGGTGATAAGCCTGTCAGCTTCCTCGGGGGTGATAGGTATGACGGTTCCGTGACGCGGGGTGAATGCTCCCGACGTCTTCGTATCGCACACATAAGTAAACGTCTCCAAGTCATCGCTGTGACAGAACTGATAGTGCCCTGATGTGTAGCAGTCGTACATCAGCACCCATCCTTCGTCACCTATGAGGGGGAACACTCCCGAGCCTTCCACGCTCACGTTCGTCTGTTGCAGATAGCGGTTGCCAGCCTTCCAGGGACCGTGTAGGGAAGGAGCCGTTGCCTTCTGGATACCGTTACCGTTCCCCTCCGTCTTGAAGAACATGTGGTATTGCCCATTGTGCCACACGATGTCGGCATCAATGGTGTTAGCTCCGTGATCATAGAGCAATTGCGGCTCGCTTAGGGCTGTGAAGTCGTCGTTTGCATACGAGTACCAGATGGTGTAATGCTTTCCCTTCTCACCGATAGAATAGTACACCATATACTTCCCCTCCTCGGGATCGTAGATGGTCTGCGGGGCCCATACCTGCGTGAGGGTATTACGGTCGAAACGTGAGGGCCACGTGTTGGGGAAGTCAATGGCGCTGTGGCTCCAATTGAGCAAGTCGTAGGAGCGCAGGAGCACGATACCGTCGTTCGAAGACCATCCGTCGCTCGACTTCATGTCAGTCACTACCATATAGAACCATCCGTCCTCCCCGCGCAGGATGTGCGGGTCTCGCACAGCTTTTTTCAGCGCTATGGAGTCGGAGGAGATGATAGGCTTGCCGCTATTCAGCGGAGTATAGTTATATCCGTCGGTACTCAGCGCCAGGCATATCTGCTCCTGACTCTGGGCGTTGCCTGTGAAGTAGGCAAAGAGATATCCACAATAAGGCTCCTGCTCACCGATAAGTATATCGTAGGAAACAGAGTCGGCAACAGCACCCTTTAGCAGCGTAGCTGTGAGGGAAACGGGATGCTTGCCTTCTCCTGAAGGTGCCAGCTGCCGCAATGTGCCCTCGTGAGAGAGCCACTCGGGATCTGACGAGCGCCAGAAGATGAGCGAGCCTTCGTGGCTTATCGTCGGCAGGCGGAGGCTGTGTTTCAGATTATCAAGGTCTCCGTCGAGGGAGATATGGCTCAAGTCGGTGCGCACGCTTTCTGCATCATCGAGCAGAGGAACAACCTTCACGTCAAACGAGCGCTTCGTTTGATAAAGGCGTTTGCTCAGCGTGGCTGTCAGCGTCACATACGCTGTATCGCTGCCTATAGTCGGGCGTTTCACCCTACCGCTCGAAGAGAGGTGTGTTTCGTCTGACGTCTGCCAACTGATGTTTATCCCATCGGCAGCCTTCGTGGGCAGGTCTATGTTGTCATAGAGTATCGTGGTAGGGAGCGTGAGTGTCTGCTGCGCCTGAATGAGCTGCTGCATGAATAGTTTGCTGTTCAGCCTGTCAAGATTTCCTGTTAAGTCGATGAGCTGTTCGTCGGTGGCAGCACCAGAGAAGATGCGGAAATCGTGATACTGCGCCCCTTGCAAGTAGACATCGCCGCTGTAGCATGAGCGCCCGAGGAAGTTATAGGATGTGGCACCCAGCGCTGAAGGAGTCATCAGCACCGAGTCGGAGCGCACAGGGAGCCCGTCAATGAAAAGAGTACCCACACCTTTGCGCTGACGATAGGCTACGTGCTGCCACACACCCGTTGGCAAAGGGCTACCCGTCTGCACAGCCTGCTCGCGGCTGTAGTGTGTGGGGGTGATGGCGTATCGAGTCTGATTGGCACCCAGGAAGACACATCCGTTGGCATCTTTGCTCATATCGGTGCTGTTGGCGAAGGTGAAAACAAAGTTGCCTGCCTGCCCCAGACGCGCCGTGCTGGGGATAAACAGATTGGTACAGAGGGTATAGTCGTCGAGTTGTGCGACGATACGCCCGAAGTCCTTCCCGAAATCGAGGTATCCGTTCTCCTCGCCCAAGTCGAGCACGGGAAGGCCGTCGACTGTTGTGCACACAGCGCTGCCGTGCAGCCCCGCTCCTATCGTAGCAAGCGAGGTGTCGTCGAATGTAGCCCTGAACAGTTCCTCAGCCTGCTTGTCGCTCACTGTTGAGCCGCTCAGCGCTGCTACGGCTGCCGACGTGAGGGCGCCGTCATAGATGCGGAAGTCGGAAAGATAGACGTTCTGCAGCATCGCTTCCGTTTCGTCGAGAGGGCAGAAAAGGCGGTTCACGCTGGTGTTTCCCAATGTCTTCGGTGTGAGCGACACCGAGCCTCCAAAGACGAACTGCCCGTCAACATAGTGTCGCACGAGCCCCTTGCGCAAGGTCCACACAAATGTGTGCCAGGCTCCTGCAGCACACGCTTTGCCCCCCACTTGCTGCTCTTCGTCGGAGGAGGCTCCCTTCAGATGCCAACCGCTGTCGCGCGCACTCAGCGAAAGGTATCCTTTGCGTGAGCGTGCTGGCTGCTCATCGTGAGCGAACCAGCATATCTCGTGCCCGGGCTTGTCGAGGCTTGCCGACGACGAGATGTAGAGCCGCACGGCAAACGTGCAGTCGTCGAGCGAGGCGATGAGGGCTCCCACTTCCTTGCCCATATCTATCCAGCCGTCGATGCTTGAGCGCACCACAGTCTCCTTTTTAAAAGTAGTCACTGTGGCGTGTCCCTGCAGCGAGGCTTTGCCAAAGTTGCCCGTTGCGTCGGAGATGAAGGTGTCGCCCACAGCCGAACGGCTGAGGTCGTAGTGGAGCTTCAGTGTCTGTGAGAAGACTGTGAGCGCTGAGAAAAGTGTAGCGATACAAAGCAGAAGACGTTTCATATTGCGGTAATTCAATGGTTTCAATCTGATTTGCAAAGTTACTGATTTTTTCGGGATTTCCAAGAGCCAAGCCCCACGAATATGAAAAAAAGTTCTACAGCCCTTTCGGCACTCCCCCTTTGGCATCCTCGTTTCACTCCTGTTCAGTTTTTCTCTTCGCTATTCCTTTAAGGATATTGGCGAAGGAAGGGCACCTTTTCAGGAAATTCTCTTGCAAGTTACGACGAAAATGATTTCCTTTGCACGTTGAAAAATATGTAGAAAGAAAAAAAATTTTTCCCTTCTTCATATCGCGATATGCTTTCTTCATAATTTTTTTTGGAGAACACATATTCGGGAGAGGATAAAAAACATGAAAGAAAAAACTACGACACGCCCCATGAAACGAAGTCTCCTGCTGTTGATGCTGCTGACGGCTACACTTTGCATCTCTGCCACTCCGGCAAAGAGAAACCAGACACGCATACTGAAACTTGCCGACGGAACAACAGTTGAGGCGCAGCTCGTGGGAGACGAGCGCGGGCACTACTGGCTTGACAAACGCGGAGTCGCCTATCTGGAAATCAGTGGGATGGACCTCTTTGAACCGATAGACAAGGAGGAAGCCGACACCCGGGCTCAGGCTCGACGCTCAAAAGACATCAATCGGCACTCGAAACGTCTGGTACAGCGCAAAGCGAACGGATCAAGGCACTATACAGGCAAGAAAAGGGGACTCATCATCCTCGCAAACTTCAGTGACGTCACCTTCAAGAACGATGACAGCAACACGCTCTTCCAGCGCATCGCCAACGAGAAAAACTACCAGGAAGGGAGGTTCGAAGGCTCGCTCTACGACTACTTCCTCGCCCAAAGCGGGGGGCAGTTCGAACTGGAATTCGACGTCGTAGGCCCCGTAACCGTCAGCAAAGAGATGAAATACTACGGGCAAAACGACAGATGGGGCGACGACCTATACGCATATGAGCTGATTGAGGAAGCTGCGAAGCTGGCCGATCCTTACGTAAACTACGAAGACTACGACTGGAGCGGAAACGGAGAAGTAGACCAGATATATGTAATCTACGCAGGAAAGGGAGAAGCAGACGGAGGAGGCACAAAAACCATCTGGCCCCACGAATGGACCTTGACGGAAGCCGGAACTCTCCCTTTGGAACTCGACGGAGTCATCATCGACACCTATGCCTGCGGCTGCGAGCTCAACGGATTAGGCGCTACGGCAGGAATCGGCATCATCTGCCACGAATTCAGCCACTGTCTCGGTTTTCCCGACCTCTACGCCACAAACAACCAAAAAAACCCGGGAATGTACACTTGGGACTTGATGGACTATGGCTGCTACAACGGTGACGGATACCTGCCAGCAGGATTCACCAGCTATGAGCGCTGGGAAGTAGGCTGGATCGAGCCCATAGAGCTCAACAAGACGACAAACATTTCCGGCATGAAATCGCTGCAGGAGGGCGGTGAAGCATACATCATCCGCAACGAAGGGAAAAAAGACGAATACTTCCTGTTGGAAAACCGCCAGAAGGTCGGCTGGGACGCAGCGCTGCCGGGAGCTGGGCTACTGATATTACACGTTGATTACGATGCAAAAGCCTGGGGAGATAACACCGTGAACAACGACTCGCGCCATCAGAGACTCACGTGGGTGCCTGCCGACGGAAAAGCCCAACAGTCAGAGAAGGGCGCCGCAAATGACCCCTTCCCCTATGGCGACGTAAATGCTTTCAACGCAAACACAAACCCTCCCGCTAAGTTCTACAACGAGAATTCCGCCGGTTCCCTCTTTATGGATTCATCGGTAGAGGAAATCACCCAGCATGACGATGGAACCATCTCGTTTCGGTTCTTTACTCCCATCAGCACCCCAACCTTCTCCCTCGAAGGGGGAAGATACGAGGAGCCCCAGACGATAGAAATCCGATGCGAAACGGAAGGCGCCGACATCTACTACACTACCGACGGAACCGCTCCAAGCACGGAGAGCACCCTCTATTCCGAGCCCCTCGTGATAAGGCAGACGTCTGTCGTCAAGGCCTTTGCCTCCATCAACGGGATAAACAGTCCCGTCATCTCGGCAAAATATATAATAGGAGAAAAGGAAAACATCTCACTCTTTTTCATGCCCGAAGCAGTAGAGATAGCTTTGGACGAGAAACTCGCCCAACCTAAGCTTTTCACAGAGCCCAAAGATGAAGACTTTAAGGTTACCTACAGAAGCAGCGACGAGAATGTTGCCAAAGTGAATGCTTTTGGAAAAGTGAAGCTTATCGGAGCAGGAAGTGCAGTCATCACAGCATCCTTTGCAGGAAACGACTGCTACAATGCTGCCGAAGCCTCTTACACACTTACCGTGAAGGAACCCTCTGCGGAGGATGCTGTCACCGTCACTATCGGCCCTTCGGGATATGCTTCTCTCTTCTTCAGCAACAAACAGTTTATGGTCCCCGAGGGTGTAAGGGTTTATTATTACACTTTCGTAGATGGAGATCTATTGGAGATTTGCGTCGCGGAGAGTGGCAGCAAAATCTACGACAACATGGGTTATATCGTGAAAGATTTGAATGCTGACGGAAAATCCACGCACGAGTATCGATTTGAAGTTTCCGAGAAAACAACTTGGCCTCCTGTCTTAAACAACACCGTAGGGTTTGACAATTATGCCCTTTCCTCTCCCCCATCCGAGAATGCGAAGATAGAAGACTATAAGTACTACACCCTTTCGTGGGAGGAAGGCAAACCCGAGTCGGCAGGGTTCTACTATGGGGCTGAGGGCGGTGCTCCCTTCCTAGTGAAGGCTCACGAAGCCTATCTGGCAATCCCTCGGGAAGATGCTGCCGACATAAAAGCTTTCCTCTTCAGTGGAGAAGTGATACGCGAAACAGATACGGGCATCTCCATTCCAGAGCAAACCGACAGCGAAGACAACCCATTCGGCACGCTCGGGGCGTCTTCGCGCGATATCTTCAACCTTCAGGGACAGCGCATTTCCTCTCCTGGAAAGGGTATCTACATTGTAAACGGAAAAAAGATTGTATTCAGATAGTGACATTTACCCATTCGAATAAACATAGTATTAACAAACAGATTTTAGACAAATGAAAAAGTACGCAATCATCGTCGTTGACATGCTAAACGATTTCGTTACAGGCCCCATCGCCCACGAAAGAGTTCTTCACATCATCGAGCCTATCAAGAACCTCTGCGCCAAAGCACGCGAGCTGGGCATCCCCGTAATCTACGCTAACGACAGCCACACGCCCGAAATCGACAAGGAATTCAAGGTGTGGGGTCCTCACGCTGTAGAGGGAACGAAGGGAGCCGAAGTTATCGACGAACTGAAACCGCAGCCAGGAGACTACATCATCCCCAAAAAGTGTTACAGCGCATTCTACTGCACAACGCTTGAGTTGCTGCTGAGAGAGTTAGGCGTCGACACCGTTGTCATCACAGGCTGGCAGGCTGACTGCTGCTGCCGTCACACTTCTGCTGACGCTTTCTTCCGTGGATTCAACATCGTGGTACCCAAAGAAACCACCGATACGAATACCGAAGAGGGCTACGTGGGAGGTCTTGAGTATATCAAAAACATCTACGGAGGCGTTATCTGCAGCGTAGACGACCTATTTAATTAAGACACAGTAAGGAAACATCGTTAAGCTTTACCGCAGGGGAAGATGACCCGCGATGTGAGATATTTGACTCACGGCTCAATTCCCCTGCCTTCTGTATAATGTGTTTGCGCTTACCTATCGAAACATGAAGAAAAGCCTCCTTTTTTGGATAGCAGCCATCATCTGGGGAATCCCTGGGGCTATCATCACAGCAAAAGGCATCTTAGCCTACAGCATGATGCCTTTGAATAAACTCTGGTGGTTGTTGCTGATAACGCTGTTTGTCTTAGTGGGATTTAAGCTAATGTTCAGCAGAATAGTCGGCAAGTATTCGGCACTTATCTCTGCCCAGCCCGAAAAAACGACCATTTGGCACACATTCCCTTTAAGGGGATGGATTCTCATCGTTTTCATGATGTGTTTGGGCATAGCTTTGAAGTTTATACCAGGCATTCCTTTGGAGTTTACGGCATCTTTTTACTCAGGATTAGGTCCCTCACTGTTATTTGCGGCAGTACTCTTCATCCTAAAAAGGCGCTCTTTAAGATAAAACGCTTTTTCTTCACAAAAGGACACCCCTTGTCACAAGCCTTTCTGAAAAGGGAGAAAGAAAAAAATGTTAGATTTCGTAAAAAAAATCGCCTTTTTTCTTGCACGTTAAAATTTATGCC
This sequence comes from Bacteroidaceae bacterium, assembly GCA_017650105.1. GTDB lineage: Bacteria > Bacteroidota > Bacteroidia > Bacteroidales > Bacteroidaceae > UBA1189. The sequence continues at coordinate 69,305 of JAGCFO010000016.1, read as the reverse complement.
TATACTTTTGCAGCGAATATGAAGACAATGAAGAATACATATTGGTGGTGGCGCCCGTTGCAACTCAGTCAGTCGTAAGGGGTGTACAGCCATTGTGCAATATCATACACAAGGAGCTCAGCCGTGATACGACTGAGCTCCTTACTTTTTTGAACCATTTTGTTTAACACTTAATACTTACAACTATGAAAGAGAAGATTCCTTACAAGATTTACCTGAACGAGAATGAAATCCCGACTCAGTGGTACAACGTGCGTGCAGACATGAAAAACAAGCCTGCACCGCTCATTCATCCGGGAGACGGACACGCCCTCACAATTGAGGAGATGAACCCCATCTTCTGCGAGGAACTCAACAAGCAAGAACTCGACAACGAAACTCGTTTCTTCGACATCCCTGAGCCTGTGCTTGAGTTCTATAAGATGTATCGCCCTTCGCCTTTGGTACGCGCCTACTTCCTTGAGAGGGCGCTTGGAACACCAGCAAAGATCTATTACAAATTCGAGGGCAACAACACTTCCGGTTCCCACAAACTCAACTCTTCAATCGCCCAGGCTTACTACGCAAAGGCTCAGGGATTGAAAGGTGTTACTACCGAAACCGGTGCCGGGCAGTGGGGAACAGCTCTCAGCATGGCTTGCGCATACTTCAAGCTTGACTGCAAGGTATATATGGTGAAAGTATCGTATGAGCAGAAGCCCTTCCGCCGTGAGGTGATGCGCACCTATGGCGCTACCGTTACTCCTTCGCCCAGCAACACTACAAACATAGGTAAAAAGATTTTAGCTGACCACCCAGGCACAGGAGGCTCGCTCGGCTGCGCTATCTCCGAAGCTGTTGAGACAGCAGTGTCAACTCCCGGCTATCGCTATGTACTCGGCTCCGTTCTCAATCAGGTCCTTCTTCACCAAAGTATCATTGGTCTTGAGGCACAAGCTGCTCTGAAGAAATTCGACATCAAGCCCGACATCCTCATCGGATGCCTCGGAGGAGGCTCAAACTTCGGTGGCTTCGCAGGTCCTTTCCTCGGGGAAGTACTGAGGGGCGAAGCAAACTACAAGTTCATCGGCGTAGAGCCTGCATCCTGCCCAAGCTTCACTCGTGGTAAATTTGCCTACGACTTCTGCGACACCGGCATGATTTGCCCGCTTGCAAAGATGTACACTCTTGGAAGCCAGTTTATCCCCTCTGCCAACCATGCAGGCGGACTTCGCTTCCACGGCATCAGCCCCATTCTTGCCCAGCTCTATCATGACGGATATTTCGAGGCACGTGCAGTTGAACAGACAGCCGTATTCGATGCCGCAGAGCAGTTTGCTCGTGCTGAAGGTATCCTTCCCGCTCCTGAATCAAGTCACGCCATCCGCGTCGCCATCGACGAAGCGCTCAAATGCAAGGAGACAGGCGAAGAGAAGACTATCGTATTCAACCTGAGCGGAACGGGCTATTTCGACCTTGTTGCTTACCAGCAGTTCAACGAAGGCACTATGACCGACACCATTCCGAGCGATGAGGCTATCGCAGAAGGATTAGCCAAGCTCCCAAAGGTTGGAAACGAATAATTCCACCCTCTTCAACAGTCAGAAAAGGCAGCCACGCAAGGTTGCCTTTTCTGTTTTCCCCTCCGCGCGCGTAAAAAACAGATACACGCTATATAATAAATAAGGGTTTCATACGTTTTTAAACCGATGCGCACGCGAACAACAACCATACTCGTCTGTCTGCTGACGATGATTTCATTAACATCAAAGGCACAGTTCGATGTCCACTTCACTCACTATTGGGCATTGCAGAGCTACTATAACCCTGCCGTTGCAGGAGCATCAGGAAAGATGAACATCCTCGGCACTTATAGCCTCCAGATGGCAGGATATACGAATGCCCCAGCAACTATGCTTGTGACTGCCGACTACGCTCTGCCCACAGAAGGTAAGAACCACGGCGTCAGCGCAGGATTAATGAGCGACAAGATTGGACTTTTCAACAATCAGCGCATCTATGGAGGCTATGCCTATCGTATGCGACTCTGGGGAGGAAACCTTGCCTTAGGCATACACGCAGGCGTTCTCGACCAGACATTCGACGGAAGTAAAGTCGATGCCGAAGACACTGACCCTGTCCTTCCCTCATCTTCCGTCGACGGTTCGGCCTTCGATTTAGGGGCAGGAATCCTTTATTCGCATCGTTTATTCTACGCCGGAATCGCCTCTATGCACATCACGGCACCTACCGTTGAATTGGGAGAAACCAACGAAATAAACATTAAACGAAGCTATTATTTTCAGGCGGGAGGCAATATCCGACTGAAAAATCCGTTATTATCTGTGCAGCCATCGGTGCAGCTGATGTCGGATTTCGCATTTTGGCGTGCCGATATTACTGCGCGAGGAACATATACTTATGATGAGAAAAGCTGTTATGTAGGATTGACTTACAGCCCCTTAACCTCGGTATCGCTCTTGCTGGGAGGCGAAATCAACAACGTTCGTTTCGGTTATGCTTATGAGCTGTTTACCAACGGAGTGGGAATCATACACGGTAGTCACGATCTTTTCATCGGTTACTTAATGGACCTCGATTTGGCTAAAAAAGGAAAGAATAAACATAAAAGTGTACGTATATTGTAACATGAAGAATTTCTTATTATTCACATTCGCTGTCATCACGCTTATTCTTGCCTCTTGCGCAGGAAGCGAAGCCTCAATGGCAGGAGGAGAACTGACAGGCGCAAACTCTCGCTCGTTCAGCGAACCTGCCCCCTTCGGTATGGTGCTAATCCAGAGAGGCTCGCTCAAGCTGGGAGAGGAAGAGACGGATAGTCTGTGGGGTTCAAGCGCTCCCTTCAGGGAAATCTCCGTAGAATCATTTTGGATGGACGACACCGAAATAACCAACGCTGAATACAAGCAGTTCATCAATTGGGTGCGCGATTCCATTATCCGTGAGCGACTTGCCGATCCTGCATACGGAGGTGACGAAACGTATAAGATAGAGGTAGATAAGGAAGGCGAGCCTATCACGCCTTACCTTAACTGGAAAAAGGCCATTCCCTGGCGCAAACCTACCGAGGACCAGAAAATGGCTCTGGAGAGCATCTTCAAAGTAAATCCTATCACGGGAAAGAAAGAACTGGATGTCAACCAGCTCAACTATCGCTACGAAATCTACGACTACGCTCAAGCCGCTCTGCGCAAGAACCAGATTGACCCAACCAAGCGTGTGCGCAACACCGACGCGAAAGTTGACCCCGATGAGGTTATCATGATTTCGAAGGACACGGCATATATTGATGACGAAGGCAACATCGTACGCGAAACCATCAACCGCCCTCTGAGCGGGCCTTATGATTTCCTCAACACCTATATCATCAACATCTTCCCCGACACCACTTGCTGGATAAACGATTTTACCAACGCCAACAACGAGATGTATATGCAACTGTATTTCAATCATCCCAACTACAACGACTATCCTGTTGTCGGCGTTTCATGGGAACAGGCAAATGCATTCTGTGCCTGGCGTACCGACTTCCTACTCCGCGGGCTTGGCCCTCAAGCCAAGTATGTGCAGCGCTACCGCCTGCCGACGGAGGCTGAATGGGAGTTTGCAGCACGAGGCAAGGACGGTTCGCTCTTCCCCTGGCTCGAGGATGGAACGCATAGCGACGAAAGCTGCTACTATGCAAACTTCAAGCCCGAGAAAGGAAACTACACGAAAGACGGAAGCCTGATTACCACGAAAGTCGGCTCATACAACGCCAACAGCAACGGGCTGTTCGATATGGCAGGAAACGTTGCCGAATGGACTTCGACTGTTTACACCGAAGCGGGAGTCCTTCAGATGAGCGACATCAATCCAGAGCTTTTCTACAACGCAGCTCCCGAAGATCCTTACTACATGAAGAAGAAAACCGTGCGAGGAGGCTCCTGGAAAGACCCCGAGCGATTCATCCAGTCGGTAAGTCGCGGCTATGAGTACCAGAATGAAAGCCGTTCGTATATCGGTTTCCGCTGCGTTCGTTCATACGTAGGAACCAACAAAGCACCCAAGCGATAAGTATCAAGCAAAAAAACATCAAGCATACAAAAATGGAAAACAAGAAGAAAAAAAATATCATCACTCGACTTCAGGATTTTCTTGAGAGCGAGCAAGGACAAAGACTCCTTAACTACCTCTACAGCTGGGGAGCGGCTATCGTCATCGCGGGTGCCTTGTTTAAGTTGACGCACATCAAGGGTGCCGACCTCATGCTGTGGATTGGTATGGGAACGGAAGTCATTGTGTTCATCATCTCCGGATTCGACCGTCAGGCATCCACTATGGGAGGAGGAAGCAGCGAATCGTCTTCGAGCGCTTCAGGTCCTGTGGTAATAGGAGGAGGCGTTCCTCTCTCTGCATCAGCAGCTCCTGCCAATGCCGCACCCGTTGACACAGAAGCTTTGGCTGCAGCCGTAGCAAACGCTCCTGCTGGCGGAAGCAATCTCGATGCCGAGACCCTTTCTGCAATGGCCAATCTTGCTGCTGCAAATGCTGCCGCTGCTGCCGCAAACGCCGCTGCCAAGCAAAGTGCAGGCATGCCGAATTATGGAGAAGGAATCCCGTCGGGAGAAGAAAGCATATCGGCGGGAGAAGAAAGCATATCGGCAGAAACTCCTATCATCATGCAAGGCGCAACAGTCATCCCGTCTGCCGCTCAGCCGCAGGCTACCATCATCGGAGAAGCTCCTACCATTATCGGAGAGGGAGGCACCGTCAACATTCCCGAAATGGAGAAGATTACAACAGACTATGTTGAGCGCCTGCACGACTTGTCAGACATGATGGAGCGCGTTGCCGAGCAGATGAAACATCTCGAAGGCAGCTCAGAAGAGATGGAGCGCCTGAGCCGGAACCTCACCAGCATCAACACCATCTATGAGCTGCACCTCAAGAGTCTCGGAAGCCAGATAGGCAATATCGACAACGTGAACGAGCAGACACAGCGGATGGCAGACCAAATCGAAGAGCTCAACTGCGTCTACAAACGCATGCTGGAGTCTATGACGGTAAACATGGGCGTCAGAGGAGCTGCTCCTACGCAGACACAAGAAGATTGAACCTATCCTACTCCTTTTTTAATTAAATAGGAAATATGGCAAACTCATCAAAGCGCGTAACCCCTCGTCAGAAGATGATAAACCTGATGTACGTGGTACTCATGGCAATGCTTGCTATGAATGTATCCAGCGATGTACTCAACGGTTTTACCCTTGTTGACAACGGGCTTGCACGAAGCACAGACAATGCCACACAGCAGAACGAGGCAATCTTCAACGATTTCGCCACGCAGATGGAGAAGAATCCCGAGAAGGTACGCCCCTGGTTTGAAAAGGCACAATATGTTAAACAGCTTTCCGATAGCCTCTTCAACTACTCCGAAGAGCTGAAAACACGCATTGTGGTGATGGCAGATGGAAAGAATGGAAATGTTCGCGACATAAAGAATAAAGAAAACCTTGAGGCAGCAACGCAAGTGATGCTCAACCCCACCTCAGGGCAAGGACACAACCTCTATTCTACCATCAACAATTACCGAGACCAAATTCTCAACATGCTTACCGACAGCGTGCAGAGCGAAATCATCAAGGATAATTTCGATACCGAAGTTCCTGCCAAAGGTATCGCACTCGGCAAGAACTGGGAAGAGTATCATTTTGAGAATATGCCCGCAGCTGCTGCCGTAACCCTGCTGACAAAGCTGCAGAACGATGTGCGCAATGCTGAATATGCAGTACTGAATACGCTGAAGACAAACATCGACGCAAGCGACGTGCGCGTAAACGAATTGGGAGCTTTCGTGATTCCCACTTCACAGAATGTGGTACGCGGAGGACGTTTCTCGGCACGAATCGTTATGGCTGCCGTTGACTCCACACAACGTCCTAACATTTATGTTGGAGGAAAGCTTGTTGAAACAAAGAACGGATGGTACGAGATTCCCTGCAACAGCACGGGCGATTTCACCATGAATGGCTATATCGAAACCACCGACGGCTCAGGAGATGTCGTACGACGCGATTTCTCACAGAAATATACTGTTGTTGACCCTATCGCAACAGTCAGCGCAAGCATGATGAATGTGCTGTATGCTGGGTACGACAACCCTATCGCCGTATCGGTGCCTGGCGTGCCTGCCAATAAAGTGAGTGCCCGAATCTCTAACGGAAACGGCACTCTGAAAGCATCCGGAAGCGGATACATTGCTCGTCCTGCAAAGCTGGGAGAGGATGTCGTAATCTCCGTTTCTGCCGAGCAGGACGGACGTGTGCAGAGCATGGGCGACTACAAATTCCGCGTACGCCAGTTACCCGATCCTACTCCTATGATTGAATATGTAGACGCCAATGGAGCTACTCAGCGCTATCGTGGAGGAGGAAGCAAGATTCCCAAACAGAGCCTGATGAAGTCCGACGGCATCATTGCCGCTATCGACGACGGTCTTCTCAACATCGGATTCAAAGTCATCAGTTTTGAAATGGTTACCTTCGACAACATGGGAAACGCTATGCCCGAGTTGTCTGACGGAGCCAACTTCTCTTCGCGCCAAAAGGCTACTATGAACAAACTGCAACGCGGCAAGCGTTTCTATATAAGCAATGTTAAAGCACAAGGCCCAGATGGAGTGCAACGCCAGCTGTCTGCCACACTTGAAGTAATCCTAAACTAACACGAACCCTATGAAAAAGTACATATTATTCGCTCTTGCCCTCATCGTGTGCATCACTATCGATGCCCAGCCCAAGGGGCGCATCAAGGCAGAAGAAAACAAGAAATCCGAGAACACGCTTTCCGAGCGTGCCAAAGCGCAGTATACCGGGCAGATTCCCGCTCCTGACGATGTGGTGTGGAAGCGCGACATCTATCGCATGCTCAATCTGACTCAGGAGAAGAATGCCGCATTGTATTATCCGGTAGAGCCTTTGGGAGACAGAGTGAACCTCTTCACATTGGTCCTCAGACTCATTGCCGAAGGGAAAGTTCCCGCATACGAGTACCGCTCCGACGGAAACGAGCTGTTTACCGAAGAAAACAAATACAAGGTAAACGAGATGCTCGACAAGTTCTACATCTATTATGAAGACAACGGCGGAACATACACTATTGCCGACTCCGACATCCCCTCGGGCGATGTTCTCAGCTACTTCATCAAGGAGAGCACCTACTATGATCAAAGAACAGCAACGACTGCCACGAAGGTGACAGCCATTTGCCCCGTTCTGCATCGCTCGGGAGACTACGGAGAAGAAGTTACCAAATATCCTATGTTCTGGCTCAACTACGATGACGTTTCTCCTTATTTCGGAATGACTCCTGTGATGACAAGTTCTTACAACAACGTCAGCAACATGTCGCTTGACGACTACTTTGCCACACACCAGTATGATGGAGAAATCTACAAGACTGCCAACCTGCAGAATAAGTTGTTGTCGGATTATTGCAAAAACGACACAGCGTTGACAGCTGAGCGCGAACGTATCGAAGGAGAGCTGAAAGGCTTTGAGAATGAATTGTGGGGCATCGAAGAACCCGACACCACCCAAGTGGAAGAAAAGAAGGGACTCTTCGGACACAAGCCCAAAAGCTCTGAGCCAAAGGTATCGGCAAGCACAAGTAAGCCAAAGAAATCCGAGTCGTCCCAACAGAAAGTATCGAGGAAGAGAGAAAAACTTCCCCGCTCGGGAGGCAGCTCCTCATCTTCGGGCTCCCTTTCCGTACGAAAGCAGAAACGCTGATTCCTTGGTGAATAACCTACAAAAAGCCTCCTTTTCCCAGGAGGCTTTTTTATATGCAGAAGGCGCTTGGCTTCTTTAAATAGCGAAAGGACTTCCCCCTATGGAAGCCCCCTCATATGTGCCCAGAACCGGGATCGAACCGGTACGGGTTTTACCCCACTGGTGTTTGAGACCAGCGCGTCTACCAATTCCGCCATCTGGGCCTTTCGGTAAATGCGGTGCAAAGATAAGTCAAAAAAACAAATACAACGGCTAAAACACAAAAATTTTTTCTTTCTCACTATTTTTTTTCGCTTTTTCTTGCAACATTCCGCAAAAAGGTATTTCTTTGTGCTACCTTCATTTAAAAATTGTAATAACATGAAAAAGTATTTAGCAGAAATGGTAGGAACCATGGTATTGGTTCTGATGGGTTGCGGAACAGCAGTAAGCCTTGCATGTGGAACTGACACCGCATCCGTAGTAGGCACAGCCTGTGCTTTCGGTTTGGCTGTAGTAGCTATGGCTTACACTATCGGCGGCATTTCGGGCTGCCACATCAATCCCGCCATCACCCTCGGCGTTTGGTGCTCAGGACGTATGAAAGGCAAGGATGCTATCCTCTACATGGTGTTCCAAGTTATCGGTGCCATCATCGGCGCTGCCATCCTCTATGCCTTCACAAGCGTAGCAACAGGATTCAAGGGCACACTTACGGGAGCTAACACTTGCGCGGGAGCAGGAAGCCAGCTCGCAGGATTCATTGTTGAGCTCGTGCTGACATGCGTATTTGTACTTGTAGTTCTTGGCACTACCGACGAGAAGAAGGGAGCCGGCAACTTCGCAGGCTTGGCTATCGGCCTCTCCCTCATCCTCATCCACTTCGTAGGCATCAAGTACACAGGCACCAGCGTTAACCCCGCTCGTTCCATCGGCCCGGCTCTCTTCGAAGGTGGCGCTGCGCTGAAAGACCTGTGGGTATTCATCTGCGCTCCTCTCTGTGGTGGTGTGCTCGCAGCTCTCATCTGGAAGCTCCTTGCAGGCTGCAAGAAAGACTAACAGAGGCTGATTCCCGCAGAGGGAACACAATCTGTTTGACAAACAAAAGCCTCGGGCAGCAGATGCCTGAGGCTTTTCATTTGCTGCAGAAAGGAAAACTATTCACACGGCTGAAATATGCTTTGTCCAAAAAGAATTATGAAGAAGGGAAAATTTTTTTTGGAGAAGGAAAAAAATTTTTTCCCTTCTTCATATCGCGATATTTGTTCTCCATATTTCACCCCCTTCGGAGAAGGCTCTCGGCCCGTTTTTGGGAACCGATTTTTCTGAGCTAAATAGAGGGCAGATTTGGCAAAATGCAAAGTTTTTCGTACCTTCGCACGAAAATCACTCTTAGATGTTAGACGAGAGGACCATACAGTTTGCCATACAGCATCGGCAGGACGATGTGCACCGCCTTCTGCTGCTTGCCTCGCAGTACCCCGATGTCGACATGCCTGCTGCAGCAACGCAAATCGAAGGATGGCACGCTGCGCGGACGAAGATTCCCTCGTGGGCAGAGAACGACGCTGTCATCTGGCCCTCCCGGCTGAGTATGGAGCAATGCTCAAGCGAGGCGACAGCCCGCTACAAAGCCACTCTTGTGGGAGGAAGCACCCTCGCCGACTTGACGGGAGGACTGGGAGTGGACTGTGCCTTCATGAGCGAACGGTTCGAAAAGACCATCTATGTGGAGCGGAACGAGCAGATTTTCGCCATTTCATCGGCAAATTTCCGTTCTCTCGCCCTCTCAAACATCCATCCCGTGTGCGAAGATGCCCTTCGGGTGCTGGAAACCCTTCCGCTGCAAGACTGGCTTTATCTCGATCCTGCCAGAAGAAGCACATCGGGACGTAAGGTTGTGGCTCTTGACGATTGCGAGCCCGACGTGACAGCGCTGGAAGACAAACTCTTACAGCACGCCTCGCAAGTGATGATAAAATGTTCTCCCATGCTCGACATACACCGAGCATGCCAGCAGCTCCGCTCTGTGCAAAGCATACACGTCGTTGCCCTCAACGGGGAGTGCAAAGAACTGCTCCTCATACTCGGAAAAACACCGAAAAACCCCGATGAAATGGGCGTTTTTTGCATCAATCTGCCCTCCGACGATTCCTTTTTCTTCACGCGGAAAGAAGAGAAAGAAGCAACGTGCGAATTCGCCTCAGAGCCTGGACTCTACCTCTATGAGCCAAACGCCGCGATACTGAAAGCGGGATGCTTCAAGCTGCCGGCACAAAGGTTCGGACTGAAAAAACTGCATCCCAACACGCAACTCTACACAAGCGACACCCTCTGCAAAGACTTCCCAGGAAGGAGTTTCCGAGTCGTCGGAGCTGAAAAACTGAGCAAGGACATTCGGAAGAGCCTGCTTGCCGGCATCACGCAGGCAAACCTCACTACTCGCAACTTTCCCACGAGCGTCGACGACCTTCGCAAACGCCTGCGCCTTGCCGAAGGAGGCAGCCACTATCTGTTTGCAACTACCACAAACGACAACCGACACCTTCTCGTTCTCTGCACGAAAGCCTGAGAAATCAAGCCTCCAAAGCTCTCTCTGCAGACAGTTTTTCACGGATGAGATAAAATTTATCTCATTTTTGCTGAAATGTTCAAGGAAAAAACTATCTTTGTACAATTTTTCGATAATACCATTAAACTGCTTTTTTATGGCTGTAACGATTACCCCCATTTCAAACACTTCAAAGAAAGACCTGAAGAAGTTTATCCTTTTCAACTACAATCTCTACAAAGGCAACAAATACGCTGTTCCTGAGCTCTACGACGACTTGATGAACACCTTCATGCCGAGCAAAAACGCTGCGTACGACTTCTGCGAGTCGCAGTTCTTCCTGGCATACAAGGACGACAAGCTGGTAGGGCGTGTGGCAGCTATCATTAATCATAAGGCCAACGACACTTGGAAGAAGAAGACCGTTCGTTTTGGCTGGATTGACTTTGTGGACGACATTGAAGTGTCGAAAGGGCTGCTCGACGCCGTAGAGAAATGGGGCAAGGAGAAGGGAATGGAAGAAGTGGAAGGCCCTCTGGGCTTTACCGATTTCGACCGCGAGGGTATGCTCATAATGGGATTCGACCAACTGGGAACGATGGCTTCGTACTACAACTATCCCTACTACCCCGAGCACATGAGCAAGCTAGGATTTGAGAAGGCAGCCGACTGGGTGGAATTCAAGGTGTTCCCCGGAAATGGCATCCCTGAGAAATTCCAGCGCATCTGCGATTTGACAAAGCAGAGATACAATCTTCGCATCCTCACCTACAGCTCGAAGAAGAAGCTGAAAGAGGAGCGCGGAAAGGAGATTTTCGACTTGATGAACGAAGCCTACGCCCCGCTTTTCGGCTATTCAGCGCTGTCGGAGAAGCAGATTGACCAATATATCAAGAGCTATCTGGGATTCCTCGACTTGCGCCTCGTTCCCCTGGTTGTCAACGAGAAGAACGAGCTCATCGGCGTGGGAATCGTGATGCCTTCATTATCGAAAGCCCTTCAGCGCGCAAAAGGAGCCCGCAACATCTTCGGATATATCCCCTTGGCTTGGTCTCTCTATGTGAAACATGCGAAGAACATCGACATGCTGCTCATCGCAGTTAAGCCCGAATATCAGGGAAGAGGCGTCAACGCGCTGATAATGTCGCATCTGCTCCCCGTCTACCATAAGCTGGGCTACGAGTTTGCCGAGAGCAATCCCGAGCTTGAAGTCAACAACAAGGTGCAGAGCCAGTGGGACTACTTCCCACACGAGAACCACAAGCGCCGTCGTGCCTTTGTGAAACCCATTGAATAACAAGCAAAGAAAAAAGACCGAAATAAGTGGCAGAGGAACTAATCATCAACGGAACGAAGGAAGAGGAACCGGTACAGTATACCGACGAAAACATCCGTCACCTTAGCGATATGGAGCATGTCCGCACACGCCCGGGCATGTACATTGGAAAGCTGGGCGACGGCTCGCAGAGCGACGACGGTATATACGTGCTGCTGAAGGAGATTATCGACAACAGCATCGACGAGTTCAAGATGAATGCGGGAAAGCGCATCGAGATTGACATCGAGGATAGCAAGCGCGTCACCGTGCGCGACTACGGGCGCGGCATTCCTCAGGGAAAACTCGTGGAAGCTGTCAGCGTGCTGAACACAGGAGGAAAATACGACAGCAAGGCGTTCAAGAAGAGCGTGGGACTGAACGGCGTGGGCGCAAAAGCTGTCAACGCACTCAGCACCTTCTTCGAAGCCAGCAGCTTCCGCGACGGGCAAGTGCGCACCGTCTCGTTTGAGAAAGGAGAACTTGTCAGCGACACGAGCAACAGCACCAACGACGAGAACGGCACCCGCATCTCGTTCACTCCCGACGACAGCATCTTCACCAACTATGCCTTCCGCCCCGAGATAGTAGAGACAATGCTCCGCAACTACACCTATCTCAACACGGGACTTGCCATCATGTACAACGGAAGGCGCATCCTCTCGCGCAACGGGCTTGTCGACCTGCTCAACGACAGGATGACGGCTTCGCCCCTCTACCCTATCGTGCATCTTCAGACTGACGACATCGAGATAGCCTTCACCCACACCGATCAGTACGGAGAAGAGTACTATTCGTTCGTCAACGGGCAGCACACCACGCAGGGAGGCACGCACCAGAGCGCTTTCAAGGAGCATATTGCCCGTACGATAAAGGAGTTCTACAACAAAAACCTCGAATTCTCCGACATCCGAAACGGAATGGTTGCCGCTATAGCCATCAATGTGGAAGAACCCGTCTTCGAGAGCCAGACAAAGGTGAAACTGGGCTCTACCACAATGTCGCCCAACGGAGGAGCCAGCCTCAACAAATTTGTGGGAGACTTCATCAAGACGGAAGTCGACAATTTCCTTCACAAAACGCCCGAGACTGCCGACATCATGCTGGAGAAAATCCTCAATTCCGAGAAGGAGAGGAAGGCGATTGCCGGCGTCACGAAACTTGCCCGAGAGCGCGCCAAGAAAGTGAACATGCACAACCGCAAGCTGCGCGACTGCCGCTTCCACCTCAACGATGCGAAGGGAGAGAAGCGCGAGGAGAGCTGCATCTTCATCACCGAGGGCGACTCTGCCAGCGGCTCCATCACCAAGAGCCGCGACGTCAACACCCAGGCGGTGTTCAGCCTCCGGGGAAAACCGCTCAACTCCTTCGGGCTGACAAAGAAAATCGTCTACGAGAACGAAGAGTTCAACCTTCTGCAGGCAGCGCTCAACATTGAGGACGGGCTCGACGGGCTCCGCTACAACAAGGTGATTGTAGCTACCGACGCCGACGTCGACGGCATGCACATCCGCCTGCTGATGATTACCTTCTTCCTTCAGTTCTTCCCCGACCTGATAAAGAAAGGGCACGTCTACATCCTGCAGACGCCCCTCTTCCGCGTGCGCAACAAGAAGAAGTCTATCAAGAACTTCAAGAAAGAGGACTTCCCCGACGTTGATCCCAAAGCCGACTTCGTCACCCTCTATTGCTACAGCGAGGAGGAGCGCCTCGACGCCATCCGCAAGCTCTCTCCCAATCCCGAAATCACCCGATTCAAGGGTCTGGGCGAGATTAGCCCCGACGAATTCCGCCATTTCATCGGAAAAGACATGCGGCTCGAGCGCGTCTCACTCCACAAAAACGATGCCGTGATGGGATTGCTCGACTTCTACATGGGAAAAAACACGATGGAAAGGCAGAATTTCATCATCGACAACCTTGTCATCGAGGAAGACAAGCCCGAGGAGGAAGAAGAGGAATGACAGAAAAGTACGATTAACACATCTCAGATTTTCGAGAACAAAAAAAATTTTTTGGAGAACAAATCTCGCGATATGTAGAAAGAAAAAAAATTTTTCCCAAAGAATAATTTCCTATTCCCAAAACAACAATGAAGGCAATTTTTCCAGGAACATTCGACCCTTTCACCATCGGGCACGCCGACATCGTGCGACGCTCCCTCTCTTTCGCAGACGAAATCATCATCGCTGTCGGCATCAACGTTGCGAAGCATACCATCGAGGAACGTGACAAACGCCTCGAAGCCATCCGAAAACTGTTTTCCGACGAGCCGCGAGTAACCATCACCTCCTACGATGGGCTGACGGCAGACTTCGCACGCGAGATGGGTGCCGACGTCATCATCCGCGGAGTGAGGAACATCGCCGACTATGAGTACGAAAGGAATATGGCTGACATCAACCGTCACCTCACAAACATCGAGACCGTGTTGCTCTTCAGCAGCCCCGAGCTGGCTTACGTAAGCAGCAGCATGGTGCGCGAACTCATCCAGCTTGGAAAACCCGTCGACGACTTTGTAGCCAAATGAAACGATACGCAATAACCCTCCTCCTGCTGCTTCTTGGCAGCACAGCCCTGTTGGCGCAGAACCTTAGCGTCGACCTCAACCGAGTGCGCAAACTCATCATGGCCGAAGGCGCCATCAACAGCCTGTACGTCGAGGATGTAAACGAAGAAAAAATCATCGAGGCAGGCATTGTGGCTATGCTCAAGGAACTCGACCCACACTCCGTGTACAACAACGCGGAGGAAGTGAAGAAGATGAACGAGCCCCTTCAGGGCAACTTCGAGGGAATAGGCGTGCAGTTCAACATTGCCGACGACACCCTGCTCGTCATCCAAACCATCTCGGGAGGCCCCTCCCAGCGCGTAGGCATTTATGCTGGGGACCGTATCGTTACCGTTAACGATACGGCAATCGCGGGAGTTAAGATGGACCGAAACGAAATAATGAAACGTCTGCGAGGACCTAAGGGCACGAAGGTGCATCTCGGCGTTGTCAGACGCGGAATAAAGGAGCCCCTTTCCTTTGTTGTCACGCGCGACAAGATTCCCGTCAACACGCTGGAGGCAGCTTATATGCTCAACCCCACTATCGGCTACATACGGTTGGGAAGCTTTGGGCAGACGTCACACAAAGAAGTGGTGGAGGCGATGAACAAACTGAAGCAGGAAGGTATGGAAGACCTCATTTTCGACCTTGAGGACAACGGGGGAGGCCTGCTGCAGGCTGCTGCCGAGATAGCAAACGAGTTCCTCCAGGAGGGACAGCTCATCGTTTACACGCAAGGGCGCCGTGTGCCTCGTCAGGAGTTCTCGGCAGTAGGCAAAGGGAAGTTCCAGAACGGGCGGCTCGTGGTGCTTATCAACGAATACAGCGCTTCGGCTTCCGAAATCGTCACAGGAGCCGTTCAGGATTGGGACAGGGCTTATGTTGTGGGACGCAGGTCGTTCGGGAAAGGACTGGTGCAGCGTCCCATCATGCTTCCCGACGAGTCGATGATACGCCTCACGGTAGCACACTACTATACCCCCAGTGGGCGCTGCGTGCAGAAGCCTTTCGACAAAATTGAGGATTACAGCAAGGAGATTATCCAACGCTACAACAAAGGGGAACTGTCGAGTGCCGACAGCATCCACTTCCCCGACTCGCTTAAGTATTACACAAAGATTCAGCATCGCCCCGTGTACGGAGGAGGAGGCATCATGCCCGACCGCTTTGTGCCCCTCGATACCGTTGCCTACACAAAGTATCATCGTGAATTGGTTGCCAAAGGTGCCGTAAACAGCACGAACGTAACCCTCATCGACAAGAACCGCAAAGCCTGGGAGAAGAAATATCCCACTTTCGACAAATTCAAATCCGATTTCGAAGTTACCGACGACATGCTGAAGGTACTGCGCGATAAGGCAGAAGAAGCCAAAGTGACTTTTGACCAAGAGCAATACGAAGATTCCCTTCCTCTGCTGAAGCTGCAGATAAAAGCCCTCATCGCCCGTGACTTGTGGGACACGAGCGAGTATTTCGAAATCATCAACGACAACAACGACGCCCTGAAGGCAGCTCTCGACTACTTGACAAAATAGAACCGCGAAAGCCTTCACAGCAAAGAAGCAAAGAGGGGATGCCTTCCGCATCCCCTCTTCCTTTTTCCTTTCCTGCTGCTCGGTTCCTTACAGTTCCTTGCTGATTCGGCTTGCGATTTCGGCAAACTGCTCGGGCGTGAGTTCCTTCTTGGGATTGGTGAAGAGCAGGTCGCTCTCCTTCTGCAGGGGAACGAGATGGATGTGTGCGTGGGGAACCTCCATTCCCAGCACAGCTACTCCCACGCGCTTGCACGGAACGGCTTTCCCTATTGCCTCTGCCACGCGCTTGGCAAAGAGCGTAAGCGACTGATACTCTTCGTCGGAGAGGTCGAACAGATAGTCCACCTCGTGCTTTGGAATACAGAGCGTGTGTCCCTCCTGAAGGGGGTTGATGTCGAGGAAGGCAAAGTTGTGCTCATCTTCGGCTACCTTGTAGCAGGGAATCTCTCCTGCTATGATACGTGAAAAAATAGAAGCCATAATTCAGATAGTCAAATAATCGGATAATCAAATAATCAGATGAAACGTGATTGAGAATAGGCTACAGGCTATTAGCGTTGATGCAGCGAAGCGGAAGCCATTCAGAGCAAAACCCCATCAAACGCCGCGTTAGATGGAGATGCTGAGGATTTCGAGCTCGAGCATGCCTGCGGGTATTTTCACCTGCACCGTCTCGCCTGCCTTGTGGCCCAGGAGGCCTTGTGCGATGGGAGTGTTGACAGAGATTTTCCCAGCCTTCAGGTTAGCCTCGCTCTCGGGCACGATGGTGTAGCACATCTTCGCCTTCGTCTTCACGTTCTTCAGCTCCACTTTCGTGAGCACCTGTACGGTGTCGGACTTTATCTTCGACGTGTCGATAATCTTTGCCTCGCTGATAGTGAGTTTCAGCTGGTTAATCTTCATCTCCAGCATGCCCTGAGCCTCTTTGGCTGCATCATACTCGGCATTTTCCGACAAGTCGCCTTTGTCGCGAGCCTCTGCTATCTGTCGCGCTATCTCGGGACGACGAATACTCTCCAGTTCCTTCAGTTCAGCCACTAATTGGTCGAACCCTTCTTGTGACATATAAGCCATTGTGTGTTAATTTTGATATTTTTATTCGGTTTTACTTTCTCTTGGTGTGAGCAAAAAAGAATCCCGGCAGTCTTGCATGCCGGAACCCAGTGTTGTGCTCTTTGCGGGGCAAAGGTAATAAGTCCTTCGGAGATGACAAAACAAAAACGGGAAAATTTTTCCACGAAGGAACTTTTCAATTTCCCTTCTTCAAAAAAATTTTTCCCTTCTACATATCGTGAGATGAAGAAAGAAAAATAGCAGCAAGAAGAGAGTCATGCTTGCATGGGTTATTCCAAGTCACGACAGAGGAAGAGCGAAGCTCATAGGGAAAATCTTTTTCGAAAGGAATAGGGAGGTTTCCTTCGCTAATCCTGCGCCGTTAACTCTCCAGCCGTTCCTGTGGGCTGCGAAGGAGGGTTGTTACTTCATTGCCTTCGCTACCGACTCAACCAACGCCTTCTCGTCCTCGATGCGGAGCACCAGCTCGTTGTCGCGATTGACGATGAAATAGGAGGGAAGCGACGTGATGCCGTACACGCTGGCAAGCGGCGAGCGGAACAGGACGGCTCCGTCGGGCGCTATGAGCCAGTTTACCTGCTCGTCTCTCACGCATATCCAGGGAAGGTTGTCGGCAGCCATACGCCAGTAGTGCTCGTTCTCGTCGAACGACACTTGGTAAATCTCCAGTCCCTGTTCGGCATATTCGTTGTAGAGCTCGCGGAGGGTGAGCACGCTCACGGCGCTGGTTTCCTGCGTATAAGCGCAGAAGCTCAGCAGCACCACCTTGCCCTTCAGGTCGCTCAGCTTGTGGCTCACTCCGTCGGCATCCTTCAGGTCGATGTCGATGATGGACGTCTCGGTGATTTTATCCTCAAGCGCGCTATAGTCCACCTCGCGTGGGGGACGGGTGTTGCTCATTCCCTTGATGGCGATGTTGTGCAGATTGCGCGTGCGAACGGCCTCGGGATGGAACGTATCCAGGTTTGTGGCAACGGCAGCAAACGCCTTCACGTCGTCGCGGTTGTTCATCGGGTCGAAGATGAGCTGTCCGCCGAGCCTCTGGAAGAGAGCGAAATAGGCATACGGCTTGGACGGGTTGGCATAGATGAACTGCATGCGGATGCTATCCTTGTACTGCTGCACGGCATCGTTGATGCGCTGACGTGTGACGCCCGTCTCGGGCCCGCTGTTGCGTATCATGCTCATCACGTTGTTCTGCAGCTCTATCTGTTTCAGCACCAGTTCCTTCAGCTTCACGTTATCGTCGGAGCCGCTCACCTTGTAGGCGACAGACATTGCCGGCAGGGCAGCTTCCACGTGAATGGTCTCGGTGCTGTCGACGCTCACGTTTATCATCTCGCGCTCCACTCGCAGGCGGTAGAAATCGTAGCACTCGGGCTTGGGTACGGCAAAGCGGAAGCTGCCGTCATCCTTCAGCTTCACGGAGTCGACAACCGACACCCTGTCCACGTTCAGGGCGTCGAGGTAGAGCATCTTCCCTGCAGCCTCAGAGATGGTGCCTTCAATCGTTGCCTGCGGCTCTGACTTGCAGCTAGAAAGAAGGAAAACAGTCAGTAAGGAAACTATAAATAGTGATTTTTTCATTTCATTCTACATTTTTCTGCGCAAAAATACACAAAAAAACGGATAAGGTAGCAAGGTTTTCATATTTAAATATTAATTTTGCACGAATTTTCGTGAAGTATAAATATTTTAATCATTTCAAATGAACATTATCACTAAGAAAGTCGCTCTGCCCGACGGCAGGGAGATTACGTTGGAAACCGGGAAATTGGCCAAGCAGGCCGACGGCTCGGTGATGGTGACGCTGGGCAACACGATGCTCCTTGCCACCGTTTGTGCCGCCAAAGATGCAGTTCCCGGTACAGATTTTATGCCGCTCCAGGTTGAGTACAGAGAGAAATACGCCGCTTTCGGACGTTATCCCGGCGGTTTCACCAAGCGCGAAGGCAAGCCCTCCGACTATGAAATCCTGACTTGCCGACTGGTCGACCGCGCCCTGCGTCCGTTATTCCCCGATAACTATCACGCTGAGGTTTATGTAAACATTATCTTGTTCAGCGCCGACGGCGTTGACATGCCCGACGCTTTGGCAGGACTGGCAGCCTCCGCTGCCCTCGCTGTCAGCGACATCCCCTTCCAGGGCCCCATCTCCGAAGTGCGCGTAGCACGCGTCAACGGAGAGTTCATCATCGACCCCACCTTCGAGCAGCTCGAGCAAGCCGATATGGACATCATGGTAGGAGCCACCTACGACAACATCATGATGGTTGAGGGCGAGATGAAAGAAGTGAGCGAAGCCGATCTGCTTGCTGCCATGAAAGCTGCCCACGAGGCTATCAAGCCCATGTGCCTCATCCAGAAAGAGATGGAGGCTGAGTGCGGCAAGGCCGAGAAGCGCGAATACTGCCACGAGGTGAACGACGAGGAGCTGCGCGAGCTGGTAACGAAAGAGTGCTATGCTCCCGCCTACGCTATCGTTCACGAAGGCAACCTTGCCAAGCACGAGCGCGAGGACGCCTATGTGCAGATCTGCGAGGACTTCAAGGCACGTTATGCAGAGGCTCATCCCGAGCTGAGCGAAGACGAGCTGGCAGAGAAGAACGCTATGATCGACCGCTACTACGCTGCCGTAGAGCGCGACGCCATGCGTCGCTGCGTGCTCGACGAAGGCAAGCGCCTCGACGGACGTAAGACCACCGAGATACGCCCCATCTGGTGCGAGGCAGGCTATTTGCCCGGCCCTCACGGCTCGGCCATCTTCACCCGCGGCGAGACACAGTCGCTCACCAGCGTCACCCTCGGCACCAAGGACGATGAGAAAATCGTCGACGACGTGCTCGACAAGAGCAAGATGCGTTTCCTCCTCCACTACAACTTCCCCCCCTTCAGCACGGGAGAAGCTAAGGCACAGCGCAGCGTGGGACGTCGCGAAATCGGACACGGGCACCTCGCTTGGCGCGCGCTGAAGGAGATGATTCCTCACGACTATGCCTACTGCGTACGCGTTGTCAGCGACATCCTCGAGAGCAACGGCTCGTCATCGATGGCTACCGTCTGCGCCGGAACCCTCGCCCTCATGGATGCAGGCGTTCCCATCACCCGTCCCGTCAGCGGTATCGCTATGGGCCTCATCAAGAACCCTGGAGAAGACAAGTACGCCGTACTGAGCGACATCCTGGGCGACGAAGACCACCTCGGCGATATGGACTTCAAGACTACGGGTACCGTAAACGGCCTCACCGCCACACAGATGGATATCAAGTGCGACGGACTGTCGTATGAGATACTGGAGAAAGCCCTCGCACAAGCTAAGGAGGGACGTATGCACATCCTCAACTGCATGCTCCAGACCCTTCCCGAGCCTCGTGCCGACCTCAAGCCGCACGCTCCTCGCATCGAGACACTCACCATTCCCAAGGAGTTCATCGGCGCCGTTATTGGCCCGGGCGGAAAGATCATCCAGGGTATGCAGGAAGAGACAGGCGCCACCATCAATATCGAAGAGATCGACGGCGTGGGCAAGGTAGAGATTGCTGCCAAGAACAAGGAAGCCATCGACGCAGCCCTGTCGAAGATACGCGCCATCGTCGCCATTCCCGAAGTGGGAGAAGTCTACGACGGAAAAATCCGCAGCATCATGCCCTACGGAGCCTTCGTTGAGATTATGCCCGGCAAGGACGGCTTGCTTCACATCTCCGAAATCGATTGGAAGCGTTTCGAGACAATGGAAGAGACAGGCCTGAAGGAAGGTGATCACATCCAGGTGAAGCTGCTCGAGATCGATGCCAAGACAGGCAAGCTCAAGCTGAGCCATCGCGTGCTCATCGAGAAACCCGCCGACTATGTTGAGCGCCCACCACGTCGCGAGCGTGGCGGAAACAACGACGAGCGTCACAGCGGAGGCCACAACGGCAACCGTCGCGAGCGTCACAACGGTGGCAAGGAGCCATCGGCTGAATAAAGAAAGACGCTATCGCACATTGCAAAGCCTTCGAGGATGAGCTGGCTATCGGCTCATCCTCTTTCTTTTTCGTCTCCCGCCGGCGTTCCTGGAAAAGAGCAAGGCAGCCTCAAGCAAATCGCTATCTATTTAAAAATCAAATAGCCGCGACCCCTCACTTGGGACGGCTATTTGACCAACACAAAAACTAAACTAGACTTAAATTAAAAAAACTCGTCATTTCACAATGACTTCTTGTGCAAAGATAACGCATCCATACGATATCTCCAAGCCTTTTTTAGAAAAAATTGGAAAAATATTTTTATATTCACTTTTGCTCCACGTGTCCGAAGAGTTCTTTGGCTTCCCATCGCTCAACCCACCCATGAATGTTCATTGCAAAAACGGCTGCTCTTTTTTTTGTTTAACTCTCCGGAATTATTGTTTAACTCTAAATTCTTAGAGTTTAACTTTAACGGCGCGGAGTTTAACAATAAATGCACGCTTCTTCATAAAGCAAGTTTCTTTGAGCAGAAAGAATTATTTGTTCTCCAGCGCGCGATATTTGTTCTCGAAAAAACTTTTTCCCTTCTCCATTGGATGACGCGTTGCTTCGCTCGCGTCATTTTTTTAGCCGCTCTTACGAGCGGGAAATCTTTCAGAATCCAAGAACAAAATCAAACAATCTGTTAAAGGGACAAACTCTGTAGGATTCGAAGAAAATGATAGATTCTGTTCCTGGATTTTGTTTTATTTCCACTCCGAAGGAGTGCCAATATACAGACGTGGGCAAAGCCCCTCACGTCATAAATTCGTGTTCATTCGTGGTATTCGTGGTCAAAATTGTGACAAATTCATTACAATACATGCGCCATTTGGCACTCGGAAAACCCACTTTCGGCCACCAGATACCCCATTTGGCCACAAAGCTCATAGTATTTGTTGTCGCAATACATGAGTTTTACATCACTCAAATGTGCAGCAAGTGCAGGAAAAACCATCGGAACAAGGGGTTCACGTATGTCTTTTGATACCTGAGTTAGCAGGATTTTGATACATTCTGTGCCCTTTCTGAGCGTTGGCATCGCGGGGGCAATGGAATTACTAATATCGTATTTCATTGTTATATTGCTTTTTAGATGAAAAAAATCATGTTTTGCTATTTCAATTTCAATTATTTCAATTAAAAACAAGTGGGTTCAAACTTTCTCTCTTTTTATATATAATTATCTATATATTAATTAGTTATAAGTCTTTAAAAAGGGGGTTAGCATTTCTGAAGGTATCTGAAATAACTGAAATAACTGAAATTGAAATAGTAGAATTCGGTTAATGTCTTATTTCTCTACAAGGCTGTTGTCCGTTGGGGAGTGCTTATTTCTCATCGGCATAGACGATTTCCTTCAGCACTCTCTGCGCGGTTGGCTGTCGGAAAGTGTCCGTTGGAAATTATTTTTCACGTCACCAGTATATGCC
The DNA here is from genome assembly GCA_017650105.1 of Bacteroidaceae bacterium. GTDB lineage: Bacteria > Bacteroidota > Bacteroidia > Bacteroidales > Bacteroidaceae > UBA1189. The sequence goes on along the minus strand of JAGCFO010000016.1, from coordinate 47,103 downwards.
TGTCGTTCAACTGATTGCGACAACATTTTTTAGAAAAAAATGAAGAAAAAAATTGGAGGATTAAATTCTTTTTCGTATCTTTACCGTCGGTTAAGATACTTCATTTCGGTAAAAAAAAATTATAAATTATTTGGTTTTGCTCTCGATTTTTCGTATCTTTGTAGTGATAAAAAACATAACAAACCGACTATGAAACATTTCTCTTTTTCTATCCTGCTTGCAGTTGTGCTGAGCCTGTTGGGGGGCAAGGCTATGGCTTACGACATAGCAGTAGAAGATGCCGATGGCGTGATGTTTTATTATGATTTCATCAATTATGGGGCAGAGTTGGAACTGACCCAATACAATGCTAGCTATACTGGTGTTGTGGCAATACCTGAAGAAGTTACCTATATGAATAGGACCCGTAAGGTGACGAGCATAGGATACGGTACTTTCGCTTGCTGTAGCGGGCTGACTTCCGTCACTATACCCAATAGCGTGACGAGCATAGGAGAAGGTGCTTTCTACGGATGCAGTGGCCTGACCTCCGTCATTATACCCAACAGTTTGATGAGCATAGGAGATTATGCTTTCTACGGTTGTAGCAATCTGACCTCCGTCATGATACCTAACAGCGTGATGAACATAGGAAAAGGGGCTTTTCGTCGGTGCACCAGCTTAGCCTCCATCACTATCCCCGAAGGTGTCACCCGCATAGGGGAGTGGACTTTCGATTGCTGCTCTTCTCTTACCAGCATTAACATCTCCTCGGGCGTCAGCAGCATCGGAAACTGGGCTTTTGGCGAATGCCCCATCCTCACCAGCATCACTTGCTTAGCTACAACTCCTCCAACCTGTGAGGATGAACCTTTTTACGAAGTGCCTACCTCCACGTGTGTGTTGACAGTGCCTGCCGAATCTGTTGCAGCCTATCAGACGGCAGACTATTGGAAGGAGTTTGCAACGATTCTCTCTGCCACACCTATCCTACAATGTTCCACGCCCACCATCAGCTATGTTGACGGGAAGATAAAACTGCTGTGCGAGACGGAAGGGGCCAAGTGTTTCTGCACCGTCGTAGCAGCCGACAACGCAACGGTGCCTGTGGAGGTGACTTCGGAAGGGATGACCATCTCCAGGCAGTACGTCATCACTGCCTATGCCACAGCAGAGGGATATACCCAGTCCGAGCCTGCCACGCTGACGATTACCCTGGGTGATGGGGATTTGAACGGCGACGGGGAGACGAACGTAAGCGACGTCACCAAACTGGTGAGCATCATCCTCGGCAATCAGTAGGCAGAGAGTAATAGCAGAGCTTTTCCTTTTTTCCGGAAGGATTGGGGTTGCCTTCTGGAAAAAGTCATAACCGACAGAGGAAAAGCTTCGCGTATGCGATGATTAAAGCAACAAAGGTCACAAAGTCACAAGGTCACATCAGAAAAATATGTGACCTTTGAAATCAGCCTTCTTTTCTTGGGCTGTGGAAGGGGTTGCTGCGGGTCTTGACGATGAGGAGGCAGAGGAGGGCCGACAGGAGGGCGCCGGCGCTGTTGCTCGCGAAGTCCCACCATTCGCCGGCACGGGTTGTGGTGAGGTAGGCCTGCCCCAGCTCAAGCATCCCGCTGAAGAGGATGGGCAGCAGGAGTCCTCCTACAATCATGCGCCCTGTACGGCACTCGCTATGGCTACGCAGATATTCTACCCAGATGACGCTGCAAAAACAGAAATACATGCTAAAGTGTACAAACTTGTCGAAGTTGGTAATCTCGCCCAGCGAGGTGGGAGGGGGCGTGAAAAACGACAGATAGATGATGATTGCCACGACGAGAAGCGAGAACTTATAGGTGCGAATATATCTCCAAACGATTTGCATGTTGTATGTTTTTTGCAAAAGTAAGAAAAAACTTCTATCTTTGGCAAAAATTAGAATCAATTTCATCATGCTGAGGGATTTCTTCTACCTGCCCCGTTCGGAACGAAGAGGAGCACTGGCACTCATCATCCTCTTGTTTGCCGTGCTACTTTTTGTCTGGCTAAAGGGGAAGCATGAAACCCAAAAACCAACCCAGGATGTGGCGGAAGCCGTTGTGACAGACTCTATCGGCATGACAGAACCCGAAGAAGCAGCGGAACTGTTTTCCTTCAATCCGAATACTGCCGACTCTGTCACCCTGCGGACGCTCGGGCTCTCGGAGAGGGTGTGCTCCAACATCGTGAAATACCGGAGAGCGGGAGGGACGTTCCGCAAGGCCGACGATGTGGCGCGCATCTACGGGCTCGACAGCGCTACATTCCAACGCATCCGTCCCTACATCCTCATTCCTCAGGAAAGGCCGAAGAACGGGAGCGAGAGACGATGGGTAGAGTACGGTGAACGGCAGACAGCAGACAGCGTGCAGCGACAGGAAAACCCTTACAAGGCATACATGGAGAATAAGCTGCCGGAGGGCTCCCTTGTGAACGTCAACACCGCCGACACAACGCTGCTGATACGTATTCCCGGCATAGGACCTTACTTTGCACAGCGCATAGTGAGCTACCGACAGAAGCTGGGCGGCTATTATTCGATGGAGCAGCTGTATGAGATTGAGAACCTGCCCGAGAACCTGGGCGACTGGCTCTATATAGACGACACTCCCTGCCGGAAGATACGAGTGAACCACGCTTCGCTGAAGGAACTGAGAGACCATCCCTACATCGGCTATTATCGGGCACGGGCCATCATGGACATACGCAAAAACGACGGGCGGGTGAGGAACATCCGTCAGCTGTCGTTCCTCGATGAGTTCTCCGACGCAGACATCGCTCGCCTGGAACCCTATCTGGATTTTGAATAAGGCATTAAGAGAACACTTCCTCGCCTACTCCCTGCGGATGGGATAGTGATTGCGCAGATACTCAAAGCTGTCGGGCGCTGCCTTAAGGCGCCGACTGTCGGCATCTATGTCGTAGGGCTGCTCAGCCAAGGGAGGCTGCTCGGCAGAGACACGAGGCAGGGAGAAGAAACGACACAACGCATCGAGCGACATCTGTGAGGCACGAGCTTTCCCATCGGCGCTATATCCGGCAATGTGAGGAGTGGTGATGCGTGCCATACGGAGGAGTTCCAAATCGACGTTCGTCTCACCTTCCCACACATCGATAACAGCCTGACGAATCTGCCCCAAAAGCAGAGCCTGCTTCAGCGCCTGCGTGTCGGCAACAGCACCGCGGGAGGTATTGATGAACAAGGGTTTCCTTTCAAGCGAGGCAAAGAAAGCCCCGTCTGCCAGATGGTATGTGACATGAGGGCCAACGGAAGTGAGTGGCACGTGGAAGGTGATAACATCGCACTGCTCAGCAAGCTGCGACAGAGAAACAAACTCCCAGGCTTCTTCCTGCCCTGCAGCCTCCTGCAGAGGAGGGTCACAACAGAGTACACGCATACCCAACCGCTCGGCCATCGACTTGACAAGCGAGCCAACGTGCCCCACGCCCACGACGCCAAGAGTGCTTCCAGCAAGCGAGATAAAACCCTCGCGCTCCATAAGCCTCAACGCACACTCTACATATTGGCACACCGACGAGGCGTTACATCCGGGAGCGTTGGTCCACGCTACTCCGTGCGAAAGGCAATAAGCTGTGTCGATATGATCGTAACCGATAGTGGCTGTGGCAACGAACCGTACCCGACTCCCCTCCAACAACGGCTTTCCTATCTGGGTTCGGGTGCGAACGATAAGGGCATCGGCATCGCGGACTACTTCGGGCGTGATGTCTGAAGCAGGCAAGGCTACTACCTCCTCTACAATGCTACGAAGAGGAGTCTGCAAATAGGGTATCTTATCGTCAACAACAACTTTCATGGAGAACAAGAATACTTTCGGGGCCCATGTTGAACAGCAGGTCCACCATACTCAGATTGGGAACGAAACCATGCTTATTGCGGAAAACCTGATAGTAGGGAACGGGACGGAAGGAGGCATCGAGGTTATAGTCGCGCTTGGGGTGGATGACTTCACGAAAATCGCCCTCCTCAGGAGTGCCGACAGGCTGAAAGCTGTCGGTTGGTTTCAGCACGGGCTGGATGCCTGCTAAACGACAAAGCAGTTCGGTAAGTTGCAAGTTGAAATCGAACAGGAAGCGTACTGGATGCTCGTAAAACTTGCAGAAATCATCTTCGTAATAGAGGAAGAAAGGCGTGCCTGAATAGGCAGAGGAGAGGGCATTCCAATGCAGATGACGCCAGTTGCCGTGCTCGCTGACACGCACGTCGCGCATAAGCGTTTTCGCCTCGTTGCCTTTCTCAACAGGAATAGTGAGCGACTGCACACCAAGGGAACCCACGATGTTGCAACGGTTGCGATAGGTCTGCTTCAGATAATGGTCGTACTGCTCTATGCGCACCTCTCTCCCATCGCATAAAGCCAGCTTGGAGAAATACCAAACGGGAGGGAGGTAGGCAGATGACAACAGCATGGGCTAGGAAAATGATGCGTGAGGGATGCCGATGAATAGAAACCTATTAACAGTATTTCTTCACACCCGTGAACATACGCTTCCAGCGCACCTTTCCCTGGAACAAGGGCACATCCTTGTCGAGAGAGAGCCAAATGAAGCGAGGCTTGCCGACGATGTGGTCCTCGGGCACAAAACCCCAGTAGCGACTGTCGAGGCTGTTGTGTCGATTGTCGCCCTGCATCCAATAGTAATCCATCTTGAAGGTATAGCTGGTTGCCTCCTGTCCGTTGATGTAAATCTTATCGCCTACCACAGACAGCTCGTTGCCTTCGTACACGCCGATGGGGCGCTCATAGAAAGGCAGGTTGTCGAGCGTGAGTTCAACGGTAGCTCCCTTAGCAGGAATCCAGATAGGGCCATAGTTGTCGATGCTCCAGCCTGTGTGCTTGTTGAGCGGATAGAGTCCGTCGCCCTCCTTCTCAAGCATAGGAGTGATGCTGGTAACGAAATTGTACGTTCTCAGCATCTCTACCATCTTCTCCGTCAGCGGCAGCCCGTAGACGGTGCTTTCGGGATTATGATTGCGGAGGTCTTCGATGCTGATGCCGAGTTTGCGACGTATTTTCTCGTTGATGGGACGTGTGGTTGTCACCTGATAGAAATACTGCACGTTGTCGGGCTCCTTGTTTGCCACACCGTCGAGGTATATAATCTTATCCTTTATCTGCAGCGTCTGCCCGGGAAGCCCAACACAGCGCTTCACGTAGTTTTCCCTACGGTCGACGGGACGATGGTCTATCTTTCCGTAAATATCGGGATGCTGAGCTACATACTGGCGCCCTGAGGCAAGGAACTTATCATAGAGCTGGTATTCATCCCGTGCGCTCAGGCTGTCGGCAGCAGGATATCCGTTGTTCAGCTCCACACTGACATCGTTGCAGAGTTTATAAAAGTCGCTTGCCTGGTACCTCGGATTGGTGAGGATAGTATCGCCTGTGGGATAGTTGAAGACAACGATGTCGTTTTGCTTTATCTTGCCCCATCCTTTCACACGCTTGTAGCTGCACTGGGGCTTTTCAATATAGCTTTTTCCTCCGCCCAGCAACTGCGGCATCGTATGCTGAGTGAGGGGCATAGTGAGAGGAGTAATCGGTTTGCGAGGGCCGTAAGCCACTTTGCTCACATAGAGATAGTCGCCCACGAGCAGGCTCTTCTCCAGCGAAGACGAAGGAATGGTATAGTTCTGAAACCAGTAGAGATTGGCGAAGTAGACTCCCACCAGCGCGAAGACGATAGCGTCAACCCAGCTCATCACGCCGCGCCAGAAGTCACTCTTGATATTCTTCCACCATCCCCAGGGTATCCACTTCGTGATGTAGGCATCGAAGATGAACGGTACGGCTAACAGCCCCCACCAACCCTTAATCCAATAAAGGAAAGCCAGGAACAAAATCAAAACGATGATGCACTTCACCCATTGAGGTTTCTTCTTCTCTTGCTGCGACTCGGCAGAATTGCCCTGTTGTGTCTGACTCTGCTGCTCCATCTGTTGTCTATGACTTGTTTTCTTCATATCTTTCAACTTTAATTTCTGATTTCAACACATCCCCAGCCCATCATTTCGAAACCCACGGGAACAAATCCTCCATTGAAAGCAGGCCTTGATGCGTAGCCGTATATTCCGCTGCCAGCACGGCACCGAGCGCAAATCCGCTTCGGTTTTTTGCCGAATGGGTGAGGATGATGCTATCTGCCTCGCTCTCATACTGCACGGTATGTATGCCCGGCACCTCTCCCTCGCGGAAACTATCTATCTTTACATCTGAGACACGTGTCAGCTCGCCCAGGATATCGTCGCGCAGAGTTAACGCCGTGCCGCTGGGGGCATCCAGCTTGTGGATGTGGTGCGTCTCCTGCATGCTTACGGAGTAGGACGGAAAGGCGTTCATCAGTTTGGCAAGGTAGCGATTGCAGGCACGGAACATCTGCACGCCCACACTGTAGTTGCTGCTCCAGAAGAGCGTGTGCCCCTCTTCTGAGCATAAGGCGCGCATCTCTGCCTCATGGGCAGCAAACCATCCAGTAGTGCCGCTAACCACCTTCACACCACTCTTCAGGGCACGCTTGACAAGCGCGTAGCTTGCCGAAGGAGCGGTAAACTCAATAGCGACATCCACGCTACGGAAAGCGGTGCCCTCCATATCCTCCACGTTATCTACATCGATGACGCTCACAATCTGATGCCCGCGCGACGTGGCAATACGCTCTATCTCGCGCCCCATCTTGCCATATCCTATCAACGCAATCTTCATTGGTCCTTTTCGTTTCAATGATGCTTCCGTGCAGAATCCATCGTGATTGTCTCTCGGCGAATCCAGGACACGAAAAGCCTTCCGGTAAAAAAACTTTGTAAAATAAACGGACAAAGGTAACCTTTTATTACAGAAAAATCGTACATTTGCCCTATAATATTCGTTAAAAAACCACACATGGAAAATCTGCTGCACTATACTTGGAAACACAAGCTTTTCCCTCTTGCCGGGCTGAAGACTATCGACGGGCAGGAAGTGGAGGTTTTGGACGTCGGGCTTCAGAACACAGATGCCGGGCCCGACTTCTTCAATGCCAAAGTCTCTATCGGGGGCACCACATGGGTGGGAAACGTGGAGCTCCACCTCAAAGCCTCCGACTGGTTTCTGCATCATCATGATGAGGACGAGAGATACGACTCGATTATCCTGCATGTGGTGGAAGACTCCGATGCCATCATTCACCGAAAGGAGGGAGCTGCCATTCCTCAGCTGGTTCTGCACATCCCCGACGCCATCCGCGCGCGCTATCAGGAGCTGCTAACCATCGACAAATACCCTCCTTGCTATCAGGCGATAGGCGACTTGAGCAACTTGATGATACACAGCTTCCTCTCGTCGCTGCTGGTGGAGAGGCTGAAAGAACGATGTGAGCAGATACGTCAACGATACGAGGAGCATGAGCTGAACTGGGACGATGCCCTCTTCTGCACCCTTGCGCATAACTTCGGCTTCGGTGTGAACGGAGCAGCCTTCGATGCGTGGGCCCGCACAATCCCTTTCAGGGCGGTAGACCATCATCGCGACAACTTGCGGCAGGTGGAGGCGCTCTTTTTCGGGCAAGCAGGCATGTTGGACTTGCAGATTCTGCCCCCTTATTATCGCGAATCCGTTCAGCAAGAGCCTTACTATCAGGAGCTCTGCAGCGAATACAGCTTCCTGAAGCATAAGTTCGGCCTAAAGCCTATCTCTCCTTCCCTTTGGAAGCTCGCGCGCATGCGCCCCGACAACTCACCCTTCGTGCGAATGGCTCAGCTGGCAATGCTCTATCACAACGAGATAGTCACGTCGCGCAACATGCTCGACGCTCCCGACAAAGATGCTCTCTGCTCCATGCTTCGCTGCACGGCGTCGTCCTATTGGGATACGCACTATATCTTTGGCAGCACACCCACAGGAAGCCATCCGAAGCAGATGAGCGACAGCACGCTCGAGCTCCTGCTCATCAATACAGCAGCCCCCTTCCTTTTTGCCTATGGGCATCGGAAGAATCTGCCCGAATACTGCGACAAAGCCGTCTCGCTACTCGAGCAACTGCCTGCCGAAAACAATTTTATCATCCGCAACTGGCGCGATTGCGGATTGAGCGTCAACAATGCTGCTGACACTCAGTCGCTTATCCATCTGAAGCGAAACTATTGTGAGCGAAAAGACTGTCTCAGGTGCCGCATTGGATATCAATATCTGAAGAGGGCGAAGGATGAATAAGGGATAACAGATTTTTCCTTCTCGAAAAATTTTTTTGGAGAAGGGAAAACGCGCTATGAAGAAGGAAAAAAATTTTTTCCCTTCTTCAAAAAAAATTATTCCTTCTCCAAAATCGGCGCCGAGTTGATGCAGCGGAGATTATCCTCGAGCTGCTTCGTGCTGCTGGCTCCGATAAGTACCGAAGTGACTGCCTTCTGCTGCAGAACCCAAGCGAGAGCCATCTGTGCCAACGTTTCTCCGCGCTCTTTCGCCTTCGCGTCGTAGTTTCGCAGCTTGCCCAACATCTCGGGAGTGAGCATCGCGCTCTTGAGGAACTTTCCCCGCGCCATTCGGCTGTCGGCAGGCACGTCTCCTCCCAGATAACGGCTCGTGAGCAAGCCCTGAGCCAGAGGTGAGAAAGCGATGAATCCCACTCCCTTCTCTGCACAGAAGTCGAGGATGCCCGTTTCCATCGGTTTCCTGTCGAGCATGTTCAGCCTTCCCTGATAGATGAGCAGGGGAACATCGTGCGCCTTCAGGTAGTCGTAGCCTATCTTGAGGGGCTCAAGGGGCCAGTTGGAGATGCCAACATATAGCGCCTTCCCTTGCCTGACGATGTCGACAAGCGCCTGCAGCGTTTCCTCGAGAGGAGTCTCCAGATCGTACCGATGGCTGTAGAACAAATCCACATAGTCTATCTTCATCCGCTTGAGACTCTGATCGAGGCTCGCCATCAGATATTTACGGCTGCCCCAGTTTCCATAAGGCCCAGGCCACATGTCATAACCCGCTTTTGAAGAGATAAACAGTTCGTCTCTGTAAGGGCGGAAATCCTCATCCATAAGTCTCCCCATCGTCTCCTCAGCCGAGCCGTAAATGGGTCCATAGTTGTTTGCCAAATCGAAATGGGTGATTCCGTGATCGAAGGCGTAGTGAGTGATTTCACGGCTTCGCTCGTATGGATCGACACTCCCGAAATTGTGCCAGAAGCCAAGACTTACCTTGGGCAAGAGCACCCCTGAACGCCCGCAGCGCTCATACTTCATACCGTTTTCGTAACGTGTGCTGTCGGCAAAATACGATTCTTTCATATAGTCAGTTTATTTATGGTTGATTGTTACTTTTGTTGCGTATAGGAAATCTTCTCTATGGATTGTTACTGCAAGATGTTGTTTAACTTCTTATCTACCAATGTGAAGTTCTTCCCCTCCAAAGATACCTTGCAGGCACGTCGTGCACGGAAGACTATGATGCAGAGCTTGTCGCTGCCATCAAGCGTTTCGCTGTCGCCCAAGTTGACAAATACCGGATACAGCACTTTTTCGCCATTGGAATGCAGACGGTCGTTTGTCAGGTTCTCCATCTGCTTGACGTTAAGGTCTTCCACAGCAACAAACTCCAACTCGTTTGCATCGTAAGGAAGGGCGAAGCCAAAGGCATTCACTTCGCTCAAGTCTTCTCCCATCACGTTAATCCGCAGCGTTTCGCCAGCCTTCAGGGTAGCCGTAAGCTTTCCTTTTTCAGCCTTCGCTGTAGGACTTGCCAGATAGAGAGAGCCTGCGAATTTCTCTACGCTTTGCTCTGCTCCTCCACGAACCTGTGTGGCAACAACAGCTATGTCGGAGACATCGATGCGCCCATCGTGATTGATATCTCCCGCACTCACATACCCGTCGAATTCAGGATCACCAACGCGCAAGCCTGTGTAGTTCATATACGACGTAAGGTCATCCATATTCACACTTCCATCACGATTGATGTCGCCCGGGATGAGCACCTCGGTGCCTGGAACACGGAAGACATACAGCTGTCTGCCCGAACCGAAGTCTCCCCTACCGCGCGTCACTTCCATTCGGAGATAACGCACGCTGGGAGCCCCCTTGACGACGAGTTCCTTCGTCTTGCTGTCTGCTTCCCAACGGAAGGGCTGCGCTTCGCTCCACGTGCGCCCATCAAGACTATAGGCAAGCGTTCCCTCAAGGAGTGTTCCGTTACCGGCATCATCGCGCGGGAGGTACTGTATCCTGTCAAGCTCGATTGTGCAACACAAATCGATGTCCAGAGTAAACGGAACAGCTTTAGTGCTCCACTCGGTGTGCCAAACAGTTGTTTCGTCGAAGTCGAACAGACGATTGATGCCTTGTCCGTGCTGATTGGGGCAGGATGTCTTTCCCGAAATACCATGAACGGCAAATTCCAGCGGATTGGCGTCTGTGGTAGCGCTGAAGGAAGTCCACTCCGAAACACCGTCGGCATTCACACTGCGGATTTGAAAGTCGTACTTCGTCTCAGGTTTCAACCCGTCGAAGAGAAACTCTCCCTCGCGTAACGTAGTATAGCGAAAACCGTCAAACAGTATCTCGGCATAATCGGCATTCTCAGGCAATGTCCACGAAGGCTTCACGGTATAGGCGGTTGTTTCAAACGTCACACTCGGTGCAACCAATTTACCGTTCTTTTTAGCAAGCGGCAACTTCTTCTGAGGCTCGAAGCCCTTGCAAACAACATAAATCCCATCCTTTGTTACATCCATCGTGGGAATCTCAATTGTAAGCGAGCCATGCTCGTATTCCCACGAAGCCTCTATCTTCTTGCCTCTCCCTTTCTTTCCCTTATTCTTGAATTTTCTGACGGTTACGCTTTTCGGAGCTGAGGATGCCAGAATGTTTATTGAGGTGCGTTTCTCTGGCACAAAGCCCTCGAAGTTCCCGTTTGTGGCATAAATAAAGACTTCCAGCTCTTTCTTCGTGTCATCATAGTTATTTGATAGCGATGTTGTCACATATTCGCCACGAAGATAGGCATCCGTAGTTCCGTCGTCATCATACTCTACTAAGGAGAGCGCATCATAATAACAAACCTTGTGCCTGGGTATTACAAAGTAGCGACGATGGGTGTAATCAACATCGCGAGGCTGGTTGTGAGGCTCGGTGAAGGGAATAATAGCTCCCTCGCGGATGAAAAGAGGAATGAGTTCCAACAGAGCATTGTAGCTGTTGAGGATGCATCCTCCTTCTATATATCCTCCTTGATATGGATCATACCAGAGTCCCTCGGGCAGGAATATTCCGTTGCGTATGTCGTTTCCTTGAGCATCCATCTTGGTGTCTTGATAGATGGGCGCCACAAGGAAATATGGGCCATACATATACTGATACTTCGTCAGGTCGTCGATATGCTGAGGGTTTTCGATATAGACAGGGATTTCGCTCAAATATCTCCCTCTCTCCACTTCGCGCAGATAGTCGGACATAGCCTGCACCATAGGGGAGCCGGAACGCGTTGCCTCCCAAGCGATGCTGTAGGTGTAGGGCATGAGCGCCGCTTTCATCTTCAGCCAAATGCGATTGATGTCTTCGGCGCGCTTGCCCAACGCATGAGGATATTTTTCGTTTGCGCCCCAGCCGTCCATGTTCAGTTCCATAGGCGTAAACGTCTTCCATTGGAAGTCGCGCACGTTGACAGGAAGGTTTTTCCCTCCGAAGATGCCGTCCATATCGCTTCCCACGTTGGGCTGCCCCGAGAGTCCCGAGCCTATGTAGGTAGGAATATGGAAGCGGATATACTCCCATTGCCCTCCTGCCTGGTCTCCGCTCCAGAGGCCTGCGTAGCGCTGCGTGCCTGCCCATCCGTCGACTGTGATGATGAAGGGACGCGCGCCGTCTCCCTCTTCCGTCATTGTCTGCGCTATGTCGGCAACGCCGTTCAAGCCGAAGCTATACCCTGCGCCAACCCAGGCGACGTCTGTCTTGAGCACACGCACACCTCCGTCGCGCACCTCGCCCACAATGTCGCGCTGCAGGAGTGGTTCGATGCCCTCCTTAGGATGAAGATCGCTTTGAGTCCAAAGTCCCGTTTCCACTCCGTGCTCTCGGGAATAGTCGCTAAACTGCCTCAAGTTGTCGATGTTTCCTTCCAACGAGCCTGTCTGCCCATAGCCGGAGGCGTAGCCGTCGTTCGGCAGAACCCAGCCGAGAGGCATATCGTATGCGGCGTAGCGGTCCACCACAGCGCGAGCTGAGAACTGGTAGCTGTTGCGCCCGAGGGAGTCTTTAACCTCTCCGTTCAGGCTCTCGCGGATGCCTCCCTCAACGGGCTTCTGGCTCTCCACGTAGCGCTTGCCGTCTTCGAAGAGAATGCCCCCTTCGTCCGTCTCCTTCCAATAGTCGCGGTTGTAGGCATTGAGATGTCCCTCGTAGAAGCCGAACTTTGGCAGCAGCACGGGCTTGCCTGTCAGCTGGTAGTAGTCTCGCAAGCAGCTCGTTCCGGGAAGTGTTACCATCAAGAACATATCCAAGTAGTCGGTATCGTGGCTCAGCACCACTTCCTCGGGAGTTGAGGCGCCAAAGTCGTATCGTCCCGGCTGGAAGGTATGAAACAGTATGCCGTAGCCCGCTGTGCTCCAGAAGAAGGGTGTAGGGCTGGAGACGCCTCCGTCGGTCCAGTTGTTGGTGTTGACTATCTGTATCACCTTCCCCCCGTGCGAGAATCTGCCGTTCTGCATGCCTCCGCCGTAGAAGCATTCCTCCGCGGTGCGCGAGAGGTGCACGGTGGTGCTGCGGCTTTCGATGCTGACGGGAGCTGTTTCTGAGAAGACTTTGTAAGAACCCCCGTTAACAATATGATCAACAGTTTTATATCCCGCCGTCATCAATCCCGTCTGCTTGTCAAACGTCAGCTCCATAAGCCGCGTACTAACGGTAAGCCCTTCTACCTTTATGTCAGGATTGAAGAATAAAGGCTTGCGAGAAGACTGCGACAAGGGAGGCTGAGTGTTCCATCTACGCGGGTTGTCAACAAGAATTTTCGCTTCGGGCTTTGCCTGAGGGGCACGCAAAGGGCCTCCCGCGGGGTCCTGGAAGATGCGCACCACGTCGGGAAAGTAGAAATCGAGCACGCGCGTCTGCCCGTCGGCATAATGAACCTCGACAGTCGTGTCGCCTGTCTTGACGATTTCCTTCACTTGTGCCCTGATGGACATCACCAGCGACAGGAGCAGAAGTATAGCAAATAGTTTTTTCATCATCTGTGCTTTTACGGTATTTCTGTTTGCGAAGATACAACAAAAAATGAAACGGCGCATGCTTTTACATTTTTTTAGCTAGCATTTTCTCGTGCCTGAATGATGAGTTAGGCTTATCGCTTTTTTCTTTCTTCATCTCGCGATATTTGTTCTCCAAAAATATTTTTCCCTTCTCGAAAAAATTTTTTTCCTTCTCCAAAAAAAATTTTCCCTTCTTCATATTTCAAGTTGGAGAAGGAATATTCTCCTCTTTATAAAATCTCCTCTGCGCTACATTTCATAAACGGCGCAACAGCTTCTACCGATACGGGAAAAAGTGCCTCGTGACATCCCTCTGCTGCTATAGCGAAAAAGCGGCATGCTTGAATGAACACGCCGCCTTTTTCTCTGTTTCGTCCTGTTGCATCAGGCTTCCTTTTCAGTATCTTTCCCCGAAGGGTCAACCGTGAAGGGCACGTCGACGATGTTCTCCTCCTGCTGCGAGCCAAGAGGGTCGGGCCCATACTTATTCGGCCCTTTGGTGCCGGCTGTGCAAAGCCATACGAGGAGGACGATGGAAACGGCCAACATTCCCAAGCCGAAAATCATCATAGCTAAGGCAAATTGCGCTCCTCCCGTTGAGAATGAATCGCCCGCAATTATAAATACAACGACTTCGCCTACAATTATGAAGAGGTAGTATGCCAAAACCCACCAGCCGCTGCGGTTGGTGTCGTGAAGGCGGCGTACCATAGCAGCAAGCGTGGGCAATAAGACTACAAGCGAGAACAAAAGGTAGGCATACATCAATACCCCGCCCTGAGCATATATCTCAAAGGGGTTCGTAGTCCGTCCCGGGCCTTCTGCCAAAAGGGTCGGCATTAACTTTACCATACTCCCAGTGCTTAATACCCAGTTGACGAGGAAGCAGAAGAGTACAAAATACCAGTACTCGGCTCGCTGGGCGCGCCCTTTGAAAACGCAGTACTTTGAGAAGCAAGTCTTTATTGCTCGTCCGAATGTCATTCTTTCCATAGTGGTTTAGTTTTTATTTGTCCTTAAAATGAGCCTGAGGGTGTTTTCGGCAATGTGGCAGAGAGTCGTTCCTACCAACTTGCGAGAAGCACTCCTTTTCTCTGTTTTTCTATGTGCAAAGATAATCATTTTTTTCGTTTTTGCAAAGAATTCCACGATATTTTTTGCCCTTTTCGCCTGCTTCTTTTGGAAGAGAAAAAAATGCTTTACTACATAAAAAAGGAAGGATTGGCAGTATGAGCCAATCCTTCCTCCGAACAAGTTCGTCGCTTGTTACTGTCTGTCTTCGCTTACCGATTCCATCTCGTCGAAGTCGGTGATAGTCTGGCGGTTTGCCATCATACGCTCGTAGTCTTCACGTGAGCCTACGACGATTTTGTCAAACTCGCGCTGACCTGTTCCGGCAGGAATGAGATGTCCGCAGATAACGTTTTCCTTCATGCCCTCGAGGTAGTCGGACTTGCCGTTGATAGCGGCATCGTTCAACACCTTCGTTGTCTCCTGGAAGGAGGCAGCAGACATAAACGACGTTGTCTGCAAAGCAGCACGCGTGATACCCTGAAGAATCTGCGTCGATGTGGCAGGAACGGCATCGCGCACTTGCACAATGCGTAAGTCGCGACGCTTCAGCGAGCTGTTTTCGTCGCGCAGCTTGCGTGCGGTAACGATTTGTCCCTTCTGCAGCAACTCGGAGTCACCGGCATCGATAACTACCTTCTTGCCCCAGATACGGTCGTTCTCATCCATAAACTCAAGCTTGTCGACTACCTGCTGCTCGAGGAAGCGCGTATCGCCGGCTTCCACAATCTGCACCTTGCGCATCATCTGACGCACGATAATCTCGAAGTGCTTGTCGTTAATCTTCACACCCTGCAGACGATATACATCCTGAACTTCGTTCACGATATATTCCTGTACGGCTGTGGGACCCTTGATGGCAAGGATGTCAGACGGAGTAACGGCACCGTCGCTCAGCGCGTTGCCTGCTCTTACGAAGTCGTTTTCCTGAACAAGTATCTGCTTGCTGGTAGGAATCAGATAGCGCTTGATATCACCCGTCTTGGAAGTGACGATAATTTCGCGATTGCCTCGCTTAATCTTACCCATCGAGATTTCTCCGTCGATTTCGCTTACGATAGCAGGGTTGGACGGATTTCGAGCCTCGAAGAGCTCGGTTACACGTGGCAAACCACCCGTGATATCTCCAGCCTTGCCTTGAGCACGAGGAATCTTTACCATCACTTCACCTGCCTTAACCTCACTTCCTTCTTCAACGACAACGTGTCCTCCCACAGGAAGGTTATAGGAACGGATAAGGTTTCCGTCAGCATCCATTACGCATGCTGTAGGCAGCTTGCTGCGGTCTTTCGACTCAACGATGATGATTTCACGAAGACCTGTCGACTCGTCTGACTCAACGCGGTAGGTTACTCCTTCAATTACATCCTGGAAATGAACAGTACCTGCTACTTCCGTAACAATGACTGCATTGAAAGGATCCCACTTAGCAATGAGCGTACCTTTTTCAACTAAGGTCTTGTCTGCAACATAGAGGGTCGAGCCGTAAGGCAGAGTATGCGTTGAAAGGGTAATCCCTGTTGCGGTATCAACGAAACGAACTTCGCCCAGACGACCTACTACGATACGTACAGGCTCTCCTGTCTCGTCGACAGCATCAACGGTGCGGAGCTCTTCCAGCTCTACGCGACTTGCATTCTTGGCAACGATAGTTGCGTTTGCAGCAATGTTGGATGCCGTACCTCCAGCGTGGAACGTACGGAGGGTAAGCTGTGTACCAGGCTCACCAATCGACTGTGCAGCAATGACGCCTACAGCCTCACCCTTCTCAACGAGCAAGCCCGTTGCAAGGTTACGTCCGTAGCACTTAGCACATACGCCCTTCTTGCTTTCGCAGGTAAGGACGGAGCGGATTTCTACGCTTTCGATATTGGCAGCCTCGATGCGTGCAGCTATCTCTTCTGTTATCATCTCACCCTGAGCAACAATCAAGTCGCCTGTTACAGGATCGGTGATGTCGTGAACGCTGACACGTCCGAGGATTCTTTCGGCAAGAGAAGCAACCACTTCGTCGTTGTTCTTGAGAGCGGTGCAAATCAAACCGCGAAGTGTACCACAGTCTACTTCGTTGATAATAACGTCGTGACTGACATCAACAAGACGACGAGTCAGATAACCTGCGTCGGCAGTCTTCAAAGCGGTATCTGCCAAACCCTTACGGGCACCGTGAGTAGAAATAAAGTATTCGAGCACCGACAGACCCTCTTTGAAGTTAGAGAGAATCGGGTTCTCAATAATCTGTCCACCCTCGGCTCCTGCTTTCTGGGGCTTTGCCATCAGACCACGCATACCAGACAACTGACGAATCTGCTCCTTAGAACCACGGGCGCCAGAATCCAGCATCATATAGACGCTGTTGAAGCCCTGATTGTCTGAAGAAATCGTCTTCATCAGGATACGGGAAAGATCATCATTGACGTGAGTCCACACGTCGATAACTTTGTTGTAGCGTTCGTTATCAGTAATGAATCCCATGTTGTATTCATTCATGATTTCGTCCACTTCCTCATTGCCCTTAGCAACAAGTTCTTCTTTCTCCTTTGGAATGATGATGTCGTTCAAGTTGAAGGAAAGACCTCCCTTGAAGGCCATCTCGTAACCGAGATTCTTAATACCATCAAGGAACTCACAAGCACGAGCCATACCGGCTTTCTTGATTACATCAGAAATGATATCTCTCAAAGACTTCTTTGAAATAATCGTATTGATGTAACCGCATTCTTCCGGAACCAATTCGTTGACAATGATACGTCCAACGGATGTCTCACGGAGAACCTGCACTCTATTTCCCTTCTCGTCATAATCCCAAACCAGCACTTTCACTGGAGCGTGGATGTCAACTTTTCCTTCGTTGTAAGCAATGAGAGCTTCCTCAGGACCGTAGAAAATAAGGCCTTGACCTTTTGCTCCCTCGCGCAATTTAGTAATGTAGTACAATCCCAAAACCATATCCTGGGCAGGAACGGTGATAGGAGCACCGTTTGCCGGGTTAAGGATATTATGGGACTGAAGCATCAGAAGCTGTGCTTCAAGAATAGCCTCGTTGCTCAAAGGAAGATGGACAGCCATCTGGTCTCCATCGAAGTCGGCGTTGAAAGCCGTACATGCCAACGGGTGCAGCTGAATAGCCTTTCCTTCAATCAGTTTCGGCTGGAATGCCTGAATACCCAGACGGTGAAGGGTCGGAGCACGGTTGAGGAGAACAGGATGTCCTTTCATAACAAACTCCAAGATATCCCAGATAACAGGATCTTTCCTATCGACAATCTTCTTGGCAGACTTAACTGTCTTGACGATGCCGCGCTCAATAAGCTTGCGAATAATGAATGGCTTGTAAAGCTCTGCAGCCATCAGCTTAGGAATACCGCATTCACCCATCTTCAGCTCAGGGCCAACAACGATAACCGAACGTGCAGAATAGTCAACACGCTTACCAAGCAGATTCTGACGGAAACGTCCCTGCTTTCCTTTCAAAGAGTCAGACAGAGATTTCAAAGGACGATTGGCTTCACTTTTGACAGCACTTGACTTTCTACTGTTGTCAAACAGGCTGTCAACAGCCTCCTGAAGCATACGCTTTTCATTGCGAAGAATGACTTCGGGTGCCTTTATCTCTATCAATCTCTTCAAGCGATTGTTGCGGATAATAACTCGACGATAAAGATCGTTGATATCAGTAGTAGCAAAACGACCTCCATCCAGAGGAACCAATGGGCGAAGCTCAGGAGGAGTAACAGGAACGTTCTTGATAATCATCCACTCGGGTTTGTTGATGTTGCGTGAAGCACGGAACGATTCAACAACCTGCAGACGCTTAAGAGCTTCAGTCTTACGCTGTTGGCTACCGTCCTGATCAGCGCGAGAGCGCAACTCATAGGAAAGAGAATCCAAATCCAGTCCAACGAGCAAATCATAGATTGCTTCGGCTCCCATCTTTGCGATGAATTTCTGAGGATCATCGTCGGGCAAATTCGCGTTACCCTCGGGAAGACGGTCCAAGAACCAGAGATATTCTTCTTCTGACAGTAAGTCAAGTTTTGCAAGAGGCCCTTGTTCTTTATCTTCACGTTCAATGTCAGCTGCCACACCAGGATTGATTACCACATAGCGCTCGTAGTAAATGATTGAGTCGAGTTGCTTTGTGGGAATTCCCAGCAGATAACCGATTTTGTTTGGAAGACTACGGAAATACCAGATATGCGCAACAGGAACAACCAACTCGATATGCCCCATACGTTCACGACGTACCTTCTTTTCCGTAACCTCGACACCGCATCGGTCGCAAACAATACCTTTGTAACGGATACGTTTGTACTTACCGCAATGACATTCATAATCCTTACAAGGACCAAAAATACGCTCGCAGAACAAACCGTCGCGTTCCGGTTTATATGTGCGATAGTTGATGGTCTCGGGTTTTAACACTTCACCACTCGAGTTCTCAAGAATCTCTTCAGGAGAAGCCAAAGAGATGGTAATCTTCGAGAAATTAGTCTTTATTTTATTGTCTTTTCTAAAAGCCATATTTGTTCTTTTTATTGTGTGAAGAGTTAAACATAATTATTCGAGAGCAATACTTAGTCCCAGACCACGCAACTCGTGCAACAAGACATTGAGAGATTCAGGAATACCTGGCGTGGGAAGTGGATCTCCCTTAACAATAGCTTCGTATGCTTTGCTACGTCCAGTGACATCATCGGACTTGATGGTAAGAATCTCCTGCAGGATATGAGCAGCTCCAAATGCTTCGAGTGCCCAAACCTCCATTTCACCAAATCGCTGACCACCAAACTGTGCCTTTCCTCCAAGAGGCTGCTGAGTGATAAGGCTGTACGGGCCTATCGAACGAGCATGCATCTTATCTTCTACCATATGTCCCAGTTTCAACATGTAAGTAACACCTACTGTTGCGGGCTGATCGAACATTTCGCCTGTCTCTCCATTGTAGAGATAAGTTTTACCGTAGCGTGGCAAACCAGCCTTATCTGTCCAAGTGGTAAGATCTTCCAACGTAGCACCATCGAAGATAGGAGTAGCAAATTTCACACCAAGCTTTCTTCCTGCATGTCCGAGAACTGTTTCGAATATCTGTCCGATATTCATACGAGAAGGCACACCCAGAGGGTTCAACACGATATCTACAGGAGTACCGTCCTCCAGGAACGGCATATCCTCCTGACGTACGACACGGCTTACAATACCCTTATTTCCGTGACGACCAGCCATCTTGTCACCGACACCAATCTTACGCTTCTTGGCAATATAGACCTTAGCCATCTGAATAATTCCAGAAGGAAGTTCATCACCGATTGTAATAGCGTATTTCTTGCGCTTGATTTCGGAATCAAGCTCTTTGTACTTCCTCAGATAGTTAATAATAAGCTTACCAACAAGTTCATTTACATGCTCATCATTGGTCCACTTACTCAGCTGAATAGCAGTGAAATCTAATCCGTTCAGTTCTTCCTTCGTGAATTTGGCACCCTTAGGCAGCATGTCTGCACCCATGTAGTCTTTTACACCCATAGATGTGTGACCTTTGGTGAGAACCAGCAGTTTATCGATAAGAATCTTCTTAAGAGCTGCTGCTTTCTCCTCAAATTCTTCATCGATTTTTGGAAGAATAGCACGGTCTGCAATCTTTGAACTACGTGTCTTAATAGCACGGGAATACAAACGCTTGTCAATAACAACACCCTTCAAAGAAGGAGATGCTTTCAGGGATGCATCTTTCACATCGCCTGCCTTTTCACCGAAGATAGCACGCAGCAGTTTCTCCTCAGGACTGGGATCGGATTCTCCCTTAGGAGTGATCTTACCAATAAGGATATCACCTGGTTCAACAGTTGCACCAATTCGGATTATGCCATTATCATCCAGATTCTTTGTAGCATCTTCACTAACGTTAGGAATATCAGAAGTCAACTCTTCTACGCCGCGCTTGGTTTCACGAACTTCAAGCATCAACTCCTCAACATGCACGGAAGTAAGAATGTCTTCGCGCACAACACGCTCGTTGAGAACGATAGCATCCTCATAGTTGTAACCCTTCCAGGGCATATATGCAACTAAGAGGTTCTTACCCAATGAGAGTTCACCATCTGCAATTGAGTAACCTTCAGTGAGAATATCGCCCTTCTTGACACGCTGGCCTTTATCGCAAACCGGGCGAAGGTCAACAGTCATATTTTGATTGGTACGTCGGAACTTCGGAATCTTATACTCCTTCAATGCGGAATCGAAGCTGACAAATTCTTCATCTTCCGTACGATCGTAGAGGATGCGAATGGTAGCTGCATCAACATACTCAACAACGCCATCACCCTCTGCAGTAATCTGCGAACGGGAATCTATACAGAGCTGTTTTTCCACACCAGTTCCGACAATAGGAGATTCTGTTCTCATCAGAGGAACAGCCTGACGCATCATGTTCGATCCCATCAAAGCACGGTTGGCATCATCATGCTCCAAGAAAGGAATCAGTGCTGCAGCGATAGATGCTATCTGCTGCGGGGAAACATCCATAAGGTCGACTTCACTTGGATCCACAACAGGGAAATCAGCATCACGACGTGCTTTAACCTTGCTACGAATAAAGGTTCCGTCATCATTAAGAGGAGCATTTCCTTGGGCAATAATCTTATCTTCCTCTTCCTCGGCAGTCAGGTAAACAACACCTTCGGGAGACAAATCGACAACTCCGTCCTTCACCTTACGATAAGGAGTAGCAATAAGTCCCAGATAATTAATCTTTGCATAGATGCACAACGAAGAGATCAGACCGATGTTAGGGCCTTCAGGAGTTTCAATAGGACAAAGACGACCATAGTGAGTATAGTGTACGTCACGAACCTCGAAACCTGCTCTTTCTCGAGACAGACCTCCAGGGCCAAGGGCTGACATACGACGCTTATGCGTAATTTCTGCCAACGGATTCGTCTGGTCCATAAACTGAGACAAAGCATTCGTACCAAAGAATGAGTTGATAACAGAAGCAACAGTCTTAGCGTTGATAAGGTCAGTAGGAGTGAAAACTTCGTTGTCACGAACATTCATACGTTCACGAATTGTGCGCGACATGCGTGCCAAACCAACAGCAAACTGATTTGCCAACTGCTCTCCAACAGTACGCACGCGACGGTTGCTCAAATGGTCGATATCGTCAACAGCTGCTTTTGAGTTAACCAGTTCTATGAGATACTTAATAATCTCGATAATATCCTCTTTTGTGAGAACGCTTACACTCATGTCTGTCGTCAGACTAAGCTTCTTGTTGATGCGATAGCGTCCTACTTCTCCTAAATCATATCTCTTCTCAGAGAAGAACAAGTTGTTGATAACTTCTCTTGCGCTTGCATCGTCTGCCGGATCAGCATTACGCAACTGACGATAGATGTAGAGAACGGCTTCTTTCTCGGAGTTACTCGTATCTTTGCTCAGAGTATTAAAGATAATAGAATAATCGGATTGTCCCGCTTCTTCATTATGAATCAAGATTGTCTCAGCTCCCGACTCCAGAATTTCTGCTACATTTTCCTCTTCAATGATGGTTTCTCTCTCAAAAAGAATCTCATTACGCTCGATGGAAACAACTTCACCCGTATCAGAATCAACAAAATCCTCAACACGCATCTTTACGATACGAGCAGCCAACTTTCTGCCGATGCACTTCTTTAGATTTGCCTTGTTGACTTTTATTTCCTCAGCAAGATTGAAAATCTGAAGAATATCCTTATCTGTTTCAAAACCGATAGCGCGCAGCAAAGTCGTTACAGGCAACTTCTTCTTACGATCGATATAGGCATACATCACATTGTTGATGTCTGTAGCAAACTCGATCCAAGAACCTTTGAATGGAATGATTCGTGCAGAATAGAGAGGTGTACCGTTAGCATGAACGCTTTGACCAAAGAATACACCAGGAGAACGATGCAACTGGGAAACTACCACACGTTCTGCACCATTGATAACAAACGTACCCTGTTCCGTCATGTAAGGAATAGAACCAAGATAAACATCCTGGATTACTGTGTCGAAATCCTCATGATCAGGATCGGTACAATAAAGTTTAAGCTTTGCTTTAAGAGGCACGCTATAGGTCAAGCCGCGCTCAATGCATTCCTGAATGGGGTAGCGAGGCGGATCTATATAGTAATCTAGAAATTCGAGAACGAAGTTATTGCGAGTGTCGGCAATCGGGAAATTCTCTGCAAACACCTTGTACAATCCGTCATTCTTACGTTTCTCTGGGGGAGTGTCTAATTGAAGAAAATCCTTAAAGGATTGCAACTGTACTTCCAAAAAGTCCGGTCTCTCAATCGGATTCTTGATGGTAGCAAAGTTAATACGTTGGTTGCTAATGGTTGAGGACATTTGGTTAAGATATTAGGGAAATAAAATACTTTAGGCACAAAAAGGCTAAGAACCCCAAAAGGGGATTCTTAACCGTTTACCTATTAAGGCGTCGGGCACTTATTTGAGTTCTACCTCAGCACCGACATCTTCGAGAGCCTTCTTCAGGTTCTCAGCCTCGTCCTTAGGAAGACCTTCCTTAACTACGCTAGGAGCTGCGTCAACGAGATCCTTAGCCTCCTTGAGGCCAAGACCACAAGATTCCTTCACAGCTTTAACGACTTGAAGTTTGCTTGCACCAGCAGATTTCAGGACAACATCAAAGTTTGTCTTCTCCTCTTCTGCGGCAGCACCAGCTTCAGCGCCAGCAGCGACTACAACAGCAGCAGCGGCAGGTTCAATACCATATTCATCCTTAAGGATAGCAGCGAGCTCGTTAACTTCCTTAACTGTCAAGTTAACTAATTGTTCTGCAAAAGCTTTTAAATCAGCCATTTTCGTATAATTTTAATTTGTTTTCTGTTAATACTGTTATTTATCTCTCAAGACCTTCATTTTGCCTCAGCGGCAGGGGTCTCAGAAGTAGCCTCTTCGGCTTTCTCTTCTTTGTTCTGAAGAGCAGATACGATATTGCGGATCGGCGACTGCAACAGTGCAACGATGTCGGCAATGAGTTCGTTCTTGCTCTTGATGCTTGCCAATGTGGCAAGTTGATCAGCTCCTACATAGAAGCCCTGCTCTACATAAGCAGCCTTCAGAGCGGGAATTGCCTTCTTCTTATCGGCATATTCCTTGAGCAGCTTTCCGGGAGCATTAGCCGTCTCCGTAAAGAAGATAGCTGTGGTGCCCTTCAACGAATCATAGAGAGGAGAATAATCTATTTCAGATGCCTCAAATGCCTTGTGAAGAAGGGAATTCTTCGCAACGACCATCTTGATGTTTGACTTGAAGCACTTACGTCTTATTTCACTCGTTGCTACAGAATCAAGTGCCGTAACGTCAACGAGATAAAAATGAGGATAGGCGCTAATCGTCTCTTTCAGCTGGTCAATAACCTCCACTTTACGTGTAGGAAATGGTTTTTCTTTTCTCATATTCATAGCAGTCCCCTTTCTTTAGTTTTCGTCACATGATTTGGGATCTACCTTGATACCCTTGCTCATGGTGCTCGAAAGATAAATGCTCTTAATATACGTACCCTTAGCTGCGCTAGGTTTCAGCTTGTTGATAGTAGCAATGAACTCCTTAGCGTTTTCGAAGATCTTCTCAGGGGTGAAAGATACCTTACCGATAGAGGTATGAACGATACCTGCTTTGTCGACCTTGAAGTCGATCTTACCCTGTTTAACTTCCTTTACAGCTTTGGCAATATCCATAGTAACAGTGCCGCTCTTAGGGTTAGGCATCAGGCCACGAGGACCGAGGATGCGACCCAGAGCACCAATCTTACCCATGATTGAAGGCATGGTGATGATAACATCAACATCCGTCCAACCACCCTTAATCTTATCGATGTATTCATCGAGACCTACATAGTCGGCACCTGCTTCTTTTGCAGCAGCTTCCTGGTCGGGGGTGCAGAGTGCAAGCACTCTGACAACCTTACCTGTTCCGTTAGGAAGCGAAACGACACCTCTCACCATCTGATTTGCCTTACGAGGGTCAACGCCCAAACGTACGTCAATATCAACAGAAGCATCAAATTTGGTAGTAGTTACCTCTTTTACCAATGCAGAAGCTTCCTTAAGAGTGTATAATTTCCCTGTTTCAATTTTTGAAGCGGCCAACTTCTGGTTTTTTGTCAGTTTACCCATTTCAATTGAAGTTTATTAGTTATTACCGGGGAATTCACCTTTCACGCTAATACCCATGCTGCGAGCCGTACCGGCAACCAACTTCATGGCAGCCTCAACGGTAAAGCAGTTCAGGTCGACCATCTTGTCCTCAGCGATAGCGCGCACCTGATCCCATGTTACAGATGCAACCTTGCTACGGTTAGGCTCCGACGATCCTTTCTTTGCTTTCGAAACCTCAAGCAGCTGTATTGCTACAGGAGGAGTCTTAATAACGAAGTCAAATGACTTGTCAGCATAGAACGTGATGATTACAGGTAAAATCTTACCCCCTTTGTCCTGGGTTCTGGCATTGAATTGCTTGCAAAACTCCATAATGTTCAATCCCTTCGAACCAAGAGCAGGTCCTACTGGGGGAGCAGGGTTTGCAGCGCCTCCTTTAATCTGTAATTTGATTATTCCAGCAACTTCTTTAGCCATTTTAATTGAATTTATATAGAAAACATATAAAAGGGCTAACACGCACTCGTAACAGAACGTGCTATTCCTTTTCTACTTGCATAAAGCCAAGTTCTATTGGGGTTTTACGCCCGAAGACCTTGACATTGACCTTCAGTTTTCTCTTCTCTACGTTGACCTCCTCGATGGTTCCACTAAACCCCGAGAAAGGACCAAAATTAACCTTAACTGGCTCACCGACGACAAAGGAAACAGTCGGTTCTACCTCCTGCTCCTGCATTTCGTCAACTGTGCCTAGCAAACGGCTAATCTCAGATGGACGGAGCGGCGTTGGATTGTTCAGGTTCGGCAAAAAGCCTAACACATTAGGCATAAAGCGCAAACGGGAAGCAATCTCGCCATTCAATGCCACTTCGACAAGAACGTAACCAGGAAGATAGGTTTTCTCCTTCACAACTTTTTTTCCATTGCGAACTTGAGCTACCTTCTCTGTGGGAATAAGAACTTGGGATACATATTGGCCAAGGTCGCTATGAGCACACTCGTACTCAATATATTCCTTGACTTTTCCCTCCTTGCCACTAATGGCGCGGAGAACGTACCACTTCTTTTCCTGAGTATCTGCCATCTCTTCCTTAAAAGATTAATGAGGATAGACAAACTCCATCACGCCCTGGAACACCTGATCCATAGCAAAAACAATCAATGCAATCAGAAGGGAAGCTTCTAAAACAACAATTGCACTGCTTGTCAGTTCTGAAAATGTCGGCCACGTAACTTTATGTACAAGCTCGTCGTAAGATTCTTTACAAGCCTTAGCTATTTTCTTAAACATAGTCTTATTTTTTTACTTGCAGGGGTGGCAGGAATCGAACCCACATTGACGGTTTTGGAGACCGCTGTTCTGCCATTGAACTACACCCCTAGACAGCGCAGTTCCCCTTAGAGAGGAACTGGCGCAATCGTTTTTTCCTTAAGGATTAATCGTCGAGGATCTCGGTAATCTGACCCGAACCTACCGTACGGCCACCTTCGCGGATAGCGAAGCGGAGACCTACGTTGAGGGCTACAGGGTAGATAAGCTCAACCTGGATGTGAACGTTATCACCAGGCATTACCATTTCGATGCCTTCGGGAAGAGTGATCTCACCGGTGCAGTCCATGGTGCGGAGATAGAACTGAGGACGATACTTGTTGCGGAAAGGAGTATGACGTCCGCCTTCTTCCTTCTTCAGGATATAAACAGATGCCATGAACTTGCTGTGGGGCTTGATCTGGCCCGGATGGCAGAGCACCATACCGCGCTTGATTTCGTCCTTGTCGATACCGCGGAGCAGCAGACCTACGTTATCACCAGCCTCGCCGAGGTCCAAGATCTTGCGGAACATCTCAACGCCGGTAACAACGGTCTTCTTCTCTTCACCAAGACCGAGGATTTCAACTTCGTCGCCAATCTTAACAACACCAGTCTCGATACGTCCGGTAGCAACGGTGCCACGTCCAGTAATGGAGAAGACGTCCTCAACAGGCATCAAGAAAGGCTTGTCGATATCACGAGGAGGCAGAGGAATCCACTCGTCAACTGCATCCATAAGGTCGAGAACCTTCTGCTCCCACTCGGGAACTCCGTTCAATGCACCGAGTGCAGAACCGCGGATGATAGGAGAGCTGGGATCGAACTCATACTGCTCGAGAAGCTCCTGCATTTCCATCTCAACGAGCTCCAACATCTCTTCGTCCTCAACCATATCGCACTTGTTAAGGAATACGACCAGACGGGGAACGTTCACCTGACGGGCGAGAAGGATGTGCTCGCGAGTCTGAGGCATAGGACCATCAGTAGCAGCAACAACGATAATAGCACCGTCCATCTGGGCAGCACCAGTTACCATGTTCTTAACGTAGTCAGCGTGACCCGGGCAGTCAACGTGTGCATAGTGACGGTTCTTGGTCTCGTACTCTACGTGAGCGGTGTTGATAGTGATACCACGCTCCTTCTCCTCGGGGGCGTTGTCAATAGAGTCGAAAGACTTAACCTCTGCCAGACCCTGCTTTGCCAATACGGTGGTAATAGCAGCCGTCAAAGTAGTCTTGCCGTGGTCAACGTGACCGATAGTACCGATGTTAACATGCGGTTTCGAACGTTCGAATTTTTCTTTTGCCATAGCTTTTTCTTTTACTTAATTATTTATTAATAAATATCTCTTCTTGCACAATTTGCCCTCCTCGGGCTATTGAGCTGTTACTGAGATTTGAACTCAGGACCTCATCCTTACCAAGGATGCGCTCTACCGCTGAGCTATAACAGCAACATCAAGTATGAGAGCGGAAGACGGGACTCAAACCCGCGACCCTCAGCTTGGAAGGCTAATGCTCTATCAACTGAGCTACTTCCGCATCTCTATATTTGAACGTGTGGGTGAAGATGGATTCGAACCACCGAAGTCGAGAGACAGCAGATTTACAGTCTGCCCCATTTGGCCACTCTGGAATTCACCCGTACGTGTCTGTTTGATGTCTTTTTCAATATGCAAAGATCGCTTTTTGCTTTCCTTTTTTATATACTTGATGTATAGTCAAAAAGAGCAGCCGCTTCGATGTTTGATGCGAAACGGCTGCAAATGTATGAACTATTTTTAAATCAGCAAAATGTTTTTGCGATTTTTTTATTTTCCGCGTGTTTTTTCCTTCAATTTGCGGAGTTGTTTCTGCAAAGCATCCATGCAATCGTCGATACTTTCTTCAAAAGTGTCGCAAACTTTCGATGCAAAAAGCTCATCGTTTTTTACCTTAACCTTTACGTCTGCCTCCTTGTTGAGGGCTGTTTCAGGCTTCACCACCTTCAAGGTGATTTCGACGTTGTCAATCTCATCGTAGAAACGCTCCAGTTTCGAGACTTTCTTCTCGATGAAGCTACGCAGCTGATCCGTAGCGTCGAAGTGAATGGACTGAATTCTAATTTCCATAATTACCTCCTTTTTTTATGGGGTGCTCATTTGCTGGGCGGCCCCGGTTGGTTAATCTGTATTGTCTGGCTCCGCAGGTTCGCATCGCTCCCTGGGGTGTGCCGTTGAGTATGCCTTTTTGAGTTCTTCGAATGTGGTGTGAGTGTAGATTTCTGTCGTCGACACGCTGCTGTGCCCCAAAATCTCCTTCACGGCTTCCAGCTCGGCATTGTTGTTCAGCATCGCTGTGGCGAACGTATGTCTCAGCACATGCGGGCTGCGCTTCTTCTGTGTCGACACTCTGGAGAGGTTGCGTCGCACCATCGTGTACACCCATGCGGGTTTTACGCGTGCGCCTTTCTTGTCAACGAACAGCGCGTCGCCTTCGCTCACCACCATTTGCCGTTTCTGCTCGACGTACTGTTCTATTGCCTTCCGGAGGTCGTCTCCGAAGGGAATCATTCGCTGCTTGTTGCGCTTGCCGGTCACTTTTATCTGCATCCGGTAGAGGTCAACGTCCTTCTCGTCAAGTCCCACAAGTTCGGCTCGTCGCATGCCTGTCTCGTAGAACATCTGCAGGATGAGTCTGTCGCGCGCGCCTTCCCATCCGGGAGGGAAGCAGACATCGTCGAGCAGATGGTCCATATCCTCCACGCGGAGGAAAGTGGGCAGGGGCTTTTTCTTCTTCGGCCCTTTCACCTTCTGCATGGGGGTGACGCTGACTTCTCCTTTTCGAAGGAGGAAATGGTACAGTGACCTCAGCGCGCTCAACTTCCGGTTGACCGACGATGCTTTTATGCCTTGGCTCATGAGCGACATCGACCAGTTTCGCACTATATCGGCATCAACCGTCTGAAATGTCAGGCTGGAATCCAGACTTTCAAAGAACTGCTGGAATTCACGGAGGTCTGTCTCGTAGCTCGTAATCGTTTTCAGCGAATAGCCACGCTCAAGTCGCAGATAGTCGAGAAAGGACTCTATAACCATTTCACTTCCCCACATGAATTTCCGTGTGCTAATATAGCAACTATTTTTGAAACGACAAAAAAAACGAGGACTTTTTTAATCCTCGTTCTGATGAAGTTTTTGAACGTAGATGGCTCTTTCCATCTTAAGTCTCTTAAGTTCAGACGGTTTGTCGAACTGCTGTCTGCGGCGCAATTCCTTGACAATACCTGTTTTCTCGTATTTTCTCTTAAATTTCTTGAGAGCTCTCTCGATGTTCTCGCCCTCTTTTACTGGTACTACAATCATTTTTCTATAAAACGTTTTATATTATTTATTATTCCCTACATTTTTAGCGGGGCAAAATTATAGCAAATAATTGTAATGACAAAATAATTTCCACAATTTTTGCTTCAAAGCCCGCTGATTTATACTCAAAGGAAAAAAAATTATGAAGAAGGGAAAAATTTTTTTGGAGAACAAATATCGCGAGATTCTCAAAGCATATTGCCTTATATATTTAAAATAATGTACGCGCGCGAGGGAAGCCCTCTTTTCCGGAAAGCAAATTCATCCGGAATTGCCGTTTTAGGCATTCCGGATGAATAAAACACTCCTCCGCATTCACGGAAGCCAGGCGATTATCAGTCGCTCAGCTTGGCTCCGATGAACTGACGGTTCAGACGTGCGATGTTGCTGATGCTTACACACTTAGGGCATTCGGCTTCGCAAGCGCGGGTATTGGTGCAAGCACCGAATCCCAGCTCATCCATCTTGGCAAGCATTGCTTTCACACGGCGTTTTGCCTCCACTTTGCCTTGCGGGAGCAGAGCCAGCTGGCTAACCTTAGCACTTACAAACAGCATAGCAGATCCGTTCTTGCAGGCAGCCACGCAAGCACCGCAGCCGATGCATGCAGCAGCATCCATAGCCTCGTCAGCAGCTGCCTTGGGGATAGGTATTGCGTTTGCGTCAGGCACTCCGCCCGTATTCACGCTCACATAACCTCCTGCTGCCATAATCTTGTCGAAAGCACGGCGGTCAACCATCAAGTCGCGTATGACAGGGAATCCTGCCGAGCGCCAAGGCTCAACGGTGATGACGTCTCCGTCTTGGAAACGGCGCATGTAGATCTGGCAAGTGGTAGCTCCTGTGGCAGGCCCGTGGGGATGCCCGTTGATGTAGAGCGAGCACATTCCGCAAATTCCTTCGCGGCAGTCGTGATCGAAGACGATGGGTTCCTCGTTGCGGTTGATGAGCTTCTCGTTAAGGATATCAAGCATCTCAAGGAAAGAAGTATCACCGGGGATGTCTTCCATGAAGTACTGCTTGAATTCGCCTTTCTCCTTAGGACCTCTTTGTCTCCAAACTCTCAGAGTGAAACTTATATTCTTATCCATAGTGAATTTACTGTTTAGCGATTTTGGGATTTCAGTTAGCTCTTATAGTTGCGTGTCTGCACCTTGATGTATTCATACTCAAGCGGTTCCTTGATGAGTGTAGGTTCTTTTCCTGCACCCTCGTATTTCCAGCAGGCAACGTATGAGAAGAGGTCGTCGCGACGCAGGGCTTCTCCTTCGGGAGTCTGATACTCCTCGCGGAAGTGTCCTCCGCACGATTCTTCGCGGTTCAATGCATCGTAAGCCATCAGCTTGCCTATCTGCAAGAAGTCCTCAAGACGAAGTGCCTTCTCAAGCTCCACATTCAGGGTGTTTGCTTCGCCTGGAATGCGCAAATCGCTGTAGAATACTTTCTCCAGAGCATCAATCTTTTCAACAGCCTCTTTCAGCGAAGCTTCGGTACGGCCCATTCCTACGAATTCCCACATGATGTGTCCCAATTCCTTATGGATGCTGTCGACAGAGCGATTTCCCTTGATGCCCATCAGCTTGTCGATGCGGGCTTGAACGCCCTTCTCGGCTTCCTCAAACTCGGGCAGGTCGGTGCTGAAACGCGGCACCTGAATTTGGTCACTCAGGTAATTCTGTATCGTATAAGGCAAAACGAAATATCCGTCTGCCAATCCCTGCATGAGAGCAGATGCACCCAGACGGTTTGCTCCGTGATCGCTGAAGTTTGCTTCACCGATAGCGAACAGTCCTGGAATGGAAGTCATCAGTTCATAGTCAACCCAGATGCCTCCCATCGTGTAGTGGATGGCTGGGAATATCATCATCGGGTTGTGATATGGATTGACATCCGTGATTTCCTCGTACATGTCGAAGAGGTTGCCATATTTCTCACGAACTACATTCTCGCCCAAGCGCTCGATGGCGTACTTGAAGTCAAGGAACACAGCCAATCCCGTGTTGTTGACGCCGAAGCCCTTGTCGCAACGCTCCTTTGCAGCACGCGAAGCCACGTCGCGAGGAACAAGATTGCCGAAAGCAGGATAGCGGCGCTCGAGGTAGAAGTCACGGTCCTCATCGGGAATGTCGTTAGGATTCAGTTCTCCCTTCTGGAGTTTCTTGGCATCTTCCAGTTTCTTGGGAACCCAGATACGTCCGTCGTTACGCAACGATTCCGACATCAGGGTTAACTTCGACTGCTTGTCGCCGTGAACGGGGATGCAAGTGGGATGTATCTGAGCATAGGCAGGGTTAGCAAAGTAAGCACCTTTGCGGTAGCATTGCATAGCTGCACTTCCGTTACTTGCCATAGCGTTGGTTGAGAGGAAGAAGGTATTGCCGTATCCTCCTGTTCCGATAGCAACAGCATGGGCAGAGCAACGTTTGATTTCGCCCGTAACCAAGTCGCGGTAGATAATTCCACGAGCACGTCCGTCTATCATCACCAAGTCGAGCATTTCGCAACGGGTAAACATTTCCACATTGCCCAAATGCACCTGACGCATCAAGGCGCTGTAAGCACCAAGAAGCAGCTGCTGTCCCGTTTGGCCACGGGCATAGAACGTACGACTTACCTGAGCCCCACCGAATGAACGGTTGTCGAGCAATCCGCCGTATTCACGTGCAAAGGGAACGCCCTGTGCCACACATTGGTCAATAATAGCGTTGCTTACTTCTGCCAGACGATAGACATTTGCTTCGCGTGCACGATAGTCACCTCCCTTGATAGTGTCATAGAAAAGACGATAAACGGAGTCACCGTCGTTCTGGTAGTTCTTGGCTGCGTTGATACCGCCCTGTGCCGCAATGGAGTGAGCACGACGAGGACTATCCTGAATGCAGAAACATTTCACCTTGAACCCTAGAGCACCCAGCGAAGCTGCAGCACTGGCACCAGCCAAGCCTGAACCGACGATGATAATGTCAAGTTTACGCTTATTTGCCGGGTTAACCAGTTTCTGATGTGCTTTATAGTTGGTCCACTTCTCTGCCAAAGGTCCCTCTGGGATTTTAGCATCAGTTTTGGTTATAATCTTATTTTCCATAGATTTGATTTCTTATTACAGGTTATCGGATAAAGAATCGCTTTTCAGATGTTAAGCTAAACCGCCGAAGATAGAAGCAAGGAAGGGCCAGTGGAATGTCTCGTAGCAGAAGAAGGTTACCACCACTCCTACGAAGCCGAGCATCAACAGGGTTACGAAGATGTATCCTATCCATTTCCAACGAACGAACCATTTTCTGTTGCTCATTCCGATTGTCTGGATAGCGCTCCAGAAGCCGTGGGTAAGATGGAACCAGATGGCACCGAACCAAATAAGGTACAACAGAACGAAGTACCATTTCGAGAAGGTATAACGAATGAGATCAACACCATCTTCAGGAATGCCTCCTCTTAACTCAACGAGCTGCATTTTTGCCCAGAAGTTGCAGAGATGAAGCACCAGACCGAGGAAAACGATCAATCCGAGCACAAACATGTTGCGCGAAGCAAACTCCACGCCCTTGGGACGGGCGGTAACGGCATAGCGCTCATTGCCGCGAGCCTTTTTGTTTGACAGGGTCAGCCATGTGGCGTAAGCGATGTGAATCACCATCAGCAAAGCTAACCCAATGGTGCCTACGATGGCATACCAGTTGGCTCCCAAGAACTCACAGATAAATCGGTAACCTTCTGCCGAGAACAGCGCTACGCAGTTCATCGTCATGTGAAAAGTGAGGAACAGAACTAAGCCAAGTCCTGTGATACTCATCACGACTTTTTTACCGACTGATGAATTAAATAACCACATAAATGTTTCAGTTTTAATAAATTAGTATTCTTGTCGTTTTTCTTCCATTCAATAGGCTACAAAAATAGTTCAATCCCTCGTGAAAAACAAATGTATAAGTGAAAAAAATTAAAAAAATGTTATACGACAACTTTGGCCTTGAACTACTTTACCCAACTTTTATTCTCTTTTACGGGCGGAATCCACAGGGAACGTAATTCTCCATACTCAAGCAGGTTGCAGAACTGAAGGCTTGGGCACAGTGCAAAATTTGATCCCAATCAGCCTCGCTCAACAAGTCCAAGTCGTCACGTCGGATGCGATTTTTAATCAGAGAGTAGGAGATTCCGGCATTGAAGCTATCGCCGGCACCTATAGTGCTCACGGGGGTAATGGAGGGCGAATCGTAGTGCTTGCTCAAAGTGCGAGTATGCACGTCGACACCCTCCGCCCCGCGTGTGCAAAGGAGCCGCGGGCAATAGAAGGCTGTTTTTGTGCGATATACCTCAGCGCTCTCGCGAAGCCCATAGAGAATGTCAAAATCCTCATCCGATCCCCTGATGATATCGGCAAACTCGAAGTTCTCGAGCATTGTCCCCATCAGCCTTACTGCCTGCCCCTGATGATTGCGTCGGAAGTTGACATCGTAGTAGACGATTGCTCCTGCCTCGTGCGCTGCCTCCAACAGGGCATGCACCTTGTAGCGCGACAAGGGGTCAAGGGCGTAGAATGAGCCGAACACCACGATGTCGTCCCTTTCAACAGCAGGGCAAACCCAGTCGGAATCTACGGGGAAGGGTGCTCGGTAGAATTCATAATCCGCATTGCTCCTTTCGTCGAGGAAGGCAAGCGATATGGGGGATTGAATATCGAGGTTCACGCTCACGCCTGAGTCGTCGACGCCGTTTTCCCTCATGAAAGAGCGTATGTTGTCGCCCACACGGTCGTTTCCCAAATCAGTGACGAACGCCGAAGGCACTCCTGCACGCCCGAGTGATATCATGGTGTTGAACGTCGAACCGCCCGGCATAGCGTTTACAGGTTGCCCGTTTCGGAAAATAATGTCGAGAATGGTTTCTCCTATACCAATAGCTTTGCGCATAAATTAGCTTTTATGTTAGATAGATAATTGTTTCGTAATCAGTAAGTTTCCTCTTCCAAGATGCGAGCCAGCTCTTCAGGCTTGGATGCCACACGCAAGAAATCGTTCAGATTTCCGCGAATGAATCCCTCGGTGCTCATTTTCTTCAGCATATCGATACAAGCATCCCAAAAGCCTTCAACATTGTAAAGCACCACTTTTTTGTGATGATAGCCGATGGTAGCGGCGCCCATGATATGAAAAACCTCGTCGAGCGTGCCTATTCCTCCCGGGAGAGCCACCAGCAAGTCACTCTGTTCCAGCATGATATCCTTCCGCTCCGAGAGGTTATTGCAGTATATGATGTCGTCGATCAGCTGGCTCACGGCTCCTCTTTCGCGCAGTTTCGTAGGAACCACTCCTACCACATGCCCTCCGTGCTGTTTCACGCTTTTGGCAATCTCTTCCATCAGCCCCATCTCAGCACCGCCGTATACGAGCGACACATCATTGTCGGCCATCCATCGGCCCACAGCAGCAGCCTCCTCAAAGTACTTCTTATCTATCTGCTGGGCAGCGGAGCAGAAGACAGCAATCGCCTTTCTCATATCATCCCGGAATTTGAAGCAAAGATAAAGAAAAAACCGAAAACAAAGCAAAAAAAGGTCTCTTTTTTTCCCGATATGGAGAACAAATAATTTTTTTTGAAGAAGGGAAAAAATTTTTTCCTCAAAACATATTACTTTTGCGCCCAAATGAAAGAAAAAGCCATTCAGACAGCCGTTCTTCCCAACGGTTTGCGCATCATACAAGCCTCTTCGCCCACCGATGTCGTTTACTGTGGTTACGCCATCGATGCCGGCACGCGCGACGAACTCCCCTCAGAGCACGGCCTTGCCCACTTTGTGGAACATACCCTTTTCAAGGGAACACGCAAACGCTCTGCCTGGCACATCCTCAACCGTATGGAGAACGTGGGAGGGGACCTGAATGCCTATACTAATAAGGAGGAAACCGTCATCTATGCCTCTTGCCTCCGAAAAGACTTTCGTCGAGCCATCGAACTTCTTTCCGACATCGTTTTCAACTGCACTTTTCCGCAGAAGGAGATTCCGGGTGAGTTGGGAGTCATCCTCGATGAGATAGAGAGCTACGAAGACTCCCCTTCAGAACTCATCTTCGACGATTTTGAGAATATCCTTTTCGCCGGGCATCCTTTGGGGCACAATATTCTCGGCACTCCCCGAAAGCTCCGCACCTTCACGTCGCAGAGTGCCCTGAACTTCACATCACGATACTATCACCCCGCGAATGCCGTGCTTTTCGTCTATGGGAATATCTCGCTCAAGCGAATCCTGAACTATGCCGCGCTATACACCGAAGGGCTTCCGTCGGGCACAGCCCTAAATGACAGGAAACCGCCCGTTCCTCATCCTGCCTCGCATGTGGTTCGTCACCGACATACGCATCAGACACACGTTCTGATGGGTTGCGAAGCCTATCCTTCCGACGATCCGCGCAGAACAGGGCTCTACCTTCTCAACAATCTTCTCGGAGGGCCCGGCATGAATAGCCGCCTTAACGTTGCCCTGCGGGAACATCTCGGACTGGTATACAACGTCGAAAGCAATCTTACAGGCTACACCGATACGGGAGTTTTCAATATCTACTTCGGATGTAACCCATCCGATGCTCCCCGATGCATCGAGCTTACTTTTGCTGAACTACAGCGACTCAAAAAAACGCCTCTTTCCTCACTTCAACTTCATGCTGCGAAGAAACAACTTATCGGGCAGCTTGGAGTAGCTGCCGATAACTTCGAGAACAACGCCCTCGCTATGGGGAAGACGTTCCTCCATTACAACAAATACCAAGATACCGCTACGCTCTACGCTCGCATCGAAGTTCTCACGGCTTCTTCTCTACAGGATATAGCTCAAGAAGTGTTTGCTGAAAATCACCTTACTACACTCATTTACGAATAAAGTCTTCTTGCCTTTCTCCGATTCAGCTTCATTCCTTAGCAACAACTCATCAGCTTGAAACGGAAACAAAGGGTACCAGCTGAAAAGAGAATCCTTAACCTTTGAATTCTTGCTGGAAACGGGCAACGGCCTTTGCTATCGACTTGAGTCCGAACGCCTGAGGATCAATATCTTCGAGAGGAATCCAGCTGAAGCTTGCCACATCATCGTGAGGGCAAAGTTTCGTTTCATCTGCAAGCGTAACACGGAAGAAACAATCTGTAGTAGGCACTACGACAGCGCCCCATTGATAGCGATTCGGAAGTGAGAAAAGATAGTGCGATTCGGCAGGAAGGCAACCCAACTCCTCCGAAAGCTCACGCGAAAGAGCCTGCTCAGCAGATTCTCCAGGATCGACAAAACCTCCCGGAAGGTCAAACGTCCCTTTTTCCGGCTCCTTTGCACGCCGACAAACCAGCAGTTCAACCTTTACGTTGACGATAAAAGCAGCGACAGAAGCAGACGAGTTCAGAAAGAACTCAAAGCCACATGCTTCGCAACGCTTCGAACGCACTCCGCTAACCACAAATCGGCTACTGCCACATACGGGGCAAAAGAGATAAGGGGAAAGAAAAGATTCGGACTCCATATTTAAACAAGGAAAAGATTTCGACCACAACGCTCTTTTTTGCTTTGTCATCTCTCTTTCAGAGCAAGCACAATGCAATTCGAGCCCAAAGAAATCTCTGAGTAGCCCCGAGGGGAATCGAACCCCTATCTGGAGTTTAGGAAACTCTTATTCTATCCGTTGAACTACAGGGCCGCTTCATTTCAGCGCTGCAAAGATAGTGCAAGGCGAGAGATAATGCAAATTTATTTGCAATTATCCGAGTCGCAGCCTATCTAAAACTGAAGGCTAAAGGTACGACTAAGCAAGCGGAAAGGAAAGAAAAACCCCATTTTTTCTTTCCTTTCCCCAGTGAAAGCGCCTCAAATCCTACATCAAAATGCAGAATACCAAGAGAAAAACTAAGAAAAAATGACCTGTAAATTTAAACCTTATGCGTTTTTGAACGTCTTAATTATAATTTGCAAATTAGGAATAAGGAAAAAGATTAGACTTCATGAAGAAATTTGTCTTACTGAGTTTCTTAGCCATTCTACCGTCCCTGTTCATCATGGCTCAGGGCTCGGTGAAAGGTAAGGTGACTGATGCTGACTCGCAAGAGCCATTGGGTTTTGTAAACGTAGCTGTGTCGCCTAAGGGCAGCACGCAAATTGCCGGAGGCGTAGCTACCGACCTTGACGGCAACTTCGAGGTAACGGGGTTGAAAGAGGGCCAATACGTGCTCACAGTATCGTTTGTGGGCTATGTGAATGCTACGCGAGAGTTTTCCATCACAAAAAACACCCATCACGTCAACCTGAAAACCATCCGTCTGGCAGAAGACGCCAAGACATTGGGCGAGGTGGAGATTACGGGCATCCGCTCACAAATGAAATTCGAGATAGACAAGAAAGTTTTCAACGTCGATCAGGCTATTGCCGCAGCCGGAGGTTCTGCTTCTGAACTTCTTGAGAACATCCCCTCGGTGGAGGTCGACAACGAAGGAACCGTAAGTCTGCGCGGCTCGGAAAGCGTTACCGTATGGATCAACGGCAAGGCTCAGGGGCTGAACAGCGAAAATCAGGGGTCCATCCTTGAGCAGCTCCCGGCAGAAAGCATCGAGCGCATCGAAGTTATCACTAATCCTTCTGCCAAATATAGCCCCGAAGGTACGGTGGGCATCATCAACATCGTGCTGAAGAGAGACAGGAAGGCAGGCTACTACGGAAGCGTGCAGCTCGGCTCGGGCATCATTCAGAGCGGCGACGACTTCGGCTGGGGCGGAGGACGCGCAGGCGCTAACGTCAACTACAGCAGCGGCATCCTCGACGCTTACGCCCAAGTCAACTACCGCAGCCACAGGAACATAGGCTACAGCAGCAGCTATCGCGAAGAACTCGACAACGCCGACAATCCCCTCTCGTTCCTCGACCAGACAGGAAGGAATCGCATGGGAGGAAACAACTATTTCGGACGGACGGGCCTCACTTGGCATCCTACCGAGAACGACGACATCTCCCTCGACCTGATGGGCATGAGAGGAGGACATACCCACACCAACACAATAGACTACATAAGCCGATACGGCACTCGCGACAACGTAGGAGCGCTCATCTACGACAGAAACCGTATCAGCGAAAGCAACGAGAATCAGCAGATGATGAACGTGCAGATGGGCTACAAACATCTGTGGAGCACGGAGCATTTCCTCGACATGACGGTGAGCAGAGGGCAGTGGCAGAGCGACAACCACAACACCTACGACCAAACAACTCATTTCCCCACCTATACTACCAACTCGTTCCAGGACCAGACGGCAAACATCCGCAACAAATCCTGGGAGGTGCAGGCCGACTATGAGAACAAGTTCTCTGAAAACCGCAAGGTGGAGGCTGGATACAAAGGCAACTTCAACCGCGAGAACACCCCGATGGTGACCTTCGGCGATGCAGCGCGGCAGCACGAGATTTATGATTTGTACAACCGTTTCATCTACAACTCGCGCAATCATGCCTTCTATGGCACCTACAGCGACAAGCTGTGGCAGAAGCTGGGCTATCAGATAGGATTCCGAGGCGAATGGTACAGAGTGAATGCGCAGTCGGAAAGCAAGAACAGCAACGGAGAAATCGTGTTGGGCAATCCCATTGAGAAAAACATCCCCCACATCTTCCCCAGCGTATTCCTCAGCTACGCCCTGCCCAACGACAACGAGCTGCAGCTCAACTACACCAACCGCGTGCGCAGGCCCTGGGGCGGAATGCTCAACGACTTCAAGAACATCACCGACTCGACAAACATCTCGTTCGGTAACCCCAACCTTAATCCCGAATACAGCCAGTCGTTCGAATTGAACTACATGAAGACGTGGGAGAACCACGTGCTCAGCGTCAGCAGCTATCTGCGCCACAGCGACGACATCATGCAGCGCATCAGCTACTTAGACAACGGCATCATGTACTCCACCAGCGTGAACGTGGCAGCATCCAACTCGGCAGGCGTGGAAATCGTAGGCAAGAACCGCTTCTTCAGCTGTCTCGACCTTACGTCCACCCTCAATATGTACTACTACCAGCAGGACGGCTTCGCCTATTCCTACACCAACCACGAGACAGGACGCAGCTATGACGTGACGGGAGACCCCACAAGCAGCTTCTCGTGGAACTTCCGCATGATAGCCAGCGTCAAGCTGCCTCACAGCTGGAGCGGGCAGCTCACGGGCATGTACCGCTCGGGGCGTGCCAACGCACAGGGATACAGCCAGGCAGGCTACGGAGTCGACATGGGTATCCGCAAGCAGTTTGCCGACAACAAGTGGAGCATCGCCATCAACGGCAGAGATATTCTCGACAGCCGCGCCTGGCGCAACCAGACGTGGGGCGAAGGCTTCTATATGGAGAGTGTCGGACGACGTGGAGGACGACGCATCATGGCTACCATCACCTACAACTTCGGCAACATGAAAGCAAAGAAGAAAGGACGGGGCGAGGGTGAAGGCGAAGGCGACAGCAGCGACGAAGGCGACAGCAGCGACGAAGGAGGCTTCGAGGGAGGATTCGACGATTGACGATTCCCTCCCATAACATTCCTTCAGAGCCTTCTGACAAGAGACTCCCACATAAGAAAAGCCGGAACCAACAGCGTTCCGGCTTTTGCTTCCTGAATTGGAGGGCGCGTGCTTACTTCGTCAGGGTGTAGGTGCCGGGATTGTACTCTTTCGTCTCTGTCTCTCCGGGAAGGGTGACGGAAGCGGTGGCGCCTTCAGGAACGGTGAAGGTCCACGTCCACGTGTCGCCCTCGTACTTCCATTCGCTCTTGATGAGCCCGGCTGCCGACTTGAACTCAGCCTTCACCCATCCCAGCCGCTTGTCGGGCAGGGGGCGCATGATGATGTGCTTGAAGCCGGGAGCCTTCACGTCGGCGGAGATGCCGGCGACGGTTTCCCATATCCATTGGCAGACGCTGCCGTAGGCGTAGTGGTTGAAGCTGTTCATGCCTGCGGGGCCCATACCTTTCTCGATGGTGTAGCTGTTCCAGCGCTCCCAGATGGTTGTTGCTCCGTTGTCGATGGAGTAGAGCCAGCTGGGGTTCTTGCGTTGGAAGAGGAGGTCCCATGCGATGTCGGACATTCCGTTGTCGGTGAGCGTTGCCATCAGGATGGATGTGCCGAGGAATCCTGTCTGGAGGCATCCGTCGTGCTCGGCAAAGTTCTGGCGCAGGCGTGCCAGCATGGCATCCTTTGCCTCGCCTTCCACCACGCCGTTCTTCAGCGCGAAGAGGGCGGGCGTCTGCATGGTGTTGAGGATTTCGGTCTTGAAGGTGCCGTCTTCGTTGAGGAAGGTTTCCTTTATGAAGGCTTTTGCTTCTTTTTCCATCCGCTCGTATTTCGCGGCGTCGCGCCCTGTTGCTGCTGCCATATCGCGCATCATGCCTGCGTCGATGGCCCAGTAGGAGGCGCTCAGGTAGTTCCAGTACTCAACCGTCTCGGGGAGAGGATTCCAGCGCCCGTCCTTGTCGTTCCCGTGACTTCTGCCGCTGCAGCTCTCCAGGGGCTCGTAGCTGAGCCAGTCGGCCCATTGGTAGTTGCCGTTCTCGGAGATGTGGGCCTGATGGTTGAACTTGGTGTCGTTCACCCAGTTGATGTATTTCTCCATCGACTCCCATGTCTCGTTGACTATCTGCTTGTCGTCAAACTGTTTCCATATGGTCCAGGGGACGATGACTCCTGCGTCGGCCCATCCGAGACGCATCATTTCGGCTCCGTACTGCGACGTGGGTGCTACGCCCGGGAATCCGCCCAGTTCGCTCTGCGAGTCCATCATGTCGCGCATCCACTTATGGAAGAAGGGCGAGGTGTTGGCAAAGAAGGAGCCCGTCTCGGTGAACACCTGCGTGTCGGCTGTCCATCCGAGTCGCTCGTTGCGCTGAGGGCAGTCGGTGGGTACCGAGAGGTAGTTGGAGCGCTGCCCCCAGATGGTGTTGGAGATGAGCTTGTTGATGTCGTCGCTGCCTGTCGTGATGGTGCCCGTTTCCAGGTTCTGGGCGATGGAGGTGATGGGTATCGACTGGATGGATTGGAAGGTAACCTCGTCGGAGGCTGTGATAGACACGAAGCGGTAGCCGAAGAAGGTGTTGCGCGGAAGGAACGAGACAAAGTCTTTCGCATCGGCGAAGGTGTAGTTGAGAATCATTCCCGTCTGCGGGATGCGCAGATTGGTGCGGTGACAGCTCCCCTCGGGCCCGTCCATCCCGCGGCTCTTGGCTCCGTTTCCGTCGTTGAGCAGCTCGGCAGGGAGGCAGTTGAGAGTGGTTCCTTCTTTTGCCTTGAAGACGAACGAAGGCACGCCGGCGCAGTTCTGTCCGAAGTCGATGACGAGCGTTTCCTCAGGGCTCAGCGTCATCTCCGAGCCGGGAGCATACTCGCGCAGGATGTTGATGGTGCCGTACTCCTCGTCGGTGTTGCCGCTGACGCCCTTCCACACGTACGCCTTCACGGGAGCGAGGGCGAGGTCGGTGCGCATGTATACCTCAGCGCCGTTTGAGGGAAGAATTTCGCCGTTGAACTCGGTGTTGACTTCGGGCGTGGAGAGTTTGTCGAGGCAGTCATATCCGGGCAGCTCGCGTGCATCGTAGTCCTCGCCGTCAAAGATGGCAGCATGCTTGACAGGACCTGCTATGCCAGCCAACCAGTGCTCGGTGTCGGTGCCGAGAAGCTGTTTCGTTCCGTCGGCGAAGGTGAGCTCCAGCACTCCGCGGAAGGCGCACTTCTTGCCTATCATCCCCTGGTGGCCTCCAGGAGTCACTATCTTGTCGGCCCACCATCCTGGCGTCACCTGCGCTGCGAAGACGTTCTCTTTGCCCGCCTTTTTGCAGATAGCGTCGGTGATGTCGTAGGTGAACGAGCGTTTTGTCTTTGCGCTGTGCGTGAAGCCGGGCTTCAGCACCTCTTCGCCCACCAGCTTGCCGTTGACGTAGAGGTCGTAGACGCCCAATCCGCAGGTCATCCACTTGGCCGAAGCGACTTTCTTATCATTCGTGACGGTGCTGACAAACCAGCTGGCTCCGTCGGCAGCACGGCTGCCGTCGCGGATGGTGCCTGTCACTACTTGGGCATCGGCGGCCGATATCCACTCCGACTGCTTCCAGGCGTTGTCGTCGAGGGCGTCGGCGCGTGTTCCCACGTTCGTTGGCGTGGGAGTGTTGCACCCTGCGGCAAAGATTGCTGCGAGGGCAATGAGGAGGGTGTGAAATAAGGATTTCTTCATGGATTTAGGTGTGTGTTGTGGTTTTTCTTTTTTAATAAGACAATGTCCGAATCTGAGTCCGGACATTGTCTTATTTTGCGAAGGGCCTTCCTGCGGGGGGAGGTTCCTGCTGTTCCTAAGTGTTAGAGCTGGGGGCCTGCTGCTACGAGTGCCTTGCCTGCCTCGTTGCTCTCGTACTTGTGGAAGTTCTTGATGAAGCGTCCTGCGAGGTCCTTGGCCTTCTCCTCCCACTGTGCTGCGTCGGCATAGGTGTCGCGCGGGTCGAGGATGTTGGTGTCAACGCCCTCCAGCTTGGTGGGAACGGTGAAGTTGAAGTACGGGATCTGCTTGGTGGGAGCCTCGTCGATGCTGTGGTTGAGGATGGCGTCGATGATGCCGCGTGTGTCGCGGATGGAGATGCGCTTGCCTGTGCCGTTCCAGCCGGTGTTGACGAGGTATGCCTTAGCGCCGCTCTGCTCCATGCGCTTCACGAGCTCCTCGGCGTACTTCGTGGGGTGCAGCTCCAGGAAGGCCTGTCCGAAGCATGCGCTGAAGGTAGGCGTAGGCTCGGTGATGCCGCGCTCGGTGCCTGCCAGCTTAGCGGTGAAGCCGCTCAGGAAGTAGTACTTCGTCTGCTCGGGGGTGAGGATGCTCACGGGAGGCAGCACGCCGAAGGCGTCGGCGCTCAGGAAGATCACCTGCTTGGCAGCGGGGCCTGAGCTCTGCGGGCGCACGATGTTCTTGATGTGGTAGATAGGATAGCTCACGCGGGTGTTCTCGGTCACGCTCTTGTCGTCGAAGTCAATCTTGCCGTTCTCGTCCACGGTGACGTTCTCCAGCAGGGCGTCGCGATGGATGGCGTTGTAGATGTCGGGCTCCGACTCCTTGTCGAGCTTGATAACCTTGGCGTAGCAGCCGCCCTCGAAGTTGAACACGCCGTGATCGTCCCAGCCGTGCTCGTCGTCGCCGATGAGCTTACGCTTCGGGTCGGTGGAGAGGGTGGTCTTGCCGGTGCCGCTCAGTCCGAAGAAGATGGCGGTGTTCTCGCCCTTCATGTCGGTGTTGGCCGAGCAGTGCATAGCTGCGATGCCCTTCAGCGGGAGGAAGTAGTTCATCATCGAGAACATACCCTTCTTCATCTCGCCGCCGTACCAGGTGTTCAGTATCACCTGCTCCTTGCTGGTGACGTTGAAAGCCACGCAGGTCTCGCTGCGGAGGCCCAGCTCCTTGTAGTTGTCAACCTTGGCCTTAGCTGCGCAGAACACTACGAAGTCGGGTTCCTGGTCGAACTCGGCCTGGTTCTGCGGGCGGATGAACATGTTGGTGACGAAGTGAGCCTGCCATGCAACCTCCATGATGAAGCGCACCTTCATGCGTGTGTCGTGGTTGGTGCCGCAGAAGCCGTCCACTACGTACAGTTTCTTGCCGCTCAGCTGGGCGAGGGCGAGCTTCTTTACCTCTGCCCATACGCTCTCGCTCATCTCATGATTGTCGTTGGGATACTCGGGGGTGTTCCACCATACGGTGTCCTTCGAGTTCTCGTCCATAACGATGTACTTGTCCTTGGGGCTGCGG
This sequence comes from Bacteroidaceae bacterium, assembly GCA_017650105.1. Lineage (GTDB taxonomy): Bacteria > Bacteroidota > Bacteroidia > Bacteroidales > Bacteroidaceae > UBA1189. Next base: position 3,202 of record JAGCFO010000016.1, on the reverse strand, counting down.
CCGGTGAAAACGCCTGTCATCACGTTCAGGGCGCCCAGCTCGGTCTCCTGAGCTTTCTCATAGCCCGTCAGTTCGGGTTTGGTCTCTTCGTTGAACAGCACTTCGTAGGTGGGGTTGTACACAACTTCCTTCACACCTTCGATGCCATACTTTTTCAGTTCTTCTGCTTTCATTGTGTGGATATTTTTTAGGATTTTTTGAAGTTTTATTGTTGTTCTGTCAATCTCTTCTTTCTGTTCTTTGCCTTCGGTCGAAGGAGGGGGCGGAGTCACTTCCCGTGATGCCTCCCGACCTGTTTCTTCCGATGCACCGCAAAGGTAGTTTTTTTCTTTTAGAAATAAGCAACAATCCCCACTTTTTTTCTCTGCCGAAAGCAAAATATTTCTTCTCCCCGCCATTTTTCCGCCCAGCCGCCGAAATCTGCCAATCGGACTTTGCAAATCGCCCCTCCCGAAAGGCACCTCCTCTTCCTCCTTACCGTAAGGCATCTCCTCCCTCCTTACTGAAGCGCCGCTCCTCGCCCCGCTCAGTCAATCATTGCCCGCAAAGCCTTTCGTCCGTCGACAAAAACATACCCCCTAAAAAAACAACGTGTAACAAACGTAACAAACGATACGCTGCTTCCTCATTCTCCCCGATTATCTGATCATCCGGTGTAACTCCGAAGGCATCCGTGTTCGAAAGGACAACAGCAGGCATAAAACATCTCGGAGACAACAGTCTGTTGCCCCCGAGACTTGTTGTGATGATGACTCTTAACGACTCGCTGTCGTTTCATCCCCGGCTCATTGTCCGAGGATGATGCTCACGAGAGCCGTCACGTCGAGCCCAGCTTCAGCTTGTTGCCACTGAGCTGCTGCGGCACGCATGTCACCGTCGGCACAAACTCTACGCCCTCCGTCTCGCAGGCAAAGACCACCTCGCCGTTCACGAATGAGATAGTAGGCGTGGCGCACTTTTTTCTTTCTCTTTCTTCAATGAATTTGAATTTCTTCCAACCCTCTGTGGCCTTATACGCGTCGATAGTTCCTTCTGGCACATACAGCGTGGCATTATAGAATGTATTGGCAGAGAATGTATATGCATCTATAGCGAAAGGCTCCTCAATCTTTGAAATCACCTCTGGTATATCACAACCATCGAAAGCCATCCCTCCTATGCTCGTCACGCCGCTGCCTATCGTCACGGAGGTCAATTCGCTGCAATTACGGAAAGCCCACTGTCCTATGCTCGTCACGCTGTTGGGGATGGTGATGGAGGTCAGGCCTGTGCAACTACCGAATGCATTCATTCCTATGCTCGTCACACTGTTGGGGATGGACACGGAGGTCAGGCCGGTGCAACCAGCGAAATTATTATCTCCTATGCTCGTCACGCTGCTGGGAATCGACACTGAGGTTAGGCCGCTGCATTCACCGAAAGCAGCGTTTCCTATGCTCGTCACACTGTTGGGGATGGTTACGGAGGTCAGGCTGCTGCAACGATAAAAAGCATAGTTTCCTATACTCGTCACGCTGTTGGGTATTACTAATTCTTGTATCTCTTCTCCATTTAAGAAAAGGTGATGAGCAAAATATAGTGGGTTAGACTCCTGATTAAAAAAAGTAATTTTACACCATGTATCTAAATCCGATATATAAACCGAGGACAGGCTGTTGCAGCCAGAAAAGGGAAGTATCCCTATGCTCGTCACACCGCTTCCTATCGTCACGGAGGTCAGGCTGTTGCATCCAGAGAAAGCATACATTCCTATGCTCGTCACACGGAGGGTGTTATTTTCAAAAGTGACTTCTTCGGGTATAGCCACATCACCGCTATAGCTGTAAGAAGACGTTGTTTTGTAGGTTACCTCCAGCTCCGTTCCGTTGTTGATGTAATTGTAATAGATGGTTACGCCTTCATATTCTTGCGAAAAGTCGTAAGCCTGCGCCTTTGTTCCCATCAGACACAGCACAGCGGCAAGAAGTATAGAAAAACTCACTCGTTTCATGGTCGTTTATGGTGTTAATTATAATTCGGAAAATCGCTTTTCGCTGTGAAGTTACGAATAATCGAGCGCAAAACAAAGATATTTACCCAATTTATTAGCATCTACCAGATTATTTGATCATTTGATTGACCACAGATTGCTCAGATTAACACGGATATGATTTTCAAGAAAAACCTGAAAAACCCTTTCATTGATTCGCGAGCTTCGCTCCCCTGCGCCCGAAGCGCTGTCCCCATCAGTCCTGCCGGTAGGCGGCGCCGGGGGTGTTGCGTACGAGCATCTGTCGGCGGTTCTTGCCCGTGCGGCGCCAGCCGATGTGGACGAAGCGATAGTCGCCGTAGAGGATGGCCTGGTCGAAGTCCACCGTGCCCTTCCCGATGAGCTCCCACAGGCGGCGGTTGTCGGCAGGGTTGACGGCGCTGATGTCGGCAGCGGTGCCCAGCAGGTGCTGGCTCGAGGGGCTGCCGCCCACCAGGCGGTTGAGGGCCTCGCAGCGGTAGCCGCTGCTCACCACGAGGGGCGCGCCGAAGGCCTCGCGCAGGGGGTCGAGGACACCGTCGACGAACGCCTCCGCCGACGTCCGCACCAGCAGCGGCATCGTGTTGTCTATGTCTTGGAACTGCGCCACCACGCTCCGCTCCAGCTCACTAAAGGAAAAATACTTCATGCTACGAGTATTAAGTACAACAATGATGTCCACAACAGGTTCACACACAGCTGGCGACGCCTATGGCGCCGAGAATCGCGGTCAGCAACGCAATCAATATTTTCAGAATTTGTTGCCATTGGATAGGTTTCATAGTGGTGTCATTTAAAAAGTTAACGATTTTTTTAATCTCACACAGAACTCACGAATGAAGCAAGAGCAAAGCCAAGTTTACTTGAGCTCTGCCTTGCAAGGAGGAGGAAAAGCCACGAAGTGGATTAATCGGATGTAAAAAGTAAGATGTAAGAAGTATGATGGGGCAATCGGAAATTATTTGACCACGGATGGAATCGGAAAGCAAGCGGATTGGGCTCGTAATTCCTCGGTTTATAGGAAAAAGTCGGATTTTCGGGGTTTTTGAGGGAACTGCAACGCTTGGAGAGAGAAAAATCGCTGCGAGAGGGTGCTGTGGATGGGGGTGACGGAAACGTGCGCTACAGCGCTACAGTGCTACAGTTCGATTTTACGGTTATCCCTAGGGTGGAAAGTTAATTTTATTTATATAT
>JAGCFO010000015.1 GCA_017650105.1 Bacteroidaceae bacterium | reverse complement strand
TCAATAACTTTGCCGCCGGCAAGTTTCCCTGTTGTCAACTTTTCCAGGAAAATGTCAACCTTTTCAGGAAAGGTGTCAACCAATTCAGGAAAATGACAACCAAGTCAGGAAAACAAGTGTCAACCACCTCAGGAAAAAGCATGTCAACAAAAATCAGGAAAAGACAATATGTCCCTAAATGTGCTAATGTGACGTGTGACAAAATGTGACGTCCATTTGTCTTTTCCTGATTTTTGTTGACATGCTTTTTCCTGAAAAGGTTGAACAGTCTTCGCTGAAAGGCGTTCTATCATATTTGGAGTTTGCGGATGTGCTCGCGTACGCACACTTATTAAGATGTTTTCAGGATTCTCTTCAGCCACCCCAACTCATTCCGTCTCGGAAAAGCCGAAAAAAGTGCGAAAATTCCATCACACGTAATGAATTACGATTCAGAGTGTTGAAAGAGACGTGAAAACTTTTTCATAAATAATCGTACGTTATCGTATTTAACCGTATTTGGGGTGAGAGAAATGTCGTATCTTTGACACGTCAAAAACACTTGAGCTCACCTTCACCGAAAAAAGAGGCATAACGGACAGAAAATAAGAAAGAGAAAAAACAGACGAAGAAAAAGGCATAAATAAAAGGACAAACAGTTGCTATTTCAAATATAATAATGTATCTTTGCAAGGATATTTGAACCTTGAAAATCAACACATGGAATAATCATTTCAAAACATTGACAATATGACTTCTCCCCTACGGCGCATTACGCTACCATTCCTCACACTCATAATACTAACGTGCATCACCTCATGCGCGCCAAAGGCCGACATCTCTGTCACTGACCTGCGCGTGGAGGGGTTGGACAATCCTCTTGCCATCGACAATACTCTGCCCCACTTCAGCTGGAAGGTCTCGGGCAGCAGCCAGACGGCATACGAGATAGAGGTTGCCAGCAGCCGACAGCTATTGGAAAAAGGCAAGGCCGACATGTGGGTGTCGGGGCTCGTAGAAGGCGATGAGTGCGTGATGATTCCCTACGAGGGTAAGGTGCTCAGTCCACGCACGCTCTACTACTGGCGCGTTCGCACTCACTCGACCCAGCACGCTGCGCCCTGGAGCAAGGCGCAGCGCTTCGGTGTGGGCGTCATCAGCCCTGACACGATGCGGGGGCAGTTCATAGGAATGGGACTGGGACAGGAGACGGCTGTGCTTCTCATGCGTTCATTTGAGACATCTACACGTGGCATCGATGCTGCCCTGCTGCATGTGAATTCACTTGGCTATCACGAGGTGTACGTCAACGGGCAACGTGCGGGGGAAAGCGTGCTTGCGCCTGCCGTGTCGCAACTTGACAAGCACTCTCTCATCGTCACCTACGACATTGCTCCCTTCCTGCGCAACGGCAGCAACACCCTGGTATTAGCCCTAGGCTCGGGATGGTATAAGCAACTATCCTTCGGAGCCTCGTACCCCGGAGCTGTGGTGCGTGCCGACTTAGACATAGTGCGCAGTGCATCCACTCAGCCCCTCCTTCAAACCGACGACAGCTGGCTGGGATGCACCAGCGGCTACAAGGATACCGACGCCTGGCGCCCCTGGCAGTTCGGCAGCGAGATTATCGATGCGCGCGTGATGCCGCAGGACTTCACTCCCGGCTCGCTGGACAAACTCTCGTGGAGCAAGGTGCAGACTCCTTCCATACCTATGCCTCTCGCCACGCCCCAGATGTGCCAGCAGACCATCCGCAAGGAGACACTGACAGCCGTTTCCGTATCCCCTTTCGGTGAAGACTCATGGCTCGTGGATATGGGACGCATCATCAACGGCATGGTGGACATAGAGCTGCCTGCGCTGCCTGAGGGGCATGAGGTGACGGCAGCCTACGCCGAAGTGCTCACACCCGAAGGAAAGCCGGCACGCGTGATGGCAACCGATCATTTTATTGCTTCGGGAAGAGACACGGGCGACAGGTTCTGCAACCGTTTCGACCATCGTGCATTCCGATACATCATCCTCGGCAACCTACCCACAGAGCCAACGAAGGAACGCATACGCGCCTATCGCATAGGAATGGACTTGCCTAAGACAGGTACCTTTGAGAGCTCCGACGACGACCTGAATAGAATACACCAGATGCTCGCCTACACGATGGAAAACCTTACCTTCAGCGGGTATATGGTAGACTGTATCACCATCGAGAGACTGGGATATGGGGGCGACGGCAATGCTTCTACACTCTCGCTTCAGAACAACTTCGACGCTGCGCCCCTCTATCTCAACTGGCTCACCGCATGGAACGATGCCCAGCGCCCCGACGGAGGACTGCCACACACGGCACCCAACCCTTATCGCGCTGGAGGAGGTCCCTATTGGTGCTCGTTCATCGTGCAAGCTCCCTGGCGCACATGGTATAGCTACGGCGACACCCGGCTGCTGGAACGCTGCTACCCAGCCATGAGACAGTGGCTCACATACGTGGATGCTCACACGCGTAACGGACTGCTACAACGATGGCCCGACACCGACTATCGCGACTGGTACCTGGGAGACTGGTTGGCTCCTGCCGGTATTAATGCCCTTGACGAGGAGAGCATCACGCTTATCAACAACTGCTGCTTGAGCCAATGCTATGCTGAGTTGGAGCAGATAGCACAAAAGTTGGGACTGCCCGATGATGCACATGAATATGCTCAGCGAAGGAATACCCTCAACGCCCTCATACACACATCGTTCTTCCACCCGTCCGACAGCACCTATGCCTCAGGCTGCCAGCTCGACCTGGCCTACCCCCTCCTCGTAGGAGCCGTTCCTGAGGAACTGGTGGATGAAGTAACCCACAAGCTCACACACTTACGTTCACATCTTGGCGTGGGACTCGTGGGAGTGCCCGTGCTGACAGAATGGGCCACACGTTCGCGCAACGTCGATTTCTTTTACAACATGCTGAAGCAGCCCGACTACCCTGGCTACCTCTATATGTTGAACAACGGAGCCTCCGGCACGTGGGAGGACTGGGACAACCCACGCAGCTACTTCCACAACTGCTACAACGGCGCCGATAGCTGGTTCTATCAAGCTCTCGGAGGTATAGTCCCCACATCTCCGGGATACAAAACCGTTGACATTCTTCCTCAAGCCCCACAGGGTTTGCAATGGGTGAAAGTGACACGAAGCACCCCCTACGGCACCATCCGAGTACACTGGACGCGCACCGATGACGCTCTTGACGTCGATGTCGACATCCCCAACGGCATCACAGCGAACATCGCCGACACCACCCTCACCCAAGGCTCCCATCATCTCATCCTACCTCTTTAGTACAAACATCTTCCAATCAATTCTGTTGGCGATAAAAAACAGCTGCTTGGAAGATTGAAACAATAGCACTACCTTTGTATTCGTTTTAATGACATAGAACCGAAAGCCCGATGGTAAATAACAGCGGCAAGAAGAAATGAGAAAAAATCTGATAATCGCCACGATGATGGTTGGGGCAACTTTATGTGGCTGCTCCGAATGGGCTGGCGAACCTATCACGCGGGAATTTAACATCGATGGAACCTATTCAGAGCTACAAGTAGAAGATGCGTTCGATGTCGAAATCAGCGACGCGGTAAGCACCATAGCTGTCACAGTGGCTGAAAACGTCATGCCGAATGTGGTAGTAGAAAAAAAAGGCAGCAGGTTGAAAATCTATCTCAAGGGGTGGGCTACAAACCGTGGGACGGATATGAAGGTGCTCTTGCCTATTAACCCCGACCTGAAGAGAGTGGAGCTCTCGGGCGCATCGGATTTCTACGGCAACATCTCAGCCGAGCTTATCGAAGTATTGCTTTCCGGCGCATCAGACTTCCATGGAGACATCGAGGGTGATAAAGTGCAACTAGAACTGTCAGGATCATCAGATTTAAAGGGAGCTATAGATGCCAAAGAGCTTTACCTCAACATGAGCGGTTCGTCAGAAGCCTTGCTTGAGGGTCACGTAGACGAGTTGAGGATGAATCTTTCGGGAGCAAGCGATATTGTCAAGAAGAAGGTAGGCAACCGCTACGCGTTGTCCTGCGACTTGTGCGAGGGTTCGATGTCAGGCTCCAGCGATGCCTATATCCATTGCGACGGTAGTATCAAGGTTAATCTCTCGGGCAGCAGCGACCTTCATTATTCAGGCAACGCTTACACGTCTTGCAATGCCACTGGTTCCTCAGGGTTATTCCATGATATACTATAAGTACTCACACCTATCCATGAAAAAAGAAATCCGCCTTGAGCGGATTTCTTCGTGTTAGAGGAGTGGAGCTGGAGGGAGTCGAACCCTCGTCCAAACGGGGAAGCCATATGCTTTCTACATGCTTATCTCCGCTTGTTTTTTCGTGAACAGACTTGGCCGGAGCTACCCGGTCTGAACCTTATCCTCTGAAGATTTAACCTTTGGAGCGAGGCCTCCTGGGGCGATTCCCGATTTACCTGCACCACCGTATCGACGAGCTTCGGGACCAGAGCTTCCGGGTGATGTCTCGTCCCATCACCTTGTGACGGGATTGAGCTTCAATCTACTATACTTCGATTAAGCAGCGAGAGCGTAGTTGTTTTCGCCAATTAATTGTTGATCCGTCAGATTAGAGTGCTACCGACCAATGCACTGCATGCTTACATACCTCTCCTGCCCGCTGTCAAAACCAGGCAGCCCCAGCATGTTTTTGCGCTGCAAAGATAAGGCTTTCTTTTTGAATGTTCCAAGAAAAAAAGAAAAAATACGATAGTTATCCTTCTCCATAAGCTTTTTTCCTTTCTCGATTATTGCAAAATCATTTTTTCTGTTTAACTTCGCAACGGAAAAACAGTCTTCCCTCACACTATGAAGAAGCTCAACCTGCAGCGCAAGATTGCCCATCTCTTCCGACATCGCACTCTCTATATCGTAGCGGGCTGCAACGGTGCCGGCAAGACTACTGCCTTCCGAACGCTGCTGGGAAAGCAACTCGGGGACCCCGACTATCTGAATGCCGATGACGTGGCGCGCGAAATACGTCCCGAGGACCCATACAGCGTGCGTTTCCGTGCGGGGCGAGCCAACAGCGAATCGTTTGAGCAACATCTGCGTGGGCGCAAGAGCTTCTGCATCGAGACGACTCTCTCGGGAAACGCACGCCACAACCTTGCCGAGAGAGCACATGCGCACGGTTTCAAGGTAGAGCTTTTCTTCTTCTGGCTTCCCAATGCAGATCAAGCTGTGGCACGCGTGGAGCAGCGCGTACAAGAAGGCGGGCATTTTGTGCCAGAACGTGATATTCGTCGCAGGTATATCGCGGGCATCGACAATCTTGTGAATGTCTACATTCCCGTCGTCGACCGATGGCATATCTACGACAACAGCCTGGGAATGGCAACTGTGCTCGCTTCAGGAGGGCCAACCTCCCCAAAAGACATCTCATTCGAACAACTCGTGGGTATGGCTCACAATTTCCGCATCGACCGGTACAATACCGTCTACGCCTCGGAACTCAAGTACTTCGTGCGGAAATTCCTCGCCGAAAAAGCTGAAAAAAACCAGAATGTGGTCTATTCCTTTGACGGACAGATTGTAACCCTTTCAGGGCGCGATGTAAGATGGCTCTACAACGAGTTTCATCATGGTATGCGCTCATGGGAGTATTCCTATCTCACTAAAGCCGCAGCAAGAGGCGACGATATGGTGTACAACTTTGACAAACAACGCATAACGGTGCCTGCCTCACTCGTCCTCCAATGGATTACTGAACTGGGAGTTGCTCCCCGCTCGGGAGTTATGTAACACACACTTCCTACTACAAACAAAAACCATCCACTACATTTCCTTATGGCAAACAACATCCGTATTATCGTAGCTGACATCACAACACTTCATGTCGATGCTATTGTGAACGCTGCCAACCGCTCACTACTGGGAGGGGGCGGCGTGGACGGAGCTATTCATCGTGCTGCCGGGAGTGGACTGCTGAAGGAGTGTGCTACGCTCAACGGTTGCGAAACAGGGCAAAGTAAAATCACTGGCGCCTACCGCCTTCCCTGTACCTATGTCATCCACACAGTGGGACCTATCTATCACGGAACGGGGAATGAAGCAGAACTACTTGCCTCCTGTTACCGCACATCGCTGGAGATTGCTTCAGCCAAAGGGCTTAGGAGCATTGCCTTCCCTTGCATCAGCACTGGCGTGTACGGCTACCCGAAAGCAGAGGCAGCGCAGATAGCCCTACAAACCATACGTGAAAGCCCTTTCAGCGGAGAGGTAATCATCTGCTGCTATAGCAAGGATGATGCCCGCTACTACCAGCTTTAGCATGCCCTCATTTCGGATGTCACCCTCCTCTCGTTGCTCTTTCTGAAAGAGTCACACTCACTATGGAAACAAAAAGCGCATGCCAGACAAAGGCGTGCGCTTTTTTATATTCTATAATAAGACTATTTCGCTACCAGCGATGCAATACGTTCAAGCCAAAGACGATCGATATCGTCAAAAGTTCCCAACTTCTCGCTATCGATGTCAAGCACAGCTATCACCTCTTCACCCTTAATCACAGGAACGACTATCTCACTCTTCGACTCGCTGCTGCAAGCAATATGCCCTGGAAACAGTTCCACATCGGGAACCACCTGAGTGACACGCTCTTTCCAAGCAGTGCCACACACTCCTCGTCCGAAGGGAATACGCGTGCATGCTAACGGACCTTGAAAGGGGCCTAAAACTAGGACTTCACCCTTTACGCGATACCATCCAGTCCACCAGAAGTGAAATGCCTCGTGCAGCAATGCTGAAAGGTTTGCCATAAGAGCTATTGAGTCTTCTTCGTTTTCAGCCAGAGCACATGCCTGTTGATAGAGAAGTGAGTAGTTTTCAGATTTCGTTGCCATTTCTTTAACAATATAATTAAGCCGCCCGTTTTTTAGCGGACTATATCAATGAGATAGGCTATCCGGGCATAGATAGTCTGATTGGCAGAACGACCGAAGGGGTCTGCCTTAGAATTGCCGAACATATCAGACAGACCGAAATAATATCGTCCCTCAACAGTAAAATTGCCAACTGCAGTCTTCAGTTCCACTCCTGCTCCTCCGGTAATGCCATACTCAAGCATGTTTTCAACTGCCTTGCCGGGAGATGTGGGATCATTCGGCGAGTCACCATACTGATAATACATGCCGTTTGAGCGATAGTAAACACTCCAAGGATATTCCTCCGAATAGCCGTAGCGCTCGGTAGAATTCAGATACCAACCTAAGAGAGGGCCTGCATTAAAAAAGAACTGCACACCACGCTGCTCCTGCCCCACACCGAGATGAACAAGGAAGGGCACTTCCATATAATGAGTAGTGCGCGAATAGGTGTTGTTCGAACCGTCGGTGATATTCTCTTTCCACCCTCGCTGTACATAGTTCAACTCTATCTGCGTGGCACAAATCATGCTGAAATATTTCTCGCTCGTGAAACGAAAAACAAGTCCAGCGTTAGCTCCAGGAAGGTAGTTCTGCTTGATAGAAGGACTGAAATCAACACGATTGAGACATCCGCCTCCTGCTACGCCAATGGCAAAGTTATGGCGCAAGTCACCCACCTGTGCCTTTGCCGGAACAATGAAAAGGAAGGACAGCAGGCAGATGCATAGACCCTTCAGCAAAAGCAAAGGCCGGTATCTTTCAATCATCGAAATCGATTTTCCGAAGTTCCCCATCCTTGCTGAAATGAATGAAGTTGACTTTGTTGTTTATGAACCCTGCCCAGTTATTGACGCGCTCAAAACGGAACCCAGTCTGTATGGTTTTGCAACGGAAACGCGGCAGCTGCTCAGCAAAATTACGCGGATGCTGCGAGAGCGCACGGAGGAAATAGTAGCCAGTGTCGAATCCGAGGATAGCAAACTTAGGATAGCGATTGACGATGTCACGCATATAGCTACGGCTGAACAGTCGATGAAAAGCTACGGCATCGGGAAGGGTGTTGTTGGTGTAGAACTGCGAATAGAAATAGGTGTCACACTCGTAAAAAGCATCCATATGACTCGTCGAGTAGATCTGGTACTTCGGGTAGCCGAAGAGATGCACTTCAGCAATGGTGTCGCGTGCCATCAGCTGGAAGGTAGGGAGCATTTTGCTCAGCACATCATGATCGGAAGTGGTAAGCATCAAGACATTATCGGCCGACGGACTGCAGTATTGCATGAGGCTGCTGACATTCGACGTCGTGTCGGCTGGGTTGGTTGAGTAGCTGAATCCTCGCTGCATGAGTTCTTGTTGCAGAGCGCTGCAGAAGGGATCAGGCGTCGTTCCTTCTTTTCCGAAGAAAAGGACATTGGGATTTCGGAAGGTTTCGAAGAAGTGGTCGAAAACTTCAGAGTTAAGGTACGACTGAGGGGTGTTGACCTGATAAATCATAGGATTTTCAAACACTTGATCCACGTCGCGCTCAAACGGGAGCACCAACGGAATGCGGTGCTGCTGTGCAAACTTAGAAGCCTCAGCGATATGTGAGGCATGCATGGGACCGAATATGATGTCCATGTGGCTCATTGCCTCTCCTTCAAGAATAGGAGCGATCGATGTCTTTGCCCCGCCTGAGTCGAACACCCAAAGATTGATGGAAACGCCAGCATGCTTCAAGCTGTCAATGGCAAGAAGAAATCCTTCATAATACTCCACCATTTTCGACTGGTCGGAGGATGCTGCTGAGTTCTTCGTCTCAAGCATGAATGGAAGGATAAGCGCTACGTTAAGCCCCTCCCAGGGAGTACGGATGTAGGAATCTTCGTCTGATACAGGCTCTTCGGAAACAGGCGCAGCATCAGCTACCACCGTCTCTTCCTTCACAGTTGGAGATTTCTCGTTCTCTGACATAGCAACCAGTTCCTCGTTTGTGTAAGGGATGCAGATTACTTGTCCCAATTTCAGCTTGCCGTCCCTCAGCGAGGGGTTAGCAGCAACGAGGGCCTCCTGACTGACACCGTACTTGCGAGAAAGACTGTAGATGGTTTCAAACAGACGCACAGTATGCATCTTCTTACAGTCACCTGCTGTTGCAGCACTCGCCTTCGTCTTTGTATCCGCATCCTTCATTTTTGTCAGCTGATCGAGAGATATTTCTCGGGTAGCTTTCGTCTGGTTGGATGTCACAGGTGTAACCGTCAATTGCGACTCCTTTGAGGAGTTTGTCGTCTCAGTTCCTTTAGAAGAAGGGGGTATAAGCACCACTTGCCCTGCCTGAAGATTCTCGGCTGTCAGTCCAGGGTTTGCGTCGCAAATCTCCTTAGCGCTGACGCCATACATCACCGTAAGACGATAAAGAGTTTCTCCTGCTTTGATGGCATGGAAACGTTTTCCTCCCGAAGCCTGTCTGTCGTGCGCTGTGGACGAATCGGATTTCTGTGGGATGCGCAACTGCTGCCCCGCACGTATCACCTGCTCACAGCCTGGATTGAGGGCAATAATTTCAGCTTCTGTTACGCCATACATACGGGCGATAGAATAGAGCCCTTGCCCTTTTGTTACGGTGTGGATAAAATAGCTGTCGCCAGCAAATGCCTGACCTCCTACCAGAAGGCAGAATGCGAGGGTCACTATAGATAGTAAACGCTTATTCATCTGATGTCCATTTATGGAGTGCAAAAGTAATACAACTTGGCAAAATATGAAAAAGGAATTCCAAAAATAATCGGATAGAATACGAATTTGGGACTTATTAACGTTTTTATTAATGAAAAAATGCTTGTATAACGCAAAAAAGGCTTATCTTTGCTGTTTGAAAAATATCCGACGATGAAACACATTCACTTTTTCCTCCTCAGCCTTCTGCTGGCAGCACCCTTACCAGCTTTGGCAAACGACTGGTACCCATCAGTCTCTCCCGTTGGCATCTTCATTAATCATGTCGGTGAAGAGGAGGAACTTGCTAATGGTTCCACCTACGACGCTCCCCTGGAGGTGACTTTCTACGCCAATCCGCGTGATACCGCAGGCTACGCCATATACTACGAATGGACCATAGTGAAGATTGAGGATTCGGAAGAAACCGTTCTTGCCGTCCGCAACGATGAAGTTACGGAGTACACGTTCCGCGAGAGTGGCACATCGGTAAAGAAAGACGGTATATATATGCCTAGCACTTCCATCAGCTACCGCGTGGGGCTCTCCATCACCTATCGCAACAAGGAGACAGGAGAAGAAGGATCTACAGAACAAGACACCTTCGACCAGCTGAAGTTCTCCCTCAAAGGGTCGTCCATATATGTCTACAATGCTTTTACACCTAACGATGACGGTTACAACGATCTCCTACGAGTGAAGACTCAGAGCCTTCTTTCCTTCCGCATGTCTGTCTTTAACCGGTGGGGGCAAAAGATTACAAGCGGCACCGACCAGACGCTGGAAGTGGTGTATGAGGGCGATTACGCATATTACGTCTGCTGGGATGGTAAGATTAATGGGCAACCAGCCCCCGACGGGGTATACTTCATCAGCGTTGAAGCAGTAGGCTCCGACGGCGTCATCTACACCCAGCGCTCCGACGTCAACCTCCTTACCACTTCCCGTGAACGTACGACAACTGGCGGAAACTAACCTTAAGACTGACGAACTCTTTCCACACAATGAGCATAGCAGAAAGCACCCTTATACAACAGACGAAGGAGCCCGATATAGAAGTGTATGGAGCCCGGGAGCACAATCTCAAGGATATCAACGTTACCATACCATACCGTTCTCTTACCGTCATTACGGGATTGAGCGGCAGCGGAAAATCATCGCTTGCCTTCGATACTCTCTTCGCTGAGGGACAGCGAAGGTATATTGAGACCTTCTCTGCCTATGCTCGCAACTTTCTCGGTAATCTTCAGCGCCCCGACGTTGACAAGATATCGGGACTAAGTCCTGTAATCTCCATTGAACAGAAGACCACCAACAAGAATCCTCGTTCTACCGTAGGTACCACTACCGAGATATACGACTATCTCCGCCTCCTTTTTGCCCGCGCAGGAGAACCTCATTCCTACCTTACTGGGAAGAAGATGGTCAAATACACCGAGGAGCAGATTATTGATCTCATCCTCAAGGATTACGACGGGCGTGCCATCATGATATTAGCGCCCCTTGTACGTAGCAGAAAAGGGCATTATCGCGAACTATTCGAACAAGTGCGTCGTAAGGGATACATTTATGTGCGTGTCGACGGAGAGATACGTGAAACGGTACCTGGACTAAAACTCGACAGATACAAGAACCACGACATTGAAGTCGTCATCGACAAGCTGAAGGTGCAGGGTAAGGACGACAAACGTCTCCGAGAGAGTGTCACTAATGCTATGACACAGGGCGACGGCCTTATGATGGTTCTTGATAAAGAATCTGGAGACATCCGCCATTACAGCAAACGTGTTATGGACCCTGAGAGTGGGCTCTCCTATCGCGAGGCAGCGCCACACAACTTCTCTTTCAACTCTCCCCAGGGAGCATGCCCCAAATGCAAAGGTCTCGGCATCGTCACCAGCATCGACCTCGATAAGGTTATCCCCGACCGTTCGCTCTCCATACGTCAGGGTGCCATCACTCCTCTCGGTCCTTACAAGAACATTCTCATTTTCCGCTCTCTCGATGCCTTGCTACAGCGCCACGATGCTTCACTCGACACCCCTGTCAATGAACTTGACGAAGATACTCTCAACGAGATTTTCTATGGCTGCAACGATCGAATCAAGGTGCAGACAACACTCTTGAAGGAATCAGACATGTTCATTAGCTTCGACGGCATTGTGAAGTATTTCCTTGGAATGCAAGACGTCGACACCACGGCAGCACAGCAGAAGTGGATAGACCAGTTCTCCGCTACCTGCGTCTGCCCCGAGTGCAACGGCACACGACTCAACAAGGAAGCTCTCAGCTACCGTATTCTCGACAAGAACATCGCGGATCTTTCGGCTCTCGACATCAGCGAGTTGTATCAATGGGTGTGCGAGGCTCAGCAATCCCTCACAGGCAAACAACAGAAAATTGCAGAGGAAATCCTCAAGGAGATTGGAATCCGCCTCCGTTTCCTTCTTGATGTAGGACTCGACTATCTTGCCCTTTCACGCTCGTCACAGTCTCTCTCGGGTGGTGAGAGCCAACGAATACGCCTTGCCACGCAGATAGGCTCTCAGCTCGTCAATGTGCTCTATATCCTTGACGAGCCAAGCATCGGCCTACATCAGCGCGACAACGTGCGTCTTATCAACTCGCTGAAAGAGCTACGCGACTTGGGAAACACTGTTGTCGTTGTGGAGCATGACAAGGAGATGATGCTTTCTGCCGATCATATCATCGACCTCGGCCCTCTGGCAGGGCGCAAGGGAGGCGAAGTGATGTTTGCGGGAAAGCCTGCCGACATGCTCCTTACACACACCCTTACCGCGCAATACCTCAATGGAGAGAAGCGTGTCGATTCACGTCCCTCCGACGATTCCGGGAATCCTTTGCGACGTAAAGGCAACGGCAAGGAAATCATACTCTTCGGAGCCAGCGGAAATAATCTCAAGCACATCGACGTGCGTTTCCCGCTTGGCATGCTGATATGCGTGACAGGCGTCAGCGGCAGCGGCAAGTCCACTCTTGTCAACGACACCCTTCAGCCCATCCTTTCTCATCATTTCTATCGTTCTTTACGCGAGCCTCTGCCTTACGATCATATCGAAGGCATTGAGAATATCGACAAAATCGTCACCATCGACCAGTCGCCCCTTGGGCGCACACCGCGCTCCAACCCCGCAACATACACGGGTGTCTTTTCCGACATACGCAATCTCTTCGTCAGCTTGCCTGAGGCAAAGATGCGCGGCTACAAGGCAGGGCGTTTCTCCTTCAACATCAGCGGAGGGCGCTGCGAGGCATGCTCCGGCAACGGATACAAGAGCATCGAGATGAATTTCCTCCCTGACGTGATGGTGCCCTGCGAGGTGTGCCAAGGACGTCGCTACAATCGCGAAACCCTTGAGGTACGCTTCAAGGGCAAGAGCATCGCCGACATTCTCGACATGACAATCAACCGCGCCGTTGAGTTCTTCGAAAACGTCCCCACCATCCTCAACAAGATAAAGGTGCTGCAGAACATCGGCTTAGGATACATCAAGCTGGGGCAGTCATCCACAACTCTCTCGGGGGGTGAAAGCCAGCGTGTCAAGCTTGCCACAGAGCTCTCCAAGCGCGACACAGGCAAGACTTTATATATCCTCGATGAGCCCACTACGGGTCTCCACTTCGAAGACATCAACGTGCTCATGGGCGTGCTTGGGCAACTTGTCGACAGGGGCAATACCGTCATCGTCATCGAGCACAACATGGACGTCATCCGTCAGGCCGACTATATCATCGACATGGGTCCTGAGGGAGGAAGGAGAGGAGGCACCGTTGTTGCCACAGGAACTCCCGAGGAGATAGCAGCTCAGGACAAGGGTTACACGTCGTCATTCCTTGCCAAAGAACTGGCGGAATATGAATAAAGAAAAAAAATTTTTGGAGAAGGAGTCTCGCGAGATTTAGAAAGAAAAAATAATTCTACTCAATACATAGTTATGGATCATCCCGAAAACGCCGAAGAATACAAAGGTCTGCAAGTCAACGCAGGCGTCGATCAGCCCGAGCAGGTCAATCCTTACTACCGTCGTAAGAAACGTCGCCAGCTCACCGTCTCCGACTATGTCGAAGGCATCCTCAAAGGCGACATCACCATGCTCTCGCAGGCTGTCACCCTTGTGGAAAGTGTGCTTCCCGAGCATCATGCCGTTGCCCAGGAAGTCATAGAGAAGTGTCTTCCTCACACGGGGCAAAGCGTGCGTATCGGCATCAGCGGTGTGCCGGGCGCAGGAAAGAGCACTAGCATTGATGTCTTCGGCCTCCACGTCCTCAAGGAGTATGGAGGAAAGCTCGCTGTGCTTGCCATCGACCCCAGCTCAGAGCGTACCAAGGGCAGCATCCTGGGCGACAAGACGCGTATGGAAAAACTGGCAGTCCATCCCGACGCCTTCATACGCCCTTCCCCCTCCGCAGGCTCCCTCGGAGGTGTGGCACGCAAGACGCGCGAGACCATCGTCCTGTGCGAGGCTGCCGGCTTTGACAAGATTTTCGTGGAAACCGTTGGCGTGGGACAGAGCGAAACAGCCTGCCACTCAATGGTAGACTTCTTCCTCCTCATCCAACTTGCCGGAACTGGTGACGAGCTGCAGGGCATCAAGCGCGGAATCATGGAAATGGCTGACGGAATCATCATCAACAAGTGTGACGGCGACAACATTCACGCCGCGCAGCTTGCCGCCACTCACTTCCGCAATGCCCTACACCTCTTCCCTGCCCCCGAGAGCGGGTGGACTCCCCGTGTGCTTACCTACTCGGGCTACTACGACATCGGCATCAAGGAGATTTGGGATATGGTGTACGAATACATTGCCTTCGTGCGCGAGAACGGCTATTTCCAGTATCGCCGCAACGAGCAAGCCAAATACTGGATGTACGAAACCATCAACCAGGCCCTCCACGACGAATTCTACCACAATCCCGCTATTGCTGCCGCCATAGAGCAGAAAGAGCGGCAGGTGCTGGGAGGAGAGCTCACATCCTTCACAGCAGCTTCTCAACTCCTTGCCATGAGAGGGAAGAAATAAACGATGCATTTCAATACACAAAGAAAGGAGGGCGTTTGCTCTCCTTTCTTTATTTAGGCTCTCTGATGGAACTTTCTTCCTCGGCGGGTGCCCGAATCGGAACCCTCAAAAGAGCATTCCAGAAAAACGAGCGTAGCGGGTTACTTGCACAAGTCAGCAACAATCTGCTTCATCTCATCGTACTGAGCCTCCATGCTCTGCAGCAAGGCATATTGAGCCTGAGTGCGCACCAGGGTGTGGGTGGGATACTGTATCTTCCAGTAGGTGGAGCCATCGATGTAGTCCATCAAGAAGCGCAGTACCTGTTCGAAGGTGATGTAGATAGCGCTGAATGCCAGCCACTCTTTCTCGCAGTCGTTGAGTGAGTCTTTCATCTCGCTGAGATAGCCTCCCACGTATGCCTTGAAGCGACTGATGTCCATGCTCACGCGCGACAGATCTTTGTCGTCCTCAGCGCCGGTGTTGGTATAGCTGCGCAAGGCATCACCCACGTCATTGAGCGCTGTCGACGACATACACGTGTCAAGGTCTATCATACAGAGTACGTTACCCTCCTTGTCGAAGAGCACGTTCGAGAGCTTCGTGTCGTTGTGAGTCACTCGCATCGGCAGGCTGCCGTCTTCCACCATTTTCCAGAAGTCCAGCATCTGCTGTCGACAGTCCTCCACCCATTTAATCTCCTCCTGCACGGTTTTCACCAGTCCGAACTTATCGCGACGCAACGTGTCGTCCCACTGTTCGTATCGGAAACGGATGTTGTGGAAGCCCTTGATGGTCTCGTTCAGCGGATCGGGATAGTCTGCCAGCATCTTCTGGAAGCGTCCTATGCCCTGTCCGCCCTTGAAGCAGAGATCCAAGGAGGTAGCGTTGTCTATCGTGACGGAATCCTCGATAAACACGCACATCGTCCAGTAGTTGGGTTTGTCGTAGTAGTAAGGCAGGCCTTCCTTGGTAAACACCACCGTCAGCGTCTCACGCATGGGGTCTCCTCCTGCCTGGATAATCTTCGCCTTCATGTGTGCGGTAACCTTCACGATGTTGTCCATCATGCCAGGCACGTCGGGGAAGACGATGTGGTTTTTCCTCTGCAGGATATAGTTAGGAGCTGCACCCTCCGTCTTCAGCACGAAGGTATCGTTAATGAAGCCCTCTCCCAGAGGCTTGATGCTCACCATCTCGCCCTCAAAGGCAAACTGTTTTGCAATGTCATTTATTTCCATAATCTGCTCTGCTTCGTTCTAAGCATTACTCATAGAAGGTCAACCCCTTCACTTTGTCCCAGTCGCCGCGAGTGAAATCGGGAACCTTCACGGGCATCGACTTGTTGGCGTGGCTGATGGCGCTCAGCTCGCTCACACAGCACCACTCGGCAAGGTCATACACATCCTGATCGAGGGGCAGTCCGTGCTGGAGGCAATAGATGAGGCGGTAGTCCATCACAAAGTCCATACCTCCGTGTCCACCCACTTGCTTGGCTTTCTCCTCTATCTGCTGATGGATAGGATGCTTGTAAGCCTGAAGCAGCTGTGCTTTCACCTCGTCTGGAACAAATCCGTGCTCGTCGAGTGTAGGAACATCGGGCAGCAGGTTTCGGTCTATCTGGCTGTTGCGGAGTGTGAAGCCGCTGACGGGATATTTGTTGGCGAATCCTTCGGTTCCCGTGAGCTGGTACATACGGTTGTAGGGACGCGGAGTGAATACGTTGTGCTGAATCTCCATGCTCTTGCCGCTCTTGGTAGCGATGAGGGTGACGATATGGTCACCGCAGGCAAACGTCTCGCTTCCCATGCGTTCCTTGGCAAGCTTGAGTCCGTTCACCGACTTGGTGCTCATCGATGTCAGATACTCCATCTTGTCGCCGCGGTGGATGTTGAGAACCTCGCAGCAGGGGCCGAAGCCGTGAGTGGGATAGACGTCACCGGCGTGCGACTGGTTATATTCGAGACGCCAGTTGTCGGCATAGTCAGCCCAGAAGGGCTCCAGGTTGTGGATGTAGGCACCCTCGGCATGCAGCACTTCGCCGAACACGCCCTTCTGAGCCATGTTGAGGCAGGTGAGCTCGAAGAAGTCATACACACAGTTCTCCAGCATCATGCAGTGACGTTTGGTGCGCTCGCTGCAGTCCACCAGTTTCCAGCAGTCCTCAACGGTGCCGGCTGCGGGCACTTCGATTGCCACATGCTTGCCGTGCTCCATAGCATAGAGGGCTATGTCGACGTGTGTCTGCCAGTTGGTAGCGATATAGACGAGGTCGATGTCTTCTCGTTCGCACAGCTGCTTGTAACCTTCTTCGCCGCTGTACTCGTCGGCAGCGGGCATGCCGGCAGCCTCCAGATATCTCTGGCAGGCGTGGGCTCTGTCGGCATACTTGTCGCAGAGGGCCTTGATTTCCACTCCCTCGAGGTGAGTGAAGCGCGAAACGGCGCCTGGGCCACGCATGCCCAGCCCTACGAATCCTACTCTGACAACGGGGATAGGATCGGTGCGGAATTCGAGCATGCTCTGCTGCCCGGCACCTCGCTGTGGCTCATCCACAACGATCACTCCGTCTTCTACGTGCCAGTTCTCTCCCTTGGGGGCTTGCTTGCAGCCTCCCAACACCGCTGCGAAAAGCAGCGCGATAGCGAATAACTTGTTTTTCATACTTGTTTCTCTCTTTTTATGATTTGAATCTTGTTTTTCCTTCTGTGTGACGGAGGAATGCTCACAACTGTCTTCCTCCTTTTGGTTTTTATCTCTTGCGATGACTTTTTTCTTTCTTCATCTCGCGCGTTTCCTTCTTCATCTCGCGAGATGCTTTCTTCATATTTTATTCTGCTTTTTCAAACATGTGCTTGGCGTAGTTCCAGCCGTTGGCATCGAAATAGGTGCGCAAGTGCTGCATGCGCTGGGCGAAGTCAGCATAGTCTCTGCCGTTGAGCGTCCATGCTGTCTCGGCGATGGCGCAGATACGCGGCAAGAGCATATACTCCACATGGTCGAAGGTCTTGATATACTCCGTCCACAGGTTACCCTGCACGCCCAGTATGTACTGTTGCTGCTCTTTCGTCAGCCCTTCGTAGGGATTAAACGAGTACACCTTCTCCACGGGGAGGAATCCTCCGATGGCGAGAGGCTCTTTATCCACGTCACGGCTCTGATAATAGTCGAGGTAGCAGTACGAGTTAGGAGTCATGATTACCTTGTTGCCCTTCTTGGCTGCGTCGATGCCTCCTGCCGTTCCGCGCCAGCTCATGATGGTTGCCGTGGGGGTGACGCCTCCTTCCAGTATCTCGTCCCAGCCGATAATCTGTCGTCCGTGGGCATTGAGGAAGGCTTCCACGCGACGTGTCACATAGCTCTGCAGCTCAAACTCGTTGGCGCAGCCCTCCTCTTTCATACGCTTCTGGCAGAGCGGGCATTTCTCCCACTCCTCCTTGGGGCACTCGTCGCCTCCGATGTGAATGTACTCCGATGGGAACAGCTCCATCACCTCCGTCAGCACATCCTCCCAAAACTTGAAGGTCTCCTCTTTGCCCGGGCAGAACACCTCGGGGAACACTCCCCAATAGGGACACACTTCATAGCCTTCGCCTCTGCATCCCAGCTCGGGATAGGAGGCAAGTGCTGCCAGCGCATGGCCGGGAATCTCTATCTCGGGCACTACGGTGATGAACCTGTCGGCGGCATACTTCACGATGTCGCGTATCTCGTCCTGGGTGTAGAAGCCTCCATAGCGCACGCTGTCTACCTTGTTCCAGTTCTTCTCCACCATCGTGCCGTTTCTGTAGGCACCTATCTCCGTCAGCTTCGGGTAGGCCTTAATCTCTATTCGCCAGCCCTGGTCCTCCGTCAGATGGAAGTGGAAACGGTTCATCTTGTTCAGGGCGAGGATGTCGAGGTACTCTTTCACTTCGTCCACCGAGAAGAAGTGTCGGCACACGTCGAGATGGGCTCCTCTGTAGGCGAAGGCGGGAGCGTCGTTGATGGTGCAGCAGGGCAGCTTCACGGCTTTCACGCTCTTGTCGGCAGGTAGCATCTGCTTGAGCGACTGCATGGCGTAGAAGGCGCCAGCGGGGGTCGACGACGTGATGGTGATACCCTTCGGGGCTACCTCCAGCACGTAGGCCTCCTCGCCCAAAGCGGCGTCAGTTTTGTAGGTTATCTTTTCCTCCACACGCGCGGGGTTCACCTTCAGGGTGCCTTCCTGCATGGTCACCTGCTGCGGCTTGGGCACAATCTCCACTTTCTCACATGTCACGGTCTTCCCGCACGATGCGAAAATGATGGCTCCGAGTGCTGCTGTCAGCACTGTACGGACAATGTTGGTTGCTTTCATCTTATCGTTTTTTTAGTTATGAATGTTTCTCAGGCGGACAGGTTCAGAGTCGTCTGCTCTGTCTGCATAGATTTATAATCGTGCAAAAATACGAATTTTCTTTGAAAAGAAAAAATTGTATCGGAGTTTTTTTATAACTTCGCCCCTCGAAATGCAAAATCTCATTCCTCTCATCCGCGCTTCGCTTGCCGACGCCTACCCTGAGGCTGACGAACTGCAAGCTGTCAGCAAAGCGCTCTGCTGCGAGTTGCTGGGGTTCAGCGAGTATGCCTATTACCTCCGCGAGCCCGTCACCCTCTCCTCCGTTCAGCAGCAGCTCCTCGATGACGCCCTACACCGCCTCTCGCGAGGAGAGCCCTTGCAGTATGTGTTGGGCACCGCTCCTTTCGGAGGCTTGCAGTTCAGCGTCGACCGCTCGGTGCTTATCCCGCGCCCCGAGACGTCAGGGCTGGTGCGTTGGGTGACGGAGGAGGCAGAGGAACTTTTCGCACATACCCACGAGCCCGTCGTCGTCGATGTAGGCACCGGCTCGGGATGCATAGCCATCGCCCTCAAGCAGGCGCTGCCTCATGCCCATGTCTTCGCGTGCGACGTGTCGCAGGCAGCACTGCGCACAGCAAGCAGAAATGCAGCAGAGGCGCATACAGAGATAACATTTGCCGAATACGACGTGCTTGCCGGAAACACCTCATTCCCCTTCCCTTCCGCACGTTGCATGGTGAGTAACCCTCCCTACATACGCCAGTCCGAGCGTGCCTTCATGGAGTCACGAGTCACTGCCTGGGAGCCTTCGCTGGCGCTCTTCGTGCCCGACGACGACCCGCTCCTCTTCTATCGCGCTCTAGCCCGCCTGGGACAGACCGATGCCCTGTTTCCGGGGGGCACCATCGCAGTAGAGGTCAACAGTGCCTTCGCCTACGAGACGAGTGTGCTCTTCCGCTTCCACGGCTATACCGACGTCCGCATCCGCAACGACATCTTCGGCCTACCCCGCTTCGTCCGCTGCCGCAAACCCGTAGAAGAAAGTTAGATTGATCAATCGTCAAAGAGTTCCACAATTACTCGATTTTTTCGATTACACGATTACCTGCCCATCCGATCACCTGATTATTTGATTACTCGATTATCTGCTCATCCGATTACCTGATTATTTGATTACCTGATTATCTATGAACAAATCCACCGCCTTTAGCCAGCTTGCAGCCCGTTGTTCCACCACCGAGCTTTGCATCGCCGACATACGTTCCAAGCTTGAGCGCATGGAGCTCACCGACGAGGAGCGCGACGCCATCGTGCAGTGCCTTCTCGATGAGCACTTCATCGACGAGGGGCGCTATGCGCGCGCCTTCGTCAGCGACAAGTTCCGCTTCGCACGCTGGGGGCGCATCAAGATACGCCAAGCGCTGCGGCAGAAGGGCATCGCTGCTGCCGACATCAACGAGGCACTGCAGACTATTGACGACGATGCTTACCGTCAGACCCTCATCGAGCTGCTCGCAGCCAAACGGCGCACGCTCAAAGCCTCCTCTCCCTACGAAGCCAACGGTAAGCTCATCCGCTTCGCTGCAGGAAGAGGGTTCGAGCCTTCCCTCATCTGCCAGTTCCTCGATGCCGATGACATCGAAACAGAATGACATCACCCAAACAGACGAAAACCAAAGACCAACAACCACCTGATTATTTGATCATTTGATTATTTGATTGAGCTTCGCTCTAAATTGCTCACGCTCGGCAGATCTTTAGCGAGCTTAATTCTGCTCTTGCTCAATCGCAATTTTACCCGATTATCTGATTACCTGATTACCCGCATGTCTCTCCTCTCTGACATCAGCCATCTCCTCTTTCCAAGGTATTGCCCAGTATGCAACAGCAAGCTTGCGCCAGCAGAACAGTATGTCTGCACGACATGCCTGTCTATGCTCCCGCGGACGGGCTTCGGGGAGCCGACTAACAACGCGCTGGCGCAGCGGTTCTACGAATGGGAGTCGTTTGTGAAGGGCGTGGGATGGCTCTACTACCAGCACGGCAATGCCTACAGTCAGCTGATCCGCCAAGCTAAATACGATGATCTCCCGGCAACTGCTCGCTATCTAGCACGCTGCGCCGCTACGGAGATGGCCACGACGGAGGCTTGCAGCGACTTCTTCAGCGACATCGACTGCCTGGTGCCAGTGCCCTTGTCGCGACAGCGCGAACGCCAACGAGGCTACAACCAGAGCCTGTTCATAGCGCAGGGACTGGCGGACATCACAGGCATCGCCATCACGAGGGGCTGTCTCCTTCGCACCATCCACAACAAGACGCAGACGAGGCTGGGGCGCGAAGAGCGTCGGAAGAATGTGGAGGGCATCTTCAGCGTGAGGCATCCCGAGAGGCTGCAGGGCAAGCACGTGCTGCTCATCGACGACGTGATGACGACAGGCGCCACACTCGCCTCGTGCATCCGTACACTGCAGGATGTGATGCCCGACATACGGGTGTCAGTGTTCGTGCTGGCCTGCGCCCGCCGGCCGTAAAGGCGATAGTTGCCCATCCTATTTGAAGGAACGTCTAACTACGACAAAAGGCTGTGAATCACAGCCTTTTGTTTGGAGTCATAACCTCTTTTTCAGATAGTCATTGATAGCCTGATAGTGCAGGCGGACGATAGCCTGCTTTCCCTCGTCGGAGAGAAGGTAACGGCAGTCGTCGGGGTTGTCCATGAAGAGGTTCTCGGTAAGAATGGCCACACAAGGGGCATTGGCCAACATATAGAACTGTGCCGGCTTAGGCCGGAGGGGACAACCCCGACGGGCATTGCCGTAGCGGGAACGGACAGGAAAGCGTTCGGGCAGCATGTCGAGTGCCTGACGATAGAACTCCATCCCCAGTTCACGGCAGTTGACGTTGGCGCCATGAATGAAGGCCTCCCAACCGCTGGGCGGATGCCGGAGGAGGAGATCATCCATCGTATAGGCATCGAGGTTCACATGTTCGCCATAGTACCCCGAGGCGTTGGCGTGGATGCTGACAAGGATACGTTGGGCTGGGATACCGCCTTTCTGCCGATGTTCATCCACCCATTCACGAGCTCGTCGCACGCGATGGGGCAACGACACATCTTCGTCCTCAGGTGTCAGCAGGCGAACATCGTAGCCTTGAACCTGCAAGCACTCTGACACACGACTTGCTATCTCACGCGTCCATAACCCCTCAAGCAACTGGGTACCGTCGGGCCAGCGGGGCGAACGCTTGCCTGGCGTGTCCACGCCATGGCCGTTGTCGATGATGATAAGAGGAGGCATAGGGATAATCAGATAATCAAATAATCAAATAATCAGATAATCGGATAAAATTGCGATTGAGCAAGAGCAGAATTAAGCTCGCTAAAGATCTGCCGAGCGTGAGCAATTTAGAGCGAAGCTCAATCAAATAATCAAATGATCAAATAATCGGATAATCACCCTTTCTAACCGATCAGCAGCAGCGCCGTGAGGGTGGTTAGCAGAATCGTGATCAAAGGCAACTCTGTACGCCGAGCGTTCCGAGAATTGCCGTCAACACAGCGATAGCGATTTTCAGGATCTGTTGCCATGGGATGTCTTTTTTCATAGCATATACGATTTTTGTTGATTGTATGGGAGCCCCGCCCTAAGCCCCTTCTTTGAGGAGGAGACTTTGGGGAGGCTCCTGAGCTTCTTCCTTATGCCATCAGCGGGCTGCTGATACGCTTCACGCTGTAGTTGGCGCGCAGGTTCTTGATGAGTGATGCCTCGGGGCGGAAGCTCACACGGACACCCTTGATCTTCGTAGAGGGGTCGAAGTCATCGGCCGAGATGTCGCTCTGACGGAAACACTGTGCTTTGAGGTTGAGACGTAGGGCACCAATCTCGTTGAGCACCACGCGCTGACCGGCGAGGAGGCCCTTCTTGATGTACTCCTGGGCAGCGGTGAGCACAGCCACCACATCGGCACGAGTCACGGTGGTCGAGAATTGGATATCCTCGGCCAGCTCCTTAAAGGAGTAGTCACCGGTTTTCACTGCGCGGTCAGAGGCGTAGAGCACGCCCTGCTGACCCTTGGGGTTGGTACACTTCAGTACCTTGTAGGTAATTGCCATAATAATGTTTTTTGATGGATTAATACTTGTTTTTTGTGGTTCGAATCACGCCACAAAGTTACGCCACGCCCCCGCAGCACAGTCCCTTTTGAAGCCGTTAGAACTTGATTTATGTCCAAGTAGTCCCATTGATTATTAGAGAGTGCTTGGAATAACGAAACAAGAGAGCCACCCTCACCTTCGCTTTGCGAGAAGAGGGTGGCTCATACCTGTCACCTTACAATTCTTAAAACACCTATAGCCCTTTTACATTATAAGTTTTTTCCTTAGTGTCTCAACCCCAAAATAATCCAATGCATAGATAGGAAATGCACTTAGTACGGCTACTTCTGGACACCTGTGGTTAATATGTTTCTCTTGTTGTTTGCTGAATACCGTGCTTTGTGTTTCTGTCTTAGCTGGAAACTCAAACACCTCATTCACCAGATAGTTCATCTTGTATATATGGGCGAGTATCAGTTCGTTCCAAATCTCCTTTGAGTATTTATTGATATTGACCATTTGCGGACGGCAATTTTGCGCAGAAAATGTCTTATAGTGAGGTTCATTCATGCATGTGTCTGCATCCTCACAATCGTTTCTATAGATACAATTTGCCCTTTTACATTTCACCGTCAGCTCCTTGAAACTGCCCATGTCTTTGTAGTGGCGAATAGCCTCCAGCATGGGATAACTGATATATAACAGTCCATTTTCTGTTTCATTATCAAAGAAATTGAGCATCTCTGCTAGTTTGTCATCACTGGCAAGCGAAGAATGAGCATCGTAATCGAAAAATAAATAGATGTATGCGAAACTATCACGAGTATAATCCTTAAGGATTTTGGCATTTTTTGCGTTACGTTCCTTTAACAGCTCAACCATATCAATAGAGAAGCCATCCCCTTTCAGCTGTTCGTACAGCTGATAGATCTCTGCCTCATACGCACACTTCACGGAAATTTTCTCTCCGAGGAAGCATTGTTCAAGCGAATCGACAAATCTCGATTCGTCCCGGCCGCCTTCAAATATAAAAAGATGTTGCTCACTATTCAACATGGAATGCTCCTGCTTTATAGATTTTCTCTATATTATGGCCAAATCGTAATTCCTTTTCTGTACAAGCCTGTAAAGGTTTTATCTTATTGTTTTGCAAGATGAAATTACAATCAGGACGCAACAAATCATTTGTCATCAGATAGGTGTTATGAGATGATGTAAAAACTTGACATTTGAGGTTGAACAGTAGCTTGCATACCTCAAAGGCTAACTTAAAGTGATAGAACGCATCAAACTCATCAATAAAGACAAAGGAAGTTCTATCCATCTTCTTATGCCAATAATACAATAAGCGTAAAGAATGCGTTCCTGTTGACGCTATTAAATCAAAACGAATGGTCCCTTTCTTGTATTTACAAACAAGGGCTTTATCATTAACTTGAGGTTTAACAAAACTGAAATCCTGATTACTTATCTCTTTCAAAAACTTTTGAAAATCCTCTACAAGGTTATTTTTAATAATGAATTCGTCTAAAAAGGTCGGGGTTGTTTCTAACCCCATAAAAGTATTACCTTGCACACTTCTAAACCAGAGCATCGAATTCACAAAATCACTTAGTTTAATTAAATAATGGTCTTTTGACAATGGATATGCATTAAGTAAATAATTAACAATTGATATGTTATTCGAATTATCCCGAAGATCTCTTTTGGCTGATGGATTAATTGGAAACTGTTTTTCATCTAAATAAAAGGTACTATTATTCCTATTAAAGGCATCTACGCCATCAACTGTTAGCCGTTCCTGTTTTAGAACCGCATGAGCATCTTTTATATATTGATACTCTATTATTTGTTTTCCAAACTTAAACGTATATTCAAAATGAACTCCAGACCCAGGATTTCCAACGTATACATAGTTTTGTTGATAGTCAATTATCCTAGCTTTTAAATTAGTTAAATGATTAATAATATCAAATAAAGCTAAACTGAAATTAGTTTTACCTGCTCCATTTGGACCATAGATAATTCCATTCTTTATGATACCATCACTGATAACATCTTTACTCCATGTGTAATTGTTAGGAGAAGATAAATCCCATTCTATCCTCTCGGCAAAGCCTCGGAAGTTTTTTACAGCAAATTTGATAAGCATGGCTATTTTCATTTGGTTTCTGGCACAAAAATACAACAAACATTTCAATCTCCGTAATTTTTTTACGGAAAATTTCAATCGAATGAGCAAAAAATCTGCTTTTTATTTTTTTTACGATAAAAAGGATCTGTTAATGACTCTCGCTCGCAGCCATGATGCATCATTAGAAATGCCATAAGCAAAGGGCACCGATAAACCTTGTTATCATCTATATATCGTGTGCCTCCCACGATTTTCTCCCCCACACCTTTCTTCTATGTCTTCAGCGTGGTGTAGTAGCTGGCGAGGGCACGGATGGCAGCATCGAGTGCCTGGCGGTAGGTGTCGTAGCTCTTGACGGCCGCTGTCACGGGCGAGGCCGTCTGCTCAGCACCGTCACCGCTGAGCCGATGGATAGTCCACCGCCACTCGTGCGATGCATTGTCGAAGTCGACGATGGCATAGAGATTCCAGCGTATAAGGAAATAATTACGGTAGTAGTCCAGGTCTTTCTCCCAATAGTCGCCCAAGGCATTGCGCAGTGCCCTGATGGTCTCCGGATCGGGATCCATAGCATACTCGCTGCGCCGTTTGCCGGCAGCGACGAACGTGCCGCCACGGCTGCGCTGAGGGTTGTTCACGGTGTTTGTCGGTGTGCTCTGCGTAACAGGGCTTTGTTCTGATTGTTCGTTCATAATGCGATAAAGGATTAATGAAATAATTTTAGTTATAAAATGGAGTTAAATGGGGAGTAAATGATAGTTCCATAAGATGCCCGCCAGTTGTCACCGCATGGCTCACGACGGATGTATAGCCTCCCGATCGCTTCTCGACGAGTCCGTCGATGGAGCAAACAGCGAAGCCTCCTTCCATGCAGGCAACAGCAGGCGTATGTCTATGTCAAGGCTCGAGAACAGGCGGTCGATAAGCTCAACGGTCGGGTTTCCCTCTCCCCTCTCCAGATACTGCAGTGTACTGCGTGGGATGCCCGTGTACTCCGCCATCTGCTGGTGGTCCATACCCGCCTCATGGCGCAAGCGACGCACCAGTCGGGCTATGACGACGCTTGCCGATATTTCGGTCGTATCACTCGACACTACTTTTCCATTGTAGATGTAACTGATTTTCATAGTCGTAAAAAATTAAAATCTTTCCACATATCCTCCAGGTCGTGATTAGTGCCCGCATGGGGCGGACTTATCATACGCAGGATCCACTGCGACGGCACATCGAGGTGATAGCCACGGCCGTTCAGCAAGGTAGCCTTCCGGCACCACTCATCCAGCGCATCGGCATCGGGCAGCACGCACACACGTCGGTTCGCCAGCGGCTCCAACATATCCTCCTTGAAGTTCTGCATGCCTCCTGTGGCCAGCCACACCGCATCGGGGCGAAGAATCTTGCCATAGAGTGCCGCCTTCTCACCCTCGGTGAGGAAGAGGCGTGCCGCGTCACTCAGCCCGTTCAGCTGGTGCAAGCCAAACAGGCACTGGCACACTCCGCGCGGACGACTCACGCGGGCAAAAGCGCTGCTGCTGCCCACCCATCCTACCCCGCCGGCACCCTTGTCACGCTTGCCTGTCGCCAGACTGTAACGGATCACCTTACCCGCATGTAGCCGTCCCTGCTCGTCCTTCTGCCAATACACCGTGCTGCCGTCACGGCTGGCGGTGATATGCAGTGCCCTATAAGCCGCACTCACCGCCTCGGCGTCGAACAGTCGGCACAGGAACGTGAACAAGTAGTCGGGTGCGTTCTCCTGCGACTGCGCGTAGATGGATGCCATGGAACCATAGTAATGAGCTATCTGCTGTTCGTTGGGCAACGGAACGACAATGCGCCGCACCTGCTCCCTGACACCGGAGGCATCAGCATACTTGCTATAGTACAGTCTGGGAGGAAGATGATAGTTGCAGCTGTGTGCATGGTTGCACTTGCCACAGACAGCCGCATCGATGGGCCGGCCGTCTGCACCGATGTAGGGAACCCAGCTATATTCGCGTGCCCATTCCCGATGAGTGCTATGGCCAAAGCCCTGTCCGCACTGCGGACACACAGCATTATAGCCCTGCGCATACAGCTCTTTCAGCTCCCTATAATGAGCCAACCGGGGATAGATCTCGTATGTCGCCATAGAAAAAGATGAACAGGAACATGAAAAAACCAAATTACTGATTATCAATGCTCGGCAAAAAGCAAAAAGCCAAAATGCCAAAATGCACATAGTGTCTTATTTTTCCGCAGGAAGCGCTTTGTCCTCTTTTCGGAAATAGGACGCCGGCCCCACCTTCCGTTTCGCCAGCAGACTCACATTCCCGTGCGCCCAGGTAGCGAACGCGCGGCGCATCTTCGATTCAGAGAATGTATATCCCTTGTTCTGGGCTATCTTGAAAGCGTCGGCAATGGTGAACTCCATACCCTCGGGCAGGTCTTTGTAGAAAGAGGTCAGGCTGCTGCTGTTATCCACCGTGGGTCTCGCCTCGGGGATGATACGCAAATAATGATTATATACATGTATGTGCTGCTTGGCGTTATAGCAGACATAGTCGGCAGCCATATCATAGACCTCCTCGTCGAGGTGCAGCTTGCTCTTCTCGGGCCACACCAGCTCGCCGTCGTGCTGGTCGATGTGCTTCATCAGCTGAAACTGCATGCACAGCCTCCTGAACAGGATGCGCAGACGGTTGCACATGGCAGCGACATCGTCGTTGGGACTAAGGTTCAGCATCTGCTCCTTGAACACCTTCATCCACTCGTTGAAACGCTCGTTCAGCCGGTGACCCACCACCAGCTCCAGATGCCTGTCGGTGTGCGTGTAGAGTTCCTGATAGATATTTGTCAGCAGTTCTTTGCTCTCCTCAATGACTAGCTCATTGCGTTCCAGTTCATCGTTCGACGGGTCGTCATAGGCACCTTTCCACGAGGGGATCCCCTGAAAAATCCATCGTGAGGGGCCGCCGTCGTCCGTGCCGTAGGGGAAGAAACTCGCCAGGTCATCGTGAACGCCCGACACCAGCAGTGCCATGCGTGGATGAGGGTTGCCGATGTGTATGTTGTCGGTGGAGAGATCCTTGGTGACAGGCTCTTCCATGGCCGTTTTATTGAAGATGTCGAGCAGATTACCGAAGTTCTTGCTTTTGTTGCTGGCAATGAGCGTCTTCACCTCTGTCGAAACGTACAGAAGCGGATATCGCCCTGCCCCCACGATAAGCTTCTCCAGCGAGGCTGCCGTCAACTTCGAGCCCACCTTGTACCATCGGGGGTAGAACTCCGGCACCGGGTCGGGCATGTCGGCGATGTCGTCTGCTGCCACTTCCTCCATGTCGCGATGGCTACGTTGGCGGAGCAGCAGGTCATGCTTCTCCTTACGTTTCTTGTAGAGCATTTCCTGATTGCGTGTCTCCGCGCACACCAGCTCGTCGATGCCGTCGGTGATGTGCTGCACCACATCCATGGCGCCCTTGCCCTGACCGCCCGAGCCGTAGATGAAAGCCATCAGCGACGGCGACATCCGCTTGTAGCCCACACGCGTGGTATAGTTGACGAGAGCACTGCTCACACAGGTCAGCGCCGACACGAAAGCCACGGCACGTGCATACTCGTCGGGAAAGATGGCCAGCAGGCGATGATAGAAGGTAGGCAGACGCGTGTAGTACAAGTCGGAGGGCGGAGGTGGCACCTCGTTGCCAAAGTCGTCGTAGATGACGCTGATACCCCCACACACATGTTGTTCTTCGAGCCTCTCCTTAGGAATCCAGCTCTTGAAAAAGTTACTTTTTATATTCATGTCGAAAAGTGTTATGTATTATTGAATGGCATGTGTCCGCAGAAAAAGACACTATATGCATTTTGGCATTTTGGCATTCTGACTTTTTGTTTTTGGTCTCCAAAAGCAATTACTTTATCACCTAATCACCTGATTATCTGATTATCCGATTATTTGATCATCCGATTACCTGATTACCTGATCATCTGATCATCTGATTATTTGATCATCCGATTATTTCCAAAGCGCCAATATAGTGTTATTAAACAACAACATCTTGTCGTTTAACTCTGAGACAGGCATATTTGATGTCCGCGCAGCCGATGTTAAGAAGACCGATTATCCTTTTTGTCTAATTGTTGAATTGAGGAACTGTTGTAGCTGGAATTGTTGAATCGAGTAATCGTTGAAGCGTTTAATTGCTTCCTCCATTCCCCAATTACTCCATTCCTCAGTTAGTCGATTCCTCGATTCCTCAATTAGTCAATCACCCGATTTCCCGATTGAGCTTCGCCCTGAATTGCTCTCGCTCGGCTTATCAGCCTTCACAAAGGCGTCCTTTTGTCGCTACACTAATCTGGCGGCACTCCGCAGTAGTGAACGATGCACGCCACCATCATCGGCGTGAACGTGTGAAGACCACGCTGATAACCCATCGAGCACAGCATCCGATAGCACTCCTTGCACCGCACAAGCATGCGCATGAGCATACGCCGGGCATTCACACTATTTGCCGCCTGGGGGAAGTAAAGCAATGCCAGCTCGGCCTTGCCATACATGCGTACCTTGAACCCATCGGGAACGGAGAACACTACCTGCTGAAATTGATAATTCCTATTCATATCCTGTTGATTAAATACTGATATAAAGGTACTTAAATTCATCATTACAACCAAGATTTTCGATGAAAATCTACTCTTTCCAACACAACTTTTGCCAAGATGTTGGCACGCACTCTGTGTGTGCCATTCAGAGCATCCCTCTGTCGCGATTGTCCATTTTCAGACTCTCCTCTCCCACCGCTGATGAGCCAGACACACGGCAAACCGTCCCGTGCCACACCCTTTCCATCCTAAGATGCTGCAAAGATCCGTAAGGGCCGTGCCAGAACATTGCCGAACTCAAAAAGAATCTCGAAAAATTCTTTTTTTCCCTCCATCGGCTGAGCTTAAACACCCTCTATCGTTCCCGTTATGGGATTATAAGCCGCTCTATTTATCACGAAAACAAAACACCATGCTTTTCAGTTTCTGTTTCACGTCTCCCGAAACCATTTATATGCCCAAAATGCAAAAAGTCACGCTTTGTGTCACGCAAAAACAGGCGAATTTTGCGAAAAGTCACGCTTTGCGTCACGCTTTTTTCTTGGTAAAAAGAAAACAGTTCCTTTTCTTTGTTTGCAAATTGAATGAAGAACAATATACGAAACAATCACCGGCTCTCCTGTTGACACTTTCAGTGAATGGTGACAGGGCAAGGTCGTGTTAGAAGAAAACGATTGATTATTATTACTAACAAAATGGATAAAACACGATGAAAAAGATTCTTTTTATTATTTTTGCCATCGGAATGGCATTTGTATCATGTGAAAAATCAGAGATTGCTCTTGAAACAATGAAAAGAGAAGATGTACAAAAAACTGTGTTCGAAAAGCGCAGTTTTTCAGATGCCTTGCAAATTGCCCAGGAAGCTGCTGAAATGTTAGAAACAGGAATTAATACTCGCGCTGAACGTGAAATACGACGTGTTGTTACTGACAATGTAAAAATCATCACGTCAAAAGGTATTACTCGTGGCACTGAAGACGCAGATACAATACTCTACGTATTTAATTACGAAGACAATGCCGGATTTGCTGTCGTGTCAGCCAACAAAAGGACTGAAGGGTTAATTGCGGTTACGGAGCAAGGTGTGTATGACGAATCTACTGAAGAAGAGAATATTGGCTTGGGCATTTATATGGATCTTGCCCGGATGTACGCTTGCATGTCGGATTCTTCGTTAACATCTGACAATAACGACAGTATTCCCATGAGATTGGACCCGATGTATGAATTGATTTATGAAGAGGAATACGTAAATGCTGGACAATATGGTCCATTATTTTTTGCTCGCTGGCATCAACAGGACCCTTTCAATCGCTTTTGCAAAAGTTCGAATGGAGCATCTGTAGCGGCAGGATGTGCAGCTATATCCATTATGCAAGTGCTAAGTTATTATGAATATCCCTCTTCCATTCAATTAACATATCAAGGAAATTATCCTTCTTCAAGTATTACATTGGATTGGGACAGTATTAATTTGGTCCGTATACACAACGATCCCTTACATTTTATTAATTGCGCAAATAGCAACAATATCCATAATCAACTTGGTTATCTAACGAGGCAAGTCGGCGAGTACTGTGGTATAAACTATCTTGGTAATAACTCTGGAGCGACAGAATATGGTTTGAGAAGTGCATTAACTCAAATGGATTTTCATTATGTCACTTATTACAACTATTCTAATAGTCATGCAAGTGAAATGCGAACTGCTTTGCGGAATGGGCATCCCGCAATAATTGCAGGAGAAACCGCTAATTACTCAGATAGTCATATGTGGAATGTAGACGGTTATAAAGCAATTAATGTGTATGTTCTAGAATACCGTAGAATGCAGGGTTCTCCTGTAATGGAGCTTTTAAGTAGAGAATATAATCGTACTTTATATTATAATCATTTTAATTGGGGATTATATGGCCTTTTTAATGGATATTTCCTTAACAACGTCTTTGACATGAATAGTTATCAGAGTTTAGATTCTGGATGTTATGCTGCTCCAAATGGTATAAATTATTCTAGATTCAGTTCTTTTTGTATAGATATTTACCCAAACGATTAATCTACTATGAAAAAGCTCTTGTCTTTTTTATTATTTTTTCTCCTCGTTGTCTCTTGTGAGCAGCAGACGGAAGAAAATCCTCCCGAAAACTGGTTTGATCATGTCCCTGGTACATCTATAACTGTAAATCAGCTAGAAATTGAAGGTGTCGGTAAGGAGAAACTTCTTAACACGGTAGGAGGTTTGTACTATATCCCTATGAATATTTTCGTCTGTTACACCTCGGGCGACTCGGTGTTCTACAAGGAACCGATACGGCCATCTACAGAAGAAAAAGAACTCCGCTATAACTGGAAAGACGAGAACGCCAGATTCGATAATATGTACCACCATTTCTGCGAGGAGGGCATACACGTGGTAAAAGACTATTCGGATGAATTAAGCCAGTATTATGACGCTCCCGAACTGATCCTCGATTGTTGGCGTGAAGCATACACATTTCTTCCCGATGGCAGTGTTGAAATAGAATACGCACCCTTTGCTGATGGACCAGACTACTTTCAGAAACTATTCGGATCCGCTGTGCCTGCCAGCCTCAATCTCCCTACACGTGCTGAAAGAGAGGTGGGCACACGTACGGGACGATTTATCTACTGCGACGTTTCCTGTGTGATTGTTGACTACGATTATAATTCCGATTTGACATATGGTATTGACGGCACAATGCCACAAGACTGTTTTCTACGTGTAGTCTACACTGCCAAGGAGGCAAACGAGGCTGTCTTGAAGGCAGAGCGGAAACTTGATGGTCCACTCGTAACGGACGTGGTTCCATTCGCGGGAATCCGTACGGAAGACTTCGCGCAGTTCCCTTTATCTGCCGATGAATTCACCGCGGCTTTGCTGGGAAGAGCCTTTGTGGTTGGCTCCGTATACCAATGCTACGAATCGGAGGGAGCCGATCATTACCTTTTCGAATACGATCATCTCGCTGCGATAAGTTGGCTGCATTCTTCCATTCAAAATATTCTATTATTTGGTAAAGATTCGGTTGAATGGTATTATGCACCAGGTCTCTATCTCAATGGGAAAATAAACTGGAACTACGATTCCACTCGATCTGAAATTACTCTTGGTTGGCCGTTTTCCGTTGGGCGTCTTCAGCCTTTGACGGATTTTCACGCTCAAGTGCGTTATCTTTCAGACAAATATATGATACTGGATACGGAATTGACTGTTCCATCGGCAGAAGGAGCCGAGTTTTCGCGTATCGTGATGAAAAGCGTGAATATAGATGATAATAAAGTAAACATGGAGAACTAAGAACATTTAAATATAGTTTATCTGGTTTTTTGTATGTGTAGATATTTCTTTTAAGCACAAAAAGTATATTCTTTCTCTGACGGAAATCTTACTATCGACGACAGAAATAGTTCCCTAAGGATAAAGTATAATAAAAAGAGTCTTAACTTAGGTCTATTTATGCTACCTCATCAAACCCGCCTCTTCTGTTTCCCAACTTTGTATAACTCCCATTCTGTCTTCATGCGCTTTGTCCTTTTTTGACCCAATAGCAAGACAGATGTTAAGCCATACAACAGAGTGTAACCGCTGTCAACGTTAAGCATTCCACATTCGTTGGAAGTCTTTTTCAAGAATGTTATCTATTTCTTGTTTTACTTCTTCAAAATCATCTTCAATAAGAACACGCCCTGTTTTGTCTAAATTCACAACCAAAGCATTAGATGGCATGTCAATATTCTTATCATCAGCTAATGATACTATAAGTTGCCCATTCTTAGGAATTGTTTTTCGCATATAAGCTATTAATAAGTTTAAGCCTTGTTGCTGAAGTCCTTGTTGTTTAGGCTCATCTATGACCACAGGCATGAATATTGGACCAGAATACTTTTGAATTAGTTTAAGATAAGAAAAAGTATGCGCTATGACACTCACAGGAAGAGCTGAGCCTGTCGCTGTTATTCTACCACCGAAACGAGTTTTTTCTTGTTTTACAGAAGATCCCATTGATTTTGTTGCAGCAACAACATAATCTGCAAACAGAGATTCAGCTTCCTCTTTTCGTCCGCTATCTTCATATGCATTGACCATCACTTCAAGTCTGTCCTTCTCCTTTTGCAAACTTTCCACTTTTGATGATAGTTCAGAACATTGCATTGTAATCAAATCAAGCATATGTTCTCTTGACTTTGCTTCAATCACTTCTTCTAAGCTAATTTCATCATTACTTGATTTTATCAGATTCTGTGTTTCCTCGATAGCGGTATTAATATCTTCTAATTTTTTAACAGCAGCTTCAATCTGTTTCATAACATTGTCTAAATCATTATTACAATGAATCACCATGTCACGACAAACGTATTCGTCTCTCATTAACTCATGACGACTTGAAATATCATTGGTAAATTGCCCCCCACAAGTAGGGCAAACTATAACTTCTTCTAAATTGAGAGCATACAGAAAATCTTTTTCTATTTCTTTGATGTTCTTTTTCAGTTGTTCAATATTTAATTCAATATACGTTTTTTTTGAGTAAAGCTCTTGCATCAATCTAAGATGCATATTCTGAATTTCTCTCAGTTGTTTTAGCTTCTCTAAATATGAATTAATTCTGTTCCTAAAGCCATTGATATCAAACTCGAGTTGAAGAGGTTTAATTTTTCTTCTTACTTGTTCTGAAAGTAACTGATATGAGCGGAGATCACTTGAGTTTTTTTTCAAATCCTTATCTACAGAAGACAACGTTTTTTTATAGGTGAAATATGCATCGTCTATGATACCTGTCAAATAAAGCCTTGTATTTGCCTTGTCACCAAGAGTGCCGACTTTGGAAAAAGAAGACCATGCCTCACTCCAACCTGCATCTTGATCTATGTAAAAAGGCATGAAATTTGCGCCAACTGGAATATTTAGGTCTGAATTATCAACGAGTCTCAAATTAACACCTAAAAGTGAGTTGATTTTTTCACTCAAAGACTCACTACCGATTTTCTCTTTAAAACGAATTGAGCCATCTGGATTCAAAACGAACAAATCGTTACCAATTAGTAAAGACTTAAAGCGAATATAATCAATAGTAAAATTAAGTATAAGGATTATTGTAGACATATCCCATGTATCTGGCATCTTTTTGATTTCCGCTCCGAGTGCCCTGTATAACGACTTAAGCACGCAAGATTTGCCAACGTGATTGGTTCCTTTGATAAGAACAAAATTAGAGTCCAGATTTATTATCCTTGCTTTCTTCTCCGAATAAGAGAGTATTTTTATCTTTTGGAATCGAATATTTTTCATTTTTCTTTTTCCTTAAATTTCTTATGAGTCGTTTATACGATTCGCTGGTTGTCTTGGACATATACATAAAGTATTAGAGATTTGATGTAAACATCAGAATGTTGTTTATAATTATTGTACGTTGACATTAATGCCACAAAAATCTTATTAGCATAGTCCCAAAGACCTTTCAAGTCATCTGAAATATCAGTCACACTCATTTTATTCCTAATTTCTGATCTGAGGTTCCAAAGTTCATCATTTTCATAATTGAGCGAGTCTTGAAAAATTGTATTTAAACTTTCTGTTATTTTATGCTTTTCTGCAAACCTAACATCAACATCTATTTCGTCAAGAATACTTTTTTTCAGTTCTTCAAATTCTTTTTGGATTGTCAGATTATTAAGATACCCGCTAAATTCCTTATGAGTGATGGACTTATGTTTTACAAGGTCTTCTGGACTCTTTATCTCATTCTCATAGTCGTTACGCTTGCGTAACTCACTGATAAGAGTATCATAAACCGCATTAACGTCAGTCACTAGATTGAACTTATTTTTAAGGAATTGGCTAAGCGTACCTAAAAGAGTTTCCTTGAAGCTACCGATGCTCATTTGGTTCTGTATAAAAACAAGTTTTTCAAATGCGGAATCCTCTATATCTCCAAGTTCTTTATTTATAATCTTCTTGATAAAGGTCCTTGCAGAATCCGTTAATTGATTAAACTGGACATAATCATCAGAACGAGAAAACACGCGTTTAGAAAGTGACGAATTAGTCACAAAGAACAAATTACGACTGTTGCTAAACGTCTTCGTATGTTTTAGAAGTTTCGAAAGAATACTAAGACCATCTTCTTTATGTTCACTATCGCCATCTCCTAGATAATTCGCAGAACCGTTTAAAGCACTCAGATTCCATTGACCAGCCTTTTTAGTTTTTACTTGGTAGAAATCAATGAAGTCAGATTGTTTGTCGGAACTGCAAATTACTATATCATCATGATAATCTAAAATCATAATGTAGTCCTCATCGTTTTCCTCTAGTCTCAGCAGTTTCTGGAGCCCCCAGTTTATCTGATAATCAAATCGATTGGAGGATCTTGAGCCAGCATTTTCTATAGGTCTTGTTTTAGCTAATAGCTCTATACACGACATTTATGTGGTTTTTTTATTCCAAATCAAAAACACTTTTTTATCAGACTTCCCATACTTTTGGCAATACTGTTCCTTGTTGAATCCATCATTCTAATACTCATTATCATTCAAGTAATGAGCTTTTATGCTCTCTCAAATGTATATTTGGGTAGTTCTTCTTTTATCCCTGCAAGGATTTCTTTTATATCCTTTTCTTTGGGAATATAGATATAAAAGAATTCGTTATAGGCAGGCTCAAAAGACTGAATATCTTTTGGAAACAAGGATTCATATTTGACAACGTGATTGTCAATATACAAGTTTACCTTCTTGGCAAAGTTACCTTTATACTTAGGTGTAGCTTTTTCAATCCAGATATCTTCAATTGGAATATTATATTTTTGCGAAATAAAAGCCCTGCAATCATTATGGAAAATCCAACTTTTTTTCGTCAATTTTGTATTTGCTAAATCAGGGAATAGAGCATAAAATTCTGCCTTAGATTTCCATAACGATCTGAGTTCGTATTGTCTGCTCAGCCATTGCTTTACATATTTATCGTTACGAACCTCTTTCAATAAGAATACAAAATCATCGTCCATTGGTAAAGCTATCCTAACCTTACTCTTTGTATATACACCTAAATCAGTCTTCTCATTCGGTTTGACGAAAGCGTATATACTGCATAGGTTTCGAATTGCATTTTCTTTTTTGGTATCCAAATCGGCATCATTTAGATTTTCGTCACATCCTATATGATGAAGCGCAGCTGATTTTACAGACTCCACCAGTAACTTTTGTTCATAGGTTACTGTATGATGGTTGATGACATAGTACTGCTGAAATGTTTTTACTTTCAATACAGATTCTATTTCATTTAGAGCTTTTGAAGTAAAACATAAAGCATATTTTCCCGTATCATCCTTTTCAATCCTAATTGAACTGACCAATCGCTCCACATCAACACGAGTTGTACTATAACCAGAAGCCCATGCGTCGCGGCAAACATAATCAAGACCATCGGCATCAATCACATCACCATGTATAAGGTCGATCATTGCATTTCTAAAAGCCTTTTCCTCAACCGTCGTATCTCTATAGTAAAGCCCAATAATCATTCTTGCAAACAGTTCAGTGTCCGAATGATTTATTCTTTCCAAAAAATCTTTATACACTGATATTGCAACAATAGCACTCATTCGTTCATGAGGTACCGATCTATCAGATGAATTATCCCAATCATCACTAAATTCCTTCGAGCCAACAATACCTTTTAAAATGTCTCTTAACTTGGATTTATTATTATCAAAATAGGCTTCAAAAGTATGAGAAAAAGGAGAATGAGCAACGTCATGAAGTAAACAAGCAGCTTTATAACTATTGAAGATAATATCAAGATCAAATCCAATCTCCTCCGATTTATAGTATTTACTAAGGTTCTCAACTATTTTTGAACCTAAATGGAATACACCCAGGGAATGAATAAATCTATCATGTCTTGCACATGGGAAAAGAGCTCTGGTTGACGTTTGCTCAATTCTCCTAAGCCGTTGAAAATACTCGGTATCAACTACATACTTGCAATATATATCTTCGATTTTTATATATCCATGAACACTATCAAGAATCCTTTTTTCCTTTAATCCATCCATAGTTCAAACATTTTTATATAACCAGTACTTTTAGTTATAGCAGTACGCCTATTAACTATACGAGCAAAGTTATCGCTCATCTCAATATGGACATAATCATACGTCACCTTTACATTTTCGGGATAGAACTCTTCAATTTCTTCAAAATCATAAAACCCCAAATCATGAGGCAAATTTTCCGATAAAAGTGCTTCTCTTAACTTATTAATCCGATTAAAGGAAACATCTATTTCGCGTTCTAAAGATTTTCTCTCGACCAACATGGAAATAAAATCAAGAGCATCAATTTCATTATTCATTATGTGCCAATTTAAATAAAATGTTTCACTTGTTTTCCTGTAAACATAATTTCCGACTTGAAATCGCTTTTACTATTATGTTTGATGGTTCCTGAGCAAATATATCACGTTCAACAGTCCGTTGGCGTATCAACGACATGTGCTGGCGGTTCTTCCTCCTCAGCGGAGTCATCCTGCGGCGGGAGGCCTTCTTGCATCGACGAGGGCTTGAAGAAGAGGTTCAGGATCTCTGCGGGCACTTTGGGCTCAAGGCGCATCTTCTTCCTTCGGATGCTGTTAGGCTGGAGAAACAGCAGTTCGGAAATCCGCTTTTGTGAAAC
Source organism: Bacteroidaceae bacterium (assembly GCA_017650105.1). Lineage (GTDB taxonomy): Bacteria > Bacteroidota > Bacteroidia > Bacteroidales > Bacteroidaceae > UBA1189. The sequence goes on along the minus strand of JAGCFO010000015.1, from coordinate 123,190 downwards.
ACGCAAATAGGATAGTATGCAATATAGCCAGTCACTTTCGATGAGCCTGGGCGCTTCGGGGTACGTATCCAGAATGAGGTCTTGGATGACATCGATGAAAGTTTGGCCTATGTCGTCGATAACTTGTGTCCTGACACCTCCCGTGACGGTTTTATTCTGGTTGTTTCTTTTTACGGAGGAATCCTCTTTTTGCCAGCTGAACAGTATCTTGTCCGATGCCGTCTCCCTGAACAGTAGGCGGCATTGTGCAAGCTTGGCGGAATAGTTGACAAGCTTTTCCTTTTTCTTTTCAGGGCTCAATTCTCTCCAGGCGATGTCCTCCTTTCTTGCTGCGTCCAACTCGCTCCTGCGGAGAAATTCATGCACGGCAAGGGTGCGGGATTTTTGAAGGCTCTTTCGTAAAGTGATGATGAAGGCAATCAACAGTATGGCGATGACCGAAACAAGAAGAAGGGCGGTGCGTAGGAGTTGGGCGTGATATGCGAGTTCCTTCTTCTCGTTTTCCAGCTCGTGGGCGATGCCCAAGCCAGAAATATGCTCGATATCTCTTTGCTTGAGGATAGAGTCTGTCGCCATTCTAAAACGGTCGAAGTAGTCAAAGATTTCTGCTTCATCCTTTTTCAGTAGTGACACCTCCGTCAAACCACGAAACGTGTTATATTGCGCGTATATGTCGGGATTAACTCGTGACTTGTCAAAATAGTAGCGAGCTGAATCCAGCTGGTTGAGGTGCTGAAAGCACATGCCCATAAAACAGAATCCGGCGCCACATAAATTGTCGTTGGCTTGCAGTTTCCTATAGGTGCGAAGCATATCCAACGCTGTGCCGTAGTCCTTATTGTAGAATATCTTTATCTTTGCCCTGTCGAGCAAGGCTGTTTTTGCATGAAAGGGTGTTGGAGGTGTATTCAGGACTTCAACGAAAAGGCTATCGGCCGTAGCATAGTTGAATTTTCGCATCTGGGCATCACCAAGATAGAAGACAGCTGTAGCTACCTGTGTTGAGTCGTTTTCTTCCTTTGCCAATCTATAATAACTCTCAAATGCGTCTATCGCATTGTCCAGCATGTTTTTATTGAGGTAGTGCTGCCCTAAATTCTGTATTGTTCGCCTGTAGTATTTGCTGGTTGTGTTAGGAAAAAGATCCCTTGCATTCAAGTAGGTGATGATGCCAAGACTATCAGCTCGCATGGTTGTATAATAGCATCCCAGTGAATACCAAGCCATTGCTGCGTGATAGTTTTTGTGCCGGGGGATGCCGTAATAGCGTGTGGCTATCAAGGGCAGCGAGTCGGTGATAGGCTTATAGCACTTATAGTCTGTCTGTGTGCGCAGGATGGCGTAGAGAGCCTGGTTCTCTCCAGTGAGACGTTGCGCATCGGGCCATGCATCCAACAGTCGACGTGCGCTATCAGGGTTCGTCTCCATCACCTCCTCAACGTCCAGAAGATAGTCTCTGGCCGGTTGCTGGCGTTGGCACGAGAGGGTCGTGCACAGGAGCAATAGGATGAAGAAAGATCCATAAGAGATCCTCTGGTGTGTTCTTAGTTTTGACATATATTCGGTATATCAGTTTTAATGTATTTGCAAAAATACGAAAACTTTTGTCAAACGCAAACGAAAACTCCTCAACAACTGCTACGGCATTAAATTGAAAAACACAGAAATGGGCAATTACTATCATTGCCCATTTCTGCCCATAGCGTCGTTACCGGTTAGTCATCCTCATCGTTCAGGACAAACTCGCCCCACCACCATCTTCCATAAATATAAATACGAATCTGGAAGGTACCTTCTGTTATGTTTGCAGCGGCCAGATTGATAATCACCTGATTTGTGCTGCCATATTCGTAGTACCATACTTCATCCTCTGTATTGACATCGATGATAGAAACGATGGATGGCGCACTCTCTGAGTACGTCAAATAGATCTGACCATCAATCAAAGTAGCAGAAGGGATTGGATCAAGAGATCTATCCGGAAACTGAGGATTTTGTATGGAATCGTCAGTAATAATGATAGGTGCATTCTGCGCAAATAGGTTTAAACACGCAGTTAATAGAAAACACAAAAAATAAAATTTTTTCATAATGATGAAATTTTTAAGGTTACTCAGACAAAATTAGTACAAATCAAAGTATGGTTCTTTATTTTAAGCGTGACACAAAGAGTGACTTTTTGCAAATTTCGCCACATACACATAACTAAACACCTCATAATGAGCATTATGCGTTGTTTTTCGGCTTAGTCAATAAAAAACGTGAGGTTTTTACTATCCAAAAACCCTGTTTTTCCCGATGAAAAGGGCGATTTTTGTCTTTTTGAGACATAGAAAAAACGATTCCCAATTTTTTTGTTGATGGTTCAACATACTCTTTTTTGTTGCTCTTCAAAAAGATTTTTTGGTGAAAAAATGGAAATTGTCACGGTTTGTGTCACATGTTTTTTGCTGCTGATGAAGAATCTGAGTCTTACTTTTGCTCCCTCTTCGTAATTTTCATTTATTGATAAAACGAAGGTTTGTATTCAACGTTTTCGTTAAGCCAAATGACCAAAGAAAAAGCGAAAGGTTTTTGCTTTGGCATGGCGAGAAAACGAAAGATGAAATCTAACCTAAAAACTCGGGTATTATGAATTCACTGAACGTATTGTTTAAGGCGGGTTGGCTCATTGACTTTCTGGTACGAAAGAAAAGTCTCACCTATGAAGAGCTGAACGAACTGTGGATAGAGAAGAGGATCGACGATGGGCGCGGGCTCGCCAAACGCACCTTCTATCACTATCGCCAGCGCTTGCTGTCGACATTCGGTCTGAGCATCGTGAGCAAGAAGATGGGAGGAGAGTATTATTACCTCATCGAGGAAGACGAGGCACTGGACTGCTATGAGATAGTGATAACGATGGCTCCGTTCTGTCTGTTCCGATATCGCGCAGATGTGTGTGCGAATGGCGGCCTTCCGCTATATAACGAGCAGAGAGCGCATCGACTATGGAAACGAATAGGAATGAAAATGAACTTTCTGTAATCTTGAGGAATATATACTGCCGAAGATCTCTTTCATCTTATACATAAACCTTTCTTTCTGATTTATTAATCGTTAAATAGAGAATGTCGCGGTTTGTGTCCCACAAGAAAAAGCACAATTCGCGAAAAGTCACGCTTTGTGTCACGCTTTTTTCTTGACAAAAAGAAAATAATTTCTTTTCTTTGGGGCAATTTTATACGAAACAGCCATCAGTTCTTCTGTCGGCACTATCAATGAATGGTGATGGGAAGAGTTTGTTTTGAAATTAGAAGAAGAATAGTATTAACCTTTAAATAATTAATAGCATGAAAAAGATTTTTACCTTTTTTATTGCAGCAATGTTTGCTGCAGGATTGTACGCACAGTTAGTTGTGGAAGAAACAGGCAAGGTTGCCGTCGGATATGAAGGAAATGCCTCTGTCGTTTCTGATTTTGCCGTTAACTCAAAAGGTTTAAGCGCTGCCACCGCGCATATTAAGTCGCAGGGCAACACTTATGGCTTATATGTAGACGAGACCTTGGAGGAAGAACCTGCTCCAGTCTATCCTCCTGTACCCGACGGCCTTATGTCTCCTCCTCTCAGTTATCAATATGCCGTCTATGCTCAAACGAATCCTTTAGAAAGCAGTTGTTCGTATGGTCTATACGGCAAAAGCTGTTCTTCCTCTAATTTGACATGGGGCCGTACCTTTGGCCTCTATGGCATTGCAGGCAAAGGGAAACCAGGTTACAACTATGGTGTGTTCGGCACGTTGCACGGCACGGGCAACGGAGCCGGCGTGTACGGTTCGTCTGTGTCGGACGACAACGGCTATGACGTAGGCGGTCGCTATGCGGGCTTCTTCAGGGGTGATGTCATTGCCACTGGCTCAATTATCGGTTCTATCACGTCCCGTTCCGACTACCGGTTGAAGAAAAACATCAAGAGCCTTTCCGACACTCAGCACTCGCTGGACATGGTTATGCTGATGAATCCCATTGAGTACAACTTAATAAACCGTCAGAGAGGCGAGGACGAATATGGCAATCCCGTGTATACGTACGAAGGGGACGAACCAACTTATACGCATAAGCATTTCGGTCTGATAGCACAGGAACTGCAGGACATCTTCCCCAACCTGGTGTACGAGGGCGTTGTCGGCGACGGTTACCTTTCCGTATCCTACACAGAGCTTATCCCCGTGCTCATCCGTGCCATTCAGGAGCTGAAGGCGGAACTCGACGATGCCAAGACGGGAGGACGCATCACTGAAGATGACACTCCTGCCAGCGCCGTAGCACTGCGGGGACTGAAGACGGAGCTGTTCCAGAACACGCCCAACCCGTTCTCCGAGAAGACGGTTATTGCATGCACTGTAGCTGAGAACGTGAAGAAAGCCGTGCTGTATGTCTATGACATGAGCGGCAAGCAGATCAGCGAGTATCCCGTTGCTGAACGTGGCGAGACCGCCGTCACCATCGAGGGCGGAAGCCTCGATGCCGGCATGTACCTCTATTCCCTCATTGCCGACGGCAAGGTGATTGATACCAAGAGAATGATTCTGACGAAATAGTTGGGACAATAATCTATCAAAAATGAAACGATTCTTTATTTGCAAATTATTGCTTTTTGGAATAACTCAACAATGTTTTTCCATGTTGGATTCTTTTCAACATCGTGATACAGAGCTTTTCAAGTTTCATTTTATCTTTGCGGCGGAAAAGGGTGCAAACAATAAAAGCGCTATGAGACATTTGTTACTTTTCTTGATTTTTGTAGTTACGTGGGGAACCAGCTTCTCTCAGCAGACAATCATTTTACCAAGCGGAAGAGTTGTCGATAAAATCCTTAGTGAGATGCCTTCTCGTGATGTCGTACAACAAGACGACGGATTTGTTGTAACATATTCCTTTGGGGAAATAATCAAAATAGAGAATTTCGAAAATGAAGGGACTTATTATTTAAAAATACCAGGATTTGGACTAAATCATGAGGAAGGGAAACCTTGCATTCCGACAAGATGGGATTCTTTTGTAATTCCCGATACCGTTAATTATCAAGTAGAAATTGTAGACAGCGATTTCATTGAGACGAACATTGTACTGTCGCCTGCGCATGAGCTGGATGTTGTATCTGAAAGTGACATTATCCAACCTGAAGTATCTCAAATAAACGATTATACAGGTTTGTATCCACAGGCTTTGGTGGATATGCACCAAACGCAACAATATGGTAATTCCTTCCTTTTGAATATCCGCGTATGTCCTATCCAATATGACTTACGTAATAACAAAGCTCGGTTGTTTACCAAGATTTCCTATAAAGTGAAATACAACAGAGAAGAGGAAAATGTTAAACTATTCAACTACCGAAACAGTAATCTTGCCAAAGATTCCTATTTATTTAACACAACATTAAATTACCCCATATTATGTAACTCAAATAACACCAAATCCTTGTTGCCTAACGAACCCAACAGAAGTCTTGACAACAGAGATTATCTTATAATTTCCATAACCGAATATGCTGAAGCTGTCAATCGTTTTGCTAATTGGAAAAAAACGTTGGGATTTAATACTCACATCGTTTTGAAAAATCGGGGCCAATGGACCTCCTCTGGAGTTTCTACTGTCATCCAAGAAGCCAAAATAAATTACCCCGACCTTTCCTTTATGGTTATCATAGGTGATAATCAGGATGTACCAGCAATGAATAAAGGAACACATGTTACAGATTATTTATACTTGAATTCAGATAATTATATATCTCCCATTAGCAATGGACGATTGTCTGTTTCTACCGCATCAGAGGCCGTTACCGTTATTGATAAGATATTAGATTATGAGCGTACGCCCATAACAGACTCTTTGTTTTATAAGAAAGCGCTCTGTTGCGCTTTCTTTCAAGACGGTGATAGCATTAATGATCCAGATAGAATGGATTCCATTCTGTGCCAATATGACAAGAGGCGATTTGTGAAAACAGCTGAAGAGGTAAGGAGCCATTTGATGCTGCAAGGAAAAAATGTTTCAAGGGTATATTATGCCTATCCTGGAGCCACTCCAAAATATTGGAATAATGGGCGTTATTCCTTTGGCGAGGAGATTCCGCAAGAGTTACAGAAACCGAACTTTTTATGGGATGGGAACAGCGGGGATATAAACAACGGCCTCTCAGAAGGGACATTCTGTGTGGTTTTTAATGACCATGGGCACCCACTGGGGTGGCGAGATCCTTGGTATCATTCTGATTTCCTATCTTCCGTACATAACAACAGTAAACTTCCGGTTGTTTTTAGCATGTGTTGTAAGACTGGTTGCTTTAATGACACCACCTGTTTCGCAGAACAATTCATAAGGAAAAGCGATGGTGGCTGCGTTGCCATTTTCGCTGCAACCGGAGATGGTTATTCTGGTTTTGACGATGCATTGACAGAAGGTATGATTGACGCCATCTGGCCCAATCCCAGCTTGATTCCTCAATTCCCTTACCATACACAAAATGTTACACCAACACCTGAGCCAACCTATTACTTGGGCCATATACTAAAGCAAGGGTTCAAACGAATGGAGGAAACATGGGGAAGTGGTATGTATATTAGAGAAAGATTTCACTGTTTTGGAGATCCTAGCATGCGAATAAGAACAAACACTCCGACATCTTTTTCAAACGCTACAATATCAAGAAGCGCTAATAGTATAAATGTTCAAACAGGCGAAGGCATAGCAAGAATTACCTTCTATGACCATAGAACCGACAGCGTTATTTCTTATATGGATTCAACAGCCTTTTTTACTGGAATTACTGATGCCGTTTCCGTTTGCATATCAGGTCATAACAAAATTCCACTTGTTGACGAACGAAACCTGATTTACATTCAAAACAGATTATTATCCAGTTCCGATGAAATCGAGGCTGATGTCATTATTGCTGGCAAAAATGTGACAAATCAGATGGAAACAGGAGAGGTTCGCTTTGTAAATGGTAGAACAGTGTTAAAAGGAAATACAATCGAACTCCACGGTGGAACCTCGGTTTCTTTAGGAGCAAAACTTGAAATAAAGAGTAGAACGCCTTAATTTTTTAAAAGAGATGAGGAAGATATGTTTGTTTTGGTTGTTGCTGACATCAATATCAGCGATTAGTCAGGTGAAAGCACAAAAAATGTTTGCTGAGGGGCGCAACTGGCGGTATGAGCATCTTGAGCCAGACAATCAGAGAGAAGAAGACGGAAAGGAAGGTTACGTAAAGTCCGACTTCGTCTTGAAAGTAGGCGACAATGTATCTTTTGACGGTCACAACTGCAGGGAGATTATCTCCGACGGAATGGATGGTAGGGAATTATATGCTTATGGCTACGAGGAGAATGGAAAAGTGATGCTTTATGCTCTTATCGATAATCCGGCCTTTTATGCGCCGTTCCCAATGGAGCAGTGGGTGACGCTTTATGATTTCAATGTCCAGAAGGGGAGCCATTGTCAAATGGGGGCGTTCGTATGTAACGACATGATTGTAAGCGAGGTGGGACAAACGGAAGACAGGAACCACGAAAGTCACCGTTTTCTTGCCCTTAGTGATGCAAGAATCCCGGCTTGGCCTAAACGATATGCTGTGGATGGAGTAGGCAGTTCCTTTGGTCTATTTGAGTTCGCAAACTTAATAGACGATGGTTCCTATTCTCGTTTCGTTGGCTGCTACGACGGTGAGAGTTGCCTGTTCTCAGCCGAAGACTTTAAAGCTTTGTCTACGGACATCGGCACAGCCGATACCATAATGGACAAAACCATTTTCTACGACCTACAAGGAAGTCCAGTCACCACTCCCACCCAAGGTATCTACATCCAAAACGGCAAGAAAGTGCTGATAAAGTAACCCAAAGGCACATAATAGGAGGCAGGGACGAAAGAGTTAGTCTCGATAAACAATGTACAGAAAAAGTAAACCTAAAAGCGAATCCCTGCCTCCTTTCTTCCTCCCTTCTTAAGCGGAGGTGTCTGTTTCGTTGCCGACTCCGCATCTAAGCCTTCGGCAAAAGTGGTTAGGGTAGTATTTTCAGGGAAGAGTCAAGATTTGTAGGGGGATTTGTTGGATTTTGTTTCTCAATGGCTTACATTTGCAGAGGATAAACGAGTGACAGACTGAACACATGAGCACTTCGCACCTCGGCCCTACAACCGAAAAGGAACGTTACATCATTCTTGACGCCCTCAGGGGGCTGGCGCTGGCTGGCATCGTGCTGGCTAACCTGCCGGAGTTTGCGCTGTGGACATTCCTTTCACCGGCAGAGCGGGCGGCTCTGCCCCACTCGTCAGCGGACGGAGTGGTACGCTTTGCACAGTATATGTTCATTGACGGAAAGTTCTACACCATCTTCTCGCTGCTCTTCGGCTTAGGATTCTCGCTTATCATAGCACGCCACGGGAAACGTCTCTTCTGCCGCAGGATGGCGATACTCGCACTGATAGGGTTGTGCCACATGATGCTGCTGTGGAGCGGCGACATTCTGCTACTGTACGCCACAGGAGGGCTGCTGCTGACGCTGTTTGTGAAATGCAGTGACAAGGCTCTGCTGACATGGGCTGCCGTGCTGATAACGGTGCCCATAGGCCTGGTGGCTCTGACGGAGTATGCAGGCATAGACTTCAGCGCTCCCTTCTACCGCGCTTGGTGGAAACAGGCCGCGGCAGAGGGCATCACGGAGGAGAACTTCGCCACATGGCTTCGCGACGCGCACTCCTACCCGCAGATGTTCGCCTTCCTGAAGCAGGGGGCTGTGGAGAGGATGTGGGAGTTCGTGGAAGGACACCGACTACTGAAAGTGTTGGGACTGTTCATTCTGGGCTACCTGGCAGGCAAGCACCAGCTGTATGCGTGTCTGGAAGAGCTCCCGCTGAAAAAATGCTGCGTATGGTCTTATGTGCTAGGTATCCCCATCTCGGCACTGTATGCGTGGAGCGCCACGCATAGCCATCCGTGGAGCGACACCATGAATGCCCTACTTTATACGCTGAGCGTGACTACACTGGTGTTGGCATACATCAGCACACTGTGCCTGCTGCACAGGCGAGGACGTTGCCAGCGACTAATGAAGTGGGTGGCAGCTCCAGGACGCATGGCCTTGACGAACTACATAGGGCACTCGGTGGCTGGCATCATCATCTTCTACGGCTTTGGCTTCGGGCTTGGGGCATCGATGAACTTGGCGCTGGTGGAGCTGACAGCACTGGGCATATTCATCTTGCAAGTGGTGCTAAGCCGCGCGTGGCTGCAAGGGTTCCGTTTCGGTCCCCTGGAATGGCTGTGGCGTATGCTCACCTACGGGCGCTACTTCCCTATAAGAAGAGGTAAGGAGAGCGAATAAGGCTTGTTTCGACAGGCTCGCATAAATAGGTTAGAACTTGCTTCATACCTTCTAAGAAGTAATAATTCCGATTCGCCGGGTTTTCCCTCATCACATGCAAATAGCCGTAAGTAGGTTGAACATGGATATTGCAAAGAGCGTTTGATTATTTTTTGAAATGTTAAAATCGCCTTTGTGAGTACACTGAAAGAAAAAAAACGTTATATTTGCGGTGTTTAAATTAATAAGGAAAAGCACGCAATCGGAAAAACACTATAGTTCAACCTTCTTATCAACAAAAAAATGAAGCCTATGAAAAAAAGATTTTTACTCATTTCTATGGCTGCCCTGATGGCAGCACCTGCCGTTGTGAACGCTCAAGACGACGGCGAGTACATCGACCTGCTCCCCGAGGGCGTTACAGCCAACGTGAATCCCGAGCGCAAGGCCGACAAACAGAAGAACATCGTAGTGGCTGGAAGCCCCGAGAAAGGTTACTATGCCTTCTTTGCTGCTACTGACGCCGCTCACGGTGAAGAACTGTGGGTGACCGACGGCACAACCGAAGGAACTCACATGGTGAAGGACATCGTGCCGGGCACCGGCTCTTCCAACCCCAGCTACCTGGGACGTCTGAACGACAAAGTCCTCTTCTCGGCCTACACCGAGGATGCAGGACAAGAGACATGGGTAAGCGATGGAACGGAGGAAGGAACCTTCATGCTGGTTGACAGCTACACCTTCGGCGACGGCGACCCCAAGGGGTTCATCCAGATGGATGAGACACGCGCCGTGTTCGGAGCTTATGACGATGAGAGCGTCGACTGGGATCCTGAGAACGGTCCTCAGCAGTGGCTCTGGATTACCGATGGTACGGTAGCAGGCACCAAGCGTGTGGTGGAGAATGGCAACAGCAAGCACCAGGCAAAGGTGAACTTCCCCGGACAAGACCACACCACCCTACACCATGCCTACATCCGTGTGGGACGCCGTGTTTATTTCAAGGGTGACCAGACGGACCTGATGACAGGCGAAGAGTTGTGGGTGACCGACGGAACAGAAGAGGGCACCTACCTGGTGATGGACATCAACTGGGAGAAGGGAGCCATTGAGGGACAGACGCGTAACTGCGGACTGGACAACCTGGAGAACTTTAACAACGAGAAGTGCTTCTTCCAGGCATGGACTCCTGACTTCGGAGGCGAGCCCTGGGTAACGGACGGCACGCCCGGCGCTGCCGTGCAGCCCGGAGGCGAGGGTGACGAGCACACTTTCATGATTAAGGACACCAAGCCTGGAAAGGACGCCAACGGCATCGGCTACCACGCCGGCACCTTCGGCACCGGCTGGGAGGTTTATCAGGGACGTATATGGTGGCGCGGCTACGACCCCAGATACGGTTATGAGATTTCAGGCTCGAACATGACGAAAGGCGACTACATAATCTACGACATCTGGCAGGAAGAGCCCTCCGTGGACCACAACTCGTATAGCGACCCAGGCTGTATCTTCGACGGAGTGTATATGTACTGTGCCGCTCACGGATTCGACGCTGCCCGCTCCGATAACTACGGAGGCGAGCTCTGGTGCCTCGACAGCGAGAAGGAGACAGACCAGGTGTGGCTGCTGTGCGACTTCTTCCCCAGCATCAACAGCAACTGGGTGAAGGAGCAGGTGGTTGCCGGCGGTTCCCTCTATTGGATGAATGAGAGCAACGAGATGTGGGCTGAAGGACGCGGAACAGGACTCTACCGCCTCGACAGCAAGACATCAATGCCCGTGTGCTGCCCACACATCGACCCGAGCGCTGCCTCCACAGGCGACATGGTTAACACCCTGCGTAACCTGGACGGCACCATCATCTTCGCTTCTGACGCTACACACCGTGTATACTGCTACAAGTACACCAAGGAAGGCTGGGACGGTGTGAGCGACATGGGTTATCTGGAGCCCGAATACCGCACCCCCGCAGAGATTGCCGAAGATGAGGCTAAGGTAAAGGAAGTCCTCAACGATGCCGAACCCGAGACTACCAATGTCTTTAACATGGCTGGCGTGCTGGTACGCCGCAACGTGGCAACCGACGACGCTCAGAACGGACTGCCCCAGGGCATGTACGTAGTGGGCGGCAAGAAGGTAATCGTGAAGTAACAAACTCATGCAAGTGACTGAAAGCCGGCATACACCGGCTTTCAGCTGCTTTTTCCTCACCCTCTGTGAAAACAAAAAGGGAGAAATCATACCATACTCACACTCATACTTACATAAAGAAATAGTTCAGATATGCTTAAGCAATTGTTTCAAAGACTGACGCTACTCGCTGCTACCCTGCTGATAACATCGGCTTCGTTTGCCCAAAAGATTACCGTCACAGGCACAGTCGTCGACGACAAGAGTCAGGAGACACTCATCGGTGCCACCGTGCTTGAGAAAGGCACCAACAACGGAGTGGTGACCGACATCGACGGCAACTACAGCATCAGCGTCAGCCAAGGTGCCACCCTCGTTTTCACATACATGGGGTATGATAAGAAAGAGGTGTCGGTGGGCAACCGACGCATCATCAACGTACAGATGACAACAACAGTAGAGGAACTCGACGAACTGGTTGTCATCGGCTACGGAGTGCAGAAGAAGAGCGACATCACAGGCTCTATCTCATCCATCTCTAACAAAGAAATCAACAACCAGCCTGTCGCCAACGCGCTGCAGGCACTGCAGGGACGCGCTGCGGGTGTGAACATCATACAGAACACAGGAGCCCCCGGCAGCAACACAACCATCAAGATTCGCGGTACGGGTACCGTGAACGACGCCGACCCGCTGTATGTGGTTGACGGATTCATCGTCGATAACATCGACTACCTGAACCCCAACGACATCGACGGTGTAGAAATCTTCAAGGATGCCGCCTCAAGTGCCGTCTACGGCTCACGCGCTGCAAACGGAGTCGTCGCCATCACCACCAAGAGCGGTAAGGAAGGCAAGACAAAAATCACCTACGACGGATACGTCGGATTCTCCAACCCATGGAAGAAAATCGACGTGATGGACGTAGAACAGTATGCGCTGATGTACGACTACATCAACGACACGAAACGCTACTCTGAAAACGGGCAGCTCTACATGACCTCCGACGGAAACGGCGGATACCACTATGACGAATACAAGCAGTTGCTCGTCGACACCATTCGCAACAACTCAGCCGGCAATTACTGGGATGCCATTTCTCAGACCGGTATCAAGACACAGCACGGCATCAGCGTGTCGGGCGGCAGCAACAAGACACAATATCTCACCAGCCTGAGCTACTACGACGAGAAAGGTATCATCCAGACGTCTTCGTACGACCGACTCAACGCTCGTATGAACGTGCGCACCGAGCTTGCCAAATGGCTGGGCATGAACGCCAACATGTCATACACCAACGAGCAGAGGGAAGGCGTTCCCGAAGGCTCGTCAAGCATTTTGAAACAGGCTCTCTACGAGAGTCCCATGACCTATCTGCACGACAACAAGGGATTCTGGTACAGCAACAACCCCCTTGCCGTGCTCGACAGAGACAACGAGGCCATGAACCGCAACCGACTCGACATGAACCTGAGTCTCGACGCCAAGTTGCTGAAGGTGCTGACATACCAGTTCAAGACATCATACTACAACACCCATCAAACCGACGACAACTTTAGCGAAGTGTGGGGACTGAACGAGGATTTCGTGATGCCTACCTCACTGGCACAGGTTTACAAGTACCAGTTGAACGTCGACAAATGGGAAATCAACAACCTACTGACGTTCGCCTGGAAAGATTCGCATCACGACATCACCATCCTTGCAGGACAGACTGCCGAAGGCTACAAGAGCAGCTATCAGCAGTCGTACCGCAGCGGCACCCCCAGCAACGAGGATGCCTTCCACTATCTCTCAAGTGCCTACACAGGAGACAAAACATATGGTCTTGACCGTGAATGGACAGCCATAGGATTCATAGGGCGTATCAACTACAGCCTCAACGACGTGTATCTGCTGCAAGCTAACGTACGTGCCGACGGCAGCTCAAAATTCTCGAAGAAAAACCGCTGGGGTGTCTTTCCCTCCGTCTCCCTCGGATGGAAGTTCAGCGGAGAGGAGTGGATGGAGAATGCCGACTGGCTGAGCCTCGGAAAGTTGCGCGTGGGATGGGGTATCCTCGGAAATAATCGCATCGACGAACTTGCACGCTACACCTACCTATCTTCAGGTTTCAACTACTCCTACGGACTCGGCAACCACAGCATCTGGGAAGGCTCTACCGCCACAGTCCTCGGCAACGACGACATACGCTGGGAGAAATGTGAGAGCTTCAACGCAGGTTTCGACTTCTCCTTCTTTGAGAACAGGCTGATGTTTACGGGCGAATACTTCAATCGCGAGACAACAGACATGTTGCTGCGTGTGCCCACTGTGAGCAGCGCAGGGCTCAACAGCTCGCCTATGACGAACGCCGGAGCCGTACGCAACTACGGACTTGAGTTTGACTTGAAATGGCGTGACAACATCGGGCGCAACTGGCGCTACGAGGCAGGCTTCAACTTCTCGTGGCTTGAAAACCGCGTCACCAACCTGGGAACGGGCAACGAACCCATCTATGGCTCGTACCTAAGCGAGTCGAGCATTGTTGACTACGTGACAAAAACTGCCGTAGGGCTTCCCATCGGATGCTTCTTCGGTTATATCACCGACGGCATCTTCAACTCGTGGGATGAGATATACGCCAGCGCACAGTATGACCCGGGCAAGAACGACTCGGAGCAGACCACACGTCCTGGAGACTTCCGTTTCAAAGACTTGAACGGTGACAACAACATCACAGCCGAAGACCGCACCTATCTCGGAAGTCCATTGCCGAAGTTTATATTCGGAGTTCCCGTTTCCGTGGGATACAAGAACTTTGACTTAAGCGCCTTCTTCTACGGGCAGACAGGCAACAAAGTATTCAACGTCACCGACTATTATCTCTACAATGCGGGAGCAGGCAACGTGTATGCCGATATCCGCAGCCAGCATTGGTCGGGCCAACTGGCATCGGGACGCGAATTCTTCCCCCTCAACCTCGACGCTAAGGTTCCCGATCTTGACAATGGTGATGCTGCACGGAACTTCCGCGCCAGCGACTTCTTCATCCACGACGGCTCATATCTCCGACTGAAAGAACTGAAACTGACGTACACCGTACCTCAGCCTCTTATCAAACGAATGAAGATTTCGGATCTGGCATTCTCGCTTACGGGATACAACTTCCTCACCCTCACCTCCTACAACGGCTTCGACCCCGAAGTTGGAAAGGTGGTAGGCACTGAAGGCAACAATCTCAGTATGGGAGTAGACCAAGGCAACTACCCGCAAGCCCGCTCCTTTACGTTCGGCATTAAACTTGGTATCTAACGAATGCGCCATCTTATATTTCTGAACATACGAAGAAAGAATTTATATCATTCAACCGAAATCATCATGAATAAGATATTAACAAAACTATCGATTGTGTGCGGCTTATTGGTTTTAACAACGAGCTGCGAAGACTTTCTTGACAAGGAAATAACAGGCAATGCCACCGATGAGAACTTCTACGACACACAATATAAAATGCAGTCGGCACTGGACGCCGTGTACGATGTGCTCCAGTCAGACTCGTATAACGATCAGGAATGGCGCTTCGGAGAGGCTCTGGCTGACAACATCATCGGCACAGACGAAGGACTGGGCTCGCAGATGGGCCAGCTGGTCAACTTCCGTTTCAACACTTCCAACACTATCATACTCTCGCGTTGGACGGTAAACTACAGAGGCATTCATCGTGCCAACCAAGTCATCGCCAACATTCACAGAGTGAAGATTTCCACCACGCAGTACTCAGCCTATCAGGGCGTGCGCCACATCCTTGGGCAAGCCAAATTCCTTCGTGCCCTTTATTACTTCAATCTGGTAAAGACATTCGGCGGAGTACCCATCCGTCCCGAAGAAGAGAGCGTGGAGGGACTTGTAGTGCCACGCTCCTCGCTAGAAGAGTGCTACGCCTACATAGAAAAAGACTTGCGCGAAGCCGCTATCATGCTCCCCACAGGATATACCGCCACTTCTCATGCCGGCAAAGCCACAAAGGGTGCAGCAGTAGCTCTGTTGATGAAAGTCATCATGTATCAGACAACTCCCGGCATTCATAGCGAAAAATGGGAGCAGCTGAAGCAACTCGGCGATTACTTCGTAGGAGGGGCAAACATGACTTTGGGTGAGATGCTTCAATACGATGGCACCGAGAACTGGGAAGCGTTGCGCCAGCGCCTATGGTTCAAGCCCCAGAGCCTCAACACCGAGAGCGATCCGTATGAGACAGCTGACACCAACCTTGACCCATTGGCTGGCGTCTACTCCCTTGAGTATAAAGACTACTACGGCAGCCCGCTCAACAACGGCAGCAAATGGGCTTATGTATATCAGTGGTATGCCGATGGCGAGTTCTGCAAGGGTTCCATCTTTGAAGTCGTCTTCAACGAAAGTGCCGACGGTACAGGCGGAGACACCAACGAGGGAGCCGGTATCGAGTTCTTTGATGTAGGTACCGTAAAGATGTTTGCTACCGACGAGATACTTACCAACATCTTCGGCACCGACGTTCGGCGTGATTTCTGCATCCATCATCAGGGCAACACACCCGATGGTGAAATATGGCAGGGAGGCGAAGGACGATACGTCTCGCTGAAATGGTATACCCCACGTAAGGATAAGCCCAAGTACGCGGGTGACAACGGTCGAAACTTCCGACTGCTGAGATATGCAGACGTGATGCTCATGTATGCCGAAGCACTCAACGAATGTGACGAGCGCGAGAAAGCACTTGAGATTCTCAACGCCTGCAAGGCACAAGTCAATACCATCAACAACAGTACCAAGCTGTATGTTGCTGGAGGATACGGCTTCATCCGTGATCAGATTTGGCAAGAGCGCCGCATGGAGTTTGCTTTTGAGTGGGATCGTTACTTCGATCTCGTACGTCAACATCGTGCAGCCAAAGTCATCAAAACCTATGGTGCCAATCGTGCTAATAGACGCGGATTCTACTTCCGTGAAGGGGTGAACGAACTCTTCCCCATTCCACAGACCGAGATTGATGTATCCAACGGAGTTGTTGAACAAAATCCCGGCTATTAATATCGGGGAAAAAGGTGTTTTTCAATTATTAATCTAAGGATTACAAAGCAATGAAAAAGTTAATCACTATACTGACAGCAGTTGTGACAGTATTCTTCACATCCTGCAACGATGATGAGTTTGCCGCACGAACCCCAAAAGCCGACATCAACGTCAACCAGACCTCACTTGAGATAAATCAATCCATGATTATCCACTTTGTGGGTGTGGCAGACCAAGTAGTCATCTATACGGGCGACGAAGGGCACGACTATGCCCTACGCAATCAGAGCAACACAGGATTTGTTGTCAACAAGGGACTCTTCTCCTATTCTTATTCCGTTCCCGGAACATTCCATGTTGTTTGCATAGCTACGACATACGATGCTTTTCTCGGAGGCAATCTCCAGACTGACATACATGAGTTTGACGTGACGGTAAGCGACGACGTCACTGAAATACGCCAACTCTACTCTTCCATCACGCCCAATGTCTACTATGCCGAGCTTGTGGATGATGTCAACTGGGTGCTTCGTCTTCCCACAAAACAAGTCTATAACAACAGGGAAATAAATCTGAATGCCACGCGCCAGCGTCTCTCTTTCGACATCGCCTCCGACTCTTCGAAAATCTTTATCGACGAAGAGTTGTATGCAACGAAAAACTATTACGACCTAACTGTGAAGCACGCAATCCGCGTAGAAGCCTACTCCGGCAGCGTTCGTAACTACACGCTTCACACTCTTGTGTATCCCGAGTTTACCACTATCAATATCGGAGAAGCGACAGGCACTCTCACTCGCAACGCCTATTATCAAGACTTGCTGACGTATACCTTCAATCTTCCCGAAGGCGTTGCACGGAATGCAGCTCCCCTCACCTTCTCCTTGCCTGATGATGTGGTGCTGATGGCAAACGGTAAGGCACTCAAGACAGGCGACAAAGTGGACCTTGACGCAGAAGGGACATACTCGTTAGTGCGTACCCTCAGCGGCAACAGCCTTATCACAGCTACGTCGCGACTCATTTTCAAAGTACAAGAATGAGAAGATTCATCACGCTCATAATCGCCCTTCTTGCCACATTCTCCCTTGTTGCAGAGAATGTGGCACCCTATTCCGGTTCGCGCATCTTTTGGGATACAACCACACGCAAGACTGTCTTCTCAGGTGGAGGCTACGCAAGGCTCATTGAATTGCAAGACGGACGATATATGGCAGTATGCGAAAGTGGGGGCATCAAATATGCTTTCAGTACCAACAAGGGCAACTCATGGGGTGAGGCAAAAAGGCTTGTTTCCAACACGAACAACACCCCCAACTGTGTTCCTGACCTAATCCAGTTGCGCGACGGAACCATCATCGTTGCTTACAACCCTCGCCCCAATGCCCCTTATACCGAGGACCGTAAGTTCGGAATCCGCTGCAAGCGAAGTACCGATAACGGAAATACCTGGAGCGAAGAAATCTTCGTCAACGATGCGCAGCACACGTTTGACAACGGATGCTGGGAGCCCTCTTTGCTTGAGCTTCCTTCGGGCGAACTGCAACTCTACTTTGCCGACGAAGGGCCCTACACCTATAGCGGAGAACAGCAGATTTCCCTCTGCCGCAGCTTCGACGGAGGACAAACATGGTCTGCAGCGCAGAAGATAAGTTTCCGCCCTAATTACCGCGACGGTATGCCTGTGCCCGTGTTGCTCAACGACAGCTCTACTATTGTCGTAGCCCTCGAAGACAATGGCTGGAGCGGAGTAAACGACTTCCTCCCCACAACCGTGCGCTGCCCCCTTTCCACTAACTGGAACAACTACTGGGTGAACGAAAGTAGCGCAAACCGCGAGAAGATGGTCGACTACAGTTTCTGCACGATGGCTAAGGGAGGAGCCCCTTATCTGCGAGTGCTGCCCTGGGGCGAAACCATTATGTCGCACCAATCGTCAACCTTCTCGGGAGGAAATCTGATAATGTATTGCTACGTAGGCGATGAGGAAGCACGACACTTCAAGGCGATGTCGACTCCCTTCATCACAAGCGGCTCCGACAAAGTGATGTGGAACTCGCTTGCCGTTGTCGACACAGGAGTTGTTGTTGCCGTCGGAGGCGTGAACGGTAATATCGAGATGATAAAAGGATACCCCGTGCGCACCCTTCACGCGCCCTTCGGGCATCCTGCCGTAGATGGAACCATCACTCGGGGAGAAGGTTACTATCAGCCTACTTGCACTCAGGTACGCTTGGGAACCAAGTCGGGCGTCGTTACCTTTGCAGACTTTGCCTACGATGCCGATTCGCTCTATTTCGTCTGCCGCGTGAGCGACAGGACTCAGGATGCCACCAACGGGGCACAGGGAGATGCTGTCAGGCTCCTCGTCGATGCCGACAACGTCTC
The DNA here is from genome assembly GCA_017650105.1 of Bacteroidaceae bacterium. Lineage (GTDB taxonomy): Bacteria > Bacteroidota > Bacteroidia > Bacteroidales > Bacteroidaceae > UBA1189. Next base: position 104,288 of record JAGCFO010000015.1, on the reverse strand, counting down.
CGACACCAAGCCCCAGCAAGGCGTCTACAGCCACTTCTTCCGTCTTGACGGGAAAATCCAACGCTGGGAAGGGAACAACGGCTCGTGGAAGCGCAACGACGAGTGCAGCATCCGCTTGGCAATCAAGCAGTCGAGCACCTTCTATGTGATGGAGGCAGCCATTCCCTGGGCCGACTTGGGGCAAACGGAGCCTCCCGTTGCACACAGGATGGCTATCGGCATCGAGATGCAGGACCGACGAAACAATTCCATCGTGAGCGAAAGCATTCCGGATGCCTCCACCAATGCTCCCTGGACTTGGATGACACTCTGGCTGGGAGAGTTGCCCGCAAGCGTGGAGCCTGCCCGGAGGGACTCCTCGTCTGCCGACATCATACGCGTCGCCTACTACAGTTTCGACGGGCGTGAGGTATCTCCTGACTGGCAAGGGCCCGTTATCGTCACTACTCATTTCAGCGATGGAACCAAGCAGAGCCGAAAGCTGCTGAAACGATGAGAAACATCCTCTGAGAGCATTGGAAAGAACCCCGAAATATGTATTCTCCAAAACAAATTATTCCTTCTCGAAAAAAATTTTTCCCTTCTTCATCTCGCGAGATTTGTTCTCCAAAATAATTTTTGCTCAATACATATTTCAGCAACGAAAAAGAAACCCTCCCCGAAAGCATCCGACACACTCCAAAGGCATAAGCGAATGAATCCAACGACAAGAAACACAAGTAAGATGTCAACCTGCAGGCAAATCCTCGTGGCACTCCTGCTGGCGCTCACAATATGCCCAGCCAGCGCTTCTGTCATCACACTTGCAGACCCTACCATCTTCTACGACAACGGCGTCTTCTACCTCAGCGGGACAAGCGCCGTGAACGAGGGATTCAGCATGTACTCCTCCACAGACCTTGTGCATTGGACTGCAAGAGCAGGCAAGGGCGCCAACGGGCTTGCGCTGTCAAAAAACGATGTGTTCGGTTCGAAAAACTTCTGGGCTCCGCAGATTTTCAAGAGAGGAGACACCTATTATATGGCCTATGCCGCTGAGGAACAGATAGCTATCGCCTATGCCGACAACCCCGCAGGGCCTTTCAAGCAGGATGTGCAGCAGAAACTGCCTTCCAGCACCGGGCAGATAGACCCGTTCGTATTTATCGACGATGACGGAAAAGCCTATCTCTACTACGTACGATTCACGGGAGGCAATCAGCTGTGGGTAGCAGAGCTAACCGACGACATGCAGTCCATCAAGTCATCCACACTTACCTTCTGCCTCGGTGCTGCAGGAGGAACATGGGAGAATACCACAGGAGGAACACCCATCTCTGAAGGACCTACCGTCATAAAAGACGGCGAATACTATTATCTGCTCTACTCTGCCAACGATTATCAAAACATCAACTACGCTGTGGGGTATGCCTACTCAAAGAGTCCTCTCGGCCCTTGGACCAAACACCCCGAGCCTATCCTGAGCCGGCATCATCTGGGACAGAACGGCACGGGGCACGGCGATCTTTTCAGGGATGAAGAGGGAGGATGGTGGTATGTGTTCCACTTACATTCCTCCAACAATGCCGTTCACTCGCGCCGCACAGCTATCGTGCCACTCACCCTCACGGGAAATCCCGAAGACGAGTTCCATATTGACTACGAAAGGTATTATGTCCTTGACGACGCAGCTACTCCCAGCGCTAAAGTGCCCGAAGCACCCGTCTTCTTCCAGTCGGAAGGACTCACCTACAAACTTCTCAAGACAGGAAGGTGCGCTGTCACCTACCCCGAAGGAACACACTTTGGCGACTACAAGGGGCACGTTGTCATCCCCGACAGCGTATGGTTTGACAATGAGCTGCGCGCTGTCAGCGAGATAGGGCACGATGCCTTCTATCGCTGCACGGAGCTGACAGCAGTTACGCTCCCTTCCACAGTCACAGCACTCCGCTATGCAGCTTTCGAGGGATGCTCATCACTCAGAAATATCGTTGCACAACGAGGGCAAGCGCCTTCTGTGGCAGCATTGGTGTTTGACGCTTCCACCAGCTCCGAAGGCAAGCTGTGGGTGCCCGAGGGAGCATGGAGGAACTATTCCAACGCTTCGGGATGGAAGTCTTTTACGCGCATCAGCGGCAATCCGGATGAGGCAAACGAGTTTGATTTTTCTGCCAACGGTTTTTACTTTTCGATTGTCGATTCAGCCGTAGCCACATGTAAAGTCGTATCTCGAAACAGCGACTACAACTCTTACCCCCAAGCGCTTTTGGAAGTGCCACAGACAGTCGACAATGGTACAACGACGTGGAATGTAATTGCCATAGGCGAAAGCGCCTTCCGTAATTGCGGGCTAGTAAACGACGTGGTGTTACCCGAATCCGTCGTTTCTCTCGAAAACAATGCCTTCAAAGGAGCCAGCGGGCTTCAGTCGATAAGTATCCCCGCTTCGCTATCCCGTTTCGGCACCTCATGTTTTGATGGTTGCACGGCATTGACATCTGTTGACATCAAGGATATCTCTGCATGGTGCAATGCCTCCTTTATTAACTACACATCTACCCCACTCTATCTCGCTCACAACTTTTCGATAGGCGGAGTGCCTGTCACCGAGCTTGAGTTACCAGAAGGACTCTCTTCACTTTGCAAGTATGCCTTCTCCGGTGCTTCCTGCCTCAAGAGTGTAGTCTTTCCAAAGGGACTCACATTCATTGGGGCTTATTCCTTCTACAACTGCACAGGGCTGACAGAAGTTACCATCCCTGCTGAGGTTTCAAGCATTGGAGCGGGTGCTTTTCTCGGGTGCTCAAACCTGACAACCGTCAGCGTGGAAGCGACTGAGCCTCCTTCGATAGGCTCTACCACCTTTGCGCGGGAGACGAAAGCAGGCACACTTCGTGTTCCTGTAGGGACTCGCGATGCCTACCTCGAAGCCCCTACGTGGAAATCATTCTCCAATATTGAGGAGTACACACCCTCTTCGATAAATCCTGCCCTTCCCGACGATGCTTCTTCACCTTTCCCTGCTTCCTCACCCATCTATGATCTTTTGGGAAGGCGCGTGCTATGCCCCATACCCGGCAACATCTACATTCAAAACCATAAGAAGATAGTCTTACCCTATTCTGACATCAACACTCGCTAATCCCTTCTAAACGAATATATTTCACTGTTTCCATCATCTTATCTAATACATGAAACGCATCACTTTTCTCCTTCTGCTGCTTTGCACGGCACTTTGCTTCCAAGCGCAAAACCGCGTCAATCCTGTTATCCCAGGCATTGCCGATGCAGGAGTCATCCGCTACGCAGGAAAATACTATCTTGGAGGAGTAGCAACATACGGAGATTTCTTTGTCAGCTCTGACTTAGTGCATTGGGACGAGCGGGTGCATGTCTTCGACCTTGACAACGAATGGACACACGGTACAGGCGCTAAAAACAACCAAGTGCATGCCGATGACATCACCTTCAGCAATGGACTATTCCACCTACTCTTCAGCGTCAACTACTGGGGAAAAGACCGACATATCGTACATATCACTCACGCCACATCTCCTTCTGTCACAGGACCCTACAAAGAAGTGCGCGAGGACCAATGGTTTGAGAACCGCATCGACCCTATGGTTTTCCGCGATGATGATGGGCGACTCTATCTCTACATGGTAAAGTTTACCGATGGCAACACCATCTGGGCACGAGAGATGAATCAGGATTTTTCCTTTGCAGGCGATGCTGTTCAGCAGTTCAGTTCCCAGCCCGGAACTTGGGAAACGCTTGACAATCGTGTGGCAGAGGGACCTTTCGTCATCAAATATAGAGGGCGCTACTATATGATGTACAATGCCAACCACACTGCTCCCAGTTACGGGCATTATCGCTTAGGAGTGTGCGAAGCCCCCTCTCCTCTCGCGTTCGGGCCTGGAGGCAAATACAGTGGCCCTGTCTTAGGTTCCAATATGGGTTGGCCTGGGGATGAGCCTGATGTGATTCCCGAAGACAAGCTGGAAACGCCTGGGCAGCCCTCTATTGTGCGGGGCCCAAACGGCTGGGAGTGGTGGCTTGTCTATATGGCAAATCTCAACGGAAGGCGCAGTCAGTTCATCGATCGTGTGCATTTCACTCGCAATCGTTTAGCAGTCGATGGCATCACAGGTCCTCATACACCCGGATATCATCCTGTTCCTGCACAACCAAAGCAACAAGGCACCTCTCTTGATGAAATATCCCTCGATGATGCCTTTCTTCTTGAACTCACCTTCCACAGCAAAGCAGAACACCCAGGAATACAACTGGGAAATGAGAAGCTTACTCTCCCCGACAATATGGATGCTCACGCCTCTCACGTTTGGCGTATAGAAAAGAACTACCAGCTTCTCACACTCTGGATTGATGACATCCTCATCATGGACCATTGCCACTTTAGCATCCCTGAGGGCAGTAACGTGACTTGGATTGGCAATGATTCTGACTACACACCAGAGTACATTTCATATTGCGAAGGGTGGGACGAGTATGCTACACACTTCAGTGGCTGGCAAGCACTTTCCGCTGATGAAAAAGGGCTCTCACTTCCTGCTACAGAAGTGTTTAAGGGCTCTTCCGTAGGCAACTGTGAATTCAGTGTTCTTTTCGACAACGCCACTCCCGACAGAGGCTCATACGGCATCGTACTGCAGGGTGACAGCCCTAAAGAGCATGCCCGTTTTTCCATCAATGCTGAAAAACAAGCATTGAAAGTTGACCTCACTATCAAAGGCAAGCAGAAGCACACTGAATACCCTCTTAAGGTTTCATGCCCTCATTTTCCTGATGTCAAGTATACCGACACTTATGAGCAGCAATATCGTTTCGATACAGAAACCTACGTTTCCGCAATCAGCCTTCCTCGTTCAGGAGCAACTGTCGATCCTTACGCTGCCGACTTAGATATCAAAAGCGATGCAACTGAAGAGACGGGTGACGTTGCTTCGCTCTTGCAGTTCTCTTGGTTGAAGGGAGACACTTGGATTCCTTTGGAGTACAACGAGATAGCTTCAGGACGCCCAGGTTGGCAGACAATACAGTTCAGTGAACCCGTCTGCACACGTGGCTTGCGCATGCTCAACCGTAACCCCAAGCAAAACCATCGCTCCGTCTATCGCATCCGCACCATACAAGACTTTGCTGCTGCCACTCAACTTCGCATCTGTCGCGAAGGAGATAACATCCACGTGTATGTTAACGATAACGAGCTGGCTACTGTTACTCACCCTCGTCTTGGAAGTGCTAAAGTAGGGCTTTGGTCCGATGGAGCTGCTGATGTAAATGTGGCAAATACTTTCTTTTTCCCCATTTATTAAAAGCGCTCCTTACCTTATGAAGTCCCAAGAGAATAAAAAGCTTTTCAAAAAAAGAATTCAAACCAATTAACACGAAATAAAAGTCCCCAATGAAACACGCCCTATCCTTTTCCTTTTTATTTGCCGCTCTCTTCCTCTTAGTAGGCTGCAACCACAGCCCCAAGACGTCTGCTGACAATGGCAGTGACACCCTTGTCACCAATCCTCTCACTCTTGCCGACCCAACCATCTTCCACTGCGATGCCGATGGAATGTACTACCTTTACGGCACAAGCCCTCACTCTAATTTCGGTTTTCAGGTATATCGTTCTGCAGACCTTTACCACTGGGAAGGACCTTGTGGCGCACTTGACGGGGGATATGCCCTCACACGCAACACTTCTGTAGGAGAGCAGGGATTCTGGGCTCCTCAGATTATCGCCTTCCAAGGCCGTTACGCCATGTTCTACACCTCCGATGAAGAACTTTCCGTGGCTTTTTCCGATAGTCCTTGCGGGCCCTTCACTCAAGAAACACGCCGACACATACCTGCCCTTCAGAAGCAGATAGACCCGTTTGTATTCTTCGATAACGACGGCAAGGCTTACCTCTATCATGTCCGACTGGGTGGGGGCAATCATATCTGGGTTGCCGAACTGAACGACGACTTGCAATCGATACGTGAAGAAACAGCAGTTCACTGCCTCACGTCCGAGCCGGGATGGGAAGACACAGGTTTCGTTGGAGTACCCATCACCGAAGGACCTACCGTCATCCGCATCGACGACACCTATGTCCTCCTCTATTCATGCAACGACTTCCGCAGCCCTGACTATGCTGTCGGATATGCCACTGCATCTTCCCCCTTTGGTCCGTGGACGAAACATGATTTCCCCGTCATACACCGCAGCTTATTGGGCGTCAACGGCACAGGACATGGAGACCTGTTTCAAGATGGAAAGGGACAGTGGCACTACGTCTTCCACACCCACCAAAGCGATTCTGTCGTAGCTCCACGTCGGACTTCCATAGTTGACGTCAACTTCGAAGGAACCCAACCTGTCATCGACGCTTCCTCTTTCCGCTTCCTGCAAAAACCTTAAATGCAACAATACACAAAAAGACAACACACCCATGAAAATTTCATCCATTATCCCGTTGCTTCTCGCATCCACGCTGCTATTCACCACATCAGCATCTGCTTCCACAACGGCTAAAAAGAAAAAAAACGCTCCTGCTCCTGCCATTGAGCAAACCATAGGTGATGTCACCACACGTGTGGTATTCTACTCCGACGGCATAGCACGAGTTGTGAAGTTCCCCGCAGGAACCATTCCACAGAAGAAGAGCTATTCTGTCATCCTCGAACCAGAGGAAGTTAACTCACCCGCCTTCAATGTCTCCATCGACTCCTCCACAGGCTTCCTTACCTTCACCGATGCACAAGGCAACGTACTGTTGCGCGAAAATGCCCAGCCCTCTTTTGATATGCGTAAGGGCGACAACGACGAGGGGCGCTACCGTATCAAACAAACATGGACACTTGACGGTGACGAAGCAATTTTCGGACTCGGACAATTACGCGACGAACACATCAACTGGCGTGGGACGGAAAAAGCCATCTGGAACAACAACACTTACATTTCCATCCCCTACATCACCAGTGAGAAAGGCTACGGGCTCTACTGGGACAATGCCGGGCGCAGTCATTTCAGCGACAACGACAACGGGCTCTCTTTTTCTTCCGAAGTGGGTACTTGCATCGACTACTACTTCCTCTATCGTGATGGTACACAAGACGGTGTTATCTCCTCCATACGTCAGCTAACAGGTCAAGCCACCATGTTTCCCCTTTGGGCTATGGGGCATTGGCAGTGCCGTGAGCGCTATAAGACCAGCGATGAACTTGCTGCCGTACTCAATAAATACCGCGAGTTGGAAATACCTCTCGACGGAATCGTGCAGGACTGGCAGTACTGGGGATGCGACAGCAATTGGAATGCAATGCGCTTTATGAATCCCTATTACATAAACAAAGTGGGTGACCCCGCATGGGAGAAATACCTCCCTAAAGATCTCCGCGAAATGGCTGCCGAATATAAGGCTAAAGGCCTTGAGCCAAAGCTCAAGAGCCCTGAGGAGATGGTCAACTATGTACATAGCAACAATGCACATCTGATGATATCCATCTGGGCAAGCTTCGGCCCTTGGACCGAGCCTTACCGCGAGTTGAAGAGTATCGGTGCTCTCCTGCCCTTCAAGACATGGCCTATGAACAGTGGAGTCATGCCTTATGACACCTTCAACCCCAAAGCACGAGACATCTATTGGAAATATCTCACCAACCTCTATCGCATGGGGTTCGATGCCTGGTGGACCGATAGCACCGAGCCGGATCATTTCGACCCCACGCCTGCCGATGATGACTATCTCACATACGACGGCACATGGCGCTCTGTCAAAAACGCTTTCCCCCTCATGACAAACAAAGGCATCTACGATCATCAGCGCGCTACCAAAGGGAACACCAAACGAAGCATGCAGATGACGCGCAGCGGCACCTTTGGAATTCAGCACTACGGCACTCTCTGCTGGAGCGGAGATGTCAACGCATCGTGGAATGAGATGAAAAACCAGGTACCGTCGGGCCTCAACTTCTCCCTTTGCGGCATTCCCTTCTGGAACACCGACCTTGGAGGATTCTTCACCTGGGACTACGCCAACGACCCACACAACCCCGCTTTGCAGGAGCTCTATACTCGCTGGTTCCAATGGGGCACCTTCATGCCACTCATGCGAAACCACTGTTCATCGCCTATGGTAAGCGAGCTTTTCAACTTTGGCGAGAAGGGTGACTGGGCTTATGATGCTATGGTCGATGCCGTGCGTCTTCGCTACCGTTTGCTTCCATACATCTACTCATTGGCAGGCGCCACCGTACAACATAGCGGAACCATTATGCGCCCGTTCGTCATGGACTTCCCTCGCGACAAGCGTGCCATTCGCCTCAACGATGAATACATGTTTGGCCCTGCCCTGCTCGTGAAGCCCGTAACCGACCCTCTCTACACTTGGAAGGATGAGAGGAACCGTGGGCACGAAATCTTCCCCGATGTCAGCAAGGCTGCCGCTCCCGTCAATGTGTATCTGCCTGAAGGCACCCGCTGGTACGATTTCTTTACCTCGGCACCTGCCGAGGGCGGACGTCAGATTATGCGTCCCTGCCCCATCAGCGAAATACCCGTCTATGTCCGTGCCGGAAGCATCCTTCCCCTCGGTCCCGACGTCCAGTATTCCTCCGAGAAACCTTGGGATGACCTTGAGGTGCGTGTATATGCAGGTGCCGACGGCTCCTTCATCCTATACGAGGACGAGGGCGACAACTACAACTACGAGCGAGGCCTTTTCACAGAGATTCCATTCCGCTGGGATGAAGGGAACCACACCCTCACCATCGGTGCACGCCAAGGACAATACAAAGGTATGCTTCAGCAACGTACGTTCCGAGTGCAGTTGATAGACGGCACCCGACGCAATACTCCAGCCCACACCGTCCAGTATGATGGCACTGAGCAGACTATCACTCTTCCCTGATTTCAAGATGCTACTAACTGTTCCGAAACGATTAGTTCCAGTGCAACATCATAACCGATGCGATTACCGGAAAAGGATAAAACCCACTGCTTTTGCGGCCCACACTTGAAAAAAAGGCAGCAAAATTTGTGGGTGTCAAAAAAAAGTTGTTATTTTGCACCGCTTTTCGCCAGACCGCTGTCAGAGGAAGAGTAACTTGGCATGCCTGGCTGGGATGACAAACAAACCTAAATAACTGAAAAAGAAATGGATTTGATTAAAGTTGCTGAAGAAGCATTTGCTACTGGTAAAGAAGGAACCGCTCCAAAATTCAAATCAGGCGATACCGTTACCGTTGCATATCGTATCATTGAAGGTAACAAAGAGCGCGTACAGCTCTATCGTGGTGTGGTTATCAAGATTTGCGGACACGGTTACAACAAGCGTTTCACCGTTCGCAAGATGTCGGGTACTGTAGGTGTAGAGCGTATCTTCCCCATCAGCTCACCAGCCATCGAGAGCATTACCGTCAACAAGATTGGTAAGGTTCGCCGCGCTAAATTGTATTATCTCCGCGCCCTCACCGGTAAGAAGGCTCGCATCAAGGAGAAGAGAGTCAACATCGCCCAGTAATTGAGCATGTAATCGGATAATCGTTCAACAGTATAATGGTGTAATTGTAAATCCACATTTCTCAATTACTTATTATTTCCGAAACACGATTCATCAATGCAATAATAGCCTGCTTCCTATGAAGTAGGCTATTTTGTTGTAATGCAAAAAAGAAGCCGAAAGATTTGTATTTCCCAAAAAAGAGCATATCTTTGCAGTCGTAAATCATTTAATCATTTTATAAACTATGAAAAAGATTTTATTGGTTGCTGTCCTGCTGATTTCAGCATTGACTGTTAACGCTCAGGACTATAACTGGGCTATTGGAGTTCGTGGCGGTGGCGCTAACGCCGGCTTGACCATCAAGAATAATCTTGGTGCAAACGCTCTTGAGTTTGGTATCGATCTTGGTTGGACAGACTATGGTCGTCTGCAGGTTCTCTATGAGTGGCAGACTCCTGTTATTGCCGACGGTTTCAACCTCTACTATGGTATCGGCGGTTATGTAGGTGCCTGGAATTTCAGAGAGAATGCAAAGATTGGTGTAGGCGCAGAAGCTGTTGTAGGTCTTGAGTACAAGATTCCCAGCGTACCTATCGCTTTCTCGCTCGACTATCGTCCCAGCGTAAGCGTACTTCCTGAGTTCGGCTTCGGCTACAGCGATGTAGGCTTCGGCGTTAAGTTCTGCTTCTAATCAGACAGATAGCGTGATTTACAAGCGATGCCCTTTTCGGGGCATCGCTTTTCTTTTTCCCTCAACACCGATAACTCTCTTGGCACAAAAACACCGGTACGATTGACGACAACTGACAATAAGCGAGAACCGACGACGTACCATGCGCCTCATCCCTCATACCCATCAGATGAATCCCCCACTAAGGGGAACGCCGCTATCTGCTATTCCCTTCATAACGAGCACAGCAAGTGCTCGCGACAAATGGAACAGCCAACAGACAATGACAACACACAGCATCCCCGAAGTCCTACGATGAAAGCAGCATAGTATAGGCATCGCCCATCAACAGCTTGTCACATCCCTCTTACGAGTTGTAACTGTTGATGACACTATCGCAGATATTATCACCAGCACTTAGCTGAGATAGCTACAAAAAAACTGTCGGGGACATGCTATCTATTGCACATCCCCGACGATTATCGGTATGAGGACTCAAGTCCTCAGTCTTTCAGGTTCAACGCACCATCTCTATCTGATCATTGTCCCAAGATGATGCTCACGAGTGCTGTCACGTCAGAAACGTTCACCTCATGATCCTCGTTCACATCGGCAGCGTCAGTAACGGGCGTATTGCCAAGAATCATGCTCACGAGCATGGTAACATCAGAAACGTTCACCTCATGGTCCTCGTTCACGTCGCCCGTCTCAAAGGAAGGAGTCTCCTCTACTAACTGGAAGAGATAAACCGGCGACTGGGAAGCAGTAGCATAACAAGAGAAGAGTGGAGAGTCATTGTTAGGGTTATACCGCATCACATTGCGATTTTCAGATTGAGTTGCCACGATGGATGCATGCCCATCTGTAGCATCAAACGTAATAGTCCAAAGGCCATTCACATCATTCTCCTCTTGAGTCTTCAAATAATTTTTATCGCTGCTTGCTGCATAAAGATAGCCTCTCGACTCTTCGCTATCATCATAGATAGTGTAGCCGTCGGTTGCGTTGCCCTCAATCACGAAGTCCAATCCTTCAGGAACTTCCAACTTGCCATCAACAACGCGTGCAATCTTTCCACGTCGGTTGTTAGTCCCTTGTTCGGCCATTACTACCAAGTCGTACACGTCGTCCACCTTTCCACTGGCAAAGACATAACGCTTTCCAGGAGTAATAGCGGTAGCAAGAGTATAGTATGCTAATACCGGTTCAACATGCTCAACAACCGATGCATTTACCGTCACATCGAATTCAGGCATATTGAATGTCCAAACCGTTTCCTCTTGGGTGAGCGTCACCGTCTGTCCTTCATCACCTACTACTGTGAGACTCTCAAGGTCATAGCCTTCATTTATACTCAGAGCCAGAGTGATTTCCGCGCCAGCCTCAACCTCTGCTTCGTCGCCATTCTGCAGGACTTCTTCCCCATAGTTAGCTGTTATGGTTACAAATTCAGGATCGCCAATGGAAAGCGTGTAGTTCACGGGAGCAGCGTATTTTGCCAACGAAATATTACCGAGAGCAACGTTGCCACTAACCTTTTCTGTGTAAATCCACTTGATATAGCGCACAGCGTCTCCCAGATTATTGAACACTTCCGATTGGATACTGCCAGTAAAAGTTGAGTAAGTCTTAAGGTCACTATAATTCACTCCGTCGGCAGAGGTCTGAACCTTAAAAGTACCTCCAGAGAAAGTATTACCCTTGATGTCGTAGGTCAGTTTGCCCGGACTTTCATTAAAGTGTAGAATCAGATAGTCACCAGTGCTGTCAAATTTTAATTTAGGCGAACTACTATAGTCAGAGCCAAGGCCATTCTGGGTGAAACCGTCCACTCCCTCAATATCTGCCATACCATCATCGAACGCAAAGGGCAAATCTGCGTAACCCTTACCAGCATTAACGGTGATTTTCAGCGTAACGGTTGCGGGCTTGTACTCATTATTACCAGCAAATGTTGCTGTAATGGTAGCAGTGCCTGTCTCCCCTCCGAGTACCAAACCATCATCGCTCCATTTTGCAACTTCGCTACTTGTAGTGGTAAACTCTATTTCGCTTAGACTAATTTCATTCGGATTGACGAACTGAGGTTTAGTGTATTCCGTATTTTCCTTGTAAATGGTCAAAGTCTCAGGTGAGAATGCAATCTCAGCATCATCACGTTCATCAACAACAGCTTTATACACAATAATCTTTGTTACTTGAGTATTATAGGCGTTTGTTACCTTAAGGGTATAAATCGTACCTTCTGCCTGATAGTCCTCAGCTATATTATAGGTATTAGTAACATCTGATGCACCGGTTGTCTCTGTGCTGACAACTGAATCACCAACAAAAATATTTTGTTTCACTTTATCTGATGCACCACTGGCACCAACAACATCAATCTTTCCAACATTATAGTCAAATGGGGGTAATGTTAAATAAGCACCCGTTTTTCCAAACAGCAAAGCTTTACCATTCGCATAATAATTAAAGCCATTTCCCTCTGAGCCAGCGACTTTAATGGTGTAGCCGTTCATTGTATAGCTACCTTCATCGACTTGCTTGCTTGTTGGGAAGTGCCAGGCATTATTAGAAAGGTCAAATGTAGTATTACCATTCTCGTCTACGGTAACTAATACCACACCCGTATTTGTCACTGTAATCGTGTAATGTGCCTCACCTGCCAGATAGTTGTCTGTTTCTTTAGAAGTAACGGTGATAACAGCATTGCCTTCACCAACAATACTTACCGTACCGTTCTCATCAACCGTAGCTACTTCTGTGTTAGAGCTGGTATAAGCAACAGGCAGGTTGTAAGGATTAGTGAGTGTAGGAGCAACAAACGATGAAAGGTTTGCTAAGTCGGCTTCAACGGAACTTGCAGAGAACGACAACCCGGCTGCTATTTTCGTGCTTGTGCTTTCGCGGCTAATAAGGACATTATCAGCACTAAATTCGTATGTCGAATTGTATAATGTCAGGTCACCATAAACTACGACTATGTCGCCCACTTGAATATCCGCCACATCAGGAGCACCTTCAACAGAAGATTTCTTGCAGCGATAAGCTCGCAACTGGTTACCATTCTCGCTCCCATCATCTGAGATATCAAATGTAATATTGTTATACTGAGAGTTAAATGCAGTTACAATCTTTGATACAACGCCCTTTGCATAAACACCATTTATACCCGTATTATTATCTACAGCAGTGTAAGCGTCAGCTACAGAATAAGGATCGGATTCCGTACCAGCATGATCAAAATGAACAGCAGTTCCAGCAACTTTATAAGAGACTGTAATACTTTTGAATTTTACAGTTTCGGTAAACGAAAGAGATGCAGAACCATCGGTAATTGTAAAGGTTCTCGAAGGGTTTGAAGAAACAGCTGTTATCTCATATCCCTCTTCGGGAGTGATAGTGACAGTTCCTCCATTATACATACGCCATGTCTGGTCGGAAGTATAATATTTTGCATTATTACCGCCACCATCAGCAGACAATGTAATAGGAGAAATCGTTACAGGAGTATAAGCCACACCATTTTCCCAACTATTAGCAGTTGCTAAATCGCTAAACGTAAAAGTCACTGTCTCGCCCCAAACATTTCCACAAACTAGCAGGAGGGCGACAGCCAGCAGGGATTTCAATAAGTTTTTCTTCATAGACATTAGAATTATTTGGTATGTTTTTGGCTGTAAACTTACAACCTTTTTTTCTTTTCTGGAACAAAAACTTTCCGTTTTTTTCTCTATTGTGGAAAAGTCGTGAAAAAGGAAGGAATTCTTGCCTTCAAAGCTGGCACAACTCGCGGAATGAATATCTCATAAAAAGCGAGCTATCCCTTCGGCATGATGCCGAAGGGATAGCTCAAAAAACTGTTCTCTTTTTTTAGTCCTCTTCGTCCCAAAGACTGCCCCATGAACCACGACGTCCATGACTGAGCTGAGCGCCGGTAGTTACTTCGTCGTTGAGACTAGGATCACTTCCTGCCATCATCTGACTCTCCAGACGGATATTATTGATTTCGATAGAGGGTTTAATATATGTTTTCATTGTTTTTTCTGTTTTTTGGGTTCAACAATCGAATGGATTACTTTACAATCACCTTCTTACCATTAATGATGTAGATGCCTCTGCCAGAGATACTCGACACTTGACGGCCCGTCAAATCATAGATAACAACGTCGGCATCGTCTTGCAGCATCTGCTCAACCATCGTAGTGCCATCGAGGCGGTAACCTTTCGATTCAGTCGCATCTGCATGAACAGCAAGCACAGCCTTATATTGTGAACAAGTAGCGGACGCTCCCCCTTCTGTCTGATAATAGAAACCAATGCCGTTTCCACCGCCATTCCCATCATTTCCGTTGGCAAGGATATAGTACTTCATGCCTTCCTCATTGAAAGTTTCACCAGTAATAGAACCCGCAAGCTGATTGTTAGCAGCGGCGGCTTTATCGTCATCTGAAGCTTCGGAATAGTTGAAACTTACAGCGCCTGCGGCACCATTCAGCAACACGCCTTCACCTGCAGGAATAACGCCTGTTACAGCCGTTTTGCTGATGGCACCTTCAGCAATAGATACATAATAAGCAGTCACGCCTTCGGTAGCAATCGTTGCATCGAAAGGCAGGCATGCTGTAGCCCACTCCGCTGCGGAAATAGTCACAGAGGGAGCCGAGTAATACGTAATAGTTATAGTTTTAATATTTACACTACTAGTTGAGTTATGAGATAAAACAACGCTCTGTGAAGCACCGGCCCATTTTCCTGAAGAATATGTACCAACATTTGCAGCTAAAGCAGTACCACCTGTAATAGTAATATTCGTAATGATGAACCCTTCAGGAACCGAGAGTTCAACAGAAGTAGGAGCTTCTGCATTGTTTGAATCATACAAGCGAAGTGTTCCATCGTTAGACCACCAGCGATATTTACCGGCAACTGTCATCGTTACATTCCCTGCAGTCCATGTGCTCGGATTTGTCACGTATTCATTTTCATTGCTTGCCGTCAGTCCACTACCATAAGTAATTACCATATTAGTGAAGTCGAACTTTCCATCCTCAATAGCATAAACTGTTACGTTGAACTCTTTGGAGCCAGCTGCATAAGTTGTACCAGCCAACATTTGCTCAGCCCAAGTAGCGGTGATAGTAGCTGTACCAGCTGCAACGGCTGTTACAACGCCAGCATCGCTTACAGTAGCAACGGAAGCATTACTGCTTTCATAGCTGACACTTAATCCTTCCGCATCGGAAGAGATGGTTGCCGTATTGGGAGTCCCGTCACCACTGACAGCCAGTTTAGTAGCATCAATAGAAAGATTTGCAACCTCTGCACCACTTTTCTCTCCATACGTCACCGAAATAGTATTATAAAAAGGATTACTTGCGCCACGCGTGATTGTAACATTTTGAGCCTCTCCTGTCCAAGTTGCAGCCTTTCCATTACCGCTAATTTCACCTGAATTTACCGTTACAGATGTCAGATTCTGAGTTCCCGTGAAAGCTATTCCAGTAATAACATACCCTTCAGGTACAGTCAAAGTATAAGAACCTCCAGTATAGAGACGAAATGTTCCGTTTGAGGTATACCACGCAAAATTTCCAGATGTCGTCAAGTTCACATTTCCTGCCGTAAAGGTCGTAGGTTCACTAATTTGCGCGCCTGCCTCAATACCGCTTCCATAGTCGTAACCCCACGTGAAATCAAAAACGCCATCCTCTGCAGCTACTACAGTTACTGAATAGTCAGCGGAATAATCTGTTCCGTCAACAGTAATAGTACCTGTAATGGTGACAGTTCCTTTGGTTAGACCTGTCACTTTACCCGAAGCATCTACAGTAGCGATTTCTGGATTTGAAGATGAATAGGAAACGGTTGCGCCTTCGGCATTCTCCACTGTTGCAGTCTGAGTGAAAGTTTCACCGGCACGAATACTTGCCGACGAGGTAACAAAACTTATTGATGGCGTTGTTGGAAGAGTACTCTTTTCCCACACAATCTCTACTTTATCAAGATACATAGCTCCGCTTTTTGAACGGAAACCAATATACTGATATTCGTCAGTAATCACTAACTCAGTTGAAGTACCATAAACAATAGTACCAATCAGAGTTCCCTGTTTTGAGGTATTATATAAATCCGTAGCAGCAGTATAAGCCGTACTTTTTCCATAAACATTCAGTGTGCGACCAGAATCTGTAACACTGTTCCAAGTTACAGTCACCTTCTTCACAGTACCACCTGATGCAGTGGTAACAACTCCCGAATTGCTATTATTCGAACGCAACTGAATGGTTGAGTCTTGTCCTGCACTTTGACCTGCATAAACAGCAGTAGAATTGGAAGTCTTACCACTCCATTCTTCATAACCAGTTGCAGAAATACCTGTAAACGCATAATCCAGAATATCGGTTACTGTCTCGCCCCACACATTTCCACAGACAAGCAGAAGGGCGACTGCAAGTAAGCATTTTAGTTGATTTTTCTTCATTTTGAAATTTTTATTATTAAATCGTATTTTGTTGAATTTCTTGATTTTATTATAGATAGCGGGAAAACGGCCACAAAATTACTACTTTTTCTTCGAAAACGAGCGCAAAATGGGAAGTTTTTTCTCCTTTGAAATGTTAAAAAACAAGATTGACGTCTTCGCTACTTTCTCGGCTACACTCGCCGAAGAAAGTTTTTCACATTTTCAGTTTGAGCTCCTTTTTACATATCCAAGCCTACCTCAATCCTTTTCAAAAGAGAAGCAGACAAAGTCGTGTATTTGATTTGCGAATGAGTCACATGTTCAGACTCTTTTTATTCTCCGCACAGGTGTTAAGGAAGCAGCATTAAAAAAAATCCTTCTCACGGCAATACGGTCTCCAACAACAATGGATATTTAACAAATTTGCCTCAAAAACGGAAGCATTATTCCACAAGAACCATTATCTTCGCGCTTGAAAAAATCGTTATTCATCAATAATTATCTGTTTTGACAATATGAAAGACATCCACTCCCCAAAGGCACCCGCTGCCATCGGCCCGTATAGCCAGGCCATCCAAACGGGAAATCTCATCTATACCTCCGGACAGATTCCCATCGATCCAACGACTGGACTCTTTGTGGAAGGCGGTATCAAAGAACAGACGCGCCAGTCGCTGCGCAACGTGCAGGCCATCCTGGAGGAAAAGGGATTGACAATGGGCAACGTCGTCAAGACCACTGTCTTCATGGCCGACATGAACGATTTTGCCGACATGAACGCTGTGTACGCTGAGTTCTTCTCCGAGCCCTACCCTGCCCGCTCCGCTGTGGCTGTGAAGACCTTGCCCAAAGGGGCATTGGTGGAGATAGAAGTGGTGGCAGAATTGGCATAGACACTCCTGCCCTCTCCGCTTCGCCGACATAGTACCTCCATGTGAACTGTACGCCCCCCTGCTTTCGATAGAAAGCAACGAAAGGAACTCGTGATGGGGCATGAGGTAAACTTTTTTCGGAAAAACACTTGCACGTTCCGAAAAAAAGGATGTACTTTGCAGATTGCTTATGGCGAAAGCCCTAAGTGAGGAAGAGGACTAACAAAATATGAGATAATGTACCTGTGAAACCGCCGCCTGTTGAGACAACGAAACGATTTCACGATAAAAAAAATAAAAGAAACATGCTGGGAAAAACTATTTCGAGAGTGTTCGGGTTGCTATTTACAACCGTTGTTTTGTGTTTCTATACGCTGGGCATCAGCGCCCAGAGCTCGGTGCACGTGGAGACAGCAGGCACGCTGGCACAGCTGCTGCCCACCAGCGAGAGTGAACTGACAGTAACAGGCTCCATCAACGGAAGCGATATCAAACACCTCCGCCAACTAACCAACAAGGGCGGTGTGACATCGATAGACCTGTCGGGGGCGAAGATAGTGAGCGGAGGTGACGCCTACTACGAGGGTTTCACGACGGAGAGAAACGTGATGGGCGAAAGCATGTTCCAGGAGTGCACCAAGCTGCGTTCGATGGTGCTGCCCGCTGATGTCACCATCATCGGCAGCAAGGCTTTCTCAGGTTCGGGACTGAAGGAAATAGACATACCGCGCAGCGTGGTAAGCATCGGCTTTGACGCCTTCGCTTACTGCTCCTCGCTGCAGAAGGTGGTGGTGGGCGGCAAGGTGACAACTCTCAACCAGGGGGTATTCTACAGCTCTCCCGTCAAAACAGTGTATATGAAACCGATGGTGCCGCCTAACACGCCTCCCTACCTGTTCTCGTCGAGCCCCAAGATATATGTCTACACCGACGTGGTGAGCGACTACAGACAGGCCAACTGGGGACAGTACGGCTCGGTGGTGGTAGGGCTGGAGGACTACTATCCCATTGAGAAAGACTCCATCGACATCGCCAACGAGGGGATGGGCACCTACTTTGAGGATGCCTCATGCTCGGAACTGAAGGCTGCCTACAAGGCCATGAGCGACGATGAGCTGAAGGCTGCCTTCAGCGAAGGGGGCATGCCTCAGTTCATGACGGAATTAGCCCTCAAGATAAAAAACGAGAAATGGGCTAAATACGAGAAGGACTTCCGCATACACAGCTACAACGCCTACAGCGACGCCACATACTGGAACAACAAGATGAAGAGCACGGGCGGTTCGTACATGGGCAACCCCACGGGCATCTACGCCACAGAGTATGAGCAGCTGTATGTGTATGTCGACTCCGATGTGCCAGCCGACGCCACGCTCTACATAGCAGGCTGCGTGGGCAACGACCTCATCACCAACGCCACAGCAGGCAAAAAACTCAAGAAGGGCCTCACCGTCATCGACGGACAGAAGGATGCCCTCTACTACATCCTCTACACCGCCGACACCAAGTCGCAGACGAAGACGCTGAGCGAGTGGCCCGACATCAAGATACACATCGAGGGAGGAAAGGTGAACGGCTACTACGACCTGGCACGGCACAGCGACGCCGACTACAAGGCCATCCTGAAGGCTGCCACGCACGAGCGCTTCACGGTGAAGGGTGGACAGGCACTCTTCAACTTCAAGACGGCCAGCTACCGCAAGGTGTGGCCTTCATCCATCGACAAGAGCATCACATGGTTCGACAGCCTCACGGTGTGGGAGAAGGAGCTCATGGGCATGTGCGTGACGGTAGCCTCAGGGCAGAAGGCAGAGGCTCCCTTCTATCTGAGCGGAGGAGAAGGCATCTTCCCCATCTACTATAACAATCCCAACTTCGCCATCGAGGGCGAGGAAGCCGATGCCGGATGGGCTAACTCCACGCCCTACCGCACGTCGTATAACTCGCAGGCGTGCATCAAGTCGTCATTCGACGTCAACAACCCCGATCACGATGAGTGGTGCTCGGCACATGAGTGCGGACACAACAACCAGGGTGCCATCAACCTGGAGGGAGGCACCGAGGTGTCGAACAACCTCTTCTCGAACTACATACGCTACCACAGCGGCATAGCAACCTCCAGCGGCTCGCCCCTCGCGGTGACGATGAACTACTATGCCATGCACACTCCCTACTTCATACGGAGCGTCGACTGCCAGCTGCGCATGTACTACCAGCTCTTCCTCTACTATCACCTTGCCCAGAAGAACACGTCGTTCTACCCCGAGCTGTTCAAGGCTCTGCGCGACGACCCCCTCACGGTGTGGAAAAACTCCAACAACAGCTCGCTCAAGTTCGTGCGCAAGGTGTGCGAGGTGGCACAGGAAGACCTCACCGACTTCTTCACGGCGTGGGGATTCTTCGAACCGTTCAACAACCTCCACATCGAGGACTACGGGGCTCACACCATGACGGTGCGCAAAACCGACATCAACCGCACCCTTGAGGAGATAGCCAAATACCCGAAGAAAAACCGCGAGATACTGTTCATCGAAGACAGAGTGGACTATGTGCTCACCAACGGTTTCCTTACCACAGCAGGGAAGAAACGCCGCGGCTCGGATGTCGTAGGCCAGTGCGGCAGCCTGGGACAGTTCACCGATTACCTGCCTGGAGCATGCCAGCCGTCGCATTACACCTACCTGCAGTCTGACTCCCTCTATGCCCTTCAGGGTAGCGGAGGACTCGGATTCCTGATGCTCGACGACGAGGGTAAGATGGTGTTTGCTGCCAACGACCGCAATATCTGTATCCCCACCTGCATAGGCGACGAATTCAGCATCTACTCCGTGGATGCCGACGGCTCGCTGCATGAGGTTGAGTACGAAGGCTCGGGCACTGAGGAGGTGTTCCTCGACACAGCCGGCTCGCTACCCGATTCGCTCTCTGAGAATGCCATCAAGGCCATCATAGGAGGCCCCGTCAACGGCACCGACATCAAGTATATGCGACAGCTCATCAGCGACAAGAACCTCGCCTCCATCGACCTCTCGCAGGCTCGCATCATGAGCGGAGGCTCGGCCTACTATAGCAGCTATCGCAGCGCGCTCAACACCATCGGTGACTATGCCTTCTACGGTTTCCGCAAACTCGTTGCCATACAGTTGCCGCAGACCCTCACCAAGATCGGCTCCAACGCCTTTGCTCGCTCGGGGCTCAAGGAGGTGTGGATACCCAACACGGTGACTACCATCGGAGGCGACGCCTTTGCCTATTGCGAGCAGCTCACACGAGTGGTGATCGGCTCGAAGGTGAAGACGATGTCGCAGGGCGTGTTCTACAGCTCGCCCGTGAAGGAAGCCTATGTGTTTGCCCTCACGCCCCCGTCAGTCACCTCCTACCTCTTCTCAAGCAATCCCGTCATCCACGTCTACTCCCGCTCACTCGCTGCCTATAAGGCCTCGAAGTGGGCAGAGTTCGGCACCATCGTGGGCGACCTGGAGGACTACACCGACATCACCTCCGTGAAGCCTGAGGAAGACATCGTTCCTTCTACGGCTGTCTCCGACGCCCCCATCTATGACCTGTTCGGCCGACGTGTTATCAACCCCGAGCCCGGAGTCATCTATATCCAAAACAGACGTAAGTTCATAGCCCAGTAACAGGCGGCACTAACCTCCATCTCCTTCCGAGGACCATCGGCCCTCGGAAGGCTTTTTTTTCTAATTCCCCCGAAAAGGAATAGAGGTAAATCAGGGAGCTAATGAGGAGTATGGGGAACGAAATGTGGATAAATCTGACAGAAGAGATATCCCCTCCCCTTAGTGCGACAGTTGACGAACGTATTTAACCGGCTTACCTTCTCCCTTGAGCAGGCGTGCGAAGTCGTGGGGACTGTAGGTGACAGGGCCACTCATCAGCTCGGGGATGTTGTAGTTTTTCAGGAACTGGCGATGGTAGTCGGGATCGGCGCAAGGCAGCTCAAAAGGTTTGCTGAAATGGCCGTTTCCGTCGATGTGGGCGAAGAAGGGACGGGTGAACATGCCATCGTCGCGCCGGCTGCTGAAGACAATCCACTTTCCGTTGGCCGACCATGAATGATAGCTCTCGGTGTCGGGCGAATTCACCTCGTCGAGGCGACGTATCTCTTGTGTCTGCAGATCCATCATCCACAGGTCAGCATCGTGGTGCCAGATGTGGAACACACCGTGATGAGCCATCGAGAAGAGCATGTAACGCCCGTCGGGAGAGATGCGCGGCAGCAGGGCGCTGGCACCTCCCGACATCAGGCTGTCGGCAATGAGCACGGCACGGCGCGGGCCGAACTGCTTGGTGGAGGGGTCGAAGCTCTTGCTGTAGATGTTGTAGCGGATGCTGTCGTAGCGAGACATGATGTCGACGTGGGAGTTCTCGATAGAAGGGTTGCGGACGAAGTGGGCGCTGCAGTAGTAGAGGGTGCGCCCGTCGGGAGCCCACGCGGGGAACACCTCCAGTTCGTCGGAGCGATTCTCAATGTTCGTCACCTCGTCGCTGTCGATGTCGTAGGCGATAAGGTCGCTCTCGCTGTCGAAGACCTCAATCTTGTCGCGGCTGGTGGTGAGGAAGTTCTGCGAGGTGTGGTTGGTTGAATAGACGATAAGCTTCATCCACGGGTGCCAGGCAGGATAGACGCCAGCAGAGATGATGGAGTCGTTGCTCATGTTGACTTTTTTCAGCTCGCCGTCGTAGGCAATGACGGTGCCCCCATGATGCTGGCGCGCGTGGAACTGCATGCGCTGGGGATTATACTGCTGATAGTTATGGCAGTTGATGCACTGCCCTTCCACTTCCCTGCTGCAGAGCATGTTGTCGTAGATGACGCTTTCGGAATAGTTTTCGAGGCAGCGCTGGTTGATGGTGAGCGCCTCGTAGGTGACATAGGAGGGTGCTATGAGGCGGAAGCTGAGCCAGGGGTCGATGCTGTCGGGCGACACAGTGATGCTGAAGGGGCTGTAGTGAATCCATTGCCTGGAGCGTTGAGCGAAGACATCAACCTGTATCTGTGAACTGCCCGAGCTAAGAGATGCCGCGATGAGCTGGCGCCAAGCGCGCAGCGTGGGCTTCATCTTGCGGGCACAGACAATCTGGCAGTCTCCGGCACTGTAGCGTGCTACCATCTGATCAGCATCCACGTCGAGCTGGAAGGTAAGCGGGGCTATGTTGGACGGTATGGTGACACCCACGTAGTCGGGATAGATGGGAGGCTGGGCAGCGACGTCGTCATACTCCTTAGGCAGCGAGGGGCTGCAGGCAGTAAAGAGGAGCAGGGGGAGCAGACTACGGAAAAACAGACTTGCCGATGGATGATTGCTCATGACGGAGGGGTGATAGGGGTTTGGAACTATTCGAAAAACAGGAAATCAATGCGAAGAACTCTCACTCCTGCGCAGCAAAATGAATCATGTAGTAATAGTAGAAATAGGTGTTGCCGAACTGGGGCTGGAGGGCTGCTGCGGCAGCCTGCAAGTCGGCACCTTCGAGGCGTTCGGCCATACGGTCGAAGCGCTTGTAGCTGTCGATAACGGCACTGCTGACGGGTAAGCGGGGCGAGGACGAGGCAGGCTGAAGGGCTGAGAACATTACGGCAGCTTCCTGCACATGCTTGGGCCAAGGCCTGTCGGGATTGAGGCGCGAGAAGGTGCGCAGATGAGTCCAAAAGGCATGGATGTCTTTTGCCCACATCGTGGCATAGAGAGCCTGCTCGACGAAGAGAGGGTCGGTGGTGTGGGGAGTCCCTATGAGATGGCCCATCAGGAATTTCTCCATCATATAATGATCGGTGGTGAGCTCGTTGTTATAGTGCATCAGATGGGTGATGAAGCCAGTCTCGGGTGCCTGGGCGACAGCATCGGGGTTGCTAACAAGGGGGTGCTGACGATTGGCCCACGCACGATGGAAAAGGGTTTGCCCGAGAAGGGAGAGGAACTTGCGTGCCAGCTGCTGATCACCGTCAAGGATGGCACAGCGTGCCATATACTTGAGATGCTCGGCATGCCAGCCGAACTCCACACCACACTCCATACAGAGGCGATGGTTATAGTTGGGCATGCCGTAATGATAGTAAATAAGAGGTCCCACAGTGTTGACAGCACGGAAGTCGAAGGGTGCTGCACAAGGACGACAGCCGTTCTTGTAGCGGAACATCTCATCGCCCTGCCTCCCCAGCCGGGCAAGCGCCAGGTTGCGCATCATGACAACAGCACGCGTGGGCTCGTCGTGCTGCTTAGAGGCAACGGAGAGCACGCCATCCCAGTCGAGACGGTCAATGCAGCGCTGCATAGCCAGCTCGCGATGGAAGTTCTCGTCGCGATACCAAGAGAAAGCAGTATAGACGGCAACAGAAAGCAGCAGTAAGCATGCCCCCACCCTCTCCCTAAGCGCAGCACGGGAAACACGGGCAGCTGCCTTCCCTTTCTGACTGCGCGGCTTCTCTTCACTTCCCTGCTGGGGGACAACGGATGCTGGCAGAAGGCATACCATAACCAGGAAGAAGAGATACAGGAGGATGAAGGGCACATAGTAGGCAAAGTGTGCCTCGGTGACGTAATAAAGGGGGAGTTTGGGGATGTAGATGTCAGCTATGTTAGTCTGGTAATATACAAACCGATAGAAGAAGAGCGGCAACAGCACCACACTGAGAAGTCCCGTGAGGGAGACAGCCAGCGCCGACAAGCGATTGTGTTCAAGACGCCAAATCCATACAGACATGAGCACCGCAGCAGCTACCCCATAGATGCCCAGCAGAGGATATCCGACAACACAAGTGAGCAACACAAAGGCACACCGCAGAAGTGTCGTGTGGACTTGACTCCTCAGCGACAGGCTGCGGAAAGCCCACAAGAGAGCCACAACGGATGCCGTTCCGATGGTAGCGAGGAAAACATGTCCGCGAAGCTTGAGAATGTACACCCAATAGCCCATATTGACAACTGTTGTCAGCAAGAGCAGCACGGGAATGACAACGACAGGCATCCAACGTTTGCCTACCCTGAAAGTTCTCATCACTAGCCACATGAGCAGCATCCACCAGCCACACAGCAACAGAACTCCCGCCCACGGGTAGAAAAAGAACTGAGTGAACCAGGCTCCAATCCATGAGAGAAAACCTCCTGGTTCCGCCATCTGCTCGAGGAAAAAGACTCTGCTACTGAGGAAGAGGTTTGCCTCCTGCAGTTTCCAAAGAAGATTGGACTCGAGCGCCAACAGCAGGCTGGCGACAATAACAAGCGCCAGCACGGGAAACGCGAACGAGGGAATGCGGATGCTTTTTTTCATGCTAGAGGGGGAACGCACTATGAGGGCATGAAATCTAGTGTTTCACTCTCAACTTTCCGTCGACGACATAGATGCCTTGCGGGAGCGTGCTCCACACCTCCTCGGTGCCTACCCTTACGCCCTGCAGCGTGTGGATGACAGCAGGCTCACGGCTGACGGAAGCAGGCATTACAGCATCTTCTTCCTCTCGCGTGAATATCATCTTATCAAGGTTTCCGTAGGGGCCTGTGATAGTGACGCGGATGATGTGCTGCCCCTCGGTCAGCTGTTTCGAAAGGGTTGCCTTCACAGTGGTGTAGGTATCCCAGCTGTTGCTGGCTGTCTGCGGAATGGTAATCTTGCAGAGAGGAGAAGCTTGCCCGTTGTCGCGCAAGGTGAGGGTGAACGATGCTCCTGTAGCTCCCGAAGCAACGACAGCTTCGCAGTGATAGGTGCCGGCCTTCGTAACATTCACGGTGTACTCCATCCACTCGTTGTTTGCCGTGTAACCTACAGCATAACCGCTACCAGCTTTAACGATGTCAAGACCTTCGTTGTCTTTACGATAGCCAGAGCCTCCTTCATCATTCGAGTCGGAGTCGTGGAAAGTGAGGCCTTCGCCACCTGTGTCGAAATTCTCGAACTGAACGGTTCCAGGAAGATTGACGTTCGTATACGGAGCCCTCTTGCCGTTAACCTTGAGGGTTGTCTTCACAATCTTCGACTCGCGCCCTAAGGAATCAGTGGCAATGGCTGTGATGTTGTATGTGCCTTTGGTTGTGGGCGTGAACTTCGTTGTGTAGGGCGATTCAGTCAGAGTTTCTACCAGCATGTTGTTTGCAAACACCTTCACGTTGGCAATAGCACTCGTGGAGGAGGAAGCAGTAGCTGTGATGGTAGTAGTCTCGTCGACGTTGATGGTTGTGGGACTCGTCTTCACGCTAATCTTCATGTTGTTGTCAACATTAAGAGGAGTGAAAGTCATATTGCCTATGTTGAAGCCTCCCTTATCAATACACAGACAGAGGGTGCGCTTTCCTGCCTCCAGCGGCAGGTTGAACCGAGCATGGAAGGTCTTCCAGACATTGTCACCTCCCGTGCCGGGAACCTCTATGAAATCGGTAAGGAATATCATATCGCCAAAGTGATTGTCGACAAGATGGAACATTCCTCCGTTCTGCGAGGCAACCTCCACATCAAGGGAGTAAAGCCCAGCTTCCTTCACGTCGACGGTATACTCCATCCATCCTCCCGTCTTGGTAGCACCGCTGCGTGCGGCATTGTTGTAGGCTATGCCAGCGAGCCCCTGATCGTAATGCATGGGATCGATGGTGCCGGGCAGCTCGGGGATAACCCCTCCGTAAGGTCTGCGGGGAGTGGGGCTTGAGTTAACCGAGATGCGGGAAAGGCGCTCGTAGGTAGTGCTGTCAGTAGCGGTGACAACAGCCTTCAGCGTCTTGGTGCCCGACGTGGAGAAGGCAAGCTCGCAGACATAGGGAGTTTCAGTCATAGTAGCCAACAGCGTGCTTCCCATAAACAGTTCCACTTTCTCAATAGTCTTCGTTGCCAATGTGGCATCCACCCACACGGGCAGTGAGTCACCTTTGGCAACACTCATTGAGGCAGGCTTCACATAGACGGAGGCTTCCTTCTTGAATCCCGGGAAGGGGCTCTTGGCCTGCTTGGCTTTGTCGCTTGCCATATATTCGCGCAGCCAAGTCATAGCAGGTCGGTCTTTGCCATTACGAATGATACCACTGTTACCGTCGGTAGTCCATGTCTTTCCGTAAATGTAGCCCCACAGGGTGATGCCTGCGCAGTAGTCGGCTTCCCAAAGAACGGGAATCAGGTTCTTGTACTGCCTCTCCTGCTTTGCATCGTCGCTGGTGCCGATGTCAAATTCCGTGCTGTACATAGGCATCTTCAGCGCAGTTTGAATCTCGTTCATCGCACTCTTGAAATCGGAAAGACTGACATCGGTGACATCGTGGCTCTGACAACCGTAAGCATCGACAGGGGCGCCTGCGTCGCGCAGCGTGCGCACGAGGTTGATAAACTCCGTCTTCTGCCAAATGAACGTATTATAGTCGTTATAGACGAGGATTGCATTAGGCCAGCGCTCATGAGCCAGCTGGAAGGCTTTGATAATCCAGTCGTAGCCCGTACGGCCCTCGCCTCCCAGCGCCGCCCTATAGGGAGCCGGATTGTGGCCTGCGATAGCCTCGTTCACCACGTCGATAATCTCCAGATTGGGATAGTGCTTCTTCACAGCATCAAAGTACTCTACGATAGCCTTGTACTGCTCAGCAGTTGAAAGGTTGTTTACCCATCCGGGGTATTGTCCGCCCCAGATGAGCGTGTGGTACTTGAAGGGGAACTTATGCTGCTTGGCATAGTTGGCCGACCTGTCGGCACCTCCGAAGGTAAAACTGTTGCGTGAGGGCTCAATGGCGTCCCACTTCGACTCGTTCTCAGGTGTTATCTGGTTCCACAACGTGTAAAACGGTTCACTGCCGTAGTCGACATTACCGGATGTGGTGATGTTACCAAGGAACTTATCGGGGTTCGTTGAGAGCTGTGCCTTTACCCCCACGAAGGATATCAGGCATATAACTACTGCGACTATCTTTCTCATACCTTTTATAATCTGTTTTGCAATATCACCTACGTTCTTATTTCACAATGAAGTTAAGGGCGTGCAAATCGGCATCGCGCGAAGAAGTACCATAGAGCAGTTGGTAACGCCCATTTTTTACGGCAAGCTCGTAGATCCAATCGTCATAATACTCGAATGCTTCCCCATCCAAAGTAATGACAGCATTGCGCGTCTCGCCTGGCTTCAGCTGCAGTTTTTGGAAGCCCTTCAGCGCTTTGATGGGAGCACCGGGATCATCGAGCGCTTTTACATAAATCTGTACGGTTTCCGTTCCTTCACGCTTGCCTGTGTTCTTTACAGGAACCGTGATGGTCACCTTTCCGTCTTTCGCCATCTGCTTGCACGACAATTTTGCTTTGCCCACCTTGAAGGTGGTGTAGCTCAAGCCATATCCGAAAGCGTATTGCGGCTCGCCCGTGAAGTAGCGATAGGTACGGTTCTTCATCGAGTAGTCGAGAAAATCGGGCAAATCGTCTGTCGAGCGGTAGAATGTCACGGGCAGCTTGCCTCCGGGGCAGTAGTCGCCGAAGAGCACTTCAGCCAGCGCGCGAGCTCCTCCCTGCCCGGGATACAGGCTTGCAGCAACGCGTCGTATTGCCCTTCGAGGCTGCCGAAGGCGATAGCCGAACCCGAGCAGTTGACTATCACCACAGGGCGTCCCGTATCGTGCATTGCGCGCACGAGGCGCTGTTGCACGTTAGGCAGCTCAATGTCTTTTTTATCTCCGCCTTCGCCTTCCATCTGTGCCGAGATGCCGCCTATCACGATAATGGCATCGGCTTCCTTAACTGTGTTTGCGAGGTCTGTAAAGTCAATCAATTTACGCTCGCAGATATCCCCGCGGAGCATAGCGAAGTTACTGTTGCCCCTGCGGTATTCAATCTCCACGTTGTAGGTCTGCCCCTCCGTAACGGGGAACGACTTGTATTCCACCCTTCTGCGGAAGCCGCCTCGTCCTCCGGGCTGTCCTTCCTCTACCACATTGCCGTTCACTTTCAGCGTATATCCGTTGTCGGTAGAGAGCGAATATTTCATCTCGCCCGTGAAAGTTGCTTTGTATTCTCCCGTCACGCGCACCGAGAGCGAGTCGTTGTTCACTCCTTCGGCGAATCCCCAGGCACCGAATGTGGAGAAGTTCAGTTCCTTGTAATAATCCTTCTTGACGGGCTCACCCTTCAGTTCCTTGTTATTCCAAAACTCCACCAGCACACCTTTTCCCCCGTTGAAGTCTCCCAGATGGGGCACCGTCTCGTAGTCGTCGTTGCGCTCGCAGGCTTTGTAATAGATGATATTCGCGCCAGGAACGGCAGCGCGTATGCCCTCCAGCAGCGAGTGCTGGTGTTCGCGTGTGGGTGTTCCGCCGTAGTTGCCGTTGAGGAGGCCTATGTCGTCGGCGTTAGGGCCTACCACAGCCAGCGTCTTGATGCTCTTCGAGAGGGGCAGCACACCCTTGTTTTCCAGCAGCACCATCGACTCGCGTGCTGCCTGAGTAGCCAGCGCATCGTGCTCCTCGCTGCTGATGACGCTCTCCCCCAGCGTTGCCCAGGGCAGACGCTCAGCGGGGTCGAACATACCCAGCTCAAAGCGCCCAGTCAACGTCTTGCGCAAGTGCGGGTCTAAGTCGCTCTCTTCTATCAAGCCCTTCTTGAGGCCTTCCGTGAGGCTCATAAACACCTTTCCGCACTCCAGGTCCGTGCCGTTCATCACAGCATCCACCGATGCCGAGAGCCCGTCGGGGTGTGTCTCGTGCTGCCCTCTGTTGAAGAAGTTGTTGATGGCGTCGCAGTCGGTCAGCACAATGCCGTCGTAGCCCCATTTCCTGCGCAGGATGTCGATGAGCAGCACGTCGCTCATGCAGCAGGGCTTGCCGTCGAAGCGCTGGTAGGCACACATCACCTCGCGCACGTTGGCTTTCTTCACCAGCGCCTTGAATGCCGGCAGGTACGTCTCCCACAGGTCACGGCTCGAGGGGTCGACGTTCATCGAGTGTCGCAGGGGCTCGGGCCCGCTATGGACTGCATAGTGTTTGGCACAGGCGTGTGTCTTCAGATAGTGAGCATCGTTGCCCTGCATGCCCAGCACGTTCTGCACGCCTAGTACTCCCATCAGGTAAGGGTCTTCGCCGTAGGTCTCCTGCCCGCGTCCCCAGCGAGGGTCGCGGAAGATGTTCACGTTTGGGCACCAGAACGTCAGCTCGGGGTTGCCGGGATAGTATATCTCTCCCATCTCCACGTGCTTCACGCTGTGGTCTGAGCGGTTCCAGTTGGCGCGCGCCTCGTCGCTCACCTGCGAGAAGACGTTGTACACTAGCTCGCCGCTGAATGCAGCCGCCATACCTATGGGCTGAGGATAAACGGTGTATCCGTCCTGCCGCACGCCGTGACAGGCCTCGCTCCACCAGTTGTACGACGGTATGCCGAGCCTGTCTATGGATATGCTCTTGTTCATCATCAGCCCCACCTTTTCCTCGGGGGTGAGCATGCCCAGCAGGCTTTCCACTCGTTCGGCTGTAGGCATATTGGGATTCTGCCAGGGGTAGGTTTCCTGCGCCTTGCTTTGAGCAGCAACAACCATCGAGAGAAGCACCGTTGAGCAAAGGGCTGCAATCAGTTTCTTTGTTGGTACCATATTAGATTTTCATTTGTTGAGTTTACGACTGTGGTGTCAGATTGGAAAACATCTGCAAATATAGGTATTATCGCCAAAATAAATCACACTCTTACAGATTTTTTTCTTTCTCCATCCCGTGAGGGAGACAGATTACCACAAATTACCGAGCCTTTGGGAGAACTTCTCCCAAGAAGGAATAATACTTCTCCCAAGAAGGAATAATGGTTCTCCCAAGAAGGAATAATACTTCTCCCAAGAAGGAATAATACTTCTCCCAAGAAGGAATAATACTTCTCCCAAGAAGGAATAATGGTTCTCCCAAGAAGGAATAATCGGGTGGAAAGCCTTTTTCGAGTCCTCTCCGAACTGCGAAAGGTATTCTGCCCTAAGCTCCTTTTTAAAAAGGTTGTCTCGGAAATACTCTCATAAAATTTTGCAATTTGGTCAACTCGTCCTATCTTTGCAACCTGGATGAATGTGGACTCGTGGAAACAGACAATCCGAAAATGCTTTCAATAACACCTACAATATGAAAAAGGCAAGACTACTACTGCTTATGGCAACAACTGCCGCCCTTGTGGGCACCACCCTTCTTTCGTGCAACGAGAAGGCACCGAAAGAGGAAGAGACGCCGTTTATCGGCAAAAGTGACATCACCATCGAAAGCCGCCGCATGACGCCCGAAGCCCTGTGGGCAATGGGACGCATAGGCAGCGCCACAGCCTCGCCCGACGGCAGCAAGATAGCCTACGGCGTGACCTACT
Source organism: Bacteroidaceae bacterium (assembly GCA_017650105.1). Classification (GTDB taxonomy): domain Bacteria; phylum Bacteroidota; class Bacteroidia; order Bacteroidales; family Bacteroidaceae; genus UBA1189. The sequence goes on along the minus strand of JAGCFO010000015.1, from coordinate 73,490 downwards.
ACAGCGTGCCGCTCAACAAGAGCCATCGCGTCATCGGCATGATGAACGCCGACGGTAGCGCAAAGCAAATGCTAACCACCTCGTCAAGCTCAGAAGGCGACGTGGCTTGGATAAAAGGTGGAAAGAAGCTTGCCTTCCTCTCAAGCGAAGGAGGCAGCAGCCAGGTGTGGGAGATGAATCCCGACGGTTCAGGCAGACGCCAGCTGTCGCACACCGATAAGGACATCGAGGGATTCCTCTTCTCGCCCGACGGGAAGAAGGTGCTGCTGGTGATGACTGTGCAGAACGGCCCCACGACAGCCGACAAATACCCCGACCTTGACAAATCAAAAGGGCGCATCATCACCGACCTCATGTACAAGCATTGGGACGAATGGGTTGACGAGATACCCCATCCCTTCGTTGCCGACTTCGACGGGAACGCCATCGGCGAGGCGACAGACATCCTCGAGGGCACTCTCTTCGAAAGCCCCATGCGTCCCTTCGGAGGAATGGAGCAGCTCGCTTGGAGCAACGACAGCAAGACCGTTGCCTACACTTGCCGCAAGAAAACAGGCATCGACTATGCACGCAGCACCGACAGCGACATCTTCCTCTATAACGTGGAAAACAAAAGCGTGAAGAATATCTGCAAGGAGTGCGGTCCTGACAAGAATATGGGCTACGACACCAATCCCTCCTACAGCCCCGACGGGACAAAGATTGCCTGGCTCAGCATGGAACACGACGGATACGAGAGCGACCAGAACCGGCTCTACGTGATGGACCTCGCTACGGGAGAGAAGACCTTTGTGAGCAAGGCTTTCGAAAGCAACGTGGACGAGTACATATGGAACGAGCAGGGCACAGGATTCTACTTCACGGGTGTCTGGCACGGAGAGATCCACATCTACGCTCTCGCCCTCGACGGCACTCTCACTCAGCTCACCAAGGGGCAGTACGACTTCGGAGGCATCAGCCTGCTGGGCGACAAGATCCTCTGCAAGCGTCACAACTTCCAGCAAGCCGATGAAATCTTCACCGTGCCTCTTAACGATCCCGCAAGCATCGTTCAGCTGACTACAGAGAACCAGCATATCTACGACCAGATAGACCGCAGCACATGCGAGCCTCGCTGGATGAAGACGACCGACGGAAAGGATATGCTCACGTGGGTGATCTATCCACCAAAGTTCGACCCCTCAAAGAAATATCCCGCCATCCTCTTCTGCGAAGGCGGTCCGCAGAGCCCCGTGAGCCAGTTCTGGAGCTACAGGTGGAATATGGAGATTATGGCAGCCAACGGATATATCGTAGTAGCGCCCAACAGACGAGGGCTGCCGGGATTCGGCAACGCTTGGAACGAGCAGATCAGCGGAGACTATGGCGGGCAATGCATGAAAGACCTGCTGACTGCTATCGACGAAATGGCAAAGGAGCCCTACATCGACGAGAACCGTCTGGGATGCGTGGGAGCCAGCTTCGGAGGATTCAGCGTCTACTGGCTTGCCGGCAATCATGATCATCGCTTCAAGGCATTCATTGCCCATGACGGTATCTTCAATCTTGAAACTCAATATCTCGAAACCGAGGAACTCTGGTTTACTGACTGGGATCTGGGCGGTCCTTACTGGGAGCGCAATGCCAAGACGGCACACAGCTACGCCACTTCGCCCCATCTGTTTATCGAGAACTGGGACACACCCATCCTCTGCATACACGGCGAAAAGGACTATCGTATCCTTGCAAACCAGACTATGAGCGCCTTCAATGCAGCCAAACTGCGTGGCGTGCCTGCCGAATTGCTCTTATTCCCCGACGAGAACCATTGGGTACTTCATCCTCAGAACGGTATCCTTTGGCAACGCACCTTCTTCGAATGGCTTGACAAATGGCTGAAGTAACCCTTCTCTCCGACAAACGCTCTGCCCGTTGGGCTGTGTTGCTCATCGTCTCGCTGACGATGCTCTTCGGCTATTTCCTCAACGACGCAATGGCGCCGCTGATGACTGTGCTTCAGAGCGATATGGGGTGGACGGCAAGCGACTACGGCTTCTTCAACTCGAGCTACAGCTGGCTGAACGTCTTCTGCCTGATGCTCATCTTCGGGGGAATCATCCTCGACAAGATGGGAGCCCGCTTTACCGGCACCCTTGCCTGCGCCCTGATGGTTATCGGCGCTGTCGTGAAATACATAGCCGTGCAATATGTGGCAAGCCCTGTTGCCGACCCGGGCAACATCGCTATCGGAGGACACCACAGGCAGGTCTTCGTGGCATGCATCGGCTTTGCCGTATTTGCTATGGGCTATGAGATGTGCGGAATCACAGTCAGCAAGGTTATTGCCAAGTGGTTCAAGGGGCATGAGATGGCTCTTGCGATGGGTATTCAGGTAGCTCTCTGCCGCGTCGGCTCTTTCTCGGCTATGTTTTTCAGCCCGATGATTGCCCGTCGCTGGCAGATGTCGACACCTCTTCTGCTGTCGTGTGTGCTGCTGCTGATTGCCCTGATGGCCTACCTTGTATTCAACTTGATGGATAGCAAACTCGACAGGCAACTGGCAGCGCAACGAGAAGCTCAGGCAAACATATTTAAAGAGGAGAAGGGAAAGCAAGCAGAAGACTCCTTCCGCCTCTCGGACTTGAAGGCAATCTTCACCTCACGCAGTTTCTGGTTCATTGCCCTCTTCTGTCTCGCTTTCTATTCATCGGTAAAGCCATTTAACAAGTTCTCCACAAGCCTGATGATGAACAAATATGGCTTTGAGGCAGGTTCGTGGTTTGTAAACTTCGTGCCCTCTCTGCTTCATCTCTGCAGCTTGTGCCTTACTCCTCTTTTCGGCTGGCTTTACGACAAGAAAGGGAAAGGCACACGTTTCCTCATCGTCGGCTGTTGTATCCTAACCGTTGCTCTTGCCCTCTTTGCCCTTCCCATTCTGCCCCATAGGTGGTTTGCCGTAGTGATAATGGTTATTCTGGGCATTGCTTACTCTATGGTGCCTGCCGTCTTCTGGCCTATCATCCCGAAAGTGATTCCTCATCGCAGGCTAGGCACGGGATATAGCGTCATCTTCTGGATTCAGAACATCGGGCTCAGCTATGTTCCCTTGCTCATCGGTGTAGTCCTCGACCGTTGGTGCATCACAGGCATGAGCGGAGGAGCACCCACATATAACTACACGTTGCCTATGTGCATTTTCGTTCTCCTTGCCCTCACTTCCATCTTCATAGCTTTCTGCATTCGCCGCGACGATTCACAGAAGCACTATGGTATCGAAGAGCCAAACATCAAATGAAAATTCATGCTATCAAAAAACTCCTATCTCCGACAGAAACAATTCTAATCACTAAATAAACAAAAACATGTCAGAAGTTATTGCAAAAACTCAGCAGTTGCTGAACGACAAGAAATGGGCTCGTTGGACAGCCCTTATCCTCATAGCCTTGATGATGTTCTTTGGCTATATGTTCGTAGACGTTATGTCGCCCTTGCAGGCACTCGTTGAATCTGAGAAAGGTTGGACTCCCAATGTGTTTGGCACTTATGCCAGCGCAGAGTACATTCTGAACGTCTGCGGTTTCCTTATCCTCGCAGGTATCATCCTTGACAAGATGGGAATCCGCTTCACGGGAGTGCTTGCCGCATCCATGATGTTCATAGGCGCATGCATCAAGTTCTATGCTGTCAGCGACTGGTTTGCTGGCTCGGGCTTCGAAAGCTGGCTCAACAGCTGGTGGATTTCTATGCCTGGAAGCGCCAAGCTCGCTGCCCTTGGATTCATGATCTTCGGATGCGGATGCGAGATGGCAGGAACAACCGTCTCGAAGGCTATTGCGAAGTGGTTCAAAGGCAAGGAAATGGCTCTCGCTATGGGTATTGAGATGGCTATAGCCCGCGTAGGTGTCTTCGCCATCTTCTCAATTAGCCCGATTATTGCTGCAAAGCTTGGTACGATTACGGCTCCAGTTGGATTCTGCACCGTATTGCTCCTCATCGGACTTATCAATTTCATCATCTTTACCTTCATGGATAAGAAGTTTGACGGACAGCTCATTGCCGCAGGCTTGAAGACTGAAGAGAAAGATCCTGAGGACGAATTCAAGGTAAAAGATCTTGGTAAGATTTTCGGCTCGCTCAACTTCTGGGTTGTGGCTCTGCTCTGCGTCCTCTACTACAGCGCTATCTTCCCATTCCAACGCTATGGAGCAAATATGCTGCAATGCAACCTGGATGGTATCACGCCTGAAGCTGCTTCTAACATTTTCCGTTGGTTCCCCATCGGCGCAGCTGCTATCACTCCATTCCTGGGCAGCTTCCTCGACCATAAAGGCAAGGGAGCCACGATGCTCATCTGGGGCTCCATCCTCCTGATTGTGTGCCATCTTATCTTCGCTTTTGTTCTTCCCTCCACTCATAGCAAACTGATTGCCTACGCTACTATCGTGGTTTTGGGTATCAGCTTCTCGCTTGTTCCTGCAGCGCTATGGCCAAGCGTGCCAAAAATTATAGATGAAAAGGTTCTCGGCTCTGCATACTGCCTTATCTTCTGGGTTCAGAATATCGGGCTTTGCCTCGTGCCGCTTCTCATCGGAAACGTGCTGGCAAGCAGCAACGCAAACAATCCAGCCGTAATTGCCGCAAAGGCAGCCAACGCCGATTTCATTCCTTACAATTACACTATTCCCCTCATCATCTTTGCCTGCTTTGGTGTAGCAGCCTTGTTCATTGCCATTTTCCTGAAGGCTCTCGACAAGAAGCGTCACCTCGGGCTTGAAGAGCCGAACATCAAGAAGTAAAAACGAAATATCCCTTCATTCATGACAAGAGGCGCTCTCGGAAGAGAACGTCTCTTGTCTTTCTCGACAGGCAAACATGAAGTCTCCAAAAAGTTTTTTGGAGAAGGGAAAAAAATTTATGAAGAAAGCATATCGCGATATGAAGAAGGAATAATCTGTTATGAAAAGAGAACAATTATCGGCTTTTTCGCATCTTTCCCCTGGGTTTTGTTTCAGATTATAAATAAAAGCAGTACTTTTGCGCCAAATTAAAAATAGGATATGAAGAAAGTACGCGTTTTTGCTCCAGCATCCATTGCCAACATGGGATGCGGATTCGATGTCATCGGGCTTGCGCTCGACGAAGTGGGAGATATTCTGGAAATCACGGCAAGCGAAGGTGACGGGCTCACCATCACAAACGAAACCGACGTTCCCCTTCCAACAGACATTGAGAAAAACGTCATTACGCCCGTCGTTCGCAAATTCCTTCAAATCGTTGACAAGAAAGCGCAGATTGACGTAACTATCTGCCAAAAGATATATCCGGGAAGCGGCATCGGCTCGAGCGCTGCCTCGAGCGCTGCTGCTGCCTACGGTATGAACGAATTGTTCGGCTGCCCTCTCACAGACGAACAAGTGGTGCTCTGCGCTATGGAGGGCGAAAACCTTGCCAGCGGAGGCTATCACGCCGATAATGCTGCTCCGGCAGTCATGGGAGGCATCGTTCTCATCCGCGGATATGAGCCGCTCGACATCATTCAAATGCCCGTTCCGGGCAACTTCTACTGTGCTGTCACGCATCCCCACATTGTTGTCAACACGAAGGAGGCGCGAGACATTCTCCCGAAGGAAGTGCCCCTTCACGATGCCGTCAGCCAATGGGGCAACGTGGGAGGATTGGTTGCAGGCCTTTACTCGGGTAACATCGGTCTTGTCGGGCGCGCTATGAAAGACGTCATCGCAGAGCCTTATCGAAAGCATTTCATTCCTGGATTTGACAATCTGCGTTCAAAACTTCTTTCGGCAGGAGCCTTAGCTATGAATATTTCCGGTTCTGGCCCTTCTGTGTTTGCCCTCACAGACCGACATGACGTTGCACAACGCGCTGGATGGATTATGCGGGAGCATTTCGACAAGCTTGAGGTGCAGTGCGAGGTATATGTTGTAAAGGTGTCTAATAAAGGAACAAAGCTATGCGGCGTTAGCATTTGACAAGAAAAACCATCCACTATGCGGTACTTTAGCACACGCGACACTCTCAAAAAAAATGCATTCAGCCTGAAGGAATGTGCTTTCCGAGGATTGGCTCCTGACGGGGGACTTTTCATGCCCGAATCTATTCCTCAAGCCGACATGAACGAGGTTCAGCGCCTAGCAGACATCTCTTTTGCCGATATGGCCAGCTACCTTGCCTCCCTCTTTTTCGGAGAAGAGATAGAGAAAGAACTGCTTGACTCGCTAGTTAGAAAAGCATTTAACTTTCCCTGCCCTCTTGTCAAAATCGGTGACAACGATTACGCGCTGGAACTGTTTCACGGTCCTACTTCGGCTTTCAAGGACTTCGGAGCGCGTTTCATGGGGGGAATGCTGGGCTTACTCAAGAAACAGGAAACGGAAGAAAAACTATTCGTGCTGACAGCCACTTCCGGAGATACAGGAAGTGCTGTTGCCGCTGGTTTCCACAACGTTGCTGGCATCGATGTTGTGGTACTCTACCCCAATGGGAAAGTAAGCAATCTGCAGGAGAGCCAGATGACTACGCTTGGAGGTAACATCCATCCCATACGTGTCAACGGTACTTTCGATGATTGCCAATCGCTAGTGAAACAACTCTTTAACGACTCCGTTTTCCGCGAGAATTGTAAGGTGACTTCTGCTAACTCCATCAATATTCTGCGATGGATTCCGCAGTCTTTCTATTATTTCTACGGATGGTGTCAATGGCATCAGCAAACTGGGCTATCGCATCCTGATATCACCATTCCAAGCGGCAATTACGGAAATGCCACAGCAGGATTGCTTGCCTCGCAAATGGGATTGCCTGTCAACCGTTTCATTGTAGCTTCCAACGCTAACGACGTGGTGCCTAAGTATCTCGTCTCAGGAAGCTATGAGCCAAAAACATCCATTCATACGATTGCTAATGCTATGGATGTGGGTGCTCCGAGCAATTTTGAACGCATGACCTATCTGTTCCAGAATGATTTCAATCTTATCTCTTCCTCCATACAAGGGTTCTCCAGCGAGGATAAGGAAATACGGGAAGCAATAAGAAATCTATACGAAAAGTTCGGTTATATCTCCGATCCTCATAGTGCCTGCGGGTGGAATGCAGCGCAGTATTATCAAGCGCAAGGTTTCCGCCTCTGCACCGCTCACGCTGCAAAGTTCCATGAGGTTATCGAAGATACAATAGGCGTTAAGCCCCCCGTTCCCGAAACGCTAAAGAGAGCAATGCAGAAAGAGAAGCATTTCACATCTCTTCCAAATGACGTACAGATCTTAAAAGACTTTATTCTTAGCCTCCAATAAAACTCAACTTTTGAGTCTATTCAAGCACTTTTACTGTCATCTTGATATCCTCAAGGGGACGATCTCGGCTGTCAGTTGCTGCCAGCTGTATTTTCTCAACAACATCAAGCCCACTCACTACTTCTCCAAAGACGGTATATTGTGAATCCAGATGAGGAGTTCCTCCAACGGTAGTATAAGCCTTTACTTGTTCTTCGGTAAAATGGAAGCCCGGCTCCGTTTTAAGTCGCTTTTCCGTCTCGGCTACCAGTTTGTTTTGCAAAGCCATAAGTCCCTGCTGATCATTTCTGTCATACATGGCGCGAATGCTGTCGATATGCTGCTGAGCCAACTCATCAAAGATTTGCTGCCCACGGCTCTGGTTCTGACGCGCCTCAAACTGCTGTAGTTGCTCAGGCGTGTAAACCTCTCCCCAAACAATATAGAACTGACATCCAGAAGAACGACGCTCGGGATTAACTTGATCCGCCTGCCTTGCTGCGCTCAGCACTCCACGCTTGTGATAATAAGTAGGATAGACAAACTCCGCAGGCAAAGTGTAACCCACATCCCCCGAGCCAAGCTGCTGTCCAGGAGCAGCATTTTTGGAATCTGGGTCTCCACCCTGAATCATAAAGCCTTTAATTACCCGATGAAAGAGAGTCCCGTCGTACATGCCTTCGCGAGCCAATTTCAGGAAGTTATCACGATGCGCTGGAGTCTCGTCATAGAGTTTGACAACGATATCGCCAAAAGAAGTACTGATTTGCACTTGAGGTGTCGGTTTGTTCATCTTATTATTTTTTTTGCTAGTTTGACAATCTGCTACGCCTACTCCTATTAGTAGGCAGACAATCATAATAATTGTTCTTTTCATATTTGATTATTTTGGTTATCTGTTATTTGGAATTTGTCTGCGTCAGACAACGAGGTGAACTTTTCGCGGAAAGACTTCTGTCCCTCCAAATCCAGTTCTGCCATACTTACGCCTTCCTCTCCGTCGCGTACTTCAGCAATAGGCATTCCATACGGATTCAGTATAACGGAACCTCCGTTATACTCACAGTCCATATCATCTTGCCCCACGCGATTGGATGCCACCACAAAGCACTGATTCTCAATTGCGCGCGCTTGCAGAAGCACATCCCAAGCCCTACGACGCTTGATAGGCCAGTTAGCAGCGTAGAGGGCCACTTCGTAGTCGTTCAGGCAACGGCTCCAAACCGGGAAGCGCAAGTCGTAGCAAATCTGAAGCAAAAAGCGTGCTCCTCGAAAAGGCACCACAACGCGCTTGTCGCCAGCCACATACTGCCTCTGTTCTCCCGCAAAAGAGAAAAGATGCCGCTTGTCGTAATCCGTAACCTTTCCGTCAGGCTCTACAAAATACATTCTATTCACAAAAGTGAACAGTTCTACCGCAGTTGCCACACTTCCGCAAATTGCCGCATCCATTTCACTTGCTTTTCTACGCATCCATTGGAGAGAAGGACCAGCCAAAGGCTCTGCCAAATCCATTGGATTAACTGAAAAGCCTGTAGAAAACATCTCAGGCAGCAGATACACGTCAGCACCCGGATTGGCACTAATCAAAGAATCTGCTCTTTCGATGTTTCCCTCAATGTCTCCAAAGAGAGGATTGGTTTGAACAACGGCGATTTTCATATCACATCAGATTACGTCGGCAAGACGAGAGGCCTCATTTAGCCCATTTTATCGGCTTGCCAAATCATTATCTGCGCAAAAGTAGAAAAAAAACTTGAAAAATAATGCCTTTTCAAAAAAAAGCCGTACTTTTGCATGCTCTTTGTCCGAGAGCGCTCCTTTTTCCTACGAAAAAGCAATTATGGAAAGATGCCGGAGTGGACGAACGGACCGCACTCGAAATGCGGCGTACGGGTAACTGTACCGGGGGTTCGAATCCCTCTCTTTCCGCTAGAGAATCCCTCTCCTTCCGCAGCAAGGGGGCTGGTTTGAAATCCAGCCCCCTCATTGTTTTCTGCTTATTGAAATATGAAGAAAGAAAAACATTTTTTTCCCTTCTTCAAAAAACTTTTTGGACAAAGAATAATTTGCGCTTTCTAAGACAATGCTGTTCGTTGGAAAGTGCGTGCTTTTTTTACTCTGCGAAGAAGAATGAAAATAGGGAGAGAGGCGTACCTTTCTCCCTATTAATGAGCTAGTTGCAATCGCAGATTGCTGTCTCCTTACTATTAGAGTCCTAATACCAGGAAGAAGCGCGGGCCTACGAAACTGATGTCCTTGCTTGCATCTTTGTTAAGTTTGCTGTCGCGGATTTCCATGAGGGTAACTCCACCTCCGCGCTGCTCTACTCCGAGTCCGAAGCGTCCGAAGCAAGCGGTAGCACCGATGGTAGTCATCAGGCCAAGCCCTGCATAGCCCTTGTCGATGTCTGGCATATGCTGTCCGACGATGGTAGGAGCAATCTTGGCATAAGCACGAAAACACAACTTATCCGTAGGACGGAAGGAAACGGCGGGACCCACCTGAATGCTAAATTCGCCCATGTGGGTGGTGCCTGCGTGATCGAACTGCGAGTAATTCAAATCAACAGAGGTGTCAAGTCCGACTGAAACAACTCTTCCGGCGAAATCAAAGATTTCAAAAGCCTCGTTGAACTGGCCTCCCAAACCGAATGTGTTAGGATAAGTTGCAACCACTTCTTTTCCAAGGAGAGACGAGAATGACTCGTTGGTGTAACCAAAAGTCAGAGAACTCTTCATCCAGTCGTACTGTGCGAATGCGCTAGCGCTGACTAACATCATCATGGCTACAGCCATAACGTTTTTCATTACTTTCTTCATACTGTTTGTTTTGAAAATAAAATAGTTAAACTTGTTGTTAAATCCATTCTTCAGGCAAAGGGCTCTTCGGGAGCGACTTGCGATTATCGATGCAAAGATACAAAAAGAAATCCTTGCTGCCAAATTTTCGGGGATAAAATGAGTCCTGTGCCCTACACGAACAAAAAAAGCGTCTGGCTTGATGCCAGACGCCTCTCTCCTATTTGTCGGGATGACTAGATTCGAACTAGCGACCCCACGCCCCCCAGACGCGTACTCTAACCGGGCTGAGCTACATCCCGAACAATCGGTACTTCCTTTCGAAAGCGGATGCAAAGGTAAGCCATACGTAGCGAACCGCCAAACTTTTTCTGAAAAAAATTGCGCTTTCGCTAAAAATTTTTCCTTTTCATGAGGATAAAAGGCGGATTTTGCCTATTTTTGTAGCATGATACGATTGACATTCGACCGAAACCGAACGAATCTGCAAGGGACTGTTCACCTTCCGGCTTCGAAAAGCATTGCTGCCAGAGCCCTCGTGCTACACCACTTGGCGTCAAAGGAGCCTGCCCAAGACAACATCCCTAACCTGCCCGAGTGCGACGACACGCGAGTGATAAGGAGAGCCTTGACAGACGCTTCGGCTAACGGCACCATCAACATCGAGGGCGCCGGCACCGCTATGCGCTTCCTCACAGCCCTGTTTGTTTGCCAACCAGGCAGCGACATCATCCTGACGGGAAACAATCGCATGCAACAGCGCCCAATAGGCACTCTCGTGGAAGCCCTACGCGAGCTGGGAGCCGACATCTCCTACGAAGGCAAAGAGGGATTTCCTCCGCTTCACATCAGAGGGAAGGAGCTGTCGGGCGACAGCCTCACGATGGACGGGAGCATCAGCTCGCAGTACATTTCGGCAATGTTGATGATAACACCTCTTATCAAGCCGGCATCGGAAGGAAACCCACCCTTCCGGTTGACTTTGGAAGGAAAAATCGTCTCCGCTCCCTACATCGATATGACTTGCGCGCTGATGGAGCACTATGGAATAGAAGTAGCGTGGGAGGAAGAAACAGGCTCACTAATCGTTCCGCGCGGCAGCTACGTTGACAAATCCCTCACGATAGAGGGTGACTGGAGCGCAGCATCGTATTGGTATGCAATGCAGACTTTGGCGATGAAATTGTATATACCCTACAGCGTGAAACTTGAAGGGCTCACCTACACCGATTGCATTCAGGGCGACAGCATCTGTGTTGAGCTACTCGACCCTCAACTTCTGATGTGTGGAGAGATAAGCATCGACTGCAGCGACACGCCTGACTTAATACCCACGCTGGCAGTAGCATATTTTCTGCTCGACACTCCCTTCCGCATCTACGGCGCTGAAAACCTGCGCATCAAGGAAACAGACAGGATTGACGCCCTCGCTTACGAGTTGGGCAAACTGGGATGCGCGCTGAAGGTTGAAAGCCGCAACTGGAACGACAAGGCGGAGGAAATACTGATTTGGGACGGCACGAAAAACGAGGCTTACGACAACGGGAAATGTGCTCGAATCAGCACTTACGGAGACCATCGGATGGCTATGTCTTTTGCTCCCGCTGTGCTGCGTTTCGGACAAATCGAAATAGAGCATCCCGAAGTGGTAAACAAGTCTTACCCAGCCTTTTGGGACGACTTGAAAAGCGTTGGGATAGGAATTGACATCCTGCCCGACACGGAAGCCAACCCTTCTGAGAATGAACCGTAAAATATGGAGAAGGAAAAAAAATTTTTGGAGAACAAATCTCGCGAGATGAAGAAAGAATACGGCGAGATGAAGAAAGAATAATTTCCGACATAGAAAAAGGCCTTTCGCCCCTCACGCCAAAAACAACATCATCCACAAGGAACCGACAAGAGAACACTTAGAAAATGACTGACGCATCCATACAAAAAATCCTCATCGCCTTCGGCACAACAGCACTCATTATCGTGCTGGCTCAGATGTATGAGAAGTTCCGAAAGAAAAGAAGGCAGCAACCCGACGAGAAAAAAATCCCCACTAAGGCAGACATTATCGCAGCGCTGACTGAGGAGCAAGACGCCTCCGACTTGACTGAGCTGAGCGAGGAGCAACTGAAGCAGCAACTACAGCGAGTGGAAGCTCAGGAGTGCTGTGGCGCCCACGAGGTGTGCGAGAAGGAACTGATGCTGCGCGCCCTTCGGCAGCAGATAGAATACTTCAACGACGAGGAATTGGATGCCTACAGAGGCATATCGGAAAACGACTATGACAACAGTCAGATAGAAGAATTCCGCGAAGTGCTCTACACCATGCAGCCGAACGAGGTAGAAGACTGGCTGAAAAGCCTGGAACTGAGAGAAGTAGCCCTGCCGCTAGTGCTGAAAGAGGAGGCATACACGCTTGTTGCCGAGCATAGGGCAAATAGGTAAGAGCAACTCATATGCAATAAACCTCGCTTGCGCGCGTTATAATATGTGAATGGCAAGAAAAAAGATACTCATTGCAGCCCTGACGCTGACAGCGATTTTCTTCTCAAGCTGCGGAAGCCTGAAGGAGAACACGTCGACTAAACGCTTCTACCAAGCGTTTGTGACGCGCTTCAATGTGTATCACAACGGCAACGAGGCGTACAAAGACGGCATCGATCAGCAGGAAAAAGGGCACAAGGACAATTACATGGATGTAATTCCCCTTTACGTCGTCAGCAGCCCCACAACGCAAAAGATGGGCTCGGGAAGCTTCGACAAAGCTATTGAGAAAGCGCAAAAAGCATCCAAGCTGCACAGCATCAAGTCGAAGCCCAAGCGCAAAAGCGGCACGCTGAGCGAGAAAGACAAGATTTGGTATGCGAAAAAGGAGTATAATCCCTTCATGCACAACGTTTGGATGTTGATGGCAAAGGCTCAGTTCCAGAAAGGAGAGTTTCTGGAAGCCTCCACAACGTATGCCTACATCATCCGACTCTTCAGCGAAGAGCCTAAAGTGGTTGCCGAAGCACGCATGCGAATGGCTCAATGCTACGCGGAGCTTGACTGGAACTACGAAGCAGACCATCTGTTCAACGAAACAGCCCGAGACAGCATTCCCTATCAACTTGCCGACGAATACGAAGCTATTTATGCCTCTTATCTGCTGGGGCACGACAGATACGAGGAAGCCCTCCCTCATCTGGAAAAAGCAGTGAAGCGAAAAGGGCGCAGCAAGAAACAAAAGGCACGCGAATATTTCCTGTTGGGGCAGATTTACAAGATAGAACATCGCGACAACGACGCATACAAGGCTTTCCAGAAAGCTATTGCACAAAATCCACCTTACGAGCTGGAGTTTAACGCACGCATCCAGCAGACAGAAGTAGTTTCCGGCACTACAGCTCCGAAGATGGTGAAGACTCTAACCCGAATGGCAAAAGATCCGAATAACAAGGATTATCTGGATCAAGTTTACTATGCGATGGGGAACATATATCTGGCGCAGAAAGACACCATCCAAGCCATCAAGCACTACGAAAAAGGAGCGGCAGAAAGCACTCGCAACGGTGTTGAGAAGGGAATCTTACTGCTTCATCTGGGAAACATCTACTGGAACCGCGCAAAATATTCCGACGCCCAGCGCTGCTATGCAGAAGCCGTAGGGCTCATCGACAAAGACAGCAAAGACTATCCCCAGCTGAACAAGCGCTCTTCAATACTTGACGAATTAGTTGAGCACACCGAAGCAATTGAGCTGCAAGACAGCCTTCAGCATCTGGCAACCCTCCCGATGGAGAAGATAGAGGCTATTGTCGACAGCATCATCAAAGAGGTGATAAAGAAAGAGAAAGAAGAAAAGGAGAAAGCTGAAGCAGAAGCACGCAACGCCCGAAGAGAAGAAGTGCTTAGCAACGCTCGTGCACGGAATCAGACGAGCGCTCCCACTATGACAGGAGCAGGCGACGGTTCGTGGTACTTCTACAACACTCAGCTTGTTTCACAGGGCAAGCATGCTTTCCAAGAAAAATGGGGAAGGCGCAAACTGGAAGACAACTGGCGTCGTTCAAACAAGAGCGTTCTTGCCGACAGCAGCTTTGAGGAATACAACTACGATGATGAGGAAAAGGCACCTGCCGATTCCCTTGCCAGCGACAGCGCTCTGGTTGCCGACAGCCTTGTGACAGACATCCACGAGCCGATGTACTATATTCAGCAGATCCCCTTCACGGAAGAGCAGATGGACGAGTCGAATGCAATACTTCAGGATGCTCTGTTTAACGCTGGACTTATCTATAAAGACAAACTTGAGGACTTCGGATTGGCAGAAAAGACGCTTTCTCGTCTGCTTAAGCAATTCCCGGGATTTTCGCAGCTGGATGTCGTGTACTACAATCTCTATCTCATGTATTCGCGTTGGAAACGAACCGATTTGGCTGAAAAATATCGAGCTCTTCTTTTCGAACAGTTCCCTTATAGCGACTTTACAACGACATTGAGTAATCCTGACTTTGAGGAAAATGCCTTGTACGGCAAGCATCGTGAAGACTCGCTATATGCTGCAACGTATAACGCCTACAATGCTTCGCGCTACAGCGAAGTGCACGACAACACAAAAAAATCAGGCGAAAAATATGCGCTGGGTGCTCATAGGCCAAAATTCCTTTTCCTGGATGCAATGAGCAATTTGCAGGAAGGAGACCAGTCTACTTTCCTTGACCAACTGAAGGACATCGTTTCGAAGTATCCCGAAAACGAAATCAGCGAGCTTGCCGGACTTATCGCGCAAGGCTTGCAGAACGGGCGTCTGCTGACATCCGGCACGCTCGGCTCTATCTGGCAAAGGCGCTTGAATGCAGGCTCGGAGGAACAGAAAGCAGATTCGTTAGTCAAGCCTTTCGTCTTTGAGCCAAACACAGGATTCATCTTCATGCTTGCCTACGAAGACGGTACCGTTAACGACAATCAGCTCCTGTTTGAAATTGCCCGATACAATTTCACGAAATTCATGGTGCGTAACTTCGAAATCACTACCGACAAGAAAGGAGGAATCTCGATGCTGAAGGTAAGCGGTTTCCTCAACTTCAACGAGGCTCTGAGTTATCAGCGCCGACTTTATGCCGATTCGGAAATGGCTACTCGTCTTGAAGGGATTCGCGTGGTGCTCATCAGCGAAGAAAACCTGCAACTGCTGCTCGAGAGCCATTCCTTCGACGAATATCAAGCTTTCTATGACGAGAACTTCAGCATCCAGTCGGATATGGGCGAAGATAATGGCTCGTTGGACGAAATACAATTTGATGAAGAAGAATAGAATATGAAAAACGGAACCCTACTCTGGATTGACGACGAAATAGAGCTTCTAAAGCCTCACATCCTTTTCCTCAAAGGAAGGGACTACGACGTACACACAGCCAACAACGGACGAGACGCTGTTGAAATGTGCAGAACGACTGCATACGACCTTATTCTACTTGACGAGAATATGCCAGGCTTAAGCGGGCTTCAGACATTGAATCTCATCAAGGAAGTATCGCCTACAACGCCTATCGTGATGGTAACGAAAAGTGAGGAGGAAGACATCATGAATCAGGCAATCGGAGCCAAGATTGCCGATTACCTTATCAAGCCCGTCAATCCCAACCAGATTCTCCTGACACTCAAGAAGAATATCCACAAAAAGGAAATAGTGACAGAAGTAACCAACACGGGGTATCAGCAAAACTTCGGCAAGCTTACTGCTCTCATAAACGATGCCGACACTGCCGAAGGTTGGAAGGAGGTTTACCGCAACTTGGTATATTGGGAGTTGGAACTGGAGCATACCGACGGAAACATGATTGAAATGCTACGCATGCAGAGCCAAGATGCAGATAAGTCGTTTGCCCGATTCATCTGCCGCAACTACGACACTTGGATGCAAAAGCCTGAAGAACGCCCGCTGATGAGCCCAGACATTTTTAAGAAGAAAGTATTTCCCGTTCTCGACAAAGGAGAAAAAGTTTTCCTTATTGTATTTGACAATTTCCGCTACGATCAATGGCGCGTCATTTCGCAGGAGATTGCCGATTTGTTTACTTTTGAGGAAGATCTTTATTACAGCATCCTTCCAACGGCTACTCAGTATGCTCGCAACGCTATTTTCTCAGGGTTGATGCCCAATAAAATTGCGCAGATGTTCCCAGACCTTTGGGTGGATGAAGACGAAGAAGAAGGAAAGAACCTTAACGAAGCTCCGCTCATTCAGACGCAAATCGATCGATACAGAAGAAAAGACACTTTCTCCTACAATAAATTTAACGAATCCTCTTCTGTAGAGAAACTCTTGAACAGGTTTAACGAATTGGAGCGCAACGATCTAAATGTAGTCGTCATCAACTTCATTGACCTACTCTCCCACATGCGTACAGAGTCAAAGACAATCAGAGAGTTGACTGGTGACGAAGCAGCCTACCGCTCGCTTACGGCTAGCTGGTTCCGCCATAGTGCTGTAGGGGAACTCCTGCGCCGATTAGCAGAAACCGACTACCATATTATCATCACTACCGATCACGGAAGCATCCGCGTGAAGAACCCCATAAAGGTTGTCGGCGACAAGAACGTCAATACAAACCTGCGATACAAGATTGGCAAGACGCTTGCTTACAATCCGCGCGAGGTATACGAGATTAAAGACCCAAGACGCGCCTTCCTCCCCTCGCCAAATCTGAGCACAGCATACATCTTTGCCTGGGGCGAAAACTTCTTTGCCTACCCTAACAACTACAACTATTACGTCACCTACTACCGAGACACGTTCCAACACGGAGGAATCTCTATGGAAGAGATGATTATCCCTGTTGTCTCGCTGAAATCGAAGAAAAAATAGCCTATGCCTTCTATCATCATACGTTCCCTCGACGACATCGGGCAAGCCGCGCAACAGTTCCTCCGTTTAGTGGGCGACAAGCGTATCTTTGCCTTCTACGGCTCGATGGGCGCTGGAAAAACCACCTTTATAAAAGCCATATGCGAAACGCTTGGAACTACCGACGCCGTTGCCTCACCCACGTTTGCCATAACAAACGAATACGACACGCCCTCAGGATGCCCTATCTTCCACTTTGATTTCTATCGCATCAAGAGCCTTTCCGAAGTGTATGACATAGGGTACGAAGACTATTTCTATGCCTCCGACGGACTTTGTTTTATCGAATGGCCAGAGCTCATTGAGTCTCTTTTGCCAGAAGAAACCGTAAGAGTCAACATTTCAGAACAGGAAGATGGTTCCCGCAAAGTAGAGTTTTAAGCTACTTCTTGAGAGAATACTCCACTTTTTGCAAAGTTTTTTAAACTTTTTGTCAATTTTACTTGCACGAATGTAAATTATACTTTACCTTTGCGACGTATTTAATTCTCAAAAGTTATGAAAAAACAGCATCTTCTTCCCCACGTTTGGCAGTGGGTAGGCCTTATGGCCTTAATTGTAGGACTTGTCCTAAGTATTGTAATCTTTGTCCCGCTTGTTATACGGGGCAATTACGGAATAAGTGGTAGGATGACAGGAAATGAAATTCTTGGCGAATTGGGCTACCTCTTGCTACTACCCTTATCCGCCATCATCCTTTGTTTCTCGCGCGAGAAAATCGAGGATGAGCGTATCGCCGAGTTGAGGATGAAAAGCCTTGCAACTACGGCAATCATCTTTGTCATCCTGCTCATCATTGCGCCCGTGAAGAGCTTTTTCATAGTAAGGCTGTGCTCTCCCTCGTTTTTGGGCAAGTATCAATTGCTATTAGGCCATAGTTGGTGGATGCTTTTCGTCTACCTGTTGATTTTCAAGATTTCTTACTGGGTGCAGAACAAACGATATAGCGATGAAAAATAACATACGAGTAGAACGCGCGCGTCAGCGAATGTCGCAACAGGAACTTGCTGAGAAGACGGGTGTCAGCCGGCAGACAATCAATGCGATAGAGTTGGGAAAGTTCAATCCATCAACCGTTCTTGCCCTGAAGATGTCGCTTGTGTTCGGCATCTCAGTCAACGAGATTTTCCAACTGGAGGAAGGCGATTGAAAAACCTTCCTCCTACTGCGCTTCCTCTCTCTGCCTAAACCGTAAGCGATAATGCTGTTCTCCTGCAGCACGAGAAGGGAAAAACATCTTCATAGCAAGCATCGCGACAGAGTGCTCTGAGGGGAAAATCTTTTTTGTTTGTCGAAGCGAAATTATTCCTTCTCCAAAAAAAATTTTCCCTTCTTCATACGGCGATATTTGTTCTCCAAAAAAATTTTTTCCTTCTCGATAATTTTTCGGGAAGATAAGAAAGATTCTTATCGGAGTTTTGTGCTTTCCGAACTTTTTTTTATCTTTGCACAACATATTGGCTAAAACTATGAAAAAACAGATTTTCCTATCCCTTCTTTTGCTCGCTCTGCTCCCTTCTTTCGCTTGGGCTACGCAACTTATCTCTATCAACAACGATTGGAAGTTCCATCTCGGTGATGTGAAAGGTGCCGAAGAAAAAGCCTTCGACGACAGGCTCTGGCAAGATGTCGACCTGCCTCACGACTGGAGCATCACGCTGGGATTCGACTCACTTGCAGCAAGTTGGAACGACGGAGGATATGTTCAGACAGGCATCGGATGGTATAGGAAAACGATGAAGCTGAAGGATAATCCGAAAGATTTCCGCAGCCGAATCTGCTTCGACGGCGTGTATATGAACACCGAAGTTTTCGTCAACGGGCACAGCTTAGGCGTGCATCCCTACGGGTACACTCCTTTCTCCTACGACATTACCGACTATCTGCTCATGAATCAGGAAAATGTGATAGCCGTACGCGTCGACAACTCAGAGCAGAAAAACAGTCGCTGGTATTCGGGCTCGGGCATCTATCGCTCGGTTTCTATCGAATACTACTCGCCCATTCACATCGAGAAGGACGGCATTTTCATCACCACGCTTCGTGCCGACAAAAACGAAGCCACGATTCATTGCGAAGTGGATGTGACAAACGAGACCGACTCCGAGCAAGCCGTCTGGCTGGGATCTTTCTGCAGCTCGAGAGATATCATCGTCACTCTGCCAAAGCACAAGAAGGACGGCGAAGCTGTCATTCCTCCGCATTCGACGCATCGTTTCTCTTTTGACAGAAAAGTTCCCAAGCCGAAGATGTGGAGCCCCGAAACCCCGCAGCTCTACAATGCAGAATTCATCGTTGCGGCAAAAAACGCAGCATTCAATGTCTCTCAGCTTGCCGAGCCCTTCTGCGATATGAGGAGTTCCTCCTTCGGCATCCGCACCATCGAGTACAGCGCCGACAAAGGTTTTCTCTTGAACGGCAAGCCCGTCTTGTTCAATGGAGGATGTATTCATCACGACAACGGCATTCTTGGTGCCGCAGCACATTGGACAGCAGAAGCGCGCAAGGTGTTGCTCATGAAAGAGGCAGGATTCAACGCCGTTCGCACAAGCCACAACCCTCCCTCCGAGTACTTCCTCGCAGCATGTGATGAATACGGACTTCTCGTCATTGACGAGGCTTTCGACGGATGGAAAGCAGGAAAAAACGCGCACGACTATCACAAATATTTCGACGAGTGGAGCAAGAAAGACGTGCAGGCAATGGTTCTGCGCGACAGAAATCATCCATCCGTCATCTGCTGGAGCATAGGAAACGAGATTATGGAACGAAAATCTCCCGAAGCAGTCAAAATAGCTCACAACCTTGCAGAAGCCATCCACGAGGTAGATACTTCACGCCCCATCACTTCGGCTCTGGCTGCTTGGGACAGAGATTGGGAAATCTACGACGCTCTGGCTGCCGAGCACGACATAGTAGGATACAATTATCTCATTCATAAGGCTGAAGGTGACCATCAGCGTCTGCCTAGGCGTGTTATCTGGCAAACAGAATCCTACCCGCGCGATGCATTCGGCAATTGGACGAAAGTGAAGGAGAATTCATACATCCTCGGCGACTTCGTATGGACAGCTATTGACTATCTGGGCGAATCGGGCATCGGAAGATGGCACTATAAGGGAGAAAGCGACGGAGAGCATTACTACCACAGCCAATGGCCTTATCACGGAGCCTATTGCGGAGATATCGACATCACAGGCTGGCGTAAGCCCATCAGTCACTACCGACAAATCCTCTGGGACGAAACTCCGCGCATCTATATGGCTGTGCGCGAGCCTTCGGGATATAGAGGCGAAATAGCAGAGACTTCTTGGTCGGTATGGCCCACTTGGGAAAGCTGGAACTGGCCCGGATGGGAAGGAAAGAACATCGACGTAGATATTTATAGCCGTTACCCATCCGTACGCCTCTATCTGAATGATAAACTCATTGGAGAGAAGTCCACGACTCAAGCTGAAGCATTCAAAGCCACGTTTACTCTCCCCTACGAAGAAGGGACATTGACAGCTATTCCTGCTGATAAAAACGGAAAGGAAATTGCCAGCAAGGCATGCACATTAGTTACTGCAGGCGAACCGTATGCCATTCGTATCACGCCCGACACAATAAGTCATAAGGGCCTTTCGGCAAAGAAAGCAAAGATTATGCCTGCTGCTTGCGGATTGCGCTACTATCAAATAGAAGTAGTTGACAAGAAAGGAAACATCGTCCCAAACGCAACAAACAGCATTTCTCTTGAAGTGAAAGGATGGGGTAAGCTTCTTGGTTTCGGCAACGCTAATTTGCTGGAAACGGATTCTTATTCCGACAACCAACATCCTGTTTGGAAAGGGAGGGCACTTGCTGTCGTCAACTTTAAGGCAAAGAAAAGAATAGGCTCCGTTACTCTGAAAGCCTCTTCTCCTGGACTTAAGTCTGCAAAAGTTTCCTTAGAAGTCTCTTCTTATTAATAACGACAGGCAGTACAAACAAATAAGGTGAGGAAAGTCTTCTTGCTCTTCTGCTGAAAAGGGAGATACCCAAAAAGATATTACACTTCTCTCAAGAAGGAATAACACTTCTCCCAAGAAGGAATAATGGTTCTCCCAAGAAGGAATAATTCTTTGGGAAAAAGGAACTATTCCCGCAACAGTAGTTAGACTCCTTATTTATGGTAGTACTGCTGTGCTTTGGGAAGGTTCTTCTGCAAATCCTTTATGCGCTTCTCATCGCTTGGGTGAGAGCTAAGAATGGCAGGAATGTTGTTCTGCCCCGTAGAAGCCATCTTCTGCCAGAATGTTACAGCAACGTTGGGATCATATCCTGCCAACGCCATGAAGATAATTCCCATGTAGTCTGCTTCGCTCTCATGTTTCCGCGAGAAAGGAAGCATCACGCCGTAGTTGGCACCTAAGCCGTAGACGGTCTGACCTAACTGCTGTGCTGCCTCCGACTTTGTCGAGAGAACGGTACCCAACGCTACGGCGCCATACTGAGCCAACATCTGCTGGCTGAGACGCTCGGCGCTGTGTTTTGCTACAGCGTGAGCCACTTCATGCCCTACTACGACAGCCAAATCGGCATCTGACTGAACGAGCTGCAGAAGTCCGTCATAAACGACAATCTTTCCTCCTGGCATGCAGAAAGCATTCAGCTCGTTGTCTTTGACAAGATTAAATTCCCAGCTATAATTAGCCAAATCATCAGCCATTCCGTTGTCGGTCATGAACTTCTCTGCTGCAGCAGCGATATTTTTCCCCACACGCTGCACCATTGCCTTGCCTGCAGCGTTTGTTGAGGGCGTTGCTGTCTTCATGTATTCTGAATACTGCGAAAGGCTGCTTGAGAGGACATCAGCATCGGAGACAAGCATCACACGACTGCGCCCTGTAAGAGGCACGCTTGAGCAGCTACTCAAAACCAACGCAGCTGCACAAAGAAGGAATAATACTTTTTTCATTGTTGCGATATTTTGTGATTAGATGTTTGAAATCGTAGGTTTCGTTCAGAATCATTTCGTCTGCGGAGCTGCTATCGGCTCTCCGTTTGCGGTACAGTTGATTACCTGCAAGTCGCTCACCGAATACTGCTCGGGGTTCTCCTCCATATCGAAGAATGTCTTGCACTCCATGTGGCAGTCGCGAATAGTTATATGCTCCGAAGTGCTGTATGGGATATCCTCGCGTCCTTGCAAATCGAAAAACTGAGTCCACGGGTGCACGTAGAGAAAGCGGGTAGCGCTTCCCGTAATATTTTGCACAGTGATGTATTCGTAACGTTGCGGGGTATCGGGACGCATTTTAAGCCAGAGGATTCGATTGGCGCCGTTTATTTGGCAATTACGCAAGATGATGTTATGATCGAAGACGCTTTCGCTTCCGCACGTCAGCGCCCCGTGACAGAAGCCATACGAGCAGTTCTCGATAATGATATTACGATTAGCCCCGTTGTGGAGAGTGTCTCTATCAGCCCAAGGCCCTTTGCCTCCCTTCAGGGCAACAGCATCGTCGTTGACATCAATGAAACATCCGTGAATGAGCACATTTGTGCATACATCTACGTCGAAGGCATCACACGAAGGTGCTTTCACGGGCCCGTCGGAAGGAGCGTGCGTATAGGTACCCAATGCCTTCACGTTCTCGCAGCGATAAAGGTGACACGTCCAGAACGGGCTGTTCATCAAATGCACATCGCTGAGGGTTACGTTGCGACAACTGTCGATAAAGACGAGCCGAGGGCGCATCTCCTCCAGATTGGTACACTTCCGATTATACTGCCGGCGAAGCCAGAACGAGCGCCAATATCTCTCCCCGTTTCCGTTAATCGTGCCTTTGCCGCTGATGGTGAATCCATCCAGCCCGACAGCATTCACAAGCGCCATAAAGTACTTCAGGTTCTGCCCTTCCATTCGGGTGTCCATCAAGGCAAAGTCGCCGATGAAGTCGCTCCCTTTCAGCACAGCGCCTTCAGAGAGATGAAGATGAGTGCCTTGCCTGAAGAAGAGCGAGCCACTCAAGAATGTACCTTTAGGAATGACTATCACTCCCCCACCCTCGCTTGCCGCCTTATCAATAACGGACTGAATTTCTTTCGTCTGCAGCAGCGTTGAGTCAGTTTTCACGCCATAGTCGGTGATGATGTACTGCTTGCCCAACGTTGAGATGTCGACGTGCGCTGTATCTCTGAACCACGCGGAGATTTCCGTCCCGTCGGGCCAAAGGTCGGCTTTCGGGCGCTGCTTTCTCACCTTTCCGTCGACAGGAATGCAGACAATCAGTGCGAAAGCGAAGATGAGGATTTTAGGGAAGATGTTTTTCATTGGCTTGCATTTTGTGTGTACAAAGATAGGATGAGTCGAGCGGAGAACAAAATAAAATCGAGGATTTTTTTATCCGGAGACAATACATACCTGGAACCGAACGCCAGAGAAACCAAAAATCAAAGGAAGACAAAATCCCTAAACTATTCGCCAAAGCCGGCATAAGGCAAATCTACGATGCGTACCAGAAAAGAAAGCGCTGCGAAATATGGAGAAGGGAAATTTTTTTTTGGAGAAGGAATCTCGCGAGATGAAGAAGGGAAAAAAATTTTTTCCTTCTCCAAAAATGATTTTGCAGCAAGCATATCTTTCCCTTCACGAAAAACCTATCAAGAGGGAAAAGGAAGACGTTTTTCAAAAGCGATTTCTTTCCAGGCGAGAGAAAAGATGAGCCTATTTCTTTTCGCGATAGAATCGGCACGTGGAAGCTTCCCGACAGCCGCAGCATCCACCTCCGCCCTTGTTGATGCGACGACGTCGGATGCAGAAAGCCACAACCACAACGGCTGCTACAAACGTGAGAATGAGGATACTAGCGAGGTTCATACAATCAGATTGGCAATGAGGAATCCTACCCAAGCGATAAGCCAGGCAATCAGACATTGAAATACTACAACAAACAGCGCCCAACGAGGCCCCAGCTCACGCCTGACGCTTGCGACAGCTGCCACACAAGGCGTGTAAAGCAGACAAAACAGCAACATAGGAACGGCAGAAACAACCGACAGAACGGCAGTCACATCAAGCACTTCCATAGTGGAAACCACACTCTCCTTCGCAAGGAATCCGCTGATGAGAGCCGTTACTACACGCCAGTCTCCCAGCCCCATAGGGCGGAAAATAGGCGCCACAATGCCTGCCAACCAGGCAAGCATACTGCCTTCGCCGTTCTCCACCAGTTGGAAACGGAAGTTGAAAGACTGCAAGAACCAAATGACAAGCGTGGCAACAAAGATTATCGTGAAGGCACGCTGGATGAAATCCTTTGTCTTGTCCCACAAGAGCATCAACACGTTCCGCGCGCTCGGCATACGGTAGTTGGGCAACTCCATAACAAAAGGCGCTGCTTCTCCCTGCTTCGGGAGACGTTTTGTGAGAAGCGCCACAACGATGCCGACAAAGATGCTGAGCAGATAAAGGGCGATGAGCACCACTCCCCCTTTTCCCGGGAAGAAGGCAGCTGTGAAGAAGCCGTAGATGGGAATCTTTGCCGAGCAACTCATAAATGGCGTCAGCAGAATGGTTTTCAATCTGTCGCGTGCAGAAGGCAACGTGCGTGTAGCCATAACTGCCGGCACAGAGCATCCAAAACCTATCAGGAGGGGCACAATAGAACGTCCCGAGAGTCCCAGTTTGCGCAACAGTTTGTCAGACACAAACGCCACGCGAGCCATATATCCGCTATCCTCAATTATGCTGAGGAAGAAGAACAGAATGATGATGATGGGCACAAAACTTAACACGCTTCCCACGCCTCCGAAAATGGCATCCACGACAAGCGACACGACTGCCGGGCTTACATCTGCAGCACGCATCCCTTTCTCGCAAAGACTGCCGAGAGCCGTTATGCCCGTATCGAGCCAATCCTGCAACGGCGCGCCAAGCACGTCGATGCTGAGCCAAATGACAAGACACATGATGACAACAAATACAGGTAGCGCCGTCCATCGCCCCGTGAGCACCTTGTCGATACGTCGGCTGCGTAGATACTCTTTGCTCACGCGAGGCTTTACAACCGTCTGCGCGCAGAGTTTTCTGATGAAGGAATAGCGCATATCAGCAATAGCAGCTTCTCGGTCGAGCCCTCGCTCCTGCTCCATCTCCTTGATGATATGCTCGATAGTGTGTTTCTCCTCCTCATCCAACTTCAGCGTTTCCAACACCATTTCGTCTCCCTCCACTATCTTGCTGGCAGCAAAACGTAGCGGAAGCCCCGACGTCTGACAATGATCCTCTATTAAGTGCATAATGCTGTGCAGACAACGATGCACAGCGCCTCCGTGCTCGTTCTTGTCGCAAAAATCCTTGCGCACAGGGCATTCCTGGAATGAAGCCACATGCACAGCATGCTCCACAAGTTCATCTACGCCCTCATTTTTCGCTGCCGAAATAGGCACTACGGGAATGCCGAGTATCTCCTCCATTTCGTTGATGCGGATAGTGCCTCCGTTGTTGCGCACTTCATCCATCATATTCAGCGCCAGCACCATAGGGACTCCCAGTTCCATTAGCTGGATGGTAAGATAGAGATTGCGCTCGATATTCGTGGCATCCACGATGTTGATGATTCCTTTCGGCTTTTCCTCAAGGATAAACTTGCGCGACACACGCTCTTCTGCCGTATAAGGAGAGAGAGAATAGATGCCCGGCAAATCTGTGACAGACGTATTGGAATATCCCCTGATGACACCATCTTTTCTGTCAACGGTGACACCGGGAAAGTTGCCGATATGTTGGTTTGCGCCCGTTAGTTGATTGAAAAGAGTCGTCTTTCCGCAGTTCTGCTGTCCCGCCAAAGCAAATGTAAGCTTCGTATCCTTGGGAAGAGGATTCTCATGATCTTTTGAGTGATACTTTCCTGTTTCTCCCAATCCCGGGTGAAGCAATTCGCTATACTTGCCTCCTCTTTCTTCAGAAACGATTGTTTCGTTTCCGTACGCCTCTTCGGTTTCCTTCGCGTCCAAAGGGATAACGTCAATCTTCTCAGCATCGGCTAAACGCAGCGTTAGGGCATACCCATGAATGAGTATCTCTACTGGATCGCCCATTGGGGCATACTTCATCATCTTGACAGGAACTCCTGGAATAATACCCATATCTAGGAAATGCTGACGCAGATTTCCTTCGCCGCCAACAGCTTCTACTACAGCCGTTTGCCCTACTTTTAATTCTCTAAGTGTCATCTTTCAGGTAAGTTAATCTCTAAGGTACAAAAGTATAAAAGGAATACGCTCAAGAAAATACCGAAAAGTAAGTATTTTTCATTTTGAATAAAGCCGTCCTTGCCAAGTGCCCAGCTGACGCATTCTTTTCTTCAGGCGCTCTACATACTCATAATTCTTCAGTTTCCAGTCAGGCGCTATGAGCAATTCTTTCGGAGAAGAGGAGACAAATCGCTCGAGTACTATGTCTGGACGAAGACGCTCAATGTAACGAATAACGAGATCGATGTACTCATCCACATCATAAAGATGAAAAGAAGACGGCTCAGCTGCAAACTCCTTTGCCATACGGGTATCCTTAATTATTTGCAGTTGGTGAAGTTTCAAGATGGCTAGGGGAAGAGCCGAAAGCAAAGTCGGTTGACGAAACATTTCCTCCTCACTTTCTCCCGGCAAACCAAGAATCATGTGAGCCCCCACGAAGATTCCGTGCGATGCAGTACGTTCAACAGCCTCAGCCGACTGAGCAAAAGTGTGCCCTCGATTGATTCTCCGAAGCGTATCATCATTGACACTCTCTATTCCATATTCAACGATTACAAACGTACGTTTTGACAATTGCTCAAGGTATTCAAGCAATTCATCCGGCATACAGTCGGGACGCGTTCCAATCACAAGCCCTATAACTCCAGGAACAGACAACGCCTCTTCGTAAAGCGAGATGAGATGCGACAAGTCTCCGTAAGTATTCGTGTATGCTTGGAAATAGGCAAGATACTTCATCTCGGGATACTTATGGGCAAAGAATCGCACTCCTTCCTCTACCTGCTGACGCACGGGATGAGCCGGATTGCAATAGGCAGGATTGAACGTCCGATTGTTACAGTAAGAGCATCCTCCCTTGCCTAGCGTTCCATCACGATTGGGGCAGGTGAAGCCTGCATCGACAGAGATTTTCTGCACGCGGCAGTCGAAATGACGTCGCATGAAAGTAGGGAAATCAAGGTACAGACTCTCTTTCATAGGATGTTAGCTCTTTAACGGCACAAAAGTAGTCAAAAAAACTGAAAACATTTGCGAATGCATGACGAAAGCGTTACTTTTGTAACAGAAAACAATAAACGTCCACAATATGAAAAAGATTCTTTCTGCCTTTTCGCTGATGCTGCTGAGCCTCAGCATGCTTTCTGCTGCAAACCTTGACCTTAAGACAGTAGCAAACTATGGATTCTATGCTCGCTCCTTAGGCGGAGTGAAACCTCTTGCCGATGGAGAGCACTACGCTCAAGTTAACAACGAGCGGAATGCCATTCTCCGCTTCTCGTTCCGAACAGGGCAAGTGGTAGACACTCTGTTCTCTGTCAACAACTGCCGAGGATGCGAGTTTAACCACTTCGACGGATACATTCTCTCTCCGCAGGAAGACAAGATTCTTTTCCAGACAAAGACGAAGAGCATCTATCGCCGTTCGTTTACGGCAGAGTATTATCTCTATAGCGTTGCAAACCGCAAGATGGAGCCTCTCTCGCAAGGTGGTCCTCAACAAGTACCGACTTTCTCTCCTGACGGAAAGATGATTGCTTTTGTACGCGACAACAACATCTTTCTTGTGAAGCTCATGTTTAATAATGCCGAATCGCAGGTAACTAATGACGGTAAGCGTAACGAAGTCATTAACGGGCACGCCGACTGGGTTTACGAAGAGGAGTTTTCGATGAATCGCTTCTTTGAATTCAGCGCTGACAGCAAGATGATTGCTTATGTGAAGAGCGTAGAGCGCGACGTCCCTGAGTATTCGTTTCCTATGTTTAAAGGATTAGCTCCTGCAATTGCAGAAAACGATCTCTACCCCAACAACTATACTTATAAGTATCCTGTTCCCGGAGTAAAGAATTCCACAGTCACCGTTCATACATTCGACATCAAATCAAATGTTACGCGCAAAATGGACGTTCCTCTTGACGAAGACGGTTACATTCCTCGCATCCACTTCACAGAGCAAGCAGACGCCGAGGGGAACCAGAACCAGCTCGCTATAGTCACGCTCAACAGGCATCAGGACAGGATGGATATCTACATGGGTAACGCGCGAAGCACCGTCTGCAAGCTCATTCTGCGCGAGGAAGCAAACATGGGCTGGCTCAACGAGCCCACTTATCAGGATATCGAATGGACCGACAACGGCTTTGTGTTGCAAAGCGAACGTACTGGATTCAATCATCTCTATCAGTACGACTTTACCGGGCGTCTCACACGCACTCTCACTTCCGGCAACTGGGAGGTAACTCGCTTCTACGGATTTGACAAAAAAACGGGCGACGCTTACTACGAGAGTTGCGAGCCTTCTCCCTTGCAGCGCGCCATTTATAAAGTGGACAAGAAAGGGCGCAAGACAGCTATTACTGCCACGAAGGGCACACACAGCGCCATCTTCAGCAGCAACATGAATTATTTCATCCACACGGCTTCTGCCCTCAACGAGCCTACCTTTACTACCCTCGAGACAACTGCAAAGCCTGTGCTTGCGGCAACCCTTGAAGAAAGCAAGGCAAAGAAAGCAAACGTACTTGTATCAAACGAGCATCTGAAAGCTCAACTTCTCGGAAGCGACATGCCTACGAGGGAATTCTTCACTTTCACAACAGCCGACGGCGTTTCCCTTAATGGATGGATTGTCAAACCAGCCGGCGCAGACATACAATCGGCAGAAAAGCAATATCCTGTCCTCCTCTATCAATACAGCGGGCCCGACTCGCAATCGGTAACCGACAGCTGGGGAAACGGCTTTTTCGGAGGACTCTCCTACGAGACATATCTTGCCCAGCAAGGAATCATCGTTGCCTGCGTCGACGGGCGTGGAACCGGATTCAGAGGCGAAGAGTTTAAGAAATGCACCTATCTGCAACTGGGACTTCTCGAAGCACGCGATCAGGCTGAAACGGCACGCTACCTGGGCTCCCTTCCAGGCATAGACGCTGCCCACATTGCCATCTGGGGCTGGAGCTACGGAGGGTTCATGACGCTTATGGCAATGAGCGAAGCACCCGTCTTCTGCGCAGGAATCGCTGTCGCACCCCCCACTTGCTGGCGCTACTACGACAGTGTCTATACCGAACGATTCATGCGCACGCCAGGAGAGAACGGAGAGGGATACAGCACAGCGTCAGCTATCGCTCGAGCACCCAAGCTTGAGGGACACTTGCTACTTGTTCATGGAATGGCTGACGACAACGTCCACTTCCGCAATTCAGCCGAGTATGCAGAAGCCCTTGTGCAGGCAGACAAGCAGTTTGAGATGCATGTCTATACTAACCGCAATCACGGCATCTCGGGAGGCAACACACGCTATCACCTTTTCCAGAGGATGGTAAACTTCCTGAATCGCGAGTTGAAAGGCAAATAATCATTCCGACATCCTGCTTATATCGTTCAGACGGCTCAAGACAGAAAACCGATGAAAAGTCAAAGAACGCAATGACAAACACACTAAAAACAATCAAGCACGATTCACATCGTGCTTGATCCAAATTAACTAACCTTTTTTAACCTGTCAACTAAAATAACTTAGTCGATTATATGACTACGCACAAAAGAAAAGGTTTAAAGAAAAATTAAATTTTTGCTAAAGAATTTGTGATTTTTCTAATAAAAAAATGACAATCGCCTTCAGAACGCCCTGTCAATAGTTTACAAACAGAAACTTTTTTTACTTTCTTCATCATTTTTTTCGAGAAGGGAAAAAATTTTTTTCTTTCTTCATAAAAAATTTTCCCTTCTCCATAATTTCTTTTGGAAAAGGGAAAAATCAATATGCCTATTTGCGCTCATTCCTTTCCCTCTCTTGCAGCAAAGGAAACGGCATCATCGATGAGAAAAGTCCTCCTATTTATAAATAAGGAAAATGCAGGGAACCTTGTCGATTGGGGGAGCAGGAAGACGTTTCCATTCGGCAACCGTGTGAGTTACAGCAAATTCGTTTTCACAAGTTAGCCCTGCTGCCACACAAACCCGCGTGCGAGGGTGAAGATTTAAGAGGATGTCGGAAAGCATCTTCAAGTTTCGGTAGGGAGTCTCAATGAAAAGCTGTGTTTGGCTCTCGGCAATAGCACGAGCCTCTAACGTCTTTAGCGTTTTCGCCCTCTCGTGAACGTCAATCGGCAGATATCCGTTGAAAGCAAAGCTCTGCCCGTTGAATCCACTTGCCATAACCGAGAGAATGATGCTCGAGGGGCCCACAAGAGGAACCACCTTCCACCCTTTCTTCTGGCAGATATCGACAACATCGGCTCCTGGATCAGCTACCGCAGGGCATCCGGCTTCGGAGATAACCCCCACAGACTCTTCTCTCTCTAAAGGTTTCAGAAAGGAGCCGATGACTTCGGGAGGAGTGTGCTTGTTTAGTTCGCTGAATGTGAGCGAATCGATATCTATAGCCGGTTCCACCTTTTTCAGGAAACGGCGCGCCGAGCGCACATTTTCCACTATGAAATAACGCAACTTCAAGATAACTTCTCGATTGTATGCGGGCAACACTTTCTCAATCGGAGTATCGCCAAGAGTAACGGGGATTAGATAGAGTTCTGCCATTTTTTCAGAAATGATTGTTCAAATAGTTTTGCCTATGCTTGATTCTGCTTGCCGAAAAGGGCCTTCCGCCTTTTGAAAATCATGCGGTAAAGAGTCTTCCGCACTTGTCTGCTCCATTTGGAGGAGCCAGCGTTTCTTCTCTATTCCAGCAGCATAACCTGTCAGACTTCCTTTTGCGCCTATGACGCGATGACAAGGAATGATAAGCGAAATAGGGTTGCGCCCTACGGCTCCTCCTACTGCCTGTGCCGAAAAAGAAGAAGTCCCTCTCTCATGCGCTATTTTCCTTGCTATGTCGCCATAAGTCAACGTTTTGCCGAAAGGAATGGATAGTAACTGTTTCCAAACGCTTAGCTGAAATTCAGTTCCTTTCATACTGAGAGGAGGAACGAAATCGGGAGCCTTCGCACTGAAATAAATGTCGAGCCAAAGACGCACGTCGGCAAAAAGGGGCAAATTGTCTTTCTGGGTGTGAGAAGGAGACAATTGATCTGCATAGTACTTCTGCCCAACAAACCAAAGTCCTGTCAATGCTTTTCCGTCGCTTGCGAGAGTTATCTTGCCTATCGGCGAATCGTAGTTTGTGGTGTAAAACGTTGTCTGTGGCATTTTTTCGGTTACTTTTTAATTTGCGCCAAGCAAGTTCCGATGCGGCTTCGTCCTCCTTCCGCTGCTGTTTATTCCTAAACCGAAAAGGGCGAAATCACCCTTCAGGGGGTCGTCAGGAAAAACTTCAGCAAGGGTTTGCGTTAATTGTCGGGCACTTCTCATCGAGGCTGTTTTCGTTTTCAACAATCCGAGTTGAATTGATTGTTGCAGCACGTGAGTATCCAGAGGAATGATTAACGAGCGCCTATCGATGAAGTTTGCCCAAAGTCCCAAATCCACAGGGGAATCACTACGCACCATCCAGCGGAGAAACATGCAGAGCCGTTTGCACGCAGAACTGGAGTCTTTGGGAATCACAGTTCCGATTTCATATTTACTGAAATATCGGCAAAGAGCATCAACTGCTTTCAAACCATCAGATGCTTTTTCTTTGACAAAATCGCCAAGAGAGCCATAATCGGCAAGCAGTTCCTTGAGTGCGTGAAGAAAACGGCACATCATCCCACAGCTATAAAGCCTGTAAAAGCATTTATTGTCAAGCGATTGGAAACTCTTCTCAAACTCTCCCGTTCGTATCCACATGTCAACATCTCCTCCTGACTGAGTGAGAATCGACTGTATCTTAGGCATAAACTGAGGGCGACTGCCGAAACTGAGACACGAGGCAACAAAAGCCATCGATTCCTGATTCTCCTTGCCACAAACCTGATGCATGAACCACGAAGGGTCACCCTCCAAAAACTCAGCCGTCTCATACTGCCGAGCATAACGACGCAACGTCTCAGCCAGTTTCTCAGTCATCTTTTTTACAGTTCAGAAACGTCGGCAAGCCCATTCATCACCACATAGACGATAATGTTGGCAATAGAACGGGCATGAAGTTTTTCCATAATGTTTTTCCGATGGGTGATGACTGTTGTCACGCTGATGTTGAGCCTGCTTGCTATCTCCTTATTTATTAATCCTTGCGAGAGCAAGATGGCTATTTCCGTCTCTCTTGGAGAGAGGAGCTGTTCGGTTGACTTGCGCATAGGAACCATTTGAGCTGCAGGATGCCCGGGACGTTGATGCATAGCGAGCACACTTCTGACAAGTGCCTGCTCTCCCTGATTCACATTGAGTGTCGGAACTCCCGAAATGGTCATATCGCCGTTTACCAGCACGATAGTACGGTGAGGGCGTGAGCGGAAGTAAGCCGTGTGCCCGAAATAAATTTGCGAGGAGACGAAGTAATGAATAAACTGCCCCTTGTCGGCAGCTTGCAGCTCTTCGAAAGAGACGAATATCGAAATGTCTGCCGACGGCATGATGTCGGCAAGAATATACTGAAGGCCGAGCGTTGTCAAGACGTTGGTATCAGCAATAGCTAACTCGATATGTGTGTACACGATGCAAATGTAGGCAAAATCTTTCAAATTCCTCGTTTCCTACTGCGATTTTTTGAAAAATCATCAAAAATGAGGATTGACTGCAAATGGCAAGCGGCATACCTTTGCAGCCAGTTTCAAAAACACTTTAATCACTATCGACAAATGAAGAAAAATTATCAAGAAGGAAAAAAAATTTTTGGAGAACAAATCTCGCGAGATGAAGAAAGAAAAAATATTTTTCGAGAAGGGAAAAATAGCCTAGCCTCAGGCAGCCTTCTGGGGACTTTTTTCATGCTCTTCGCAGCATTGACTTTCATGACCTCTTGCTCCGAGCCCGATGAAAATAAGCTCAAGCCCATCAACGTTGACTACTCGGGCTACATCTACGTCAGCTCTGCCTATTTTACTGACTCCTATTACGGCAACGATGCTTTGCTGAGCATACACACAATCGACAACAGCTATGTGGTAACATTCTCCGACCCTCAGTGGGGAGACGTAACGTTTACCGATGTGACAATCGATAAGGAATTATCCGGAACAGGCAAGCTCACAATGACTTATCGTGGTAACACGGGAACTTATGATGCCGTCTTGGGAGGCACTCTCGAAGTGATTACGATTACTCTTCCCGACGTGATGGGCGGAACAACCATCACTTTCCGCGAAGGAAAGGCTCCTGAAGACGCCCAAACGGGCAAAGGCGCGAAATAATCAGCCGAGAATGACAATTCTCACAAGGAAGTTCGCCTTTCTGCCAGCCATTTGCAAGCTTGGGGCAAAAAGCTTGCTTGCCTTTACGGTTGCCGCAATGCTTGTTTCGTGTGAAGGAATTTTTCAAAACATCTACGATAATCCTCCACCCGAAACCGAGGAGAAGGCAGGCAGGCTCCTGATTGACGCATCAAGCTGGAACGATTGGTATTATCTCGACTTCAAGGCTCTGGACGATAGTTTGAAGAAAGACAAACGCTACAATCCTTCTGATGCTGTTGTGAGAATTTCCATTCCTACTGAGGAAACGCAGAAAAGCGATAATCCTGATAGTCAAAACGCTGACGGCATCTACGTCTATTGGTATGATGTCTACGGAGCA
The DNA here is from genome assembly GCA_017650105.1 of Bacteroidaceae bacterium. GTDB lineage: Bacteria > Bacteroidota > Bacteroidia > Bacteroidales > Bacteroidaceae > UBA1189. The sequence continues at coordinate 39,696 of JAGCFO010000015.1, read as the reverse complement.
GGTATTTCCCACAACGTTTTTCAGCAGTTTATCCCCACAGAGACTCAGGAAGAGCCCTCCGCGTGGAGTGTAGCCTTTCACAGGAATAACGTTCGGACAAACGGCGCGTCGGTTTTCGAAACAGAATTCACTCGGATGGAAGATCTCCCCGAGAGCAGCCTTTCGTTTGCCGACGCGCCGTTTGTGGAGGACGAATGGAACGAAACCGACGTGTGGGTATTGCGAGAGCAGATGCTGAACGGGATTATCGGCAATCAAGGGATAAGGACAAACCGAGTGTTGTCGAATTGGCTGACAGTCGAAATTCCCCCCATTCCCCCAGCCTTCTCCCTCAACAACCACGTTTTCATCGTTCGTCTGCCCGAAGGGACTTACGCTGCCCTTCAGCTTGAGAACTATCAGAGTGAAAAGGGCACTAAATGTGTGCTGACAATCAACTACATCTATCCCTATTGATGCATGAAACACAGCTTCGCCTTGCTTATCCTCCTCACAGCTCTCTCCCTCTCCTTACATGCAGAAGAGGAACCGGCCGATTCCATCCGAAGAGTAAGCCGAAAAGCAGCGACAAACAGCGCTGAGCAAACGTTGGACGAAGTTGTAGTCACAGGCACGCAAACTTATAAATGGAAGGCAGACGCTCCCGTCTTGACACGAGTGATTTCAGCTTCCGACATCGAAAAAACAGACGCAACGGATGTGGAAGAACTACTCAGCCAAGAGATTCCAGGAGCGGAATTCTCGTATGCAATGAATCAGCTTAAGCATCTCAATCTTAACGGATTCGGAGGGCAATCTATCCTATTCCTTGTTGATGGAGAGCGGCTAAGCGGGGAAACGATGGATGACGTAGACTTTGCCCGCCTCACGATGTCGAACGTTCAAAGGGTTGAGATAGTCAAGGAATCGGGTAGCGCTCTTTATGGAAGCAATGCAGCGGGAGGAATCATCAACATCATTACCAAAGAGCAGACGGAGCCGTTGAGAATAGATGTGGATGGAAGAGTTGCCAAACACGGCGAGAGCAGGTTCCGAGGGGCTGTAGGGACAAGCAACGGGAGTGTGAGCAACACATTAAATGTGGAAAGGACGGCAAGGGAGACATATAGCGTTCATAACGGTGAAAGCCCTGCTGCGCAAGTCTATACGACTGTTTTCGGGAATCAGAAGTGGAACCTGAACGACAAGATATCCTTTACGCCTAACGAAAAATTCAAAATCACGGGGCACGCGGGATACTACTTTCAGGAAGTATACAGAACGATTGACACACCCGAAAGGTATCGTGACTTCGCAGCAAGTCTTCGAGCTACGTGGGACATTACGGAAAAAGACAATTTAGTTGCCTCCTATATTTTCGATCAGTACGACAAGTCTGATTTCCAGCGACTGACGGGATACGACATTCGCGATTACAGCAACGTGAAGAACTCTTTCCGCACGTTGTACAATCATTTTCGGGATGATGGAGACATCTTCACGGCAGGAGCCGAATACGCCTACGACTATCTGTTGAACACCCATCTTGAAGGTCCCTCGAAAAACCAGTATTCCTGCAGTTCCTTTGCACAATACGACTGGATTCTCTCATTCAAATGGGAGATGCTGAGCGCCTTACGCTTCGACTATTTCTCCGAAGGAAAAAACTCGCAAATTACCCCAAAAATCTCACTTCGGTATCAGCCCCAGCCAGAACTAAACCTTCGTATGGGTTACGGCAGAGGATTTCGGGCGCCTGCGCTCAAGGAGAAATACTATCTCTTCGATATGGAAGGCATCTGGATTATCAAGGGAAATCCGCAATTGAAGGCAGAACTCAGCCACAACTTCAACGTTTCGGCTGACTACAAGAAGGGAAACTACGGCATCACGGCATCAGCCTACTACAACAAGGTACAAAACAAGATTTCGACGAGTATTCCCCACATGCTCCCCAATGAAGGGAACCAGCTCTTCCTCGAGTACATCAACCTCGATTCTTATTCCGTCTACGGAAGTGAAATAATGCTTCAAGGGCATTGGGAGAATGGCTTCGGCACTTCTCTCTCCTATGCTTATACGCACGAACAGCTGCCTTCCGACAAGGAAGGCAACAGCATCAGCAGCCCATACATCCCGGCACGCAAACATGCGCTCATGATGCGCTTCGACTGGGAGAAGCAGACAAGCGAAAAGCGCAAACTTCGCGTCACTCTTAACGGGCGTATGCTCTCGAGCGTGAAAAGCGCAGAATACATCGACTATTATGATATCTCGAAAGGCATGAGGCAAGTAGAATACCCAGCCTATATGCTTTGGAAACTATCGGCTTGCGAAAGTTTTGATGACAAGTTCAAACTCACTCTCGCAGTTGATAACCTTCTGAACTACAAGCCCGAATACCACTACATGAATACTCCTGTCACCGATGGAGCAAACGTGATGATAGGTTGCGCTTTCTGCTTCAACAAACAGCGCTGAGAAACACAACTCGAAAATGTCTTGACGATATTCAAACGTCGAAGGCTCCACCGAGAATTATGAAGAAGGAAAAAAAATTTTTCCCTTCTTCATATCGCCGGATTCTTTCTTCATATCGCGAGATTCCTTCTCCATAATTCAAGATTCCTTCTTCTCCCACTTTTTTGTTTCAGACAGCCTTCAAGGGGAAGAAAGGACGCGCTAAAATAAAAAAGGAGAAAAATGTTTTCGCGTTTCCAAACTTTTGCCTATCTTTGTAACTTGTAACAATAACGCAACTATCATTTTCTATCCAATGAGAACCACCCGATTCCCCTTCCTCGCATGCATAGCGATAGCATCTGCCGTGTTGTGCGGCTGCCACAGTACGTCAGCTCAAGAAAACTACCCTATCGACAAGAGCATCTACAAGCAACTTCCTTTCGAGATGGAAGTAGTAGAGTTACCCTCGTTCCCCAGCTATAGTGTCGATATTACCCAGTTTGGAGCCGTCCCCGACGGGAAGACGCTCTGCCACGAAGCCATCAACAAGGCCATCGATGCGGTAAGCTCGCACGGAGGAGGAACCGTTGTGATACCAGCCGGATTGTGGCTGGCAGGCCCCATCCAGTTGAAGAATAACGTCAACCTCTATAGCGAACACGGAGCGCTCGTTTACTTCAGCGGAGACCACAGCTTGTATCCCATCATCGACACGAATTTCGAAGGACTCGACACGCGCCGATGCACTTCGCCCATCTCTGCATGGGACTGTGAGAACATCGCTATCACGGGGTACGGAGTATTTGACGGAAACGGAGACACTTGGCGCGCCGTGAAGAAGAGCAAAGTCACCGACAGCCAATGGAAAAACCTGCTCAAGAAAGGAGGAGTGACGCTGGGCGACACTTGGTATCCAAGCGAGGGCAGCATCAAGGGCATGCAGGCTTGCAAAAACTTCAACAATCCTTCGGGAATCGAGACACCCGAGCAGTGGGACAGCATCCGCGACTGGCTCCGTCCCGTGCTGCTCAACATTGTGCACTCGCGCAAGGTGCTCATCGAGGGCTGCACGTTCAAGAACTCGCCCGCTTGGTGCCTCCACCCCAGAGGATGCAACCACATCACCATCCACAACGTAACCGTCAACAACCCCTGGTACTCACAAAACGGCGATGCCCTTGACCTTGAGTCGTGCACCAACGCGATTATCGCAGGATGTCACTTCGACGCAGGCGACGACGCTATCTGCATCAAGTCGGGCAAAGACGAAGACGGGCGAAGACATGCTGAGCCGGCTCGCGGGATTATCATCACCGACAATGTTGTTTATCACGGGCACGGAGGCTTTGTCGTGGGAAGCGAGATGAGCGGAGGCGTGCAGAACATTTGGGTGAACAACTGCACATTCATGGGCACCGATGTCGGTTTGCGCTTCAAGAGCTGCAGGGGAAGAGGGGGCCTTGTGGAGAACATCTACATCAGCAACATAAACATGATTAACATCCCTTCGGAGGCAATGATTTTCAATCTTTTCTATTCGGGAAAAGCACGGGGAGAAGAAGTTTCTTATGACGATGAAGGCAACGCCACACCCGTTCAGTTGCCGGCTGTGGACGAAACGACGCCCATCTTCCGCAACATCTTTGTGAAAGACGTCGTTTGCAAGGGAGCCGGGCGCGCCGTCTTCTTCAACGGATTGCCCGAAAAACGCATCGAGAACATTCATCTTGACAGATTCACGGTTACCGACGCCAAAGAAGGTGCTGTCTTCTGCGAAGCACAGGATATTGTGCTGAACGACTTGCATATCGAAACTCTCTCTAAAGGTCCTGCCTGCAGAATGAGCGGCGTAGCAAACGTGAAAGTCAACGGCACTGTTTACGACAAGATTGGAACCGAACGCGAGATTCCTCTAAAGTAAACCCGATGCTTTGTGAAACAAAAAAATGGACAAAAAGCCGTCCCTTCTATCAACAAAAAGACAATTGGATATGAAACGCATAATTCCCATTCTACTCGCCCTCCTTTCCTTCGCTGCACTTCAGGCAGAAGCACAAGTATATGCCGAAATGCTCATTAGTGATAAGAAAGGCGACCATAAGCCCATTCAATCGCTGAGCGTGCCAGGAGGAGTGGATGTCTACAACAACTTGCATCATCACGGGCCTGCTTTCGAAAGCAATCTCGTTGCTTATCGGGTTTACTTCGACCATCGGCAAACGGTAGACATCTACGGGAAACGCCGGCAAGGGCTTGAATTGGCGCATACTCAGTTTTATCCCACAGCCGAAGATATCGCAAACGGATACGGCGACGATGTACTGTGGGCAGGAACGACCGTTTCCGTCGGTTCTTTCAGAGGAATGAAAGACGGCAAGCCTTCATTTATCGAACCAGTCAAAAAACGCACAGAGAGCATCCTTGAATATGGCCCCGAACGCACCGTTGTGGAAATTACCGATGAAGGATGGGAGTATGAAGGGCAAATCTTAGATATGAAACAACTCTACACGCTGGAAAGCGGGCATCGCGACGTGCGCGTCGACATTGAGATAACTTGCAAAAACCCCATCACCAGCACCTTCTGCACAGGGGTGCGCCTCTTTCCCGACGGCACCGAGCGAAGGGCTGGAACATCCGTTGCCTCCTGGGGCTCCAACTGGGCATACGGGCCAAAGGACACCACCGACATCCAGCGTAAGGCAACCGTAGGTCTTGCCGTCTGCGTACCAAACCAGAAAGTTGTGCGTTCCATCGAAAACGACGGGGAGAATTTGCTTATCATTCTTGGCACCAAACGTCCACAAAAGAAAGTCCGCTTTACCTATTACCTCGCTTTCTGTTCTGCGAAGGAAGAGTGGGAAGGTTCATTCCACTCTGCCGACGCTTGGTACAGCTGGGTTGATAAGTGGCAGAAAAAACTGAAGGAATAAGAAGGGATGAAGAAACTTGCAATCTTTGACTTGGACGGCACTCTGCTCGACACCGTTGCCGATTTGGCGCACGCCACAAACTTTGCCTTACAGCAATGCGGATTTCCCACTCACGAAGTGGATGAATACTATCATTTCGTAGGACGAGGAATCAACAATCTCTTCCGAAGCGCACTTCCTGAGGAAAGCCGCAACGACGAAAACGTGCTACGCATGCGCGCTGCCTTCGTTCCCTATTATAATGAGCACAATGCCGATAACAGCCATCCCTACGAAGGAATCACAGAAGTGCTCTCCTCGCTCCACGAGGCAGGATTCAAGCTTGCTGTAGCAAGCAACAAATACCAGCAGGCAACCGAAAAACTCATCCGCAGGTTCTTCCCAACCATACCCTTCTGCACCGTACTCGGGCAAAGAGAGGGATTCCCCATGAAGCCAGACCCCTCTATCGTATACCTTATCATCGAGCAGGCAGGAGTAGATGTCCAAGACGTCTTGTATATCGGCGACTCAGGCATCGATATGCAAACGGCAGAGAACGCCCACGTTGAGTCCATCGGAGTAACGTGGGGCTTCCGCTCGGCAGAGGAGCTGCGCGCAAGCGGAGCCAAGCATCTCGTACACACTCCCGAACAGATACTCACGATTGCCCTCCCCTAACCCATTAACACCCGCCAACTGAAATGATTTCGAAAAACTATCACACCACGCATCTTTTCCGCCCTACCGACTTGATGGCAGAACTTATCAACCGACAATACAGCCTGCTTCAGATTGTGAGCCGATTCGGAATGTCATTGGGAGTAGGAGAAAAAAGCGTCTCGGAAGTTTGCCGAGAACACAACGTCGACTGTTCCACCTTCCTCGCTGTCATAAACTACGTCGGAAACGGATGCAGGCAGGATTTTATTCCCGAGCCGGAAACGATTTCGCTCCCTTCTCTTTTGAAATACTTGCGCGAGTCGCATACCTACTTCCTCGAATATAGTCTTCCGTCTATCCGCAGGAAGCTTATCGGAACAGTCAACTACTCATCTTCCAACGAATTTCCTCTCCTCATACTGAAATATTACGACAGCTTCTTCGAGGAGGTCAGGGCCCATCTGGATTATGAGAACAAAACCGTTTTCCCTCACGTTGACGCCCTACTTACCCATCATCCTAGCAGTTTCACAATCGACGCATTCGATACAGAGCACGACGAAACAGCCGACGGAAAACTCAACGAGCTGAAAAACATCATCATCCGCTACTACTCAGCGCCTTCCGTCAGCAATTATGCACTCAACGACGTGCTTTCCGACATTTTCATCTGCAACGAAGAACTGAACGCACACGGACTTGTGGAGGAAAATCTGTTTCTTCCCGCCGTCAAGCTGCTTGAAGAACGTGCCTCGGAGGAAAACGAAAGCATTCCCTGCTGCGAGGAAGGGATATCTGACGCATCGCTGCTCAGCCCTCGGGAAAAAGAAATCGTCATAGGCGTAGTGAAAGGCCTTACTAACAAGGAGATAGCCGACAAACTCTATATAAGCCTCAACACGGTGCTTACCCACAGACGCAACATAGCCCGCAAACTGGAGATTCACTCGCCCGCAGGACTTACCATCTACGCAATTGTGAACGGACTCGTGAAGATTGAGGAACTGGAGTAGCGAAAAAAGAATCTCCTTTTTTAATGAAAATTCCCCACTCCGAAGAGAGGATTTTGCTCTCTGCACAAAAGCTTTTTCGAAATATGAAGAAGGGAAAAAATTTTTTTCTTTCTTCAAAAATCTTTTTTCTTTGCCCAAAAAAGTTTTTTCCTTCTTCATATCGCGAGATTCCTTCTCGAAAAATTATTATCCCTTTTCTACCCTCAGACAACATCTTCGACCCACATTCTCGAGGAAGCATCCCCATTTTGGAAAAACGCCAATGGGGTATTTAATGTTTTTTTGGCAAAATTAACGAGCACGAATTTGTCGTTTGAGAAAAATTTCACTATCTTTGCATACCAAATAATAACACCGAATTGAATGAAGGCAAACAAAATCCTCTTTGTCGCACAAGAGATCGTTCCTTTCACCGTTTCAAACGAGACGAGTGAGAAATGTCGCCACCTTCCCCAAGACATTCAGGAAATGGGTCATCAGACTCGTACTTTCATGCCTAAGTGGGGCGATATCAACGAGCGACGCAACCAGCTCCACGAAGTCATCCGCCTCTCCGGCATGAACATAATAATCAACGACACCGACCACCCGCTCATCATCAAGGTCGCATCGCTCCAGATGGCTCGCATGCAGATCTACTTCATCGAGAACGACGACTATTTCAGCCACACTCGCATCAGCGAGCCTGAGCTGCGCTCTGCCGGATATAGCGACAATGACGAGCGCTCCATCTTCTTCTCGCGCGGCGTGCTTGAGACGGTGAAGAAGCTCGGATGGGCACCCGACGTTATCCACGTGCACGGATGGATTGGCGCACTCATCGGGCTCTACGTCAAGGTGTTATACAAAGACGAGCCCACCTTCCGCAACTCCAAGGTTGTCATCTCGCTCTACGACGATGCGTTTGCCGAGCCCTTCTGCGACACTCTTCCCGAGAGTATCGCCACACGCAACATGGAGCCGTTTGACGTAGGGGATGTGACAGCGCCGTTTAACTATACCAACTTCATGAAGCTGGCTCTCCGCTTCTGCGACGGACTTATCATCGACACAGACAAACCTGACACTGAGGTCGTTGACTATGCCCGACAGCTGGGGAAGCCTATCCTTGACTATCCACAAGAAAACTATGCTGCCGCCTGCAACGATTTCTATGAACTGGTTGCAAACGACAACGAATAACTACCTGAAACGAAGGCTAAGACAATGTCCCTCTCAGAGTGCTAACAAAAGAAAAGCCGAGATTCCTCTCTCATATGGCAACATTTCGGATCACGAGCCGGACATCATCTGACAGCCTATCAACCAAAATGAAAAAAACAATTGCTCTCTGCAGCGCTGCCCTCCTGCTTCTGTTTGCGGCAGCATGTGACGACAATACAGGCTCGATAGGAATATCGATAACACCCAGCACGGACTCCATAGCCGTACACACACGGATCTTCCACGCCAGCAGCCGCTCCATACTCGCCGATTCCGTGCTCGGACGCACAAGCACAGTCTATTTCGGACGATATACCGATCCGGAAACCAACACCATCTTCGAGTCGAACTTTATGACCCAGTTCAACTGCGCTGAAGGAGGGAATGTGTTCCCCGCTGCTGACAGCATCCGAGGCGACAGCACCATCAAGACTGAACTTCGTCTCTTCTACACGAGCTGGTTTGGCGACAAATCCAACGCTATGCAGCTCGAAGTCTTCCTCCTTGACAATCCCCTCCTCGAAGGACAGCTCTATTACACCAACGTCGATCCTGCCGACTATTGCGACGTTGAAAAAGAGCCGATTGCAGTAAAAAGCTACACAGCGATGGACTATGCCCTCGATGACGATGTTCTGGAAGATGAAGATCACTACCACAACGTTTGCATACCTCTGCCAAACGAAATCGGCAATAATATATTAAAGGAGTATCGTTCACACCCCGAGTATTTCGACGGAGCATCTTCCTTTATCGACAACATTTGTCAAGGCGTGTATGTTCGATGCACTCAAGGCGACGGAACAGTGCTCAATATCAGCCAGATAAGCCTCAACGTCAGTTTCGTAATGGCTTCAAACGACAGTGTATATACTACACAGTTTATGGGCTCGCAGGAGGTTCTTCAGGTAAACAGTTTTCATAACGACGGACTACAGCCTCTTGTTGAAGACAATGAATGCACTTGGCTGAAAACGCCTGCTGGCATCTTTACGGAGATAACACTTCCTATTGACGAAATCACTGCCGAAGACGATACTATCAACTCAGCGAAAATGGTCTTCACGCGCTACAACAGAAACTCATCCGAAGAGTTTCATCCAGGCATACCCCAGACTCTTCTCATGGTGCGCAAGGCAAAGATGACGGAGTTTTTCGCAAACAACGAGCTTACTGACAACGAGACATCCGTCTACACCTCTTTTAATAGCACTTACAACACTTATACCTTCGGCAACATCGCTAACATTATCAGTAGCTGCAAAAATGAGCGTGACGAATGGCTCGAAGAACACCCATCCACTTCAACGAAAGACTACGAAGCCCTTTTCCCTGACTGGAATCGCGTGCTTCTCGTCCCCATCAGCCTACTCACTACTACAAGCAACAACGTCACAACTACTGTAGGAATCAGGCATGATCTTTCCATAGGAAGCACTTGCTTGGCAAATGACCCCAAGCATCTCGAAGTCAGAGTCATAACGAGCGCCTTCCACTAAGGAATCCTGTTGAGGCAAGGTCTTCCTTTTGTTAGGAACGACATTATCATTTATACGAAAGGAAACTGTTTACATTTCCTTCTTCCACCCAAGAGATAGGAACCAAACCCTGATTCATAGCTTGGATAATTATCTGCGAGAAGTAATCGCTTTTTTTCCTTTTTCATGGTGAGAAATGACACTTTACAACCCAAAAGTGTTAAAATGTCATTTAAAGGAAGGAAAAAAATAATTTTTATTATTTTTGCTGCGAAATGGGGAGTAGGCAAAAGCGCAAGCCCATCGAAAATGGTGAAACCGCATGCCAGAAGAGGAGTGTTCTTTCGTAAACCATCGGTAAGGCAACGAGAGGAATCACGTCAAGGAAACATTAAAACGAAATTAGATTGACAAGGACAAACAGCCGTCGATTGTAAAAAAAGGAGTTTTCCTTTTATCTAAGAGGTATACCCAATGAGAAAGACCCAGCGCATAGCTATCATCGTCACAGCCTTAGTCTGGACTGCCGTCATCGTCGGCTGGCACTTGAGTACACCGTCAAAGCACTTGCAGCCATCTCTTCCTGGCGCTGACATGCGTCCTGAAGGCACGCTGCGGAAAGCAGACGACGTTGTGGTGGGAGAATTTTTTATGCGCTATAGTTCTGAAGCCCCGTCAAATAACCTTCACAGCCAATGGAACGGATTCCGAGGGCCTCAGCGCTCGGCTGTAATAACAGGTACTACGCCCATCACCTTGCTGCCCGACAGTTTCCGTCACGTTTGGACAATAAGTACCGGTGAAGGCCATGCGGCACCTGCCGTTTGGAACGGACGCGTCTACATTCTTGACTACGATGAAAAGCTCTCGAGCGATGCCCTCCGCTGCATAAGCCTTGCTGACGGAACTGAACTGTGGCGTCGTTGGTATCGTCTCCCCATGAAGCGCAATCATGGATTTAGCCGAACCATCCCCGCTATAGGTTCTGACGGCATTATCGCTTCCATAGGACCTGAGGGACATGTGATGTGCTGTGATGCGACAAGCGGCGACATGCTGTGGAGCCTAGATATGAAAAAGCGCTTTGAGTCTGAAATACCCTTCTGGTACTCTGGACAATGCCCCCTTGTCGATAACAATCAGCTCATTCTTGCCCCAGCTGGAAAAGACACACTTATAGCTGCGTTTGACCTTCACACGGGGCATATCCTTTGGGCTACTCCCAATACGCCAGGGTTTCGCATGTCCCACTCTTCCGTTATGCCCATCACTCTTGGAAGCAAACCTATGTACGTCTATGCCGCCATCGGTGGAGTCTGCGGTATCTCAGCCGATGTCTCAGACCGAGGCAAGCTCCTTTGGCAAAGTACTGAGTGGAAACCTTCTGTCATAGCACCTTCCCCTATACTCATTGCCCCAGACAAACTCTTCTTCGGTGCAGGCTACGGAGCCGGTGGCGCTCAGCTACAAGTTACACCCAACTCAGGAACATGGACAGCCAAAGTCATTGAGCAATACAAGGCAGAGCAAGGACTCTCCACCGAGCAGCAAACACCAATCTTCTACAATAACAAAATCATCACCATACTCCCAAAAAACGGCGGGCCTATGCGTGAACGCATATGTATTTATAGTCCAACAGATCTCCACAAGCCTATGTGGACTTCATCCTCCGATGAACGATTCGGACTCGGCCCTTACATCATCATCGACGACAAGCTTTTCGTCCTTAAAGAGACGGGAGAACTCTACGTCTACAAGATAGATAATAATTCTCCAACCCTACTGCACCATCAGACAGTTATTCACGATGCAGCCGATGCTTGGGGCCCGATGGCTTATGCTGATGGTTATCTAATTGTCAGAGATGCCACACACATTACTTGTCTCCAAATAACCGAAATTCCGCCACAGAAGACACTGTAAATACAAACCGGATTGAAAAAAACTCATTGTAAAAACAAAAGGACAACAAACACTCAATATAAATGGAAGAGAACAATACACCCGATTCCCCAAAGCCTAACCCCTCACGACGAAAGTTTCTTCAAGTTGGAGGCTCCCTTGCCATTGGCGCCGTACTTGCAGGAACTGCGGGCACCAAACTTTGGAAGATGGTATCCAATCCAGGCAAGCTATTCTATGGGAACACCAACCCACAGCATTCAGACGAGACTTTCTCTGCCTCTGCACCTCAGCTATTAGCATGGAAACTCGCCAACGTCTTCACGCTTCAAGATGAGATAAACGCTTCAGCCATCCTCCCTATCTCACAACCCACGAATGACAAGCCTGGCACCCAAAAGAACAATCTATTAGTAGCAACTTCTCATGAACTAGCTCTTTGGACACTCACAGGGACCCAACATACCCTTGCCACGCTAACTGATGATGTGCGTGACATAGCTGTTGCAGATGGTAATATTTACATTCTCCATCCCTCACGAATCAGCGTCTACACCTCTGAAGGCAAGCCGATTACTTCATGGGAAGCTTGTAGTGACGATGCCGATTACTGCCAGCTAACCGTCACAGCAGGCAGAGTTTACGTTACCGACGCAGCAGCCAAAAACATTTGTATCTATTCCCTCGACGGCACTCTACAGCGTTTTGTCAATAGTCCTCACGGATTTGTTGTACCCAGCTACTCTTTCGCTATCACACATTTTGGACAACGAATTTTCTGCTCCAACCCGGGCCGCCATCTTGTAGAAGAATACACCTTGGATGGCGACTTTATCAAATCATGGGGAAAAACAGGTTCAAAACCAGGAGAGTTCTGTGGATGCTGCAATCCCGTCTACATCGCATTCTCTTCTTCAGGTGAACTTCTCACTAGCGAGAAAGGAATACCTCGCATTAGTTGTTATGATGCCGACGGCTCCTTTCGAACAATTCTTCTTGATTCGCAAGCGCTCGGCGGAGGCCATGAAGCATACGATTTTCATTTAACAAGTGGCTTGATAGTAGTGACCAAAGGAAAGAATGTCTCCATCTACAAGTACGACGAAAGCCTCGCCTCACGTACACTTTGCGGACAGTGCACCGTTGACTGCCCCCTTAAAGTTCTTGCATAATTAACCCTATTCGCTATCTAAGACGTTATTTATTTCCTAACATTCATTGAAACTACTATAATGAAGGACAAAAAAAAGAGTCCCACGAGTCCGATGAAACGACGCGAATTTCTGCGTACATGCGGCTCTCTGATAGCAGGGGGAAGCCTCGCTGCTCTGGGGGGAGCACTCGCTTCCAAAACGTCAGCTAAAGAGGGTGACATGATGTGGCAAATCGATCCCGAGATTTGTCTCCAATGTGGCCGCTGCGAGACAGAATGTGTGATGAGAGTTTCCGCAGTGAAGTGCTTTCATGCAAACCAAGTTTGTGGATACTGTGACTTATGTGGAGGGTACTACCGCGAGGGCGTGCAGCAACTTGACACAGCTGCAGAAAACCTTATGTGCCCCACGGGAGCAATTCAACGCAAATTTATAGAGGAGCCCTATTTCGAATATACAATTGATGAGGACTTATGTAACGGATGTGGCAAATGCGTAAAAGGATGTTCGTCGTTTGGCAACGGCTCGCTATTCCTACAGATACAACAAGAGAGATGTCTTCAATGCAATGAGTGTTCCATTGCGAAAGTTTGCGTATCGGGCGCAATTAAACGTGTTCCGATTAGTATGGCATATAAGCTGAAAGACCACGCTTGAAACTATCACTTGATATTCCAACAGATTTTTCAACAGTTTATTATCCGAACAAGAAAAAGGAGTATACAATATCGAGACGATTTTCTCCTTCCTCATAACGTAACAGTCAGCTTCCAAAAGAGAAAATGATATCACTTAAGGAAAAAAAAACGATTAACAATAATACAAGCATCCATAAAAGATGCAACTCAAGATTCCGAAGGATGTTATCTGCGAAAAGGTTTTTTGTTTTCTTGTCGCTAATCTTCCTTTTCTTTGAGCCTGCTGGGGCGATAGCACGGTTTCCCAAGCCCGACTTCACTCAGGGCTATCAGTACCCTGAGATTGTCCACGGAGTTCCCTGGGAATCTTTTTGGTCTTGGATGGATCTCGTGCTAATGTGTTTGTTGATGGGCATGGTAGCCTGGGCTACCCATTTCAGAAAAAGCAGGCGTGTAATCATCGGAGTAAGCCTCGTATCCGTGGCGTATTTCGGTTTTTACCGCACAGGGTGCGTCTGCAGTATAGGCTCCATACAAAATGTAGCGTTAGCTTTGGCTGATGGTCGAAACTACACAATTCCTTTGGTGGTCCTGCTATTGTTCTTACTTCCACTATTATTCGCCTTGTTTTTCGGACGAGTATATTGTGGTGGAGTTTGCCCAATGGGTGCCTTACAGGAACTCGTCAACATTCACAACTTTCGCATCTCACGCGCTGTGAGCTGGGCTCTCGGCCTCATTCCTTGGATATACTTGGCATTTGCAATTCTATATGCTGCAACACGTAGTCAATTCATCATCTGCAAGTTCGACCCATTCATAGGCATTTTCCGATTAGGCGGTGACATTGGAATGATTGTTTTTGGAGCACTCCTTCTAATACTATCTGTCTTCGTAGGGCGACCATTCTGTCGTTTTTTGTGTCCCTATGGAGTATTACTTGGTCTTATGAGTAGTCTAGCAAAACGACGAGTTGAAGTCACATCAGAGAAGTGTATTAATTGTACGCTCTGTCATCACTCATGCCCAGTAGATGCTATTCGCGAACCTACCTCAAGCAACGACAAACAAACGGAAAAACGTAACTTAGGAGTTAAACGAATATTCCTATATATATTGATTCTTCCCCTGCTTACGATATCTGGCGCCCTATTACTGCAAAGTCAAAGCGAACGGCTAAGCCTCGCCCATCGTGACGTGTGGCTATACGAGCAATTGCAATCACAGAATAATGTTAGCGGAAGTTTTAATCTTTCTCCGGAGGTTGAGGCTTTCCATGAAATGGGGCGAGATCCCGAAGAATTACAGACAAGTGTCCTAAGCGTGAGAAAGTCATACCGTATTTGGTCAGCCATTGCAGGGGGATTGATAGGCTTCGTACTTGGATGCAAGCTTATCCGTCTTTCCACCAAGCGTACCAGAAAGACCTACGAGACTGAGGCCAGTTCCTGCGTAGCATGCGGAAGATGTTTCAACTATTGCCCACAGAATCTGAAGAAACCTATTACCAAAGATGAAACGAAACCTTTATAGAAGTATCGCCCTCGTCACTTTGGCATTTGCCCTCGCTGTGACTGCAATGATTGGCGTCAGCTGTTGGCAAATGCGCCAAGCTACGCCGTTACAGACAGAAGTGATGAAGACCCTAAAGGAGTATAACGAGTCAAATCCAGACAACGCCCAATTAGCAGAGCAAATCCGCCAGCTCGACCTTCTATCTCGAAAGGCATATTTCACCCAAGAGAACCATATCAAGACAGGAATCTGGATACTCCTCGCTATGGCTGCGACAACAATTCTCTGCCTCAGGCTTTATTACAAGGACGCAAAAGACCTTCCCACAAAAGACCTCGACCCTATCGACGAATGGATGACAAAAAGCCGTGCTCGCCGATATCTTATCTGGGGAACTGCAGGTATTGTCTCCTTGGGTCTTGTCGCAATGTTACTAACATCCACTCCTCTCAGGGACAAACTCAAAAGGAAGCCACAGCAATCACTTCTTGCTTCAGCTGACACCACTATGTTGTTTGATGAAAATAACCCCAAAGGAGACAGCAACAAGGTCTTGTCAGAAGACACCTTAAACAATCAATTCCCCGATGTTTCAGAACTATCAGAAGGTCTCTCTACCTCCAGTCTAAGCGCAGTCTACACCTCGTCAGAAAAAGATGTTATTGTTTCGTCTGATGCCATTTCCACGACCTCTTCTGATGCCACATCATCAACTACCCAAGCTGATATTCAAGAAGCGCCAGCTGACACCTTCCCCACTCCGAAACTCACGTGGAATGCCTTCAGAGGCAATAGTTCGTCGGGGCGTTCGGCAGCCCGAGGTATCCCTACCACGTGGAACCTCAAAAGCGGCAAAAACATTCTCTGGCAAAAGGCTGTGCCCAAGCATGGTTACAATTCGCCCGTCGTCAACGGTCGCAACATTTTCCTTACCGGTGCCGACGACCAAAGTCGAGAGCTATATTGCTACGACCTTTGGACAGGCGAACTTCGATGGACTCTTAAGGCTGACAACATATCCAGCTCTCCTTCAACGATGCCCGATGTATCTGAGGATACTGGTCTTGCAGCATCCACGGTTGCCACCAATGGCAAACAAGTATGTGCCATTTTCGCCACAGGAGACATCATTTGTGCCGATATGGACGGCAAGCGTCTTTGGGCAAAAAACCTCGGTATCCCTGATAATCATTACGGTTTCGCATCATCGCTGCTGATGTACGGCAACGAACTTCTCGTCCAATACGACAACAATTCCAATGCCCGGCTCCTTGCACTAAGTGCCACTACGGGACGAGAAATCTGGAGCAAAAGCCGCACCGACAAGATTGCCTGGAGTTCACCCATCATTACCAAAGTTGCTGGAAGTCAAGCTGTCGTCGTCGCAGGTAATCCGGCAATCACCGCATATAAGCTCTCCGACGGTGAACAACTTTGGAGGGTAGAGTGTATGAGCGGTGAGGTTGGCGCAAGCCCTTGTTCGTCAGACGGCATCGTCTATGCTGCCAGCGAGTATGCAACATGCATTGCTATCAACGCCGAGAGTGGCGAAACCCTTTGGGAGGCAGGAGACTATCTGCCCGAATGCTCAAGCCCTGTTGCTACGAAGGATATGCTCTACGTTGCCACCAGTTACGGTGCGGTGTGTGCATATAGTACAGAAAGCGGGGAGGTATTAGTCCAGCATGAGTTGACAACACCCTTCTATTCCTCACCCGTCATCGCCGATGGCAAAGTATGGCTTTTCAGCAACAGTGGAAAATGCTACATTTTCTCTCGAGGAAAAGACTTCAGGTTAATTACCAGTTTCGATACCGGAGAGCCCACTTTTGCCACACCGGCTTTCACTGACGGAATGATGATAGTGCGTACCGACAAAAGCCTCTATGTCGTCAAAAAGAGTTCCTAAAGACATGTCGTGCGAGAATTGCAAAATATCATCCCCTGACGAAGCCCGCTCGTCAATCCGTCTGCGTACCGATGCCCTTGTTCAACGCATCGGACGGAGCCGTGAGTGTGTTATACCTCTTCTCCAGGCGTTGCAGGCTGAGTTCAGCTATCTGCCATCCGATGCCCTTGAAAGGATATATGAGACTACCGACATCACACAAGCCCAGGCCATCTCGGTGGCAACCTTCTATGCCCAGTTCCGGATGTTCCCCTATGGGCGACACACCATTAGGGTTTGCTGCGGAACGGCCTGTCACGTCAAGGGAGCAAATACTGTCTATGATTCCTTCCGGCGTGAGCTGAACATGAGCGATGACACCATCACCACCTCTGACGGACTCTACTCTATTGAGAAGATTGCCTGTCTGGGGTGCTGTGCCTTGGCACCTGTTGTGCAGATTGATAACAAGATTTTCGGTCATGTACAGGCGGGTCGTGTAGGAGATGTGTTACAGGAGTTTCAAGACTATCTTGCTGCCAATCAGTCGACGTCATCAGAGCATCCTGCAAAAGAGATTCAAGGCGAAGTGCGCTTAGGTATGGAGAACTGCTGCCAGGCAAGTGGCACGGCTGAGGTAAAAATCGCCCTCGAGGAGGCATGCCGCGAACTAGGTATTAACATTGCCATAAAACCCGTGTCATGTGTGGGAGCATGCAACCAAGTTCCTCTCATCGACGTGGCGATGCCCGACGGAAGCATAACCCGCTATCCCCACATACGCCCCGATGAAGTGAAGGAAGTATTGTTACATCACTTCCGCCCCGCCTCACCCTTTCGCCGATGGCGCAACGCTCTGCTTGGCAGAATAGACTCTTTCCACTCCGACCAGACATGGGACAATATCCTATACCAACCTGAGGAAGAGCGCACACGGCGCATCAACAACTTCTTAGAAGGCCAGCTGCGTATCTCCACCGAGGGTTATGGCCTTATGAATCCCCTCGATATTGATGAATATGTTGCCCGTGGAGGTTTTGAGGCTCTCAGGTTTTCCCTATTTCCGAAGGAAAAAGATGATTTTCAGCATCAAATGGGGGATACTGAAAGGGAGCACCTATCGTCCCCCTCACAAAATTTCATTCCGAAAAGCCGCTCCTACGTTATCGACAAAGTACTGAAGAGCGGTCTTCGGGGACGAGGTGGCGGTGGCTTCCCTACCGGGCAGAAATGGAAAATGGTTGCCTGTGAAGCCGACCCTCTCAAATACGTTATCTGCAACGGCGACGAGGGTGACCCGGGAGCTTTCATGGACCGCATCCTGCTCGAAAGCTACCCCCTCCGCGTCATCGAAGGGTTGCTGGTTGCCGCCTATGCCGTTGGCGCCCGTCGTGCCATCTTTTACATTCGCGCCGAATATCCGCAAGCTGTCATCCGTGTGCGTAAAGCGTTGGACCTCTGCCGCCAACGAGGCTATGTGGGCGACAACATACTTGGTACCGATTTCTCTGCTGACGTCACCATCTTTGAGGGTGCCGGCGCTTTCGTTTGCGGCGAGGAGACCGCTTTGATTGCCTCTATCGAAGGGCGGCGAGGATTCCCTCACTTGCGCCCCCCTTACCCTTCGCAACAGGGCCTCTTCGGTCACCCCACGCTCATCAACAACGTGGAGACGTTGAGCCAAGTTCCACACATTATCACTCACGACGACTACGCTGCCATCGGCACCGCTGGCAGCAAGGGAACCAAAGTGTTCGCCCTTGCCGGCAAAGTGCGTCACGGAGGGCTCATCGAGGTCCCCATGGGTACTACCCTTCGCCAGATAGTCGAAAATATTGGGGGAGGTATGGAGAAGGGCGAGCAGCTCAAGGCTGTGCAGACAGGAGGCCCCTCAGGCGGTTGCATCCCCGCTCATCTGTGCGATGCTGCCGTTGATTTCGATGCATTGACGGACATGGGAGCAATTATGGGTTCAGGAGGCCTCGTCGTTCTCAGCGAGACAGACTGCATGGTGGATGTGGCTCGCTATTTTGTCAACTTCGTGTCGTCTGAGAGCTGTGGAAAATGCACTTTCTGCCGTGTAGGCGTCAGGCGGATGCTCGACATCCTCAACCGCATCTGTTCGGGCAAGGGCACAATGCAAGATATCGCACAGCTGGAAGAACTAGCCGAGAGCATCCAGAAAGCAGCCCTCTGCGGACTGGGGAAGACGGCTCCCAATCCTGTGCTCTCCACCCTTCGGCACTTCCGCCATGAATATGAGGAGCATGTCAACGGCATTTGCCGCACGGGCTCTTGCAAGCAGATGGTTCGCCTCACCGTCACCGACGACTGCATAGGCTGCACTAAATGTGCGCGCTGCTGCCCGGCAGACGCCATCCCCTTCGAACCATACAAAAAACATACCATCGATACTGAGCTATGCACCCTGTGCGGGCTATGTATCGAGGAATGCGACTTCAATGCCATCAAATATGAGAATATACGTCAATAGCCAATCCCTCGACATTAGTAGCAACCGTCCCTTAATTGAAGAACTTCGCGAAGCAGGCATTTCTGTCCCTTCAATGTGCTACGCCAAAGGACAACAACACGAACCTTCATGCATGGTGTGTATGGTGAAAGATGTCACCTCGGGGCAGATGATTCCCTCATGCTCAACGCTGCCTTATGAGGGAATGCGCATCGAAACTGATTCAGACGAGGTGTATGCCTTACGCCGTCTCTCGCTTGAGCTACTGCTGAGTGACCATCGAGCCGACTGCGAAGGTCCATGTTCTATTGTCTGCCCGCAAGGGATTGACGTAGCTCAAGCTATCCTCCATTATGACCGAGATGAAATAGCCCAAGCTAAAACCCTCCTTGAAGGCACTTCCTGCGAAGGCTGCAAGGCTCCCTGCGAGAAAGCTTGTCGTCGACGAACTGTTGACAACGCTGTAAACATCAGAAGCATCTTAGATGAAATCAGGAACTTTTCAGATACAAGTCTAGAGGAAAAGGAAGCATCATCCGTAGAACATCAAACACCAAGAGACGTCCAGTCAACGCAACATGACGATAATCAAATATCGAAAGACGACAAAAGTGAGAGTCCTGTAGCTCCAGTTTCCTCCACAAAGCGTAAGGAACAGTTCTTCAGCCGCATCGGCAGTTTCTCCGAAAGCGAAAAGCAACACATGAGGGAAGCCTACAATCAGCCCTCACGCTGTCTCCACTGTTCCTGCGAAGGGCGCGCCAAATGTAAGTTGCGCAGCCTCGCGACTGAGGCAAGCATCAAGCTGCCAAAATACGGAGTGCAATCGAGCCTACCTTTCAAAGAACAGATTCGTGTCACTAACAATCTTGTCTTCGAGCCTGCCAAATGTATTCGCTGTGGTCTCTGCGTTTATAACACTGACGATGGGTTCACTTTTGAGCGACGCGGGTTCGATATGCAAGTTATCATTCCCGAGGAAAGCAAAAAGCACGTAGACGAACGTATTGCCGACATTTGTCCTACGGGCGCATTATTCCGCAAAATCGTCATGTTGCTTTTCGTCCTTCTCATTCCTTTCTCCTCTTGTCGGAGAATGCCAAATTCTTCCGACGCAGAGAGCTTCCAGGAGTGGACTTCGTTCAGAGGAAACGCATCTTTGAACGGTTTTTCCAAACGCAAACTACCAGAAGGCCCAACGCTCCTTTGGGAGCATCGGCACAACGTGCGCTCAGTAACATCGCCTATTGTGAGCAACGGAACCGTCTACGTGTGCGACAAACACGGGAAGCTGATAGGCTTCAACGAGCAGGGAGACATTGTCAGCGAGCTTCAATTGCAAGCCGACGTGGAGGCTTCGTTCATCATATCCGACTCTGTGCTCTACGTAGGGCAGATTGACGGCCTCATACGCTCCATTTCTCTTTCTGACGGCAGCGAGAACTGGCGTTTCCAAACCGAGGGACAAATCATCGCATCACCTACGCTTGACGGGCGAGGACACATCCTTGTGGGCAGTTACGACAACTGTATGTATACCCTCGACACCCTTCATGGGCAGCTCGTCAGCAGCATCAGCACGGGTTATTACATAAACGGTGCTGCAGCTTTGTGGCATCAGTTCGCCCTGTTTGGAGGATGCGATGCCTGGCTCAGAATCACTAACACCGAAACGGGAGAGTATACCGACTCGCTGCGTCTGGATGCCTATATCCCAGCGTCTCCAGCCGTATGGGGCGACTGCGCCTACGTTGCCGACTATAGTGGAGACGTCTACGAAGTCGGCATCTCTGACGGGCACGTCAGTTCACACCGCAAGATACTCTCTGCCACATCCGACGAAGGCAACATGCTCTCAATGCCCGCTGTGACAGACGATGCCGTGTATGTGCTTGCCGACGAGCGATATCTGCTTTGCATTGAGCGTGCGAGCGGACGTATCAGATGGAAGCAAATGCTGCGCGGAGATGTGGGAGAAAGCTCCCCGCTGGTTTGTTCTGACAGGATTTTGGTATGTACGAGAACGGGTATTGTCTCCATCCACGATGCTGCCTCTGGGCAATGTCTGTGGGAATATGAGACAGGCGAGCAGATTATCTCATCGCCTGCTGTCGTATCCTCCCGATTCTACATCCTTACGGCACGCGGCACCCTACTCTGCTTCGGTCGTCAGGAGGAAGGAAAAGCAAAGCGTCGTATGTAGAAGGAAGCGCGCCGTATGAAGAAGGAATCTCGCGATATGAAGAAAGAAAAAAAATTTTTCCCTTCTCGAAAAAAAGAGAAAGTCCTACGAAAATTCTGCATCGCGATTTCACTTCAGATTTTCATCCATCAGCGCTACAACATTTCATCCCCATCCGCAAGGGATGAAAAGAGGTTTACAGACAGTTTAGAGAGTAATTATTTCATTTTTAGGCAATTTATTCGGAAAATCGATTTTTATTATCTAACTTTGCAAAGTTTAAATAGGTAACAAGATGGGATACATTTCACTGAAAGGCATCCGCAAATGTTTCGACGACGGAAGGGAACAGGAGCGAAAGGTTTTAGACGGGCTTGACTTCGACATCGAGCAGGGCGACTTCGTTGCTGTTACCGGAGTTTCGGGCACAGGCAAGACAACCCTCCTGAATATCCTCGGCACCCTTCTGAAGCCCGACGAGGGGACTTACATCATCGGCGGGACGACTGTTGACTACTCCGACGAGGCAAAGCTGCAGCAGCTTCGCAATCGCGAAATAGGATTTATGTTTCAGGACTACTGGCTGTTGCCTCAACTTACCGCTTGGCAGAACATACTCCTGCCCGTTCTTGCACAGCAAAAAGTCATCTCGTCAAGCTATACGGAATGGGCGCAGAAACTCGTTGAGCTGATGGATATCCATCTCGTGAAAGACCAAAAGCCCCACACGCTTTCGGGAGGAGAGAAGAGCCGTACGGCAATGTGCCGCGCACTTATCATGCGCCCCAGCCTGCTGCTGGCAGACGAACCGACTGGGCAGCTTGACAATCAGCACGCACAGGAACTCGGCAACCTTCTTCAAAAAGTCAACCAGCAGCTGGGAACAACTATTGTGATGGTAACCCACAGCGAAAAGCTTGCCCTAATGGCAAATAGCATCTACAAACTTGAGAATGGGCGTCTGAACATTCTCAATAACCAAATATAACGAGTGAACAGAGCCAGTCGTTCATATTACAAACGTTTCTATCGGCTCGCTGCTGCTGCGGTGACTGTGATGATGACGGTGCTGACAGGAAGTCTTGTTCTGGGAGACTCCGTCAGAGGCTCGCTGCGCGACAGAGTGAACGAGCGACTTGGCGAAACCGTTACGATTGTCAACACGGGAAATGGTTTTCTGAACGATACTATTCTTCACAACGACCTTCTCAGATCGGCAAAGGGATTTCTCGTATGCGAAGGTTTTGTTTCCACTACTGACAACAAGGGAAACGCCAAGATGATACCCGTCACAGTTTGGGGAGACACCATCGGCAGCCACAAAGCGCAAGTGAACGAAGCGCTTTCCAAACACATCGGCACCGAATCGTTTGTCCTGCACTTGCCCTCAAATAGCCTTGTGCCGCGTGGGGCTCTTTTCGTTTCGCAGACACATACGAGCACGCTCCGCATCACTTCGCACACCGTCAGGAAGTCAAAAGACGGAGGCAATCTGCTTCTCCGCAACGAACAGGTAAGACCTCTAAACGTCTTCGTGAACCGCCAGCAGCTGGCTGAGGCAATGGATTTGGACGGGAAGAGCGTGAATGTCATCCTTTCTCCGAAAGAATTCACCGTTTCCGATTTTCAACAAATCTGGGAACCCTCTTTCTCGGGCATCATCGCAAAGGGAGACACCATTGGCACAAGTCGGTTGTTCCTGCCCACAAACATCGTGAATCTGATGGAGCCTGAACAGCGCTATATGGCCTATTTTGTAAACACTATTGGCAACACTCACGGCAGCGAGATAAGCTATTCGTTCGTGACAGCTACGGATGAGCTGAAGGGCGACAACACGGTGCTGAGCGACGAGGCTTCACGCAGGTTGGGCGTCAACGTCGGCGATTCGGTAACGATGGATTATTACGTTGTGACGAAAGGACTGAAGCGCCTCGAGACGAGGAGCCATCGGTTTGTTGTGTCAAATATCGTCTCTACCCTCCAAATGGCAGGTGACAGCCTACTCACAGCATCATTTCCAGGTCTCTCGGGCGTAGCGAAATGCACCGACTGGGATAGTGACTTGCCCATCGATATGAGTCGCATCACAAAAGCCGACGAAGACTACTGGAGCCAATGGAGACAAACGCCTAAGGCACTCGTTAGCTTCGATGCCGTAGGAGAAGACTGGTGCAGCGATTTTGGAGCAGCAACGAAAGTGATTGCTTCATCTGAGCAAATAGAGAAAATCAAGCCTGAGGATATGGGACTTTCCGTCATCCAACCGCGTCAGCAGGCTCTCTACGCTGCATCGAACGGAACCGATTTTGCAGGACTCTTCCTCGCTCTCGGATTCTTTATCATATTGGCTGCCATCCTTCTGATGGCCAACCCGCTTTTAGAGATGCTTTCCGTCAGGAGTGACGAAGTGAGCCTCTTCAACACTCTCGGCTTCTCCAAAAAAGCCATCCGCCAGCGCTTTATTCGTGAGGTTGCTCCCATGCTTCTCATCCCCACCCTGATAGGCCTTCTGCTGGGCTTGGGATATGCCTTCCTGATGCTACGCATGCTTGCCGGAGCATGGAATGGAGCTACCCACACCGACGGGTTTACCCTTCGCGTTACACCGCAGACGCTCCTCATCAGCTGGATTGCAGGAACGACAATTTGTCTTGTCACGCTCGTCATATTAATCAACAAAGAAATCAGCCGGCAAATGCTATCGATAAGCGGAAGTGAGCAGCCTACAATATGGGCAAAGAATCCGGCGATATGGGCAAAGAAAAAAAATTTATTCCCAAAGGAAAAAAATTTTTCCTCCTACGAAAAAACGGCCTCTTCCCGCAAGAGAGTTTTCTACCTTCTCCTTCTTATGATATGTGCCCTCATCGTGCTTAACTTCGCTATCTTCCACAGCGTGGTAGTTTTCGTGCTGTGCGGATTGCTTTGGATAGTGGATGCAAGCATTGGAGGGCGAATACTCCTGACAAAAGCCTCCCTCTCTGCTAACGACCTTGAGCAACTCCCTCTGCTCAATATACGTCACTTCAAAAGGCAGCACACGTTAGCGTTTTGGACGCTGGCTACAGGCATTTTCACCGTTTTCGCGGTAGGCCTCAACCGCCCTGATATCAAGCATTCTTCCCACGAGGCAACAGGAGGATACAGCCTCTACGCAGAGACTGCCGTTCCTCTTCTTTACGACATGAACGACATTCGCTCGCGACGTCATCTTCACTTAGAAGAACTGCCACACGATGTCCGATTTCTGCAGATGCCCAAGCACACCGAAGACGAGGCAAGCTGCTGGAACCTTAACAAAGTTTCTATACCTTCTGTGTTGGGTATGGAAACCTCACAAATGGCTGCTTTCGGCATCGACGTCGACAAACTGATGCTGAATGCAGAGGAAGATAACATAGTGCCTGTAGCCATCGACGTGGAGGCTCTGACGTGGAGCATGATGAAAAAAGTGGGCGACACGCTCACTTTCAAGGCCAACGACGGACATGAGGCAAAGGCCCTCATCGCAGCATCGTATCCAACGGGAGTGCTGCACGGATATGCTATCATGCCTCAAGAACAGTTTCTGCTGCTTTGGCCTGAGGAGTCGGGAAGCAGAGTCTTCATGGCGGGAAGGAAACCAAACCCTGAAACCCTATTGACAAAGATAGACAACGAATCAACCGCTCAGCTCAATACGACTCAGCAACTATTGGAGACGGCTCTCTCCGACTACGGCATATCTCTAAACTCAACCGACGACAGACTTCGCCGATTCTACGAAGTGACAGATGCATACCTGAGCATATTCTTGTCATTAGGCGGATTGGGGCTTCTGCTAGGGCTAGCAAGTTTGCTCATCGTAGTTAGGAAGAGCCTCGCAGCACGCCGGCAAGAGATTGCTCTCTACCAAACGTTGGGATTCAGCACGCAGAGCATCGTCGGCATGTTGCGAAAAGAGCAACTCATCGTTCCTCTTTTTGCCATTCTGACAGGAGCCCTCGGTAGTGTCGTCAGCATCAGCGCCGGCATCCGGGAAATCAGCACATCCGCCTGGACAGTAGCCCTAGCGCTGCTGGCGCTCTTCGGTATCATCACATGGATTATCATTCACCTAATTATTAACACTAAAACCATCAGACAATGAAAAAGATTCTTATCAGTGTGGCTCTTGTTGCCATTTGTGCTACGAGTGGGGCACAGACCACTTCCGGTGCCAGCGAATATGGCTGGCGCGGGCCTCAAAACAACGGGGTTTATCCTGACACAGGGCTGCTTGACGCGTGGCCTGAAGAAGGCCCGAAAATGATTTTCGAAGTAGAGGATGCAGGTAAAGGTTATTCAAGCGCACAAGTTGTAAACGACCGAATCTATCTGACTGGGCTTAATGATCAGGAAGATCAGGAAGTCCTCAACTGCTACAAACTTGACGGAACAAAAGTTTTCACCGTTGCTTATGGAAAACCCTGGAAAGGTTCTTATCCTGAAGTACGCACTACGCCAACCTTCAGCGACGGAAACGTTTACGTCATCAGCGGAATGGGCGAGGTTGTCTGCATTAACGCTGAAAATGGCTCTATCGTCTGGAAAGTAGACGGAGGCGAGAAATATGCTCGTAAGACGGGCAACTGGGGAACAAGCGAATGCCCATTAGTGTACGACGACAAAGTCATCTACACTCCTTGCGGAGACCAAACAACTATCGTAGCGCTTAACAAGTTGACGGGCGAAGAAGTTTGGAAGTCTCGTGCGTTGGGTGACAAGAGTGGATACGTCTCTCCTATCCTTATCGAATACAACGGTAAGCGGCAAATTGTCGGCTCTACGGCACTCAATGCTTTTGGCGTGAATCCCGAAACAGGAGAAATTGAGTGGACCTTCGATAACTGGGGACCCAAATATACAGGCAAACAAGGACGCTGGGATAATATAGCCCCTAATTCCGCCCTCTATCGCGATGGGAAGATTTTCTTCTGTCACGGATACGACATCAACGGATTTCAGCTCAAGCTGGCTGACGATTTGAAGAGCGTTGACGTTACCTGGCGCACCGATGTCCTCGATACACACCACGGAGGCTATGTGCTTGTAGGAGATTACATTTACGGCTCCAATTGGATAAACAACAATGCCGGCAACTGGTGCTGCCTCGATTGGAATACGGGCGAAGTGAAGTACGAGACTGCTTGGGAAGGCAAAGGAAAGGGTTCCATCATCGCTGCCGACGGAAAGCTCTTCTGCTACGATGAGAGACGCGGCACGGTGGGGCTGGCAAAAGCCACTCCCGAAAAGTTTGAAGTTACCAGCGAATTCCGTATCACCAAGGGCAGCGGGCCCTATTGGGCACATCCCGCCATTGCCGATGGTGTGCTGTATGTTCGTCATGCCGGCGCATTCTATGCATATAAGATAAAGTAAGCTTGCTCGGATGAAGATTCTTTTCATTTCCCCTGGTTCGGGCGACGGATACTTCTGTGGGAATTGCTACCGCGACAACCTCATGGCCCAAGCTCTTCACAGAGCGGGTCATGAGGTGACGGTGGTTCCTCTCTACCTGCCGCTTGAATTCTTGGGTGAGCTGCAAGGCAAGGCTCCCGTGTTCTTTCCTGCCACAACCTTCTACGTCGAGCAGAAGATGCGCAAGCGCATTCCCCACTGGATACGTCGGATGCTCGACTCAAAGGCTTCGCTGCGCCTTGCCGCCTCGTTTTCAGGCACCACTTCTGCTGCTGGCATGGAGCAGATGACTCTCAGCATGATAGAAGGCGACGACTCAGCTTTCAAGCGTCATGTAGAGGAACTCGTCAGTTGGGTAAAGGACATACAGCCGCAAGTGATACACCTCTCGTCGACGCTCCTCCTCGCTGTAGCAAAACCATTAAAGGAGGCACTCGGACTGCCCATCGTTTGCTCGCTGCAGGACGAGGAAGTGTGGATAGACTCTCTCGCTCCAGAATATGCCCAAAGGGCTTGGCAAAGTATAAATAACGGCGCTGAATGGATAGACAAATTTGTCACCACATCGTATTACTATCAGCAGATAGCCCAGAAGCGAATGCCCGACATCGAGCCTCCAACAGTCATCTACCCGGGAGTAGAAATCTCACGATACACCTCTGACGAGTCGCCTGAATGCCCAACCATCGGTTTCTTCTATCGAATGAATGAGCTTGACGGACTTGACATTTTGGCAGAAGCCTTTGTGTTGCTGAAAAAGAGAAACACCATCCCGCATCTGAAACTTCGTATCGGCGGGGGGTATATGCCTACTGAAAAGAAGTTTCTAGCCCGTGTACACAAGACGCTCCACCCTTATGCCGAGGATGTATACATCGAAAAAGATTACACTTGGAGAAGTCACTTTGAGTTTTACCGCCACATCACAGTGCTCTCCGTTCCGCTACGTTTTCCCGAAGGCATAGGGCTCTACCTCTGCGAAGCTTTCGCTGCCGGCCGTCCCGCAGTAGAGCCACATAGCGGCTCTTTCTCCGAGATAATAGGACGTGCCGGGCTTACATACGAACCCAACAGCCCAGAAGCTCTTGCTGATGCTCTGGAACAACTGCTAACCAACCCTGCACGCCTCGCCGAATGTGCTTCGGAGGCAGCTGAACTTAGTAGAACGCGCTATAACGACAGCCTATCTGCCAACCAACTATTGACTCTATACGAGAAAATAATCTGAGCCCTTGAATTACAGGACTCAGATTATTTCCACTATCCCCCCATACAAGAAGGGATATCATATGTATTTACCCAAACCTACTGAATGGTAAACACGAAGACGTTGAAGGAAGCGGGAGCAACTTTTGTCTGCAACACATTTCCCTCGATGGGTTGTACGAACGTCCGCGGCAATACAGCGGTAGGATTTTGCAAGGAGTTGTCGAGCATAGGATCGTCGCTATGAAGCACGATGCGCTCTCCGTCGGCAAGCGTCTGCTTCTTCGAGAGCCCGTTGAAATGAATCGTGAAACTACGCTCTTCATCGGTGATATTTGCCACTTTGACGTAGATTTTTGATGCATCTTTGTCGATGACAGCCGAAGCGTAGAGCCCGTCTTGGTCGTCGTTGCCAGCAATGGGCTTCTTGTTCTCGTCAATCATCGGCAGCACATTGGTACCTTTATAAGTGCTGTAGAGTTGCTGCACATAGTAACTGCAGGAGCGCACACTGCGCAGGTTGTCGTACCAGATAAGATCGGGACGCCACTGCCAGCCTTCCACATGAGCAAAAAGCGGAGCATAGGTAGCCATCTGGACTACGTCGGCATTGCGTTCAAGTCCGGTCATGAAGGCGGCCTCGAGGAGCGAGGCATTGAAATGATTGAACTTCTTGCCGTCAGCTCCGTGGCAAGCGTACTCCCCAGCAAACACCTTAGGACCCTTGCGTGAGTAGTTATCATATCGGTTTGCGTTTGCCTTGAACCAACGTTCGGGCGCATAGAAGTGCTCATCCACAAGGTCCACCTTCAGACGACGCATCTCAGGCCAAAGGAAATTAAACATATCGCCTCCGTTGTAAGGTCCTGCAGTACCTATTATATTGATTTCAGGGTGATGCTTGCGGAGTGCCTGCACGAAAGGTTCGGCACGGTCGACGTACTCTTGCCCCCACTGCTCGTTGCCGACGGCAAGGAATTTCAGTCCGAAGGGTTCGGGATGCCCCATCTCGGCACGTAGCTTTCCCCACTTGGTATCCGTACTTCCATTGGCAAACTCGATAAGGTCGAGGGCATCCTGAATGTAAGGTTCCAGCTCATCTACGGGCACGTGAGCGTTCTCCTCGGGGCGATTCTGGAACTGGCAGGCAAGCCCGCAGCTCACAACGGGAAGAGGAGCGGCTCCAATGGCTTCGGAGAGGCAGAAAAATTCATAGAAACCCAGTCCGTAGGTTTGGAAATAGTCGGGGAAGAACCGATAGTCGAATGTGTAGTGCCAGCGATTCTCATTAAGTGGACGGTTCTCGGCTGGCCCCACGCTGTTCTTCCAGTTGTAGCGTGTGGCAAGATCGGTTCCTTCGACGATGCATCCTCCCGGGAAGCGGAACACGCCCGGATGAAGGTCGGCAAGCGCTTGCACGAGATCAGCTCTGAGGATGCCGTTCCAGGCATCGGAGGGGAAGAGGGAAACATGGTCAAGGTCTACGCTGTTATTCCCCACGAGGAAGATGCGCAGCTGTGCCTTCGGATCGGTGCGGGGTGGAGTAATCTCCAGTTCGTAGCGCTTCCATTCAGAACTGCTCACCACCAGCTCATTGCGAGTGAACTGCTGCCGCTCGTCCATAGTGTTGGCGTGAGCAAGCTCAACTCGGATTTTGGCATCTCGTCCACCCTCGGGCACACGAGCCCACACGCTGAAACGATACGTATGGTCTTTCTCTACCGAAACGCCGAAAAAGCCTTCGTTGATGAGCGCCGTAAACTTATCGTGATGCCCGCTGCTGCTGAGTCGCACATAGTTAGGATTCTTGTCAAAAGGCCCGTCGTGACGCACTTCCACATTGCCTGCAGCCTGCCAGCCGGTGAGGGCAAAGGGGAAGTCAAACGAACGGTTCTTCACCTTCTCGGCATAGAGTCCTCCGTCGGCACCGTAGTTGATGTCTTCAAAAAAGATGCCGTACATGGTAGGTTGGATGGGGGCACCCACCTTTTTAAGATTGATTTGCCAGTCGTGGGCAGCCTGCGCGTTGAGCGTAAGGGCTATGCAGGCAAGAAATAGTGTCGCGAATGTCTTTTTCATATTATTTGCTTTTTAATGATATTCTTCAAGTCTTTTTTGTATCAATTGCAAAAACAAGCGTCAATCGTCGAGCGAGAACAGAGTCAGGGGATTCCAGCCGTCGGAGCCGGCAAGTACCACAGATGTCTCATAACGCTTCAAATCCTTCTCCTTGA
Organism: Bacteroidaceae bacterium; assembly: GCA_017650105.1. Classification (GTDB taxonomy): domain Bacteria; phylum Bacteroidota; class Bacteroidia; order Bacteroidales; family Bacteroidaceae; genus UBA1189. The sequence continues at coordinate 9,348 of JAGCFO010000015.1, read as the reverse complement.
GAGTGTGTGCCCACTTCACACGAGCCTTCTCGTTTGCACCAGCTCCCTGGCTGCCATACTCGGCAAAGAACGCATGCTTTTCCGCCTCAGGCTTTCCCCAGTTATGCCACCCCTCGGGACGTATGTGGCTGTCCATCTTGCAACGGATGAAAGCAGCGCGGGCATACTCGCGCCAGGGGCGACCCAGATAGGCTTTCACCCCTTCGGAACCCGTGAGCACACAATCGTGGAACACATACCCCATCCCGTCGCCCTTGTCGGTTGACGGTGCCGTGAGGTATCCCTTTCCTAAACTGTGGATGGTGCATTGGTCGAACACAGCAGTGCTCCAGCCAAATATGAAGTCGACGGTTCCCTCTACGTAACAGTCACGGAAATACTGTCTGCTGCGTCGTGCCCAATTATAGAGGGTGTCCTGATGCCCGAGGAAGCGACAGCAGTTGAACACCACCCTGTCGGCACCTATGAAGCATGCCACAGCCTGTCCAACAGGTCCTGCGGTGTTGCTGAAGGTAACGCCCTCGCAATAGAAGTCTGGTGCCCAGATGTAGCACGAAGCCGAACCGCTGGTGCTGTAATCGTCACCCAGCGCATTCTTCTTCGAGGCATAGTCGGAGCCTGTTATGACAGCGCCTTCCTGACCTATCAGGCTTACATTGATTTTGGAAGGGGGAATATTTACTTTCTCGTCATACTCTCCGGCACGCAGAAGGATAGTGGTACGATGATTCTTGCAGAAGTCGGGAACAGCATTGATAGCTTCCTGCAGCGTGAAGAAATCGCCCGAGCCGTCCTTCGCCACCACGAAATCGTAATGTCGTACATAAGGTTTCAATGCAGGCACCGCTTCTGCTATCGCGTCTACCAGCAGCCCGGCAATAACACGCCCTCCGTACACATTGAGGTGCGTATTGTCGACACGTCCGTCGGGAATCGCCCACACCGTCTTGGGGCTCACATGCATAAACAGTTTTTTCGACTCGTCGCGCCCCAGTCCCTGCACCAGCTCGTGTGTGATGCGATTGGCATCCACGAAGGGAACACCGAGTTCTTTCGCTACGTTGCGGGGGCTGTCAAGGTATGCACCGTGCGTATCGTAAAGGATCAGCCCCTCGCCACTCTCGTCCACTTCGGAGAGTTGCAGGCGGTCATCTGTTGACACGACGCTATCGGCAGGAGCCTTGAAATTACGCCTCACGATAGCATTCATCAATATGGGTGTCGCTCCTCTCTCCAGCGTTTCGTTGCAGAAGCGGCGCAGGTTGGCATCAAAGGTTGTGCCAGGCTCGGTGTGGCGGTCCTCCTTAGGTTTCTCATCGTTGTGCCCGAACTGGATAACCACATAGTCACCGGGCATCATCTTCTTAAGCACAGCATCCCAGCGCCCTTCGTTGATGAAGCTTTTCGAGCTGCGCCCGTTCACCGCATGATTGTCTACCACTATGTCTTCCGTAAAGAATCCAGGTAGCATCATCCCCCACCCTCGCTCGGGTGCACCGTCCTTTATCGGCTTGTTGGCCATAGTGGAGTCGCCTATCATGAACACAGTAGGCTTGCGGTTTCCCTCCCCAGCAGCGATGAGGAGTAGCAGTGCCGTAAGAGCGAAGAAGAGTGTTTTTTTCATAAATATTGATTTGGGCACAAATATAGACAAAAAGGTTGAAATCCACAACTGACGCCCACAATCTTTCCTCTTCTCCCGCATTTTTTTCGCCAACAACCATGAATAATCAAAAAAAGCGCTATCTTTGCCAAACAATATACCCTCATAAAACAGAACTGCCATGAAAGGTATCATACTTGCCGGAGGATGCGCCACCCGCCTCTTCCCTCTCTCGAAGGCTATCAGCAAACAGATAATGCCTGTCTACGACAAGCCCATGATCTACTACCCCCTCTCGGTGCTCATGCTTGCCGGCATCCGCGACGTGCTCATCATCAGCACCCCCCGCGACCTGCCCATGTTTGAGCAGTTGTTGGGTACGGGCGAGGAACTGGGCATGCGTTTCCAGTACAAGGTACAGGAAGTCGCCAACGGATTGGCGCAAGCTTTCGTGCTGGGCGCCGACTTCTTGGGTGGTGAGCCCGGATGCCTCATCTTGGGCGACAACGTCTTCTACGGTCAGGGGTTCAGTGCTATGCTGAAGCGCGCTTCCGCTATTGACAAGGGAGCCTGCATCTTCGGCTACTATGTGAAAGACCCGCGTGCCTATGGTGTTGCCGAGATGGATGCCGAAGGACGTGTCCTCTCGCTGGAGGAGAAGCCCGAGCATCCCAAGAGCCACTATGCCGTTCCGGGACTCTACTTCTACGACAATACGGTAACCGAGAAAGCCTTACGCCTCAAACCCTCCGCACGCGGAGAGTACGAAATTACCGACCTCAACCGTCTCTACCTTGAGGAGGGAACGCTCCACATGCAAGTCTTCGGGCGCGGCTTCGCCTGGCTCGATACGGGCAACTGCGACAGCCTGCTCGACGCCTCCGACTTCGTAGCCACCATCCAGAAGCGACAGGGGTTCTACGTCAGCTGCATCGAGGAGATTGCCTGGCGCAACGGATGGATCGACTCGCAGCAGCTGGCAACGCTGGGACACCGCCTCAAGAAGACATCCTATGGCCAATACCTGCTTGAACTTTCCAAACTCTAACCCCCGTATATGAAACGCACCATCATCATCACAGGCGGAGCCGGCTTTATCGGAAGCCACGTAGTAAGGCTCTTCGTCAACAAATACCCCGACTATCACATCATCAACGTCGATAAGCTCACTTATGCCGGCAACCTAGCCAACCTCAAAGATATCGAGGACAAGCCCAACTACACTTTTGTGAAGGCCGACATCTGCGACTTCGACACTATCTACTCCCTCATGCAGCGCGAACATGTTGACGGCATCATACACCTGGCTGCCGAAAGTCACGTCGACCGCTCCATCAAAGACCCCTTCACGTTTGCCCGTACCAACGTGATGGGTACCCTCTCGATGCTGCAAGCCGCCAAACTCTGCTGGGAGGCATTGCCCGAGAAGTACGAGGGAAAGCGCTTCTACCACATCTCCACCGACGAGGTGTACGGTGCCCTTGAGATGACGAAGCCCGAAGGCACGGAGCCCCCCTTCTCCACGAAGGCCTCGAGCGGCAAGCACCATTTGGCATACGGCGACACTTTCTTCACCGAAGACCTCAAGTATCAGCCCCACAGCCCTTACAGCGCTGCGAAGGCATCGTCAGACCATTTCGTGCGTGCCTTTCACGACACCTACGGACTCCCTACCGTCGTCACCAACTGCTCCAACAACTACGGGCCCTATCAGTTCCCCGAGAAGCTTATACCCCTTTTCGTCAACAACATACGTCACCGCAAGCCCCTCCCCGTCTATGGTAAGGGCGAGAACGTGCGCGACTGGCTCTACGTTGAGGACCACGCACGTGCCATCGACCTCATCTTCCACGAGGGCAACGACGGCGAGACCTACAACATCGGAGGGTTCAACGAGTGGAAGAATATCGACATCATACGTCTCCTCATACGCACCGTCGACCGTCTGCTCGGACGCCCCGAGGATGCCGACATGGACCTCATCACCTACGTCACCGACCGAGCAGGGCACGATTTGCGCTACGCTATCGACAGCACCAAGCTGCAGCGCGAGCTCGGATGGGAGCCCTCTCTGCAGTTCGAGGAGGGCATAGAGAAGACCGTACGCTGGTATCTCGACAACCAGGCCTGGCTCGACAACGTCACCTCAGGCGACTATCAGCGCTATTACGAGCAGATGTACGCCAACAGATAAAAACCAAATAACAAATCACCGAATATGTTAACCCAAGACAACAAACTCTACATTGCCCATTGCGAGGAAGGCCCGCTCAACCTCTGCGGCAAGATGGCAAACCGTCACGGACTCGTCGCCGGAGCCACAGGTACAGGAAAGACCGTCACCCTCCAGGTAATGGCCGAAACGTTTTGCCAGGCAGGCGTCCCCTGCTTCATGGCCGACATGAAGGGCGACCTCAGCGGCATCAGCCAGGCGGGCAAGCTCAGCAGCTTCATCGAGAAGCGCATGCCCGAGTTCGGCATTGAGAATCCCCAGTTTGCAGGCTGCCCCGTACGGTTCTATGATGTCTTCGGCGAGCAGGGACACCCCATGCGCACCACCATCAGCAACATGGGACCGCAGCTCCTCGCACGACTCATGAGCCTCAACGAGACGCAGACAGGAGTGCTCAACATCGTATTCCGTATTGCCGACGAGCGTGGATTGCTGCTGCTCGACATCAAGGACCTCCGCTCTATGCTCAACTACGTGAGCGAGCACGCTAAGGAGTACACCACCACCTACGGCACCGTTTCACCCATGAGCGTGGGAGCCATCCAGCGTGCACTCCTCGTCCTCGAGGAGCAGGGAGCCAATCTCTTCTTCGGCGAGCCTTCGTTCGATATATTCGACCTCCTTGCCGTTGAGGGCGGGAAGGGTGTGATGAGCGTGCTGGCTGCCGATAAGCTCATGCTCAACCCCAAGCTCTACAGCACCTTCCTCCTCTGGCTCCTCTCCGAGCTCTACGTGCAGCTGCCCGAGGTGGGCGACATGGACCTCCCCAAGCTGGTATTCTTCTTCGACGAAGCCCACATGCTCTTCACCGACACCGCCAAGGCGCTCCTCGAGAAGATTGAGCAGGTAGTGCGCCTCATCCGAAGCAAGGGCGTAGGCGTCTATTTCGTTACCCAGAACCCCACCGACATACCCGAAACCGTTCTCGGTCAGCTGGGCAACCGCGTGCAGCACGCCCTACGCGCCTACACTCCGCGCGATCAGAAGGCTGTGCGCGTAGCAGCTGAGACCTTCCGCGCTAACCCTGCCTTCGACACCGCACAGGCCATCACCGAGCTGGCAACGGGTGAAGCTCTCGTCTCCTTCCTCGACGAGAAGGGCGCTCCCACTATGGTACAGCGCTCAAAAATTCTCTTCCCCCTCAGCCAGATAGGTGCCATCAGCGACTCCGAGCGCGAGCTCATCATCAACCGCAGCCGCATCTACGGCAAGTACGATAAGATGATTGACCGCGAGAGTGCCTTCGAGGTGCTCCTCGCCGAGAGCGAGGCAGCAGCTAAGGAGGCTGAGGAGAAGGCAGCGCGCGAACTTGCCCAGAAAGAGGAGGAGAAGAAGTCGCGCACGGGAAAGGTGGCAACCAAAGCCTCAGGCCGAAAGGGCGAGAAGGGCGTTGGCCAGGTAGTGGCTGGGGCTGTCGTCACAGCCGTCACAGCCAGCGTGGGAAGCGCCATCGGAAAAGAAGTGAAGAAGGCCGTCAAGGGTAAGTCGAAGAGCGGTAGCGTTAAAGGTGCTGCTGCTACGGCTGCCGGCAATGCTGCCAGCTCGGCAACGCGCCAGATACTCCGCTCCATTCTCGGAACCATACTCAAGTAAAGGCTCCGCACAGAATCATCCCCTCCCTAGAAACGGAAGTTGAGAGCCCGCGATGCTGATGACTTCCGTTTCATTATACCACCAAACGAGAACAATTAACTATTAACATATAATCATCAGATTGACAAAATGAAACGACTACTCATCTGCTGTGCCGCACTCATCTGCGCCACTACCCTTTTTGCTCAGAAAAACCTTGTTTCCACACACGGTCATCCCGGTGTACGCTGGGAAATTGTCACCACCGACTTCAACGAATCGCAGTACCAGCTCTTCTCCTTCGAGGACAAAGACGGCACTTTCGGCTACTACCTCAGCCTCGGGCCCGCCAGCGCCATTCCCGGCACCTTCATCGTCTTCGACCAGATAAGGGAGACCTGCCTCTACATGGGCACCACCCTCGACGAGGTGAAGGAGAATCTCCAGTCGCTCATCGAATTCTTCAACTATGAGGCTGGCACCACACGCGAGTTCCCCGCACGCATCGGTGTCGTCAACACGCTGCAGACCGAGCAGCGCCCTGCTGTAGCTGTCGTGCAGAAGCGCCTCTTCGGCAAACGCCTGGTGTTCACGCAGGAAAACGAGAAGTACTCCACACAGACCTACCTACGTAAGGGGGCCGTTAAGTCTGTGCTCACAAACCTGAAAATCTTCATGAAGATGCACCCCAACGCTCAATGAGATAATCAGATAATCAAATAATCAGATAATCAGATAACCGACTAACGAAGCAAGAGCAGAGCCAAGTTTACTTGAGCCCTGCCTGGCGAGAAGGAGGAAAGGCCACGAAGTGGATTTATCAGATAATCAAATATTGATTAGAGCTAAGCGCTGATAATTAATGAGAGTGAGATTCCCCATGCGGGAGTCCCTCTCTCTCTTTATAGTTTGTCTGCCTGCGCTTGCGCCCTTATCTGATAATTTGATTACCTGATTATCTGATTATTCGATTATTTGATTACTTGATAATCTGGCGTATCTCCGAAGGCATCTGATCATCTGGCGTATCGCGCAAGGCTTGCCTTGCGCTCTTACGGGTGCAGAATCTTGTTCACCAGCGAAGTGACGTCGGAGACGTTAATCTCGCCGTCGCCGTTCACGTCGTACGTCTGACCTGACGAGGCGCCCTCGAATGCGGCGAATATTCGAATGGTTGTTTCGTCGTAGTTGTCGGCTAACAACTCATCTGCCGTCATCGTGAAGGTATAGCTGCCGTCGGCATTCTGTGTCAGGTGGTCGTTGGTTGCGACGTCAAGAACCATGGTGTTGTATACCAACTTTGTCATCTGGCTCCCGGGAGTGTCGGGAATGAACTTAATCTTCAAGCCCTCGCCGTATCCAAGCTGTCGGCATGACCAGTTGTTGTCTCCGCTAAAGTCTTCTTCGGTGCCATCTGCATTTATTTTACTCAACTTGATAGTGGCGTTGGAGGCGAAGGAGCAGACTTTTGGATCTACAAAGAAATCAAACAAAATCTCGTCGTCGAAGTTTCCGATAGTGTAAGTGGCGGTCATGTCTAAAATATCTTGGCCGTTGACCCACATGCTCTTCAGGCTGAATGCATCTGTTTTGTTAAAGAACATTATTCTATATTTCGTACCCATAGGCAGTTCCACAGAGAAATCGGTCGGGAGATTGCTTGGAACATATTGGCAAATATATTCTTTGGTGTTCATATCAATCAATCGCATTTGAGAGAACCCTAAAGGCGTGCCTGAACTCTTCACATGAATCTTGCGCATGGAGAAATCGACCACGTCCTTATAGACGACGCTGATGCTATAGACATCATACCCCGCCTTCACGTTGCCCAGGTAGTACGTCAGGGTGTCGCCCGATGTCGAATTGGCGTCGGAGGCAGCACGGAACAAATCGTTCAGGTAGATTCCGAGGAGCTCCCTGCCAATTTCGGGGACGACTCTCAGCTTGAAGTTGTTGCCCAGTTTCGACTTGTCGACGTTGGCAAGCAACTCCCCTCCAGAGAGAGGATCGCGATACCAATTTGACTGTTCTACCCCATCGAGGGTATACTGGAGCTCCATCGCTCCGCCTTCGCCCTGCGTAGCCTTGATGGTGAGCTTGTCGCTGGTGGGGTTGCCTTCGATGAGTCCTATCAGCACCTGGCGGTCCTGCAGGTCGGCGGTGGGCTGGAGGGTGAACTCAAGGCGGTGCTCATCGCCTTGCCACAGTTCGTCCTGATAATGTACGCCGCCCTGGCTCTGGTCGTCGTTTGACATATAGTCCTCGCCGTTGTACCAGTAGCCACGCAGCGTGTAGTTGTCGTGATCGTCTTCCATTGCATAGATGGTCTGGCCACTACCGTTCTTTTTCACAGGCACGAGGAATAAGCTCTGCGGAGCAATCTCGTGTACCTGGTTAGAAGTGTCTTTCCAGTAGAGGCTGTGCGGCGTGTCTGCAGCGCTCAGGTTAGCCACACGCACGAAGTAGCAGTCGGGCTCGCATTCCACATAGATAAGAAGGTCATTCTGTAAGTTATCGGTAGCCCTGAAGGAGCCGTTATGTTCCTTATACACTCCGTTCAGATATGTTTTACTATTCCAAAATACAGAATAGGTGTTGTTTGAAGAAGACGCGGTAATGTCAACCGTGCTGCCTCTTTCCACCTCAAAAGTGCGTGATTGGCCGCCATAGACACTCTCTCCATTATAATTATAGTAAATTGAGTTTAAGTCAACAGGTGCCCCCTGAGGATAGTTTCTGCAATCCACCGTGATTGTCAAGTTCACCGTCGGCGAATCGGAATTGGCCTCGTAGGGCAGCACGGCATGGAACTGGCTCCACACGGAGGCGTTTGTGTGCATGTCGTTGCACGTCTCCTGCGACCAGGCTGCCACGTAGGCTGTGATGTTGGAGGGATCTGATGTCGAATACTTGCTCCAGCTGCCGCTGAGTGAGGGCTCTTGGCTTCCGCCAATGATAATAGTCGTCAGGTTATCGCATTGCAGGGGGAGGAGCGAGAAATAGGTGGTACTTATATTGAAACCATTCAAAAACTCCAATGTTTCCAAACTCGGACAGTTGAGACTGCCTTCAAAATACCAACCAATATAACTAGAATCATTATATTTAGTATAAGAGCCTTTAAAAGATATTAGCGTTTTAAAAGTAATCTTTTTAACATAGGAGTTTGAGATGGTGCCGTTAATATTTTTTACTGGGACTTTTAATGAACCGTCTCTGATGGTATTGGGGATGACAACTTCTTCGGCGGTTCCCGAAATGCCCTTGAGCACGGCAAAAGTATTATTGTCATCACTCACTCCATCTTCAATCCACTCATACAAGTCAAAAGTCAGGTTCCCAACAGCAACAGCCTCTTTTTCAAGTCTGTAACCCGATTCTGCCCACGCGCCCTGCGTTCCTGCCGCAAGAAGGCAGACAAGAAGAAAGAATTGTTTGATACGTCTCATAGTTTTATAGATTTTTTGTGATTAGTAGCTAAGATTGGTTTTTGTGATACAAAGTTAACGTTTTTTTTCTTTTTCTCCAAATTATTTGCCGTTTTTTTAAAAAAAGATTATCGCGCGACTTTTTGTCTCACAAGCTTCTCCACGAGGCCGCCGGGGAGAAGAAATGGGTTGAAGCATTGAAGGTCCGACGCCTTTGACCCCCGTTCCGCCAACATTCTCTCCTCCAGAGGGATAGGCACAAGGAGGAAAAAATGTGGAAAAAAATCTCCGTTTTTGCTTGCACAAACGGGAAAAATGTCGTACCTTCGTAGCTGATAAGAGATAAGGTGAAAACGCTTCTTTTTCTTCGCTCTTTTACATCGTGAGATAGTGTATGGAAAGGTGTCGAACGGCTTCATACGGCCGAAATAGCGTGCCCATCGACGAAGAACAGCTCTCGCAGCTGCCCATGCGCCTGGCGCGACAGGCGGGCAACATAGCCCAGAGAG